>JAZNGF010000070.1:0-8219 GCA_045576295.1 Acutalibacteraceae bacterium | reverse complement strand
AACTAATTTTATGCGGTAAAGGGGGCAACAAAATGGCGATATTTAAGTGTAAAATGTGCGGTGGTAACCTTGAAATACAAGAGGGAGTTACTGTTGCTGAATGTGAATATTGCGGTACTAAGCAAACGGTATCAAAATCGGGCGAGGAGGTTGTATATAACCTTTTTAACCGAGCTAATAACTTGCGCCTTAAATGTGAATTTGACAAAGCGGAGCAGGTTTATGAAAAAATTCTTGATATTGATAACACCGAAGCAGAAGCCCATTGGGGAATTGTGTTGTGCAAGTATGGAATAGAGTATGTTGAAGATCCCAAAACTTATAAAAGGGTTCCAACGTGCCATCGAACTCTATATGAAGCGGTTCTTAGCGATGTGGATTACCTTGCTGCTATAGAGAATGCAGACGCATTGCAAAGAGAACTTTATTTAGAAGAAGCAACTGTGATTGATAAACTTCAAAAGAACATTTTGAACATTGTTAATAACGAAAAGCCATTTGATGTATTTATTTGTTATAAGGAAACGGATGAAAACGGTAAGCGCACGATTGACAGCACTATTGCTAATGATATATATTACCAGTTAACGCAAGAAGGGTTTAAGGTGTTCTATGCGGCTATTACCCTTGAAGATAAATTGGGGTTAGAATATGAACCGTACATATTTGCTGCGCTTAATTCTGCAAAGGTAATGCTTGTAGTTGGAACTAAACCTGAATATTTTGACGCGATTTGGGTTCGCAACGAATGGTCGAGATATTTAAAACTTATGAAGACCGATCGTTCAAAGCTTCTTATCCCTTGCTATAAGGATATGGATGCTTATGAATTGCCCGATGAATTCGCTCATTTGCAGAGCCAGGATATGTCAAAAATCGGGTTCATTAATGATGTTGTAAGGGGTATTAAAAAGGTTATAAACGTTGAATCGTTGGAAAGCCAAATGCACAATGTGCCGATTAATACCATTTCAACCCAAGCTGCAAATACGGTTGCCCCTTTGTTAAAGAGAATTGCTCTTTTTCTTGAGGATGAAGAGTTTGACAAAGCAGACAGTTTTTGTGAAAGGGTGTTGAACACAGATCCAGAAAATCCTGAGGCTTACATATATAAACTATTGATAGAGTTTAAATGCCATACTATAGAAGAACTTGCCGAACTTTCAACAAGTATAAAGGATAGCAAAAACTATTCAAAAGTTTTTCGCTTCGGCGCTGATGAACATAAGATATTACTTGAAAAAGCAGAAGAGTCTATTCAAGAGAGAATTTCGCAACTGGTAGCAGAAGAAACTGTAAAAATTCGTTTAGAAGAAGAGGAACGCCAAAAACAAGCAGAGATAGATGACTCGATCGTTTTAGATGCTGAGGAATACTATGATGTTTTATGCCCAAATTGCGGTGCACAGCTTTGTTATATGAAGTGGCAAGCGGATGATGATTCAAATGTAATTTGTGCTGAGTGCAATTGTAAATTTAAGATGAATTTTGGAGGTATGGATAATGGCGATTTTTAAATGTAAAATGTGTGGTGGATCACTTGAAATTATAGGTAATGAAACTGTTGCAACCTGCGAGTACTGCGGTACCATGCAAACCTTGCCGAAGCTTGGTGATGACCGCAAGGCAAATTTATATGATAGAGCCAACCATTTTCGCCGAAACAACGAGTTCGATAAGGCGATGTCCATTTATGAACAGGTTTTGAATGAAGACAGCACTGATGCTGAAAGTTATTGGTCGTTGGTTCTTTGCCGCTATGGTATTGAGTATGTTGAAGATCCTGCAACACGCAAAAGAATACCAACCGTAAACCGCGCGCAGTTCACTTCGATTTTTGATGATGATAACTACAAGTCTGCCCTGCAGTATGCCGATAGTTATCAAAAATCAATTTACGAAGGGGAAGCCAAGGCAATAAATGAAATTCAAAAGGGTATACTTGCAATATCGCAAAAAGAAGAACCTTTTGATGTGTTTGTTTGTTATAAGGAAACCGATAATAACGGTCGGCGCACTCCTGACAGTGTGTTGGCTAATGACCTTTATCACCAGCTTGTTCAAGAAGGTTTTAAGGTGTTTTTTGCCCGCATTACCCTTGAAGATAAGCTTGGTTCTGCTTATGAACCGTATATCTTTGCGGCATTAAACTCTGCTAAGGTTATGGTGGTTCTTGGCACCAAACCTGAATACTTTAGCGCAGTTTGGGTTAAAAACGAATGGAGCCGTTACCTTGCTCTTATTAAGCAGGGGCAGAAAAAGATGCTTATTCCTGCATATAAAGATATGGACCCTTACGATCTGCCCGAAGAATTCTCCCACCTGCAGGCGCAGGATATGTCAAAGCTTGGTTTTATGCAAGATCTTATTCGAGGTATTAAAAAAATAACCCAAGTAGACGAGCCGGTGCCAGCTATTGTTAAAGAAACGGTTGTTACAGGCGGCAACGCCAATATTGCACCGCTATTGAAACGCGCTTTTATGTTCCTTGAAGACGGGGATTGGGCCAGTGCAGATGAGTATTGTGAAAAGATTTTAGACATAGATCCGGAATGTTCTGAGGCGTATCTTGGTAAGTTGTTGGTAGAGAAAAAAGTCAAAACTCAGGACCAATTAATAAATTGTGCGGACCCTTTTAACGATAGTAGTAATTATCAAAAAGTAGTACGCTTTGCAGATGAAAAACTTAAAGATACACTTGCCGGTTACATTGAGCACATTAATGTACGAAACGAGAAAGCCCGTGTTGAGGGGATTTATAAACGCGCAAAAGATGCAATTCATTCGGCAAACACAGAAAATGCATATCTACACATAGCTCAGTTGTTTGAGTCTGTTAAGGATTATCAAGATTCGAATACTCTTGCGCAAGAATACTACGAAAAAGCTGATGCTGTACGAAAAGACAATATTCTTATTGAAGCAAAATCAAAAATGACCGGGAAAACAATCTCGTGTTATGAGAATGCGCTCAAGCTCTTTGAAACAATTCACGGTTGGAAGGATACCGATGAGCAGGTAACTGTTTGCCAAAAAAGAATTGAAGAAATCAAAGCTAAGGATGAAGAAAGACGCTTGGAACGTGAGCGCAAGCTGGAAATTGACCGTATAAGGATTGAGAATAGAGCCAAAGAGATACGTGATGAAATTGATAAAAAAACGAAAAAAAATAAAATGATTGTTAATATTATTGCGGTGGTGGTATGTGCAATAATAGCATTTATTATAATTTTGAATGCTATTATTATTCCAAAATCAAAAAATAATAACAATCCAGTTAATGCATATGCACAGGCAATGTGCGCAGACAATAAGGCGGCAAACGCGTTTACCGAGTGTTTACCTATGCGTAATATTTAACAGATAATTGATTTATATTAATATTAATTATAATCAAAAAACACACCCAGCTCTTGAACAAGTCCAGTAAAAACGGGCGATAGAAAAAAGAACCCTCCTATGGTAGATACTTTATTCTACCATAGGAGGAATTATTATGCCAAGAGAATATTAACACATAAGCCAATATGCATCATCATATACTTTAATCGTTGTGTTACCTATTTCATACTCTTTTATAAGGAACAAAAATTACGACTTTCAAGAAAACAAAAACGCAATTTCCATTTTACAAAGAACAACTGCGTTAATAATTATCTTATAATAACTTACCAGGTAATAAAAGTAATTATATCATCATCTATGTGGATGCATCCTTCAGATTCCAATGTTTTCAAATCACGATCGAACATAACATTATTGCCTGAAATCACACCTGGAGGCGTTGGAACACAATATTCCTTTTTAAGCTTATTATAAGCAATTTTGCCTTCTCGTGCAATAATTTGCAATAAAGAGCCGTTGCGCACTTTACTAACTATCATAAATCATACTCCTTATTTGGTTCTTATTATTCAATATTTACTTTCCAATAACACTTCTTTCCAAGACCTTTACTCTTCTGTATACTCATGTGGTCTTTCTTTATAATCTTTAACTTT
Source organism: Acutalibacteraceae bacterium (assembly GCA_045576295.1). Lineage (GTDB taxonomy): Bacteria > Bacillota > Clostridia > Oscillospirales > Acutalibacteraceae > CAVALG01. The sequence continues at coordinate 4,218 of JAZNGF010000070.1, read as the reverse complement.
ATACTCACCAATAGTATCGTATTTGTTTGATTTTGTTTCGGTGGGGGTATTGGTTTCGTTATCTTCGCCGAGAATGGCATCGAAGAAGATGCGTTCAAGGTATTCATATTTAGAATAAATACCCTGAGATGCCCAAACGAGAGCATTTCGGACATATGCAGAGTTTGTTTTGAATATTTCGTGTTCAACATCGAATCCTAACGATTTTGCAAGTAGTACAGCGAACACCATAACAGTTCTTGTATTGCCTTCACGGAAGGGATGTGTTTGCCAAATACTTGCAATTATGCGAACAAGCTTGAAAACAATATCCTTATCATTATCGCCGGTTCTTTTGAGCTTTGCGGTTTCTTTCATAGCCTCATTAAGTTGCTTTTTAATTTCCTTAGGGTATGCATAGCGAACGGTATCGCCACCGAGAACATCTTCGTATTTCACCATTTGAATAGTACGGAATTCTCCTGCCCAATCAAATATTTGTCCAAAGATATTGCGATGAATATCCTGCAAGGTTTCGGTATTGAATTTATCATATTTATAATCATAGATTGCAGCCATAGCAAGACTGGTAATGTCAGCCTCCGCTTTGCGAAGCAATTCACTATCTTTTATGTCTGCTAAATTTTTAAGCACGTTAACGTCATCATATAAATAAGGGTCACGCATTTGTTATACCTCCGTTACAAAACCGTATCTTCTAAGAGTTTGCTCAAAAACAGACAAGAATGTTATATTTCCGTTTTTCCAATTGGCAAGGTCGTTTTTAACCCTATCACTTACGGGAACACCCTCGATTGAAGTCATAGCATCAGAAAAGGAAATTCGTTTCTCTTTTTCGTCAGCAGATATGCTATCCATACCGCTTGTGAGCTTTAACATTTTTAGTTTGCGAAGTAATGCTTTATCCAACAATTCAGCGGCGGTTTCAATATCCGCAAGTCTTAATATAACTTCGGGCAACTCTGCTTCGTATTCTTTTCTTAAAGCTAGTTGATTGGTTATTTCTTCAACTTCTTCTACTTTAATATATTTACTCTCAATTGTATCGCCGTTACGGGTTTGTAAATATAAATACTGCTTACCGCCAATCGTCTTTTTAGAAATATATCCCTTTGGTAAAATCGCAAGTTTTTGCTCAATCTCAAGTTTTGATGTAAGCAATTCTTTGTATTCAAAAATAATATCTCTCATATCATAGCCTCCTGACTACTAATAGTATATCATAAATTAACCTACAAATCAACAATTAATTGAGAATTTGTAGGTTAATTATAGCTATTCTTTTTCTATAAAAAAATTGTTTAATTCGATTTTCTTTGAATGTCGCCATCACAAGCGACAAACAAGGTGATACCTAAACATATAAAAAACGTACCTGTTGCTATTGCGACCTTATATAAAAGTGCAAGATAGCCTGTCCATAGTGTAATCGAAAGCAAAATCAGCATAACAATAAACTTAAACAGCTTCATTAAAATTCCTCCTTTTATGTATAATGGATTGTGTTAAAAAAGCCTGATTTCAAGCGGTTTGTCAGCTGCTCTGCCGTTGTCATTCCACTTCGATTGTTGTGCTTCGCCGAAACGTTGGTAATGCACAATTTCGCGTTGCCTTAAAAATCTGATTACATCGCGTACATCTGGGTCATCACTGCAAAAGCGAAGGATGTTATCATAGGTGGTTCTCGCTTTTTGTTCGGCGGCGAGGTCTTCGTGCAGGTCGGTTATCGGGTCGCCTTTAACCTGAATATATGCTGCGGTGTGGGGCACGCCTGCGGCGCTCGAAGGATAAATGCCGCTTGTGTGGTTAACAAAATAAGCATCAAACCCTGCGGTTTTAATATCCTCCTCGCTTAAGTTTCTCGTTAGCTGATAAACTATGCTGCCCACCATCTCAAGGTGTGCGAGCTCTTTGGTACCATCAGATTGTAAGTGTGAAAACCCTTGACTTTATGTAGATTCTTAAAAATGTGAATACAAAAATTCAACATAAATATGTATCGGCAAAAAAGATACACTTGCAAATTATTATTTGCTTAACATAGTATTATCCTGTTTTTTTCTATTCATTTGCGAATACAATGACCTCGTATAAATTTCTGATACCCTATCTATTATTCTCTGATTATCTTCCGGGGTATTGTTCTTGTATGCATCGTCGTACACCTTGATTTTTGTGTTTCCTATTTGATATTCTTTTACTAAAGCCATTACGTACCTCCTGTTAATTGCAACTATATTGTTTAAATTTGTTAATTGAATTTTTGCCTATATAAAATGCATTCGAGCACTCTATCAGTTATTATTCCTTTATCCCTTTGAGGATAATAATCGAGAATATCATTTAATTCAGCAGTGATTTCTTCTTTAGAAAAAACGGGTGTTTGTAATTGCTTGCCATAGAGCGACCGTGTAGTGTTCATTTGCCTTGTAAAGCTTGTGTTAAAAGGGCGGGCGAGAGTAGTTTTTATTAAGCTCATGGGTTTTATATCCATCGGTGAATAACGAGTGTTAGATAGAAGCCCTGCGCCGTTATCAAAAATCGGGCAGTAGGCGAACTTCCCGTTTTGCTCAATAACGGCAATATTGTTAAGATGTCTGTCATCGTTAAGAAAAAGGGCATCAATTTCAAAAAGTAAGGTTAAATATTTTGGAAATTCCTTGAGCCCTGTGCAATCTATTGTAGCTTCTGCAAGGTATGCGATTCTTTTTTTATCGCTGCTCATCTTTTCGAGCTTTTCTTTTAGAGAGCCGCCTATCTCACGACTTAAAAGGTGATTGATGGTTATTAAAGATTGCCCATTTTTTAAGAAATTTTCACTTGAGCAACCGGTTCGGTCTCTTCCGTGAATGTTGATGATTTCCATATTATATTTTACAAACGAAAACGGGGTGGTTGCTTCAATGTTACTTTTTTGAAGCAAGCGTGATATAAGTACCTCAGATAACGCCTCGTATCCAAATTGGTCGACTTTAAACCATTTGTTTGAATCTTTATCAAACCATTTTTCCTGATTACCTTTTGATGAAGTTTCTGCAACTTTTTCGTTACTTACTAATTTAACGGCCATCTATATTTCCTCCAGCTCTATCCACTGCTCATCTTCTGCCATTTTGCCCTGTGTTTTTTCTATTATTTTAATCGGGTCATATGCGTCTACTCCGATTGCTTCGAGATATTCTCTAATTCCACTGCGGCTTTCAGGCACACACCGCTCATCTAAAAAGGATAAAAAATCTTGCCAAGAGGGCAATTCGTTTCTGCCAAATGCGGTTTTAACAACATTATCGGTATAATTCTTAACTGCTATTGTTTCATCAGTAAAGTCTGCACAAATTTTGGTGCAGATTTTCTTTTTATTGTAAAACTTAATTAATTTCAGTTTATGGTTGCTGTTTTTCTTGTGTTCAATAAATTCATCAAATGTTAGGTGGCGCGAAATAGTTATTTTTTCGCCGTCAAACCCCAGTTCGATTTTTTCACTATCTAAATTTAATTCGCCCACCCATTTAGAAGGCAGCGCAACCTTGTATGTTTTTGAGTTCTTCCCAGCTGTTCCTCCGGCGTTTCCTACAATAATATTTGCAATTCTCTTTTCCATAATATCACCGATTTAAATATATCATATTCGTAACGAATAGTCAAGCATTGCTGCTGGATGGCTTTGCACTTGAATGTATTGATATGACTAACACGTGTTTCATAATTTCAATTTTATCTCAAAACAAAAATAGCTCTAACATTGCAAAATATGATCAGGCAAAGGAGGTAATCTTATGGGAACTTTTATTGCAGACCTTGTTTTGCAGATTCTTTCATTTGTGGCGCAAAATGAGCGCGAAAACATAAAGAAGCGCCAAGCACAGGGTATTGCAGCTGCAAATGCTAAAGGGGTTAAATTCGGCAGGCTGGAGATTTCGATGCCAGACAGTTTTGAAAATTATATTACAAAATGGGAAAATGGACAGATAGCTATTTCTGAAGTTTTAAAGGCAACGGGGCTTTCGAAATCTACATTTTATAGAAAGGTTAGAGAATATAACTTAATAAAAAATTATAACTCCAAAAGGTACACCTTTTGAGAAATGAACTTTTGGACTTATAGTAATTTAGCTAAGGATAAGAAAGGGATGCATATGAAAAAGAAGACTGGTTTTATACTTTATATTGATATCTTAGGGTATAAAGATATGCTAAAAAGCAAAGAAAATGATGAAA
>JAZNGF010000069.1:0-16779 GCA_045576295.1 Acutalibacteraceae bacterium | reverse complement strand
TCTTGGGCTTTTATGGTGCTTTGCAGTTCTATAATATCATTTTCCTTTAATTTTTTAAGATAATCACTATAGAGCTTTTTTCGCCACCATAGGTAGATTGCTAAGGTGAGCAAAGGCAAAATTAAAAGGCAAATTGCCTTAATGCTATTTTGAGTTTTTTCAGTGATGAAAGTTACAATAATTAGCAGAGTTACGCAAATCAAAACACCAACATCACTATCACCTTTTTTAAGTAAAAAAGGCATTCCGTTTTTTAGTCTTTTAATTTTAAAAATCAGAAATGCCAAAATGTTTTCAATTATGCCCGCAAGCAAGTTGGTGACGCCAATTAATATAGGATCATTATATTTTGAGTTAAAAATGAATGCAATTGGCGCTATAAGAAACACAGAAACAGTAAACAAACAAAAGCTAATTCCAAAAGCGATAATTGAAGATGTTATCGTGATATTTCCATCTCTTTTATAAACAATATGTATATATATTAACAAAAGTACATATAAAAATAAAATGCTGAAATCTTTAAAATATGTGCGTAATATAACCGCGCTTGAGGCAAAAAGAATTGAAAATATCATATTTAATAAACGTATTTGTTTGGTTGAGATGATATTTAAAAGCTTTGCAAAAACTGTTAAACAACAAAAACAAAGTAGTAGATATTTAATAGCAACGCTAATCATTAGCTACCCTCCATAAATCAACAAAAAACACCCCACAAGAACAAATATAATTTTACCTGCCCTTTTTTTAATCTTAAAATGAGGGGAGGCGAAAGTATGAAGGGGCTTTTTTATTTTATATGTCATTTATTTAATCTGTAAGTTAGCATTAGGCCGCACGTTATGTGCGGCTTGTGCTTTTAATAATCGCTTTTTATTTTGTTAGCGTAATAAAATATAAACTCGGTAATAGTGGGAATGCCCTTGTTTGAGTTTATATGGGCTGTGTAGTTGGTGAGCAGGTCGTCAAGCGGTGCAGATTGCCACGCGCGGTTAATGGCGTTTTGCATAGCTCTTTCAACGCTGCTTTCGGTTTTGCCGTATTTGTTGCCTATTTTACAGCAAATGTTTTGTGTGTCGTCCCTAATAACCATATTTATTGCATCTACAAGATACTTGTATCCAACGGCTTTTGGGTTTATACAGATTAAATTAAGCTCGGTAATGATTCTTTTGGTTATTCTCTTGATTTGTTGTTCAGGGGTTTCTGGGGTGGAATTTAGTTTAGCGCCTTTATTGCTGCCGGCCCTAATAACAGGGGCAATAAGCCTTAAAAAATCAAGCACCTTTTGCTCTGAATAGTCTTGCTCGTGCTTATACATAATAAAGTCGGCCCCCATTTGGCGCGCGGCCTCATAGGTAACGGGGCTTGAATTATTGGTGGTAATCAATATGTAGGGGATTTTACTTAAATTCATTTCAGATAGCGCCTTTAAAACGTCCAAACCGCTTCCATTGCCAACGTGAAGCTCTAAATCGAGAATAACAGCATCAGGCAAGGTGTCGGTTATAAGCTCGGTCGCCCTTATAGAATTGTTTGTAACACCGGTTAAAGCAAGGTCTTCGGAATTTTCAACAATATTAACAATTGTTTCGCAAGCGTTTGAATCATCTTCAACTAAAAGTATAGAAAGCGAGTTGTTCATAATAATCTCCGTTCTGAGGCTTCAAGCATTATAGTAAAGATTAGTTTGATGTAAAAATATTGTTATTATTATTTTAGCACAGTGTTTAATTAAAAGCAACAATTACCAACAAAAAACAACTATTTATGATCTAAGTAAAATAAAAAGGGCTGTAAAAAACTAAATTGTTGTTTATTTAACTAAATAGATAATAGCACTCCCACCTTTCTCTGACGAGGGAGGTGATAAATCCGCTATCATTCAAACCATCTATTAACAATAATTTGCAATATGCTTGGGTGAATAAGATGTAAAAAAACAAAAAATGCGATAGAAGTTTCGATTTTTCACTTCTATCGCATTTTATTCGCCTGTTTTTATGGGCTTTTTTGCAGATTATGTTTTTTGCAACCCCTAAATTTGCTATTACCAGTTTGAAATGCCGGCTCTTTGCATTGCCTTAAAGGTTTTATCCTTAATATCGGGGTAGGTTTGTTCAAGGTTTTTTATTAACTCTTTAACATTGGTCCTTTCGGTGTTGCCATCGGCAGGGCATTTTGATTTAACTATCGGTAGGTGAAGCCTGGCAGAGGCGTTGGTAACATCCCTTTCGGTTAAAAACACTAAAGGCCTTATCATATAAATATCTTTTCTCGATAGGTAAGAAACAGGTGAGAATGAACCAATATTTCCACCGTTAAAGATGTTCATATAAAAGGTTTCAACTGCATCATCAAGGTGGTGCCCAAGCGCTATTTTATTACAGCCGAGTTCCTTGGTTAAATCGTGCAGCGCGCCTCGCCTCATCCTTGCGCATAGGCTGCAGGGGTTACTTTCTTTGCGGATTTCGAAAATGATTTTCCACAAATCGGTGGGCTTTATGGTGTAGTGCACGTTGAGCCTCTGGCAAAGTTCCTTGATTTGACTGAAATCACCCTCAGTGTCGCCGAATTTCATATCAAGTGTTACGGCTTCAATTTCAAATTTGTTTTTGTAAAATCGCCTAAGTTCTGCAAGTGCGCACAAGAGCAAAACAGAATCTTTACCGCCCGAAACACCAACGGCAATTCTGTCGCCGTTTTTTATCATATTATAATGTTCAACCGCGCTTTGAACCTTGCTGACTATTCGACGCATTTTTAAAACCTCGTGTTAGTAAAATAAAGCTTATCTTTCCTCAAGTGGGATAAATTTTCTGCCTGAAACTACCGATTTGTATGCCGGCCTGATGATTTTTTCGCTTGTTGTTAATTCTTCAATTCTGTGGGCGCACCAGCCGCATATACGCGCAATGGCAAAAAGGGCAGTGTAAAGCTCTGTGGGGATGCCAAGCATTGAATAAACAAAACCTGAATAGAAATCAACATTGGGTGCTACAATCATTTTTCTGCCCTTGATCTCGCTTAAAATTTCGGGTGTTACACGGGCGATAGTATCCATTAATTTAAGCTCATCGGTACGGCCTGTTGTTTCGGCTAAGCCTTCGGCCGCGCGGCGAAGTATAACTGCGCGAGGGTCTGACAATGTGTAAACAGCGTGCCCCATTCCGTAAACGAGCCCCGACTTATCAAAGGCTTGCTTTGTTAAGATCTTTTTAATATAGTCACGGATTTCTTGTTCGTTTGACCAATCTGAAACGTTTTCTTTAATATCATCCATCATAGTGGTAACCTTAACGTTTGCGCCACCGTGTTTAAAGCCTTTAAGTGAGTTAATCGATGCTGAAATCGTTGAGTAGATATCGGTTCTGGCAGACGTTAATACCCTTGCCGTAAAGGTGGAGTTATTGCCGCCGCCGTGTTCTGCGTGCAGGGTTAAAAGCAGGTCAAGCAATGCTGCCTCTTCTTTAGTATACTTTGAATCATCTCTGATAATATGCAGGATGTTTTCGGCTGTTGAAAGATCTGATTTTGGAAAATGGATAAACAAACTGTCATTATCATAATAGTGCTTCTTGGCCTGATATGCGTAGGCCATAATTACTGGGAGCTTAGCAAACAGGCTGATGCTTTGCATTATATTTGCCGAAACATCGGTAGAATCAGCGTTATCGTCGTATGAATAGAGCGAAAGCACTGCTCTTGAAATGTTATTCATAAGGTCGCAACTTGGCTTTTTAAGCAAAATGTCTTCAGTAAAAAATTTAGGAAGTGTTCGAAGTGCACCAATAAGCTTTTGGAAATCATCGAGTTGCTGCCTGTTTGGAAGCGCGCCTAATATTAAAAGATAGGCAGTTTCCTCAAAGCAGAACCTATCACCATCAAGGCTATTATTTGCAATATCCTCAATGCTGTAACCCCTGTATGTTAATTCACCGGGAATGGGGGAGAGTTCACCCTCATCCATAACATACCCGTGCACATTACAAATTTGCGTTACACCGGCAACAACACCGGTTCCGTCGGCGTTGCGAAGGCCGCTTTTAATGTAGGGTTTATTAAAATGTTCGGGTTTAATATAGTTTTCTTTTTTGAAGTCATTGTAAAGCTTTTCAACATATTCATTCGAAAAGCAATCAAATAATTTTGCCATAAATATCTTCCTTGCTTATTGTTAATTTCGGTTTTTAAACTTATTTATCAAATATGTTGCTCCTTTAACAATCTCGGATGCAATAATTGGCACTAAAGAGAGAATGCAAATATAGAGCCACTGAATACCTTCAAGCTTAACAAGGCCTAAAACTGCTCTGAATGGGGTTAAAAGGGCTAATAGTGTGATGACTAAGGAAACCCCAATCGCAATTAGAAGCGACTTGTTAGTGTGAACACCAATCTTAATTAACGAATGCGATGAACGCACATTAAGTGAATGCAGAATTTCTGCAATTGCCATTACTGCAAATGCCATAGTGCACCCATATTCGGGTGAGCCGCCTGCTGCAGAGCCCATAGCAAAGGCAATAAGTGTTATAACAGCCAAAACAACACCGTGCCACAGCGCCGTTGTTAGCATTCCGCCTGCAAAAAAGCTCTCATTTTTGGGGCGGGGTTTTCTTGTCATAATATCAAATTCAACTGGTTCCATGCCCAAAGCAAGGGCAGGGGCTGAATCGGTTATAAGGTTTATCCACAGAAGCTGAACAGCTATTAGCGGAGAAACTTTAAAGAACAAAAGCCCAAAGAATACAACTAAAATTTCGCTTAAATTGCAGCAAATTAAAAAGTGAATTGCCTTTTTAATGTTATCATATATGCCTCTGCCTTCGCTAACGGCGGTAACAATTGTTGCAAAATTATCATCAGTTAATGTCATATCGGCTGCGCCTTTTGCAACATCGGTGCCGGTGATGCCCATTGCGCAACCAATGTTTGAGGCTTTGAGCGCAGGTGCATCGTTAACACCGTCGCCTGTCATTGCAACAATGTGCCCTTTTTTCTGCCATGCCCTAACAATTCTGATTTTATCTTCAGGCGACACACGCGCGTAAACGGTTATATTTTCAATATTTTCATAAAGCTCATCATCGCTCATTTGTGTAAGCTCAGCTCCGGTTACCGCTTTATCATTATTGTTAAGTATACCAAGCTTTTTAGCGATTGCGCAGGCGGTGGTTATGTGGTCGCCGGTTATCATAACCGGTTTAATTCCCGCGGTTTTGCAAAGTTTAATTGCTTCAATAGCTTCAGGGCGGGGTGGATCAATCATTCCTAAAAGCCCCGCGAAGGTAAGGTCAGACTCAAGTGTTTCGCTGTTGGGGTTCGAGGGTATACCGTCTAACAATTTGAACGCAACCCCCAAAACTCTTAAAGCATCTTTACCCATAGCGTCATTTGCTTTAAGAACCGCTTCGTAATTACCATCTACACATTTGGGAATTAAAACATCGGGTGCACCTTTAACAATGGCATAAACCTTGCCGTCAATCATATTAACGGTAGTCATTAGTTTTCTGTCAGAATCGAAGGGTAGTTCTGCAATGCGCGGAAAATCATTGTTAAGGTCGTTTTTATTAACAGATATGTATTTTGCCGCTGCGCTGATGATAGCAGTTTCGGTTGGGTCGCCAATTGCAACCTCTTGCCCGTTTCTAACTTCAACAGTTCCGTCGCAACAAATTGATGATAACTTTAAAAGTGTTTCTGCCGCAGGAGAGAGTTGATCGTTTTCAAGTTCAATTTCCTGTGCCCCATCGAACACCTTAACGAGTGTCATCTTATTTTGTGTTAAAGTTCCGGTTTTGTCAGAGCATATAACCGATGCGCTGCCAAGTGTTTCTACCGATGATAAATCTTTAATTATAGCGTTTTTCTTAACCATTCGCTGAACGCCGAGCGCTAAAACAACCGTAACAATAGCGGGTAACCCTTCGGGTATTGCGGCAACCGCTAAAGAAACCGCAGTCATAAACATTTCAATAATTTTTTCAGCATAGGTTTGGGTGGGCGAGGGGCCTTCGATAAAGCCGATTAAAAATATAATTACGCAAATAGCAAGTGCAATAAGTCCAAGTGCTTTACCAAGCCTTGCAAGGCGAAGCTTAAGCGGTGTTGTATTATCGCCCGAGGCTTCCATTAGTGTTGCTATTTTACCCATTTCGGTGTTCATACCCGTTTCGGTAACAATGGCTTTACCTGTTCCGTATGTAACGGTGCAACCCATATATACCATATTTAAACGGTCGCCGATTCCTGCAATGTCGGGAATCTCGGTTCCGTCTAAAATCTTTTCGGTGGCAACCGATTCACCTGTAAGCATTGATTCATCGCACCTGAGCGCCGAAACTTCAATTAGCCTTGCATCGGCCGGAACATAGTCGCCTGCCTCTAAAACAATAAGGTCGCCCGGAACAAGTTCAGATGCTGCAATTACCTGCAGTGCACCGCTTCTTATAACCTTGGCAGAGGGTGCCGCCATATTTTTTAGTGCATCAAGCGCGTTTTGTGCCTTTGCTTCTTGCGCAACGCCCATAACGGCATTAAGAATTATAATCGCAACAATGGCAATTGGTTCAAGCCAGTTGCCGTCGCCCGAAATAATGGTAGTTGTAAGCGATACTGCGGCGGCAATAACTAAAATTATAACCATAAAGTCTTTTAGTTGTTCCAAAAAACGAGAAAGCAACGATTTTCTCTTTTCGGGAATAAGTGCGTTTTTGCCGTAGGTGTTTATGCGCTCTATAGCTTCATCAGGGCTAAGGCCTCTATCTGTGTTGGTTTTAAGTTCATCAACAATGTTTTCAAGGTGTTCGCTATGCCAAATCATACACGTTCCTCCAAAAAGTTGTATGTGCAATATATAACATTATAATTTTATCATATAATTCCCAAATAATCAAGTTTTTGCATAAAGAGTTATACTGTTTTATATGCAAGCATTATCGACTAAGTTTGAAAAAGCAAGACCCCCAAGAACATACGCTCTTGGGGGTTACACAAAAATTACGATAAAGTGTTTTTAATTAGAAGCTTGTGGTTGCGGGTAAGGTAACTACCCATATCGCCATATAATTCGTGTTCAATTTCGCACAAAGGTTGGTAATATAGCGCATTATTTCTGTTGTCGACTTCGGTGCAATATTTAGCATAAGGAGCATTTATGTTAGATAACTGACTGTTAAAATCCAAGTTAGCGCCCATTTCAGGTGATTCGGTTAAACTAATATACTCCTCTATGCTATTAATATTAATTCCATACATTAGGGCCCATCCGGCATTCATGCCCGTGTAAGTTCCGGATTCAAAAGAATCAACTATTATACAGTACCTGGCATGTTTTTCACTAAAATATAAATAGATGTTTGAAGCAGCGGCGTATGAAATGTTTTGAATAATAGATTTAGATGTAGATAAAGTATATTCATTATTATTGTTAGTATATACTTCTGCAATAACTTCAGCTTGTTTATTGTTTGAACCATCGGGGCTTGATACGCGAAGTAAAACAATTTCACCCGAACCGTCAAAATCTAAATCAACACAGTCAATTGCAACAACACCGAATATTTGGGCAGGGAAGTCGTTAGTATCTATTCCAAGGCAAGAAATAAACTGTTCTTGTGAAGACACTCCGTATTTATCAATCATAGACTGTTTGAACTGTGGGTCGACCTCATACTTTTTTATAAAATCTGGGTCGGCCTTGAATGCAGTTACGCTTGTTATTTTAAAATGATCACCAACATATTCAATGGTGAATACTTTTGTTTCGGAAAAGCTTGATGGGCCGTATGAAATGCCGCAATCAGCAATTGCAGAGATTTTTTTGTTGCTGAAGTCGAGCATTCTAATATTACTATAAACAACGCTTCCTTTATTAGGCGTTAAAAAATACAGAACATCGTTATATACAAAATGATTTTTGAAATCATTATACACCATAACAGAATCATCAAGATATTCTTTGGTATGCGCTATTGCTTCCTCGTAAGATTTACAGCAATTACACTTGCTTGTAGAGCTCAAGCAGAAAAAATCTTTCTGATCGTCGGTTAATGCGCTCCAAGCAGCTTGTTCTTCTTCACCGGTTACCTTTTCTAATTTGCAGCCTACGCCCATATACCCATAATTCTCATATATTTTTATAAGTTTTTCTGCTGTTTTAAACGCTTTTTTACTATCTAATTTAATCTCATCGGCGCTGTTTGCTGCTGAAGAATTGTTGGCTTCAGAATCTTTTGCGTTTTTTGTGCAAGAGCAAAAGGAGAAAACCATTAAAAGTGCCAATACAAATGCTGTTAACTTTTTCATAAAAACATTCCTTCCCGTTAAAAAATGGATTATTTGAAATTTTATCATATAATTCCCAAATAATCAAGTTTTTACATAAACGCTGTTTTATTATATGTGATGTTCTGTTTTTTGCCCTCCAAGACTTTAGGAGGGTGGCTGAGCGTTAGCGAAGTCGGGAGGATTTGTATGCTTTAACCCAGTTCTGAAAGGGCTGAATTTTAGCGCAACAAATAGACTGGCTGCTACACTGGCTTTTCAGTTCCTTAATATACTTATTTCTATTATTTTAGTTTCCTAATCCCTCCGTCAAAACCAGCGGTTTTGCCACCTCCCTTTAGGGCAAGGGAGGCTATTGAACGTAAAAAGGCTTGGGGGGTTCCCAAGCCTTCTGAAACTTAAGTGAATATCACATTAAAAGATTTTGTTGTTATTTATGTTATACATAATTTGTGCAACCTCGCAACGCTGTGCGCCTGCAAAGGGGGCAATTTGGTTGCCGTTTTTGCCGCTTATAACGCCCCTGTCAATCGCCCAAAGAACAGCATCTTGTGCATAACCCGACACATTTTTAAAATCTGCGTATTTTGCCATTATTGCTTGCGCCGATTGCGCTGAAACGTCAGTGTTTAATCCTTTATATTTCGCATAACGGTAAAGGAAAGTAACCAGCTGTTCGCGATTTATCATATCGCCAACGCCAAATTTACCGTTTTGGTAACCGGTTACAATTTCGTTTTCATAACCCCAGTTAACTGCTGCTTCAAAATATGAACCGCTTGATACATCGCCGAATTTGCTGCCGCTGCTGTATTCATCAAGGTCGGCACCGTCAAAACGCGCAAGCATTACAAGAAAATCTTGCCTTTGAATGCCATCAGCCGTGCCGAAGTAGCCATTGGCATAGCCTTTCATAATTCCAGCTTCAACAACATATTTAACCGCATCGTAATACCAGCCGCTTTCGTTTGTGTCGGGGAAAAGGGTTGTGCTTGTATTGGTTGAGATAAAAGGTATACCGTATTCGTCAGCATACTGTTGCGCATATGAACCTGAAACACCATAAATGGTTAAATTGCCGCAGCCAACAAATGCATAATTACCTATGCTTGTTACGCTATCAGGGATTGTTATGCTTGTAAGTTTAGCGCAACCCCAAAATGCCTCATTACCTATGCTTGTTATGCTATCAGGGATTGTTACACTTGTAAGTTCAGCGCAATAAGTAAACATCGAATCACCTATGCAAGTTACACTATTTGGAATTGTTACGCTTGTAAGTTCAGCGCAACCCAAAAATGCCTCATCACCTATGCAAGTTACACTATTTGGAATTGTAAATGAACCAGACAGTGTTAACATATCAGTATCAATTAAACAGTTATCTATATATAAAACGTCATTAGACCAATTATTTGCATTATTATAATATGCAGTGTTATAAAACGCACAAGCACCTATACTTGTTATGCTATCTGGGATTGTTACACTTGTAAGCCCGGTGCAATCATAAAACGCACAAACACCTATACTTGTTATGCTATCTGGGATTGTTATACTTGTAAGCTCATAGCAGTTTTCAAACGCATAACTACCAATGCTTATTACGCTATTTGGAATTGTAACACTTACAAGGCTATCGCAACTATTAAACGCAGAATTACCTATGCTTGTTACACTGTTGGGTATAGAATAAGAATCGACACTTTTGCCTGCGGGATATTGTACTAAAATTGTAGCATCTTTACTCAACAACACTCCATCTATAGTACAATAATTATTATTGTCTGCATCTACATTAATTTCGGTAAGCCCAGTGCAACTACCAAACGCACAAGCACCTATACTTGTTATGCTATCTGGGATTGTTACACTTGTAAGCCCAGTGCAACCGGAAAACGCACCGTAGTTTATGCTTGTTACACTGTTTGGTATGTTTACGCTTGTAAGCCCAGAGCAACCAGAAAACGCAAAACTACCAATACTTGTTACACTATCGGGGATTGTTACGCTTGTAAGCGCTGTGCAATTATAAAACGCATAATCACCTATGCTTGTTACACTATCAGGTATTGTTATACTTGTAAGTCTGGTGTAACCAAACGCAAAAGTACCAACGCATGTTACAGGGTAGCCGCCGAGTGTTGACGGAATTGTTATACTACCGCTGATAGATTCATCAACATCGGTTATTATTGCCTCACCGTTTGATATGGTGTATGTATAATAGCTGCTTTGGTATTCTGTTTCCGCGTTGGCGGTTAAAGTAAATGTGCCAAGGGGCGTAACAGAAACAAGCAGAACAACTGCCAATATAATTGATAATAATTTTTTCATACTTTCTCCTTTATGTAAAAACGCGCGGACTGATATTCGTGCCAACCCTCCTGAAATTATGCTACACTTAAATATCCCGCAAAATAAAAAAGTGCGCCTACCGAAGCAGACGCACAAAAAACGCAAACTCCGATAGTCGCCAAACTAACTTTATGTGAATGAGTATAACCAAACTAACATAAATGGAATCTGCGTTTTTATCAAATTCTATAATGTTAGTTTGGCGCAAAAGGGCAAACCTATCCCTTGAAGATAGGTTACACTCGTCAATTTCGCATATTAAGTTAGTTTGGCTTAATTAGTATATCACGATTTTAAATAATATTCAAGAAATTGATGTGTTTATTAAAAAACTGTGATATTTTGTTAAATTTTTAAAAAATCATTAATTAGAAAACACGAGAAAACGTAAGAAAACAAAAGAAAACAAGAGATTTGAAAATATATTTTAAAAAATGCGAAAAAATTAATTGACAATTAAAACCGCTTGTGATAACATATCATTGTTGTTCAGTGAACGGGGTTCACAAACACTCGTTCAAAATTATATTTGGAGGTAGTTTAAATGTCTACTTATATGGCAAAAGCAGGCGAAATAAACCGCAAATGGTATATTATTGATGCTGCCGGCAAGCCCCTCGGAAGAGTTGCTGTTCAGGCTGCTAACATCCTTCGCGGCAAGGTTAAGCCTGAATTCACACCGCACGTTGACTGTGGTGATCACGTTATCATCATCAACTGTGCACAGGCAGTTCTCACAGGTAAGAAGCTCGATAATAAGTATTATCGCCGTCACACAGGTTACATTGGTGGTTTAAAGGAAGTTAAATACTCAACACTTATGCAACAGCGCCCTGAGTTTGCTATGCAGCTCGCTGTTAAGGGTATGATTCCTGACACAACCATCGGCCGTGCGGCCCTCACAAGACTCCGCGTTTACAAAGATGCAGAGCATAAGCACGAGGCTCAGAAGCCTGAAATGCTTTAATGAAGGGAGAGTATTAGAATGTTTGAAGGAAAGCCTTATTTTTACGGTACCGGTAGAAGAAAAAGCTCTGTAGCAAGGGTTAGACTTTACAACGGTACAGGCAAAATCACAATTAACGATCGCGATATCGACGATTACTTTGGTCTTGAAACCTTAAAACTTATCGCTCGTCAGCCCCTTTCACTTACAGGCACACTTGATAAGTTTGACATCGTTTGCCGTGTTTCTGGTGGCGGTGTAACAGGTCAGGCAGGCGCTATCCGTCACGGTGTTGCTCGTGCACTTCTTCAGTTCAACGAAGAACTTCGCCCGCAGCTTAAGAAGGCCGGCCTCCTCACTCGTGACCCGAGAATGAAGGAAAGAAAGAAATACGGTCTCAAAGGCGCTCGTCGTGCACCTCAGTTCAGCAAAAGATAGTTTTTCCAAATGGTTTGCCGCAGGGTTTTTGCCCTGTGTCAAGCCATTTTTCTTTAAATTTAAGTACAAGGTGTTTATATGATAATAATGTCTGTAGATGTTGGGAAGGCGCGCACTGGTGTTGCTGTTAGTGATTCTGCCGAAAGTTTTGCTTTCCCAAAAAAAGTTATTGCGGAATACAACCGCGAAAAGTTAATTCAAAAATTGGTTGATGCTGCCAAAGAGCTTGGCGCACAGATGATTGTTGTTGGCAACCCGATAAATATGAATGGTACTGCAGGAGAAAAATCAGCCGAATGCCAAGAGGTTGCTGAACAACTTCAAGTTGCAACGGGTTTGCCTGTGAAAATGTTTGATGAGCGTTGCACAACCGTTATTGCTCACTCGCAGCTTAGCGCCGGCGGCAAAAAAACTAAAGATCACCGCAAAAATGTTGATGCAGTTGCCGCAACAGTTATATTAGAAGGCTTTTTGAAATACAGAAAAGCGCACCCTGAAAATTAACAGGGCGCGCTTTTCACTTTTACATTATAAGCTTACAAGTTTGGGGAAGTCGCTATCGAATACAACTGTTACAAATTTAATTGCGAATATATCGCAAACAACAATTGTTTCCGGCTCGAGAACATTAAGAACAATGTAACTTGCACCAACTTCAAGAAGCTGGCCAACCTTTTGCTCGAGTGAATTTCCAATAAAGAAATCAACCCTTACCCATAAACCAATAAAGTTCCTAAGGTAGGCAGGCCAAAACATTGGGTTTGTAACCGTTTCGGGTATGTTTTGGTTCTGAATATCGCTTGGCGTGGTTATGGTCATCGAGGCGGGGGAGTTAGAGTTCGCGCCGCTTGTTCTCATATTGCTCATATTATTCATATTGCCCATATTGTTCATATTGCTCATACCGTTCATATTATTCATAGAACGCATATTGCTAACGTTGCCGCCCATATTGCCCATATTTCCCTCTAAAGGCTGCCAAATTGTTTGGTTAACATTTCCGGTAGATGCTTGGTTGAGCGACATTTGGCGGTTTTGTTCGCTAAGGTGAGGCATTGTGCCTTCTTGCATTGAAGTATAGCGGTTTAACTGCTGCGGAGTAACAAATTGCGGGGTAATAGTGTTATTGTTGGCAGGTTGATAGGCAGATTGCATCATCCCGTTGCTGCCGCCTTGGTTGTTTGTACAGTTCATAAATACACCTCTTGTTATGTTTGTGAATAAAGACTTGTGGGCCTGTAGAAGCAGTGGTTATTAATTCTTGTGTGGAATCGCCCTGAGCCGTTGTTGGGGAAATACTGCTGGCAGGTGCTTACAAATGGGTTGAAATACCAAAGGCAATCGCCAACTGCATTTAAAACCCCGCCGCCGAGCGCCCAATCGGCAATTTCATAATGTATTGGTTCGGGGTTCATATTATAAATGTTTTGCGCATTATATTGCCCCCCGATTTCGGTGCGCGCGCAGTCGAACTGGTATTCTTGAAAAATAATATTTCTAAGGTTTCCCATGCCGGTTCTAAGGTATTCCCCTTCAGAAACGTGAACCCTGTTCATAACAACGGTTGCAACCGCCTGCATACCGTCAACGCCCTCTCCGCCGGCTTCGCACTGAATAATTCTTGCAAGCAATTCGCGGTCATTATATGGCAAAATATCACTTCCTTGGCTTAAATTTGCGGTATATTTTTTGTAATCGGCTCATACTATTGTATGTTGCAGGTGTTTTAATCGTTACATTTAAAATTTATATATTTTGGAAAACACTTCACCCTTTATTCGACTTCTATTTGCTTGACAGATTTTTTTAATATGTTATACTTTAATATGTTCGAAGGTAGGTGAAACTATGAGCGAGAATACAGCAACCATTGCAAGGAATAAAAAAGCATTTCACGATTATTTTGTTGTTGAAAGTTACGAAGCTGGAATTGAGCTTGCCGGAACCGAGGTTAAATCGGTAAGGCTTGGTGGGGTTAATCTTAAAGATTCTTGGTGCGATATTGAAAACGGCGAGATTTTCGTTAAAGGAATGCACATAAGCCCTTATGAAAAGGGGAATATATTTAATAAACCGGCAAGCAGGAACCGCAAACTCTTAATGCATAAAAAAGAGATTATGAGGCTTTTTGGCGTTGTTAAACAGCAGGGTTTAACCTTGATTCCGTTATCACTGTATTTTAAGGGCTCATTAGTTAAGGTTCAGTTAGGGCTGTGCCGCGGCAAAAAAAATTACGATAAACGTGCCGATATGGCAAAGAAATCAGCCGCGCGAGAAATTGAACGCACCATTAAAGAACAAAACAGATAAGGGGGCGTAAAGGTTTCGACGGGGATTTTGAAGCATGATAAGCGAGCAGTGCTGCGGGCGCACTTTAAACTCCGCAATTTAAAATTAACTGACAATAGAAATATTGCTTTTGCAGCCTAATTAGGCTGCCGTCCGAACGGGGAGTACCGCGGCCCCGCGAGGGCGTCGATTAGCGGTGAACGTGAGAAGGGAAGTTTCCCGCACCTTTCACGGATAGGGAATACTGATTAAGCCAGCCTGTCACTCGGCGGGTTTATGAGGGAATGTTAAAGGATTGACTGCGCTCGGAGAAGGTTATGTGAATGAATTTTCGGACAGGAGTTCGACTCTCCTCGCCTCCACCAAATGGACATTGCACGAACACCTACTACTTCAAAGGCGGTTTCGCCATAGAAGAGTTCCTGTAATGTCACCACGAAAAAACGAGAGTCAAGGTTTTTATGCCTTGGCTCTCGTTTTTGCTATTCTTCTTTGTTTTCAGTTTGTATCTCTTTGTTCTTTTCTTGCAGTTCAGCATAATACTTCTTCATTTCAGGCACAAGAAATCTTGCAAACGATTCTATGATTGATTGCGGTAATTCAATATCATATTTGTCTCGTTTTTCTTCTGACATCTGCTACACAAGGCTTTGTAGGTCAATAATGTATGTCAGCGCCATCTCCTTTCTGCAATATTCACAGATTGGTAAATTCAATTCTATGTACAAGGGGCAAATGCCCCTTGCGGAACTATTCTTCATAAACTTTGGTAATGTCCGAGCGGTGATGTCCCAGTCTTTCAGATACTTCTTTTCTTGCCGCCTTGTCGCTACAGCCTCGTGCACGAAGCAAAGCATAGATTCTTTGTGCATAAGTGTGACGAAGTGCGTGCCAACCGTAACCCTTATCCGCACGTTCCTTTTTACCCTTCTTGATCATCTGCTTTCTGTTGAGATCAAGCAGAGCATATAGGTGATTGCTCATCCAGTTTGTAAAAGAATCCTTTTGTCTTTTAACGCTGTGGGTATGATCGTCACAGAACAGATAATCCGCAGAACGCTTTCCGTTACTCTTTGCGTATTCAAGAATCTTTTCAAGAATTTCCGTCTGTTCTTTGGTGTCGAAAGGGATATCCCGTTCCTGTCCGCCCTTACCGTTGTATACATAAAGCTGCTTGGTTTTGATTGCATCTTCAAGAACGTGAATACGAAGATAAGTCAATTCATCCTTGCGAAGTCCAAAGTTCTTGACGATGGTTACACCCATTGCCACATCATAACGCTTCATCCCGATTGCTCTTGTAATGATTGCGGCAATCTCGCTTTCAAGCAATCCTCGGTTGTACTTTGTGGGTTCACGCTTTTGAAGCTTAAGTTCCTTGTTTTCGGGCAATATATTCTTGCTTCCGGAACGATTATGAACAAAGCGGATGCACGACAACTCTGTGTCGATATACGAAGGCATCAAACCCCTTGATTGCAAATACTCTACATAGGCTCGCAGGTGTCTCGCTTCAACATTTTTGAAGTTTTTAAGATGATAGCGAGCGGCAAGGAAATCACAAAAGCGTTTACAGGCGGCCTCAGCCCTTCTCTTGGATTCTATTTTATTCTCATTGCAACGAAGGACCTTCTTTACCTGCACCTGAAGATTCCAACTCATTTTCCTGATTTTCATTGCAATCTCTTCAGGCGAAAGTTCCTTTACTGCCTTTTCAACTTGTCTTTCAAATTCTTCCGTGGAAAACACCGCCCAAGGCTGTTTGTCAAGCTGTTCCAATACCGATTCGGTCTTTTCGTTACCTACCATTTCGGTTCCTCCTTTCTCTGAAATTCGCCGTTTGATTTTCGGCACAGAGAAGTTAAACACGCCATTTGATTTGGCAAGTAAATTGCGTTTCGGCTTCTCTGACCTTAACGGCAAAGGAAATATGAAAAAGGAGTTTTTATTTGGCAAGTAAAAAACAGCACTAATTTTCCACAGGGTAAAAAATTCGGAGGCGCAGGAGCATCAATCTCCTGCACCGCCTTTAAAAAAGATGGCCATTTTTGCGGTCATTCCGATAGGTATATCATTTTGCTCTAATAGGGAATGTCATTTTTGAGCGCCGTCATTCCGAAATGAAGGGCACTATCATATCGAAATGGCGGTAATTAAATCTAATATAAATCTTTATTGAATCCACTTGTTTGCCGACAGTTTGATGTTTAATGGCTGTCATATTAAAAGGTTATTCATTGAACATTAAACTATCGGAACACGCCGCAGGCGTGAATATAAAACTATTTTAAATCCTGGTATGACTTCCGTAATGTATATCATTTCCGGATTATCATTCCGAAGAATAGTATCATTTATCATTTCCGAAAAGTTGTCATATCTGTGGCAAGGCATAGTTTCCCCAGGGATCCGGGTGCCTTCTCTCGCCTGCAGTTCTTAAGTCGGATCGTAGC
>JAZNGF010000068.1:0-17190 GCA_045576295.1 Acutalibacteraceae bacterium | reverse complement strand
TATTATAAGAAACATTTTCTTGCGGTTCAGCGGCATTAGGAACCGGCTCATTGCATTCACAAACAGGAGCAATAATTTCTGCCACATTATTTCTCATTTGCATATCGTCGATAATTTCAACGCGCGCCTCGTCGTTGGTTGATGAAAACGCAATCTTAAATTCATCGCCAATTTGCTTATCTTTATCAAAGTGGCTTCTTGGTTCCTGAGAATAATGCGAGATAATTATACCCTCTCTAACAGCACTCGATTCCTTCGACTCGTTAGTTTTCACTTCTTGTTGATTAACAAACTCCGCTTGTCCACTATTACCGGCATTCAATTTTTCTTCGTTTTGTCTTGACTCAAGCTCTTCGTTAACGCAAGGTATGCTATCAAATTTAATATTTGAACGCATCAAAACTTTAGTGCTTTCAAAATCAAGCGACTTTTTATACAGTAGAGCTCCGCAAAAAGCGCAATAGTTCCCCTTAATTGCTTCTTTCCCACAATTTGTACAGAACACACGAATCACCTTTCCTTCTTAAGTGGAATTAACCTATTCAAACAACTCTAATGTCAATGCAAGTTTTTTAATAAATTTTATGTTTTCGCTCAATCAAAAGTTTTAACATAACAAACCATCAGTATATATGTTAATTCGTTTATTTGCATATCCTACCCAAACAACACATAATAGTTCCCCGCATAACCGACGGTTACGTTCATAAAAAACTCAGCAAATTCCACTGGTGAGCAATATTCCATCTTATGTAACAATTTGTTAAAATTGTGTATAATTCAATGCTTTTTATAGTAGCATATAACTGTAGAAAAATCAACAATTTTATAATATTTTGTAGAGTTTTTTTTATAATATTTTGTAGAGTTTTGTCGCAACCACAAAAACACTACATATCTAATAAAGTTCCAAAAACATCCGTGTTTCTAAAACTAAAAATAAATACAATATAATTTGGTTAATTTTAACTCTTAATCGTTCTAAATATAGCAAAAAATAAATTTTTGTATAATTTAAGAACTTTTTTTATTTTGGAATTTTTGCACTTTTGCAATGAATATTTAAAATAAACAAATAATGTTACTTATATAAAAATATCGTCCGTAGTGGTTTCTTGGGTTTATAGCCCTACCTACACTACGAACGATAATGAAGATTTACTCTAAGCAATTATTATTTCTAATTAAACAAAACTGTTGATTTGAAAGTTAATAATACTTCACAAACATTACAAATTAAAGAACATCGAAAAATAGCTTTATATTATCAGCCTGCGGTTTTAGCTCTCCTGCCTCACATTTTTTAATTATTTCAACAATTCGGTTATTTATTGGGGTTTTAACCCCGCATTTTTTGCCCCATTCGCAAACTATTCCATTAATTGCATCAATTTCACAAGGTTTATTCTTCTTTAAATCCTGAAGCATAGATGGCTCGATATTGCGGTGCTTTTTCATAGCAATGGGTATAAGCATTGTGGCAATAGCGCGTTTAAATGCATTTTTATAATAAAATAAAGCAGTTATATTTTTGCCTTGAACCGGTGCAAAGGTTGCACCTGCCGCCTGCCCCACATCTATGCACTCCTTCATACAGCGAATGGCAACCTTGCGTGCAGCGCTGTTTTCCGAAACATCACCAAACACGCCGCCAACAACCGTTCCAAGCCCTGAAAAGGTGGCATTAATAAGCAGTTTTGACCAGCGCGCGCCTATAAGATTTGGCTCTTCACAAACTGGGCACATAAGCTGGAGTAGTCTCTTAACCTCATCGAATTTCGCATCGGTTATGCCCTCCATTTTACCCATATGGAACGAAAGGTTTTGAGGGTCACTCGTGAGGGTGCAAACACCGGGGGCTGAAAGAGTTGCTCCCCATTCCACAACGCACCCCATAGTACGGTTAGAGCCGACTATCTCGGCAATTTGTGGCTCGGGCAAGCCGTTTTGCAAAGTTACAATAACGCCGTCTTCGGCTAAATAATCTTTTAAAAATGTAACAACCTGCCGGTTTAAAAGCTGCTTTGTCATAAGCAGAATAACATCGTATTTACCGCTCATTTCATCGGGTGTGAGCGCCGTAACAGGAACAGTAACATCGGCAGTTCCCGTAATTCTGGCACCGCCGGTTTTTAGCGCTTCAACGTGCGCTTTATTGCGATTTATTAAATCAATTTTGCCGCCGTTTTTAGTGATATATGCGCCAAGCACAGTGCCAAGCGAGCCTGCGCCGTATATTGCATATCTGCCCATTTTTACACCTACTTAATTTTAAAAATTTCAGGTTATTCAACCTCAACAATGCCGTTTGCCTTAACGGTTACCTTCATTCCGTCTTTAACATAGTTTAAGAACTCATCGCCCAATGAATCAACAACAGGCATTGAAACGCCATCTACCCATACATCTGCAAGAACAGCACCTGCTGCCGCAAGTGAATCTATATGATTTGCAAACAACATACAAGCAGGGTTTTTCTCCATAGCGCAGGCGCAGTAAAGCACAAGTCCACCAGTGGTTGAGCCTATTGTTTGCGGCAGGCAAAGCGCCTTGCCGAGAAGTGATTTTCCGTGAAGCTCTTTATTGTTCTGGTCGCCGCATTTTACCTCTTTATCGCCAAACTGTAAAGCCATTTGCAAAGAGGCAAGTGTGTTAAAGCCTTCGGTTGTAACAACGGCATCTGCTGTTACTTCGCCCGGTGTTATAACTCTTCCTTTAAACTGTTTCATTACTTATTACCTCCTGTAATTGTGTGCAAAATTTCTGCATCGGTGTAATATCTTGCGCTTGTGTATGTACGAAGCTTGTTCGATGAGGTAATAACGGGCATTTTTTTGCAAAGCGGATTGTTCATATACATAAGCGGGCAAATATATGATGTAATAACGCCTGTGTTTTTAAGCCTTTCAGCATATTCGGTTTTTCCAAAGGCTTCAAGCACACCGGGAGCCGCTGTGAACACGGTTGGAATTGTAACCTTTTTATTACCGTTTGCTTTAAGTTCAGTTTCAATATTCACTGTCCAGTTTTTTAACTGTTCTAACGATAAATGCGGGCAGCCAACAAAACAAAGTTTTGGCGAAGCATCGGGGTTCTTCCAAACAACGGGGTAATTATTCTTAACCCTTTCAAGCTCGGCGTCGTCAATTATATATTCCTTTGCGCCCTCTGCAATAAGTGCTTCACCGAGTTCGGCAGCCTCGGGTGTGAGGCCATCGATATGGTAAAGCCCCACCGCGCCGTTTGAAGCTGTTGCCGCACCGAAATCTTTAAGATAAGCACAGGCAGAGTCATTAAGTTCGTTACCAATCCACTTATCAAGCCCTAAAACATAAGGCACGTCTTCCATAACCTTCATACCGATTGCAGAGCCTAAAAGCTGCGCTTCGGGTTTGGTTTTAGTGTTAACCTTAATAACCCAGGTGGCTTTTCTACCTTCATCGGTTAAAAGGCCAAAGTATGGCACGAAACCAACTATCGAGCCCATAATATCAATAATTCCCGAATTGCGGTTACACCTAGCACCCAGCACAGAGTTCGCATAAACAACCGCGCTTGATTCTGCCCAAGAAAGCACATCCCCTTTTTGCGGCTTATTGCCTACTTCATCCATATAGCAGGTGCAACTGAACGCGTTTTTATCCATAAGGCCGAGTTTTTCAAGCTGATCTTCATAAAAATCCTGCTTGGTATACATAAATTTATTAAACACAAGGTTCTGCAAGAAGTTTGCAGGAACATTTTTATCAAGCGGGCGCGGGTCAACCGAAAATTTTTGGCCCGAAGCCACTCCTGCATCAAGAATTTTTTGCATAAGATCATACACGGGCAACATTACCTTAAGCCCAAAAGAGGTTACAAGGTGATTATATTTTGAAGTTATGGGAACTAATTTTTCAGCCTCGAAAGCATCGCCGTACATAACAAGGGTTTTCATAACCTTGGCAAGGGTTTCACCCTTTTCACCGTTAAGAATTGCTTGCTGTTCTTTTGTTAAAATCATTGTTTTCTCCGTTTCTGCCGAGTTTTCGGCGGTTAAATAACAGTAATTATATCTTCATGCATTTATCCCATGCGCCCCAAATAACAGTGCGAAGGTTGCCAACCTTATCAGCATCGCCAATTACGTGAATATGGCTTGACTTACGCGCTATAGGTGCGGGGTTGTACCCAACCGACAGTATTACCGAATCGGTGCTTACACTAAAGATTTTTCCATCTTTATTTTTAAGTGTAACGCTGCCGTTTCCTATCTCGCAAAGCGAGGTTTCAAGATGAACGGGAACCTTATTTGTTTTAAAGAAATCGCGAAGATAACTTGTGTTAGCAAGGCAGATTCCCTTTGTTGTAATAAGGTCGTCCTGCATTTCAACAATGGTGGGTTTTTTGCCTTTAAGGTAAAGGTCGTAGGCTATTTCGCAACCGGTTAAACCACCGCCGATAACAACCACATTTTTGCCAACCTGCTTTTCGCCAAGCAGGTAATCGATAGCCTCTATAGCGGTTTCGGCGCCCTTAACAGGAAGTTTTTTAGCGGTAGCGCCTGTTGCTATGATAACTTCATCAGCATCAAGCGACTTAACATCAGCTACTTCAGTGTTCATTTTTACGGTTATCGGATGTTTTGAAAGCTCGCGAATATACCAGGCAATCAGCGCCCTGTCTTTTTCTTTAAATTCGGGGGCTGCCGCCGCAATGAACACGCCGCCGAGCTTATCGCTCTTTTCATAAAGGGTTACTTCATGGCCGCGTTTAGCGCAAACTAAGGCTGCCTCCATTCCGCCAATACCACCGCCGATAACGGCAACCTTCTTTTGCTTTTTAGCCTTTTCAATGTGATACTTTTTCGACTGCATTGTTTCGGGGTTTAAAGCGCAGCGCGCAAGGCCCATTGTGTCGGTAAGGTCTTGCGTGTTGGCGTGCCCTTTTGAAGAAGAGAAATTAAAGCAGCCGCTGTGGCAGCAAATGCAGGGCTTAATATCCTCGAGCCTATCATCAATCATTTTGGTAACCCATTCAGGGTCAACAAGGAACTGGCGCGCAACGCCAACTGCATCAATTTCGCCGTTAGCAACAGCGCGTGCTCCAACCTCGGCATCCATTCTGCCCGCGCAAACCACAGGAATATCTACAAACTTTTTAATATGCGCAACGTCACTAAGATTGCAGTTTTCGGGCATATACATTGGCGGGTGCGCCCAATACCAGGAATCGTATGTGCCGTTGTCGGCATTAAGCATATCATAGCCTGCATCTTGCAAATATTTTGCCGCTTTTTCCGATTCGGCCATATTTCTGCCAACCTCGGTGTAGTCTTCGCCCGGCATTGCACCCTCGCAAAAGCCCTTCATTTTTGATTCAACCGAATAACGAAGCGATACAGGGTAATCTTCACCGCAAGACGCTTTAATTGCCTTAACCACCTCGGCCGCAAAACGGTAACGGTTTTCGAAGCTGCCGCCGTATTCATCGGTACGTTTATTGAAAAATTCAATTGCAAACTGGTCGAGAAGATAACCCTCGTGAACCGCGTGAACCTCAACACCGTCTACCCCTGCATCGCGGCAAAGCTTAGCAGTTTTCGCAAAGGCTTCAATAATTTCGTGAATTTGCTCCTTTGTCATTTCGGGGCATTCAATATCGTGCGCCCAGCGAGATTTTTGCGGGCTTGGGCTTGCAAGCTCGTGAGAAGTGTCGATAATCGGTTTAACAATTGCACGAGTGAATTTGTTTTTATGTAAGGGAGCAACAAGCTCGGTAATAGCCCAAGAGCGCCCCATTCCTGCGGTTAACTGAATAAATAACTTGGCGCCTGTTTTATGTATTTCGTCCATAAAAACTTTAAGCTCTTCAAACATTTTGGGGTTCTGCCAAAGCCATTTGCCCCAAAATGTATCGCGAAGGGGTGCAATACCGGGAATAATTAAACCAACATTATTTTTTGCCCTTTCAAGGAATAGCTTTGCCGCCTCTTTATCAAAACGGCAGCCTGTAAGCTCAAACCAGCCGAAAAGCGATGTACCGCCCATTGGGCACATAACAATTCGGTTCTTAATTTCAACATTACCTATTTTCCAGGGGGTGAAAAGCGCTTCATACTTTTTATCCATTTTATTCATAAGTATATCCCTTTCTAAATTTATTTAATGTTTTTAACGCATTGTTCAAGGTTGCCGCTGATTATGGCAAGGCTGCGGTAAAATGCAACGCGTTCTTCTTCAGAAAGCCCAACGCTTACTTCATCTAAAACGCGGTTGACCTTATCGCATATTTTTTTGCCAACCTCACTGCCCTTTTCGGTTAATAAAAGCGGGCTTTTATACCTTTTGGCCGATTTTGATTCACAGGTGATATACCCGTTTGTTTCAAGGTAATCAAGCGAGCGCGAAATGGTTGCCTTATCTTCTTCGCACCTCTCACACAGGTCGGTTGCGGTTAAGCCTTTAGAACAATAAAGGTAATAAAGGCAAGAAATATGCGAGCTGCGAAGCCCGTATTCAGCCATTTCTTGATTTTTGATTTTTTTAATGCTTCGGCTTATTTTTGTAATAAGCACCGTAAAAGTTTCAAACCGTTCTTTCATTTCCCGGCTCCTTTCACTTGTTGAAATTTCAACAACCACGTTTTATTATAACCTACTATAGTTAAAATGTCAAAAGAAAAAACCTCGTTCCGAAGAACGAGATTTTTTTGGTGCGAGTGTTCATAACGGACTTGATTAAACCATTGATACATCAGCGGCAATACACATATTCTACACCGCACATTTGCGTTACTCAACGGTTTCTTTGTAAAATGATTACATACTACGAGAAGATATTATTATGAGACATTTCATATAACAATTCTATTACGGAATTATTGAGCCGCAGAAACGAAGCACAATGATGAATAAATTGGCACAGAAACAACTTGAAATCATGGTCAACAGCGAGGAGATTCCTTCCAAAACACTGATCGAAGAATTGAAGAAGGTATTTCTCGACTATGTTGATGCTTGGCACGAGGTCAACAGCGAATCCAACCTCGACAGCTTTATTATGGGATTTCGACTCGGTGCAGCGTTCACCTACGACACGTTCGTTAGTACAGATGCACCGTTCACGGACTGTTCGGGGAATTGATTGTTATGTAGAAGAAGTACATATTGAAACTTGATGATTTCGAGCACAGAATTCTCGTGAATGCTCTCAATTCAATGCGGAATCGGTTTATCCAAGAAGGTCAATACAACGACGTTCTCGACAGACTGATTCAGAAGGTTATCGATACACCTGCTAAGAAGCGTTTCGGACGCAGATAGGAGGCGACCATGGAGAAATACATAACCGATGAACGCACTGGCTTGCGCTATGAACTAATCGGCGACATCTATTACCTTGCAGGTGATTAAGATCCGGAAGCAGAGCAAGAACCTATTGGCATATGGGGACAGCGACACTTGCGGTACATAAGAGAACACAGACATTCGCTCTATCTCGAACTGTTGATGACTGGCAAGCTCAACAGTTATCTCGCAGATATTGACCGACAGGCGGAAGATATGCTTCTCCAGATGATGGATAAGATGGCTAAACAAGAAGGCATTACAGAACAACTAAAAACCGAGAATCAAATGGAGTGGTTTATTAATATGAATGCAATCAAGCAAAAAGCTATTGCATTGGTTTACTCTGAACTAATAAATAATTGATTAATATAATATAAATATAGTACGGCTGGAATGCGGCTCTAAAGAAGACCGCATTCCAGCCATATTTTGTCTTTGTCAACAGTCAGACTTTTTGCGCTGCCCAGAATAAAATCTATTGTATATATTCTCGAGTCAAAACTGACACTTTTTAGCTTTTGGAGAACACTGTTCATATGAGAGCATTCTGATGCCCCGATGACCACCATACCGTAATTTTTCCTGATAACACCGGCAATATTGTTAAGAAATGCTTTGCTGTGGTTCTCATTATCGCCCCTACTGATAAAAAACGACAGCATTGGGAAATTAAGCACTTCATTTTCCTTTGGCAGCTGAATATATCCGAGCATCTTAAGCAATGGATTGAAGATCCTCGCACATTTCATAAACCCTTTATACCGCTTGACAATGTACTGCTTGTATGCTGATTGGTTCCAGAGTGCCCCAACTGCAGCAATCCCGTGTTCATCTCTGAGGATATAGAAATCGCTGATGTCAAGCTGTGCAAACTGGGATATGCTTCTGAATACGGGAAAAAATTCTTTTCTTCTTCCCTCTTGGTTAAGAAACTCAAGCAGTTCGGGTTCATCTTTACTGTCTGCCTGACTGAAGGTATAGTTTTCATATGCAATGCGAAATCTAAATTTCGGCGCAAGCATATATGTGGTATAATTCTTGAGAAAATTATGGTTGAGAGTATGTTTCCGCTTTTTCTCAAAAAGCTTCTGTGCGCTTTCGTTATCGCTTATTATTGAGCAGAAATAGCAGTCGATATCACTGCGAATGAGATTTCTGATAAAAAGCTTGCCCCAGTTCACGGTGCCATCGTAGTTTGTATCCTTTTTGAGCCCACAGACATAGCACAGTTTTTTCTCCTCGCCGCCTATATATACATCTCTTGTTATTTCCGCCACTGTGGCGATTATACGCTCGCCTTCCTTTACGACAAACACGGATGTATCACTGCTTTCCTTCTTATATGAGAGATATGCATTAGGTCTTCTTGTGTACAGCAGTTCTATCTGTCCCTTTGCGGGTGAGCATTCCAGAATTTCCAGAATCCGCTCGCCGTCATGTGCCTCAGCGGGAACCGTTATATGGCTCACTTACGCCCCTCCTCCAGATTCTCTCCCACGGGAATTCCAGATCGCTGGTCAACCTCAAAATGGAAGAGGATATTCATAAACCAGAAAGCAAAGTTTATCATAAAGTTCTTTGTGCGTCTGAACAATGTGCGGCCTCTTTTGATTGTTGATCTGAATGTAAAGAATTTCTTTTTGTACAATTTACAGTAATCCCTCAGTTCTTCGGGAGTCAGCTGCTTTGGTTCGAACGAAATTGTACCGAATGTATAGCCGTCTTCAAGCCACCACTTATCCGAGTTCAGCCGGTTGTTTTCCTTGAAATCCATGTATGTTTTGGTGTTCGGGAACGCCAACAGATGATTGAATGCAGTGATGAAGAACTGATGTCTTTGACAGAACTCAAGGGTTTCCTTGAAACTGTCCTCATTATCAAAGTCAAAGCCAAAAACAAAACTTGCGTATATGCTTATTCCAACCTCGTGTATCTTTTCGATGAGGGTGTTTCTCTCGCCCAGCTTTTGCGACCACTCCTTGTTCATCTGTTTGAGATTGCCCTCATTAATGGATTCGAAACCAATCAGCACCATTTCACAGCCGCTGTCCTTCATAAGCTGCAACAGTTCCTCGTCCTTTACGATATCCAGAGTTATCTGGGTGGTCCAAATAATATTCAGCTTTTTCAGTTCGATGAAAAGCTCACGCGCAAACTTTTTATCGGAAAAAATACTGTCATCAACAAGAAAAAATATCCTGTGCTTACAGGTTTTTATTTCTTCGATAATGTCGCTTACTTCTCTGTGTATGTAATGCGAGTTGTAGTATTTTGCTATTGAACAGAACTCACAGTTGTGATAGCAGCCTCTACCTGTTTCCACCAGCGAGACAGGCAGGTATTTCTTCTCTTTCTTTGCATAAATCGACCTGTCAGGTCTCTTATACTTTATGCATGCACAGCCGTCGTATCTTTTCTGCAGATTTCCGTTTTCAAAGTCTGACAGCGCCGTATGAATGATCAGGTCTGCATTGCCGACCATTATAGAATCTGCATATTCTGCGGCTTCTTCCGGCATCAATGTTACGTGGTAACCGCCCATGATGACCTTTTTACCTCTTTTTCTGAACTCCTGAGCGATATAATACGCACGCTTCGCAGTATAAGTTTCAACGGTTATCAGAACAAGGTCAGTATCCGTCTCGTAATTGATCTTCTCAATTCTGTCATCATAGAACTCCCGCTCCCAGCTATCGGGCACCATGGAGTTGAGCACGGCAATAGTAAGCGGCTCCATAAGCCACGACCTCAGATACTTCTTGTTTTGCTTCTTTCCGATTGCCGGCAGAATAAATGTCAGTTTCATCAGATTTCTCCTTCGTCCTTTTCTTTGCATCCAAAGGTCATTCCCTGTTTTTCAAATACCTCTCTTCTGAATACCGGGTTATAGATTATGTAAGTAAAGAACCTTATGGGATTACGCATATTAGTTTTTGGCTCAAACAGCCTGTATAGTACTGAGCGGATGCTGTTGAAGTTTTTTCTGCAATAATATGCTGCTTCAGTGAGCTCAGGTGCGGTCATGTTCTTTGGTATGAAGGCAGCATAATTAAAGCGATATTCCGGATGCAGCCACCATTTGCCATCATAAAGCAGTCTGCCTTCGCTTTCCAGCTGATTGTAAAGCTCTGTGCCGGGATAGGGCATCAGGATATTATAGGCAGAAAAGCAGAATTTGTTTTTCCGTGCAAATTCATAGGTTGCCTTTATGCTCTCAACAGTATCGGTATCGTGGCCCACGGTGAACGCTGCCCATGTCTGAAGCCCATACCGACGCAGCTTTGCAATGGCCTTCTTGTACTGGTCGTTCACATACTTTCTGTTTACGCCCTTGCCCATTACATTGATACTCTCAGGCTTTATGGATTCAAAGCCGATAACATGTCCCAGGCAGCCGCTTTTGAGCATAAGCTGCATCAGTTCATCGTCGTCAAGCATATCGATGCTGCCCTGGCTGACCCATTTTATCCTGAGAGGAATCAGCCGTCGGAACAGTTCTTTCGCCTTTTCCTTGTCGGCAACTATATTGTCATCTACAAAAAATATAAGTTTTCTTTTCTGCGATTTTATTTCTTCTATAACTTCGTCGATATCACGGCAGAAATGCTTCTGTTTGAAATATACGCTGGAAGCACAGTATTTGCAGTTGTATCTGCAGCCGCGGCTGAACTGCACAAGAGTAATTGGCATATACTTTTTACCCTTGAAGATATCTCGCCTGGTAATAACACCCTTTTGAGGTATGCACACAGGATTACAGTGATATTCAGGCTTGAGCTCACCGCGGCGGAGATCTTCGATCATCTCGCCCCATTTATCCTCAGCATCACCAATCATTATGCTGTCGCAGTGTTCCTTTATCTCTTCGGGAATGAGGACGGCATGCATGCCGCCCATTATTACCTTCACACCACGTTTTCTGTATTCCTCACTTATTTCATATGAACGGCGTGCAGTGTATGTTTCTACTGTGATTGCAACAAGGTCAGTGGGTTCATCGTACGGAATCGGCTCAAGCCGGTCATCATACATGACCACATCTATGTCGCTTGGTGTCAGTGCGGCAAGTATTCCAAGCTGCAACGGCTCCATGCTTGCGTTGTCAACATACAGGCTGTGTTCTCTTCGCCCGATATTGGGTTTTATCAGTGTTATTTTCATTTTGTATCCCCTCCCAGAACCTTTCCCTGCTTTCGGTGTATCTCTTTACGGGAGATTATATTCAGTGCAAGAAAAACAAGTGCGTTGGTGAGATTCGAATATACTTTGTTTCCAAAGAGCCTTTTGAAGATATTCTTATATGTATTGAAGGTGAATCGTGCGTTTCTGCACCCTTCTTTCAGTTGGTCAGGAGTCATTCTTTCGGGATAAAATACGGTATCTCCGTACCTGTAACCCTCCTCAAGCCACCACTTATCAAATATCAGCTTGTTTTCTGCTTCAAGTCTTGAATACAGCCTTGTGCCGGGAGTGGGGATAAGGGGATTGAAATTTGCCGCTGCAAAATGATTATCCATTGCAAATTTCATAGTCGCTTCTATCGATTCGGGTGTATCGTAATCATAACCGAGCACAAAGGTGGCATATATCATCAGTTTATGCTTATAGATGTTCTCAATTGCTTCCTCATATTTTTCTATCCGAAGATTGGCAACCTTGTTCATCACTCTGAGATTTTCGGGGTTCAGCGACTCGAAGCCTATAAGAACAAGCATACAGCCGCTGTCCTTCATAATTCCAAGCATTCTGTCATTGAACGCCACATCCATGCTTATCTGACAAGCCCACTTCTTTTTAAGCGGTTTGATGGCAGCGAAAAGCTCAATTGCGGATTGCTCATTGAGAAAGATATTGTCATCAATGAAGAATAATATTTTTTCTTTTATACTCTTTATTTCTTCCACAATATCCTCAATGGCTTTCTGCCTGACTCCGCAATTGTAAAAGGTGCTGATGGAGCAAAAATCGCAGCTGAATTTACAGCCTCTTGAAAACTGAACAAGTCCAATTCTATTGTATTTCTTTCCATCAAAAGCCTTGCTGTTGAAATCAATTTTTGAAAGGGAACGGGTGTGACTCGAAACATATCTGTCCTTTTCTCTGCCTTTTTGCAGGTCCTCCAGATAAGCAGGCCATGTGTCCTCAGCGTCGCCTATCAGAACAGTATCGCAGTATTCAAGAGCCTCCTCTGGCAGCGCACTGGGGTGAAACCCGCCCATAACAATTCTGTTGCCCGTAGTTTTCAATCTCTTTGCGAGTATATATGCCCTGCGTGCAGCAAATGTCTCAACAGACAGCGCAATAACATCAGAATCGATTCTTTCGGGAACATCCTCTATACGCTCGTCTATGTATTCCATCTCTATACCGTCCGGTGTCACGGAATCCATTATGGCAAATATCAGCGGCTTCATCGCGTCGTATCCCTTGCCCTCAAGCATGCTGACCTTTATTACTGTTACTTTCATTTTGCCTACTCCATCCCTAAATATTTGAAACCCAGATTGGCTCCGATGCAAATAAGCTTTTCTTTCAGCCCGGTGTTTGGTACACCCTTGATTCTTGCACAGATATTTCTAAAGGAATAGGACTGTTTCCAGACCATTCTGTATATTTCCTCAAGCCTTTCAGGGGACATATTTTTCGGCATAAACACTGCATTGTGCTGATTATATTGCGACCAATCCCTTGTTAGTATGCGGCCTTCCGCATCAAGACGGCGGAAAAGTGGTGAATTCGGTACCGGTGTTAGTATTGAAAAGCGTGTTAGATTCAGATTAAGGTACTTGACCTGTTCGGGAATGGAAAGCAGAAGTTCTTCGGTATCACCGTCCATTCCAAGGACAAAGCAGCCGTTTACGCTTATTCCATAGCTCTGCATCCGTGCAATGGCTTCCTTGTATCTGTTGGGGTCATTGAAGCCTTTGTTTGATCTTTCAAGAGAGTTCTTGCTGAGAGACTCCAGCCCCACAAGTAATCCAGCACAGCCGCTTTTTTTTGCAAGTTCCATAAGCTCGGAATCAAATGCGGTGTTGATGGTTGCCGATCCCACCCAGCGTATTTTCAGCTTTGATAGCTCCTGCATAAGCTCAATGGCATAATCTCTTACCGCAAAAAAATTCGGGTCAAAGAACACTATCATCTTTGATTTGAGATTCTTTATCTCCGTTATCACATCTTCAACAGGGCGTGGGCCGCAGTGGCGCCACATTTCGCTTATAACGCAGAAATCGCAGTTGTTCGGGCAGCCCCTGTTTGCGATAACAGCGGGATATCTTAGATATTTACGCTTGGGTATAACACTTCTGTCAGGCTCTTTTATGTCTGCTCCCTTAACATACTGCATATCATAAAGTCGCTTGGGAGAGCCCTTCTTATAGTCTTTCAGAAACTGCGGCCATGAATACTCCGCCGCACCCACTATTACCGTATCAGCATGCTGCAGAGCTTCCTCGGGCATATATGTGGGATGATACCCGCCCATTACGATGTATGAGCCCTTTGCGCGGAATCCCGCGGCAATCTCATATGCTCTGTTTGCAGCTGATGTCTGCAGAGTTATGGCGACTATATCATAGTGCTTTTTGCCGAAGTCTACTTTGTGTGCAATCTCATCACACACATCTACACTGCACTGCAGCTCTTCGGGGATAAGCGCTTTCAGCGTTGCCAGCGTTATCGGAGCATATGAAATAAGTGTGGACAGCTTTGAGCGATAGCTCATATCCTCCTTCTGCCACGGCTGGATAAGAAGTATGTTCATTTTATCTTACACATCCTGTATATCGGGAATATCCGAGTTGTCGGACATTACGCTTTTATCGTATATTTTGAAGCCCTTTGCGTATTTTCTGTATCCAATATTGAGCAGTATAAATACGCTTTTAATTGTTTTCCTCTTGGTCAAGTCCAATCTGCGGAAGATACTCTTTAGCGAATAAGCCTGCTTCCATGCCCACATAATTCCATCTTCAAGTTCCTCTGCCGTCATGTTTTTCGGCTTATATACGCAATGCTCTACGTCATACATAGACCAGTCGGTTTCTACTATTCTGCCTTCCTCATCAAGCTCTCTATAAAATTCCGTTGCCGGGAACGGCGTTATAATGGAGAATCTCGGCAGGTCTATCTTAGCCTCTATGCACAGATCCACTGTTCTTTTGAATACATCTTTCTGATCTTCATCACTGCCGAAAGCAAAACATCCCATAACCATTATTCCATGATTGTGCAGCTTTTCCATCAGCGATTTGTATTCGCTTACCTGATTGACTCCCTTGTTTATGTTTTCCTGAGTTTCCTGATTCACCGATTCAAAGCCAATAAGCAAGCCCTTACAGCCGCTTTTTTCAAATAGTTCAATCAGCTCGTCATTGTAGCCTATGGCTGTGGTTGTCAGACCGAACCACCATTTTTTCAGAGGTATCATGGCGCTAAACAGCTCTTTGGCATATGCAACATCTGCAATCAGATTAACATCGGGAAAAATAACCTCTTTACCCTTGAAGGAACGAATTTCAGCAATTACATCATCGACAGGGCGGGTAAAAACCTTTCTGCCGAAAGCCTGAGGATAAGCGCAAAAGGTGCAGCTGTGATTGCATCCGCGCACAGCCTCAACCGTGTTGAGTGTTATATATTTGCTCTTTTTCAGCAAATCCTTTCTAGGGAGAGGCCTGTTTGCAATATCAGTACATTTTTCCTGATAATATACCTTCTGCAGTGTTCCGTTTGCTGCATCAGTCAGCGCTCTGGGAAATGTATCCTCGCCAAGACCGACAATAATACTGTCAGCATGCTGCATTGCCTCCTGCGGAAGCAGAGAGGGATGTACGCCGCCGAGAATTACAGTTATGCCGCGGCTTCTGAAATAATCAGCATACTTATAGCATCTTGAGGCGGTGCCGGTTATGCAGGTTATCGCTACGATATCAGCTTCAAGCTCAAGGGGAATGCGCTCTGCGGTTTCATCATATATCTTTACCTCTGAATCAAGCTCCTTCGGAACAAGTGCCGCAAGAAGCGCAAGTGTTATCGGGGCATAGTGCAGACCCTTGTGAAACATCCCATTATATCTGTGCATAGCTCCCGCCGGTGCCAATAATGCTATCTTCATAGATATTCTCCTTTAACTGATTGGTATAAATGAGGACGCAGCCATAATCAGGGTAAATATCCCGACAATCCACAGCAGAATCTTGCTTTTTGCAAAGCGCCCCAGCAACAGATCCCCGTCGGCGTTCTTTACTGCGTTATAATACGCCGGCAGAATAATTATCACAACAACTATAGATAATGCTCCTGCTCCTATCTGCACATAATCCAGAATAGGCATTGGGAAAACCAGCGCAATGATAATTGTGGGAAGCGTGCTGAGCAGCCATGCTGTACGACCGCCAATCTTAAACTCGTCCTTCAGCGTGTCGGCAAAGGCAAGTCCACTCGACCAATATGAGGTGAACATTGCCAGCAGCACAAATATGGAGCAAAGTATTGTTACCCAAGGTTTACCGATTGCTTCGGTAAGACCGATAGTAGCAACCTGTGTTACCTTCTCCGATCCGATTATTGCTGCAACAACAAAGAGCAGCGTTAGAACTGCATTCAGGGCAAGTCCTATGCCAAGTGCTTTGCGTATATTCTTTTTGTTGTCAATATTGTTCACTACCTGTACTACAGAAAAAATTGCGGAAAACGCGAACATAAACAGACCGTAAACTGCTGTGATTATACCCGGATCTCCAAATGTCAGTTCAATGCTGTTGTGCGTGTTCGTTGCGGAAAGCACAATCAGAAGCAGAATTACACCCGATATCATCGGAACCGCAATTTTCTCTCCTATGCCTATGCCTTTGATGCCGAATATCAGCACCGCCGAAGATAGTGCATAAAAAATCAGCTTTGATAAAACCTCAGAAAGCCCGAACAGCTGAGTGAATATATCTGTGGCACATAATATGTACACAATCAGGTTTTGAAGCAGAATTACTATGAAAACCGCAAAGAACAGTGAGGTGAAAACCTTTTGATATTTACCTGTGAACAAATGCTGCTTCAGAATGCCTAATAACTGTGTCGGCTCATCGGATTTTAGCGTCAACTGGGCGATAAACATATATAATATTAGGCTTATTATATATGCAAAAACAAGTGCGATAACTGTACCCAGAATCCCAATTTTTTCGGCTGCATACGGTATGGTGAGTAGGCCGGTTCCAATGCCTGCTCCTGCCACAAGGGCAATTGATTCAAACAATGTTAATCTTTTCATTTTTAGTGATAGCTTCCGTCAGGAAGAAAACCTCCGTATTTATTTGAGTGTGAAACATTCCAACCGATAAGAAAATATAATAAAACGATCCATGTTCTATCGGCTTATTATTTTATTATAGCACATAAAAGCGGGCTTGTTGAAGCTTTATATTGTTTTTTACGTACGTTTTAAACAGAAGTAAACGAAAGAGTCTCGATGCATATTTTGGCTTTTATTTCTCGCCGCCCATTGTCTTGAGTTTCCTAAGAGCATCAACAGCAAAGTAGTTCTATATCCGTTGCTAATTGTTCAGAATATATAAGCAAGTAATTCTTGGGCATAATCTCATTTCCTTTATGAAGATTATACTATAAAACACAAATAAAATCATCGGCCTGCCGTTGCATATCATCAAAACTTTAGTTTTGTATATCATCATTGCGAAAGTGTTTGATACACGCTAAAGCGTGATGATATACAGTCCTAACGGACTGATGAGATACAACGACAGCCACGCTATCGTTGATGATATGCCATTGCTTTCGCAATGGATAAAAAAGGGGCTGTAAAAAAACGTCCCAAATAAAAAAGACTACAAACTTATCCA
>JAZNGF010000067.1:0-2592 GCA_045576295.1 Acutalibacteraceae bacterium | reverse complement strand
TAATATAGTAAGATGCGCCGTTGTTCGTTTAAACGAACAACGGCGCATCTTACTATATTAACCTAAAACAAATTCTTCCAAATCTTTGCGGCTGTTGATATTTAATTTTTCATATATAACCTGAATGTAGTTAGTAATGGTGCGTTCTGAAATGTGCATATGGGCTGCAATTTCTTTAACGCGCCACTTTCTTGAATAAAGCATAGCAATTGTAAATTCGGTGGGTGTTAATTCAAATGATATTTTACCCTTATTCATTTTGTTATACACCGCATACCAGCTTGCATTGTAACCCCTTGCAAGCCCAATGATCTTTTCAAAATCTTTAGGGTGAGATTTTTTAAAGTTGTTTTCCATTAATCCTTGAAGCAGGCTGTAATGCTCAACAAAAGGCATAAACATCTTATTTACATGCGCAATTTCCCAAGCCTTTTGAATATAATCCGCCGCCTTATCAAGCTGCAAAAGATTTATATAATCAATAGCGCAAATAATATAGCAATACATTATTGATATTGGGAAGTTTTGCGTTGCACAATTAACAGCAGTTTGCGCTATGCCTAAAGAACGCGAATAATCTTTTTCTAAATACGCTTGATATGCAGAAAGATAACAGGAAATAATTCTCAAACCCTCGGGCATATATTTTATATAATCTTCAATAGGGGGAATATTACCGAACGGTATGTGAAGCTGAGTTTTTAAAGCAGTTGCGGCAAAAATTTTATACGCATTGCTTTGCACTTGAGTTTTATCTGTTAAATCACAGTTTTCTACCTCGCGTTTTAAAATATCAAACGCAAAACGCACTTCATTTATATTTCCTGTGCTTATATTAGCGAATATATAAAAAAGGGCCGTTGCAACACGGTAGTTTGAGTTAGGCGAATCAAGATAGGGTTTAGATAATTTTATAGTTTCATCAACTTCACCCATAAAATAATATAGCTGAATAAGATTTACGTTGCGCTTATCTTCATCGGCAACGTTTTTAACATATTCTAACACATCGCCCGAAGTATATGGCAGCTGAAACAGCGGGAACGGCATTTCTATTGATTCATCGTTTCCGCTTTCACCCAAACGCCTGCCGGCACCGTTCGGCACAGTGGCACCAAACGGTATCATCCAATCGCGCCCAACCTTTTTAGCGCCTTCAAGTTTACCCTCTTTTGCCCACTTCTGCACAGCGCGCACCGTAACACCCAGCCTTGCTGCGGTTTGCATAGCGGTTTCAAATTCCATTAAAGTCATCTTCTTTTAATTAGTATATTTTAATTATACTCCCCAAAAATTAATTGTGCAATAGCTTGACAAGAAATTTATAAACACAAAAAAGCAAGGTGGTAATCCTCACCTTGTTTTTGCAAACTATTCCTCTGTTATCTGAAACAACTCATTCGGCGAGCATTCTAAAAGCAGGCATAAGGTTTCAATGTTTTCATACCTTATAGATTTTGTTTCATTGTTAATCATTTTATTAAAGTTTTGATAACTCATTCCAAGCTGCTTATATAACCAATATTTTGTTTTACCTTTTTTCTCTAACAATTCAAGTGCCCTTAATTTAATCATAAGATATGCCCTCACTATCTAACTTTATAATGAGATAATATCTTATTATTCTCCTTTACATATAGACTATTGCATTATATAATGTAATAGTCTATATAAATGCTTACAAGGAGAAATGCATGAATACGGTTACCTGTTTTTATTGTGAATATTTCGATTGTTTTTACACCTTAATTTACCCCGACTATGTTTTAAGCGAGTTTGGGCTTTGCACAAATAATGATAGCTGCCGTAAATCAGGCTCACCCATTTGCGAAGATTTCAAACTTCGCGCCGGGCTGCATACTTCCAAATGGTACCCGGGTAAAAACTGTTAGGAAAGCGCAATGACGATTAATTCACTTCCGCAATAAATATTGAATACTGTATTGTGGTATGTTAAAATTATTTCGGTGATATAAATGGATTTACCTGAAAGAAAACATAACCGATTAGAAAATTTTAATTACAACGAAAACGGCGCATATTTTATTACGATATGTGTTAAAAATAGGCGCAGAATTTTATGTGATATTGTAGGAGACGATGCCCACATCGTCCCGAAAAAATATGGTTTGATCGTTGAAAAATATATTCGCAATGTTCCCGAAATTGAAAAATATGTTATTATGCCCGACCATATACATATGATTATACGAATTGATAACGGGGCGATGTGGGCATCACCCCCTACGAAAAAGATTGAAGATATCGTTCGTTCTTTAAAAACATTAATAACAAAGGAAATCGGTGAATCAATTTTTCAGCGTTCATATTACGACCATATTATTCGCAATGAAAATGATTATAAAGAAACATGGGGCTATATTGAAAACAACCCGATTAAATAGATATTAACGCACAAACCCCAAGGCGATTAATTTCGCCTTGGGGTTCCAGACCGCTGACAAAGGTAAAGTCGGCGGTCATTTTTTTGCAAAAATAGTGAAAAAACATCGTGAATATGGTATAATAAGAGCATAGAAAAACCGCATAAAAAGAGGGATTTTAATGCTTAAACCATCCACCACAAGACAA
>JAZNGF010000066.1:0-8420 GCA_045576295.1 Acutalibacteraceae bacterium | reverse complement strand
GTTGTCTGGATATCTACGGTGGCACCTTCACGGTGAAAAACGGTGACGAACAGGCCTTCGGTCTCAATACGGACTCCTACCTCACTTTGGAATCACATAACGTGAATCTTTATGGCGGTACCTTTGATGGTATCCGCGCCGATCAGAGTGTCGGGGCCGACATTGTAAAGCTGCCTGATCTGCTGGGTTACGGCGCGTATTATACCTATTACTCCGACGGTGCTGATTTCGACCCCAATAGCAAGAATGATACCCACGAAACGCTGACGGTGAAGATGTACAACATCGTGCGCGATATTGAACTGACTATCGACCCGCCTAAGCAGAACGGTACCCCCAATCAAACGGTTGCCTGCGGCGATTACGCTTACAAGCAGGCAACGGGCAACGACAATATGTGGGACGATGTGGATGTGTATTGGGAGGAGTCCACCGACGGCGAAACCTGGACGCAGATGGCTTCCGACGACACGTTTACCGTGGGATGTCATTACCGCGCATCCGTCAACGTTATGTGCAGAAAGGGAAGCATCTTTGACGTTGATGCACAGTTCGAGCCCAACGTTGTCGCTACGGTCAACGGCTATTACGCTGAAGTCTTCCGTTATCCCGAGGAAGATCCCGGTGAATTGATCTGTGTCCGCTACGACTTTGGTATACTCAACGATAACATCATTGAGCAGATCGATATTGATGGTGTCATCGAGCCGGTCGTAGGCGAGCATCCCAGCTATACCTGCGCCATCTCCGGTACGGGCTATACCGTTAATACCGCATACGACAACGGCACTTATGTAATCAACGGTATCTGCTGGAAGGATATGGACTTAGATAAGTGGATGCTTTCTAACGACACCTTCCAGATCGGACACGAGTATAGGGTGTTCATCGATGTGAAGGCTGAGGACGGCTATGAGTTCTACACCGAAAATGTTGGCAGTAGCTATTTCCCTGAAGGCTGGGGTTATATCAACGGCAATTACGCAACACTTGGTGTCCAGTATGATGCCCGATATGAGCAGAGCCTCTCCTGGACCTTCACTTGCCAGCCCCAGACCGTCAAATCTGTTGTGGTCAGTGGCTTGAATGTACCCATGGACGGCAGCAAACCTGATTTCAGCGCCATTACAGGCAGTGATTACTACACCGTGACGAAGATCGAGTGGACGGATTACACAAACAGCACCGATATGACTGCGGAGGATTCCTTTGAGGAAGGACACGAGTATTGGCTGCTACTCACTGTTGAGCCTGTGGAGGAGGATGGTAACAATCTCTGCAAGTTTGTTGCAAATAATAAGACCGTTGCCTATCTCAACGGCGTTGAGGTAAAGGATATCCCCAATGACTCGTGGCAAGAGGTGACCTCCAGCGTTAAGAAGGTCAATATTTTCTATACCTTTAAGGTGGGCACAGGCGGCGTGACCGTTACAGGTCAGGTTACCAGCTCGGGCGATGCATCCGGCGATATTACGCTTCAGCTCTGTGAATACAATTCCGGCATCGTCGCTTACGAAACTACCGTCAGGGGCAATACGGTCGATTACAGCTTCGCCAACGTTACCGCAGGCACCTACACCCTAAAGGCAATGAAGGCCGGGCACATCACCCGTGAATATACCGTAACGGTTGGTGCTAACTCGGTTGTTCAGAATATTACAATCAATCTTCTTGGCGATGCAAACTGCGATGGATTTATAAATATAGCCGATGCGGTTGAAATTGCGCGCACTGCGGCCAACATTGAAACAATTGAACCTTACCAGAAACGGTTAGCTGATGTTAATGGAGATGCAGTGGCAAGTATTAACGATGCCGTTGTTATTGCGCGTTACACCGCAATGCTTATCACTAAATTTCCCGCCGAACAATAATTTTCATATTAGCAAAAGTTAAAGGAGCCTCATTTTAGAGGCTCCTTTTTCATAATATAAATATTTCACGCAATTTTAACAATATTAATCGCAGCAAGGATCTGTTTCTTGCTGTATTTTTACGCTTTCGGGCGCGGGTTTAGTGGCATCTCCTAGGCCGGAGGTTTCAGAGAATATTACATTTGCCTTTGTCATATCAACTGCATCGCTCGGAATAATGATTTTAGAAGCTCTACCATTAGACATGGCAACCAAGGCTTCATACTTTTTGATTTCTAAAACTGCTGCATCTGCTCCGGCATTTTTAAGTTCGCGAAGACCATCTGCTTCTGCCTTTTTAGAAAGGAAAATAGCTTTGGCTTCACCTTCAGCGCGTGCAATGCGGGCATCGCGTTCACCCTCAGCAGCAAGAATCATAGCCTGTTTATCACCCTCGGCGCGGGTAATAGCTGCCGCCTTATGGCCTTCAGCCTGAAGCAAAGTTTCGCGGCGGTCGCGCTCTGCCTTCATCTGCTTTTCCATTGCGTTCTGAATCTCTGTTGGGGGGATTATATTTTTAAGCTCAACACGATGAACTTTAATACCCCATTTATCGGTAGCTTCATCGAGTATCTCGGTCATTTTTGCGTTTATTGTATCACGCGATGTAAGCGTGCCATCAAGTTCGAGTTCACCAACCAA
The DNA here is from genome assembly GCA_045576295.1 of Acutalibacteraceae bacterium. GTDB lineage: Bacteria > Bacillota > Clostridia > Oscillospirales > Acutalibacteraceae > CAVALG01. Next base: position 5,865 of record JAZNGF010000066.1, on the reverse strand, counting down.
ATTACGCAGGGTGGTTGCGGCCAGGTTAGAAAGTGCCGAAATAGGGTTAACTGCACCATAAGCATATAATTTAGCATCGTAAACTGCATAATATATAACGGTATCAATCTGCATTGTAACATTATCTTTGGTTATAACCGGCTGCGGGGGTGAATCTAAAACCTGCTCTTTAAGGGTTACTTTTTTTGAAACCTTTTCAAGAAGGGGAATTTTTATATGAAACCCTGCCGACCATGTGGCTTTATATTTACCAAGAAATTCAATAACATATTCATGTGCTTGCGGAACAATTCTGATATTCACCAATAGAATAACAAAAATAGCTACCAATATAAAAATTAACATTATATCACTCCTTTTCAGATTATAAAGCTTTTGTGAATTTTTAGCTTAAATCAAGTATAACCTTTTTATCTTCAAAAGCTTCAAACATTTGCTCATAGTTATATTTTAACAAAAGGGCAGCCCCATGTCAACATAGAACCGCCCCTCTTATACACCGCTTTAGTTGCGGCAAAATATTACAGAATATAAAAAATCACCGACACAAACTGAAGAATGCTACCCGCAACAACAAACAAATGAAAAACCGAATGCATATAGTGGCGCTTTTTACCTAATGCGTATAGCACGGCGCCTATTGTGTAGGCTATGCCGCCAAAGAGCAGCCATAAAAGCCCGGTTGTCGACACGCTGGCAATGGCAGGTTTTGCGGCCATAACCACGCACCAGCCCATTCCAATATAGCACACCATTGATAACTTTTCGTACTTTTTCAGGTCGATGGCAGTGAACACCGCGCCAAGCACCGCACACCCCCACACGAAGCCGAACAGCACCCAGCCCCAAGCAGGGTAATTCGGGCGAATGGCGCATAGCGCCACCGGGGTATATGTTCCGGCAATGAGCAGGTAGATGGTGCAGTGATCAATAACCTGCATTACCTTTTTAGCAATGGGCGGGCGCAGGCCGTGATAAACACTCGACACGGTGTATAAAAGCACCATTGACCCACCGTAGATAGAACTGCTTACAACCGACCAAGCGTTGCGGTATAAAGCGGAATAAACAACACATAGAACCAAAGCAACAACCCCAAAGACAGCGCCCACAATGTGGGATACGGTGTTGAAAATTTCTTCACCTTTGGTGTAGTTTGGCAATAACCGATCACATAATTTAGTACGGCACATAAATAAAACTCCTTTATAGCATTCTTGCGGATTTTCGCCGCTCACGATGAAAGTATATCCCTTTAAACAAAAGAACACAACCTACCATAAAGGATAATAACTATACTAACATATAAGGGTTAGGTAGAGGAAAATTTTCGGCTTCTACCAAGCAAATCCCCTACTCCACCGGCAGTAGAGTGAGGTTAAAACAAGAAAAAAGCAGAGCGATCGCCCTGCCAATGTGCATAGTGTTGTATTCGGCAATAACTGTATCGCCTGAACGTTTTTGGGTTAACATATATTTATCGTTATAGGTGTAGCTTATAACATGACCGTTGCCATAGGTTATTGACTGCAATAAACCATTGCCGGGGCCATAGGCATACTCTGCAAGGGTGGTGCTACCAACCGATGTAGATGTTCGGTTGCTGAAGTTATAGAAAAAGGAGCTGACGAATCAGCCCCACATTTGGTTAGTTAGTCAACACAACAGAACCGTCCCCTGTGTGCTGTTTGTTCTTATTCACTTATCCAACCTCTCATAAACTCGCCATGATTGCCATCAACAACAATTGTCGTACCGCCACCAATTGCATCGCGATGGCAATAAATATAAATCCAAAAGTTTTGAATTATAGCGTGTGAAATACTCAACAGTCTATAATCTTGATAAAGACCTTTCTCTTGATATTCCTTTAACAATTCCTCCCCAAATTCCACCGCTTCTTCTTTCGTATCAATAGATCTGCCTTCTTTGAAAATATTTATGCCATCAGTATAAAACTGAACAATATCCTCAGATATAGGTTTTGGATCATAGTACCAGAGCTCGAATTCATCATAAATTATATCCCCATTAATATATTCCAACTTATATTCCTCATTGGTTTCTTGACTATTATTATCAACATTATTACAACCACTAAAAGACAGAATGATACATAAAACCAAAAAAACAGACAAAACTTTCTTCATAATTTTTACACTCCCTTAAACCATAAATTTTACGGTTTTGGCCAATCAATTTTATTGCACCCCTCTTTGCATTTAGGTAGATGTGCATACCAAGAATCTCGACATTGTGCAACAAGTGCAGCCTTTTGTTGACTTGTTAATGGCACAGTAGATATTTTTTTGAAATCATCAATTAAACTATCTCTGGGATGCGCCGACACATCAAATTTATAAGGCTGTAAACCAGGGCCAACAACATAACTATCCAGGTCCCTGAACCTTGCAAGAGTAATATCATCTGGAGAAAACCTAGGGTTATTTGGATGGGCATGTACTGTTGCTACTTTTATGGTATTTTTAGGAACCTCAATATGATTGAGATCTATATTATGTGGATTTCCAATAAAAGGCTCAACATAATCATATGATACAGCACCTTTGGCAGAAGTACTAGAATATATAGCACTTCCAGATTCATGACGACTATAGGCAGTAATACTATAACAATCACTTAAAGCAGCAAGAGCTGCTTCATCTTGCGTTTTATAAGGCAAACACGTACAGTCCAAAGAAGGTAATCCATACTCCAGCCTGTGAAAATCAGCCGCTGTTCCGTTATAGGGACACGTGCCTTTAGGGTCAATGTTGTTAACCGGATTATTCCCACAATAGGCAAACATATTGTTACCAAGTATACCTTGCCCTGTTGAAACATAGCCATCCGCATTAATAAACCTGCCTGTTTCAGGGTCGTAATAGCGGGAATTGAGGTAGTAATAGCCTGTTTCACTATCGTACACATAGCCACGGTAACGGAAGGGGTTGGAATCAACAATAGTGCTGGATGTAGACTCTACTACTGTAGATTTTCCCCAAGCGTCGTAAGAATATTTTACAACGGTGTCGCCATCTTCGTTAATAATTTCAAGAATATCACCCTGGGCATTCTTAACATAATAATATGTTCCGTTATCGGTTGTAACATCGTTATTGGTGTAGGTGAAGCCTTCGGGAGTGCCATCGGCTCCGTAGAAATAATCTAACCTTCCTGCACCAAAGGTTGAGGATATTAAATTATCACCGGCATAATAATAATATGAATCAACGCCTGCATAGGTTTTTGAGGTTCTTTTGCCGCTATCGTCATAGGTGAACCTTATAAGAGTTCCATAAAGCGCACTGCTGCGCACACGGGCAAGCTGCCTGCCGTTTTGCCAGGTGAACCTATCACCGTTATAATAGGTTAACGGGTTGCCTATGTTGTCATAGGTAATGGCAGCACCATTATATAACGTTAATTTATCACACCAGTTAGTATCATACCCATAGGTTTTAACGGCGGTGCCGTTCTTTTTCACAAATGAGATATTGCCACCGTTATCATAGGTGTATTCATAAACATCACTGCCCGAGGTTACCTTAGTGAGCTGGTTTAATTTATCATACTCATAGGCTTCAAGCAGGGTGCCGTTTTCTGAAACGGTTGCAATATTGCCGCGTTCATCATAGGTGTAGCTTAAGGTATTATCACCATTTTGAATTGAATCAATCAATGAAGATAACTGGCCATCACTGTATCTAATATAATTATACTTCACATTATAATCATTGTCTACATTTAATTTTTTGCTTGTTAATCTTAATGCAGAATCGTAGGTATAACTTGCAACCTCTTCGCCATTAAACTGTGAAGAAGAAATAAGGTTTGCAGAGTTATACCTATACCCTTGCTTAAAGGTAGTGCCTTCAATATCATCAGTGCCTGCAATATCATACACCTTTAAGGATACACGCGATTTATCGTCGTAAGAAACACCATAGCGTGTGCCGTCACTACAGTTTATAGCAACAGCGCGGTTAAGCTGGTCATACTCGTAAGTGTAAACTACGCCTGCCGAACGGTCGTCTAACTCGATAATATTGCCTCTTGAATCATACTTATATTCGGCAATAACCGTATCTCCCGAGCTTTTTTGGGTTAACAAATATTTATCGTTATAGGTGTAGTTTATAACATCACCGTTACCATAGGTCATAGACTGCATTAAACCATTTGCAGGGCCATAGGCATAAGTTGCAAGGGTGGTGCTACCAACCGATGTAGATGTTCGGTTGCTGAAGTTATAGAAAAAGGGGCTGACGAATCAGCCCCTGTTTTGGTTAGTTAGTCAAGACAGAGAACCAACTCCTGTCTTTTTATAGGTTATTTTCCCTTAATCGAATGTTAATTGAATATACCCTTGTTCTCGCCATTCATTATAATCCGCCTCATAATAATACCAACCATCTTCAAAAAAAGGCTTTACTTTTGTAAGAAACTCAATTATGGGTTTATTAGCTTCGTTGATAGAATAAGTAATACCACGACTTTCTTCAAACATAAACCATTTTTCAAAATATATTGTATTATTATCTTTTCCTATTATGTTATATCCTCGTTTTTTTAAAAGCCGGTTAAGCGCTTTTATTACCGAACTATCTTCAATTTTTATATCACGTGTATTAGCACCTGTAAACATTGTACCCTTGTTCAAATGTGATTTGTTAATATATATATATTGGTAATCAGAGTTAACAAAATATTCGGTAATAAGTACAAGGTCGGTTTTATCTTGTTTAAAGTATTCTTCCATTTTGTTTTCATCTGGCGCTGCAATTAAAGATATCGCAATCCAAGTCATCGCCAATAAAACGATTATTAAAAAAACAACAATAAAAATGCCAATATTATAGTTTTTCCTTTTTTTCAATTATAGCACTCCTTGATTATTAGAAGTAATACTTAAAATACCCAATAGCAATATAATTCCAATCTCCAGCTTCATTCAATATATCTTCATATGAATTTGGAATCCCTGCTGCCCCAATCGACCCATAAATCAAAGTTTGATATGGAATACCAAAGGCGGCGCCAAGATAGCCATAGGTAAAGTTTCCTAAACTTTCAGGGGTCATTATCATTCCACCGTATACAACTGGAACACCATTGCCTGGGAACGCAGTACCTATAGTACTTTCCCAAGGACCTTTTCGTTTTATATCCCAAGCAGCCCCATGGTTTACCCACATAAAGAATATCCCATAACGATACGCTTCATAAAATGGTACAACATCAGCAAGTCTTCCAATATCACGCGCCGCTATCGCATAAGGCCTTAACGCGGCATTTATCTCATTAGTTACATTCCTTAATTTCGATGATGTTCCTGTACTATTAGCACTCCATGCATTTGTACTATTACCAGTCCCTATCACTTCTCCAATTTGCAATGTTTTAGGATCACGTTTAAACCCAAATGAAGTCCACTTCAAACCATTTCCATATAGTTGAACCGCAAGTCCCCAAAGAGTGTCGCCGCTCTGCGCTTGCCATCCACCACTGACTTGTTTCCACATTCCTGTTGGATCAATGAAACGCACAGGATTATTCCCACAATAAGCAAACATATTAAAACCTAAAATATCCTGGCCTGTGTAAGCCAAGCCATCCGCATTAATAAACCTGCCTGTTTCAGGGTCGTAATAGCGGGAATTGAGGTAGTAATATCCTGTTTCACTATCGTATACATAGCCACGGTAACGGAAGGGGTTGGAATCAACAATAGTGCTGGATGTAGACTCTACTACTGTAGATTTTCCCCAAGCGTCGTAAGAATATTTTACAACGGTGTCGCCATCTTCGTTAATAATTTCAAGAATATCGCCTTGAAGATTCTTAACGTAATAATATGTGCCG
>JAZNGF010000065.1:0-6986 GCA_045576295.1 Acutalibacteraceae bacterium | reverse complement strand
CCGACAGTTTGCGGCTTAAAAAACTAAAAAGTTATTAAAGATATTAACCGACTTTAACCCGTCGGCTTGGTTTTTTGTACCCCAAAAACGAATTTTCGGCAAATTTTTCTTTATTTTAATATTATTTGAAACAAAAAGCATACGAGGCTCGCGTTCAACCGCGAACCTCGGATTTTTTAGACCGTTTTTTTACAGCCCCTTTTTGTTGGGATGCCCTTGAAGTTATATTCGCCTTGCGGCTAGTGATATTGCTTCGCAGTGATATTATGCTACGCATAGTGATATTGCCCTTCGGGCAGTTTTGGAGGCGAATATAATATCACTGACGCATAGCGTCAATAACACTTTCGCCTTGCGAAAATATCACTCTGTCGGAGACAGAATAACACTTAATTTTTCTTTCAAAGAATCTAAGTAATTAGATTTATAAAGCAAATTATTCCTCTGCCGAGAAATAGGCAGAGGAATTTCTATATATAAAATTATAATATTATTGACACATCTTGTAGAAAGTAGTATAATCTAATTGCATTAGAATATACTATTATGGAAAGGCGGTGTGTATGAATGACATTGTATGAATATCTATTGCAACAATACGGAACGAATGAACCGATAATATCTGCCGACATTACCTTTAAGGACTATTCCCGTCCTTGGGTTATGAAGCAACTCAAATCTCTTTGCGAAGATGGCAAGCTAATAAGGTTCGAAAAAGGCATTTACTATATCCCTACCGATACTTTTTTCGGTAAGAGTGTATTAAACCCTCGCAAGGTTATTGAAAAGAAGTATATCAATGACGGCGAAAACACAATTGGATATTACTCTGGTATTACCTTTCAAAATCAATTGAAACTCACAACCCAGATGCCCAATGTTATCGAAATATACACCAACAACGAAACTACCAATGTCAGAGATGTTATGGTGGGAAAGCAGAAAGTAATTCTCCGCAAAGCAAGAACCACCATCAACAGCACCAATGTTGCAGTTTTAAGTTTCTTGGAAATGATGAACGATATAATACCCCGAACGCTTGATAGCGAGAAGAAGAGCCGTATTGTAGAGTATATCAACTCTAACGGCATTACCAAAAAAGACATTATATCGTATGCTTCTGTATTTCCCGATAAAGTTATGAGAAATCTTATAGAAAGCGAGGCGATATTCAGTGTTGCACAATGACAGAGAAACCTTTGAACAGGTTATTCTTAAAGTGGCAAGTGAAACTGGCATCGAACCCAGTATCATAGAAAAAGACTATTATGTTACACTATTCTTAAAGAGAATAGTAGAATTACAACCCAACATCATATTTAAGGGCGGCACTTCTCTTTCCAAATGTTACAAGGCTATAAACCGTTTTTCGGAAGACATCGACTTAAACATCGATACCCAGAGCAAACCCACCGAGGGGCAGCGAAAGAAACTCAAAGAGAACATCGTATCCATTATCGATGAGCTCGGCTTTACCCTTGACAATGCCGATAATGTCAGAAGCAGGCGAAACTATAACCGATATATCGTTGACTATACGACCGTCTTCTCTTCGAACTTCTTAAAAGAGCATTTGATAATTGAGACCGCCGTTTATATTAAGGCATATCCCTGCCAGCGTTTGCAGGCAACCAGCATTATTTATGATTACCTTAAACAAAACGGTTATGATGATTTAACCCAGCAATACGGTCTTGAACCCTTTGAATTGAATGTTCAGACGGCTTCCAGAACCCTTATTGATAAGTTGTATGCCTTGGGCGATTATTATTTAAGCGATGCTGTTCAGGAGCATTCCAGACACATTTACGATATTTATAAGTTGTCCGATATTGTTACATTGGATGCCAATATGAAGCAACTGGTGAGCGAGGTGTTCGATGAACGGAATCCCCACGAGCAATGCCACTCGGCAAAAGATGGTATCGATATGAATGCTCTGCTGCAAGAGATAATTGATAAGGATATCTACAAGAAGGATTACGAGAATATTACCGCAAAAATGCTTTTTGAAGATGTGCCTTATGCTACCGCAATTAAGACCTTACAAAAAATCGTTGATTATAAGTTGTTTTAACGGCAAACGGATGAGGTAGCACTCATCCGTTTTTCTAATATTTATGGTAAATTATTGTAACCGATGGCTTGTTATGATATAATAAGTGTGCTTAAATTTGCTTATAGTATTTATTAAGCAAATCTGGCTCCGACCGCAAAGGATAGAATTTGCATTGATTTATTTTGTAGGTTTAAAAATGGCTCTTGGTAGTCGACCATCGTATGCAATCTCTAATCATTAGTTTTGCGGAGAAAGGAGAATGATATGGCAAATAAAAAAGGTGTGTCCAGCAAGACACATACCCAGCAGCAGTTGAACGATTATGCCAACCAGCATAATCCGAACAACAAAGCATACAAAGCCAACAAAGCAAACCAGAAGGTTACCAAGTTAAACAGCAAGGCCAGTAAGAAATATGACATTGGGATTCTTGATGGTGAGAGTTATGGTTGGTGCGATGACTAATTTCCCTCTTTTGCGTATAGCAGCACAGGCTGCAAATTCGGGATATGCAGCAATCAAAAAACATATAAAAGAAATTTGCAAAAAACTATTGGCTTTAATGGTGGCTTATGGTAATATGGTGTAGCAACTAAACGTTGCCATGTAAGTGTTATATTTTTTAAGAAAGAAGGTAAACTGCAATGAAAAACACTATAAGAATTGTTTTATGCGCTGTTTTGGTTCTGGGGGTTCTTTTTAGCTTTAGCGCGTGCGGCGGCAGCGAACAAGCCGTTTTCACTGATGATACCGCTGTTAAGCAGTATGTTACGGGCAGATACGAGCTAAAAACTATAAAGCGCGAAGACGGCACCGTTACTTCCGGTGATATATTACAACAAGCCGAAGATGCTATGGGTGATATGTACGTTGAGCTGTTTAGCGACGGCACAGCGCAATTGGCTTTGTATGGTCAAATCAAGGATATGGAATTTTCAGACGATGAAATGTGGAATATTGACTACGCTAATGAATCGTATGATTTTTCGGTTAGAAACGGTAAAGTAACTCTAAACGACTCAGGCGATACGTATGTATTTGTTAAAAAGTAATTGCTATGTTAAACATCAAAAAACACCCGCCCGTTTTGGGGCGGGTGTTTCGGTTTAGTTTTATGTTTTAACCGAATGCATAAAACCCCTTGAAAGATGTTTTCCGGTAGGGTAATATATCTGCGAAAGGGGCTTGTGCTTTGAATCCTTGCAAAATTTAAGTTGGGTTGCGCCTTGCTAAAAACGCTCGAATGTGATAATATGGAATTGTCAAACATTGCCGAAAGTTGCGCTTTTCAAAAACTGCGAGTTGGCAGTGTGTAAGAAACAAAAGGAGTTTTAGATATGTCAGCAAAAATTAGAATTAAATGCCCACATTGTAAAGAAGTATCAAACGTAGTGCAAGGCGCAACCATCTGCCCTGAATGCAAACAGCCTATTGCGCTTCATGGCGACGCCTGCATTTATTTGTACCGCCAAGGCTCATTCTATGGAGTTGCAGGCGGCTTTGGAATTTATATTAACGGCGAGGGCTTTGGCCATATAGGCAACAAGGAACTTCTTTGCTTCCCGCTGCCCTATGGAACCTATAACCTGCACTGCGCGGTTGGTATGAGCCGCAAGTGCCAAGATATGCAGGTAACCCTCACACCCGAAAACAGAATTGCCTATGCCAAGGTTTATATTAAACCGGGCTTCTGGGCTAACTCTTTCGTGATTGAGCCGGTTGACCCTAAAACTTTAGATTTATAAAGCAAATACGCTTAAAATGTGGGAATGTGTATGAATAAACCTGAATTAATTGTTATGCTAACGCACAATGATTATACTGTTAAAAATGCGGTAGAGGTTTTTGAAGCCTGCAAGCATACCCCTGTAAACTATTGGGGAGCAAAAGAACAAGGGGTCCCGCCTGAAGAGCTAAAGCGGTTATATGCTGCTATAAAGGCAAGCAACAAAATCGGAGTTTTAGAGGTGGTTGCATATTCAGAAGAGGCCTGCCTTGAAGGTGCAAGGTTAGCGGTGGAATGCGGATGTGATATATTGGTTGGAACCGTGTTTTTTGATTCGGTGAACGAACTGTGCCGCACAAACAACCTGAAATATATGCCGTTTGTGGGCAAGGTGTCGCAACGGCCGTCGGTGCTGGAAGGCACGGTTGAAGAAATGTGCGAAGAAGCGCAAAACTACCTTAAAAAAGGTGTTAACGGATTTGATTTGTTGGGCTACCGCTATTGCGGAAACGGCTTTGAGCTTAGCCGCGAGTTCATAAATAAAACAAACGCTCCCATCTGCTTGGCGGGCGGCATAAACAGTTACGGCAGATTAGATGAAGTGAAAAGAATTTCCCCTGATTTTTTCACGGTGGGAAGTGCTTTTTTTGAAAATGTCTTCGGTGATGATATGGCGAAACAGATAGAAGAGGTTTATCGCTATTTGAACGAATAATATTCTGCTTAACAAATTTGAGTGTTTAAGAGTAAAACGCCTGTGTTGGAGGATACACCGTATGTTTCGTTCTTTATATCCGGGTGGCTATGCCCAAAGCGTATTTTCTATCGACTATCAAAAACTATATAATAAAGGGTATCGCGGAATAATTTTTGATGTTGATAACACGCTTGTTCATCACAACGATGATTCCACCCCAAGGGTAGATGAATTGTTTCGCAAAATTCACGAAATAGGCTTTAAAACTGTTCTTGTGTCTAACAACAGCCCCTCAAGGTTAGAGAGGTTTGTTAAGAACATAGATTCACCATATATTGCCGATGCCGACAAGCCCAACCCGAACTGTTACAGGTTGGCGTTAAACACGCTTGAAATACCAAAACAACAGGTGGTATGCTTAGGCGATCAAATGCTTATTGACATTTACGGTGCAAACAAATTTGGGCTGGGCAGTATCTTCGTTCATTATGTTAGAACCCCAAAAAAGCAAAAGGTTGGAATAAGCCGTTATCTTGAAAAGGTTGTGCTGCTGTTTTTTCGCTTTCGAAGGTCGTATCACAGGTTTGATGATGTTATAACCAAGGAGGAATTATTCTAATGGGTAATAAAAAGCTTTTTTGCGATATTAACCCCTTTTTTTATAAAATTTCAGAAAAAAAGGGGATTGTTAAAAGGCATATATCGAACCTGCTAAGCCGCGAGAAGATTGCCAAAACAAAAAGCAACCAAAAATTACCGGTGGTTGTATACAGTTTTAACACTAATATGATAAAACGCGCCCCGGGGGTTGATTTAAGCACACAATTTAACAAGGCCGAGAACATTAAAATTTCTTGCGAATGCATTAACGGCATTATAATTCACCCGGGCGAAACCTTTTCGTTTTGGCGCACAGTTGGAAAAACAACCAAGCGAAAGGGTTATAAAGTGGGGCGCATTATTACCCAAAGGAAGTTAATAACCGGTGTGGGCGGGGGATTGTGCAACCTGGCAAATTGTATTAACCGCACTATTATGCACAGCCCGTTAACTATAACGGAATTTCACACCCACTCTGATGCTTTAGCTCCCGATGAGGGTGAGCGCATACCCTTGGCAGCGGGCACTTCTGTAAGTTATAACTACATAGATTATAGGTTTAAAAATAACAGCAACCAAAGTTTTCAGCTTCTTTTATGGTGTGTGGGCGAGGAACTGCTTGGGGAATTGCGCGCCGGGGCTCCTATTCCCTATAGCTATGAGTTAATAGAAGAAGACCACCATTTTAAAAAAGAAGGAGAAAAATATTACCGTATTTCAAAGTTGTACCGCGTTACCACTGATTGTGAAAGCGGCGAACAGCTTGAAAAAGAATTGGTTTTAGATAACCACTCTGAGGTTATGTTCGATTATTCGCTCATCCCTAAAGAATTAATTTATAATTAACACAAAACCCCGCCCGATTAAACGGCGGGGCTTGCTTTTGGCAGCGAACAAAAATCTTGGCATTAACTAAAACAAAATCGAGCAAGGGTAGTGGTTACTAAGTGAATGTAAAAAAAGCCCAGTTATAATGTTTTTTGCCTTGAATTATAAAGAAAAAAATGTTATAATACTATGGATTTTTGAAAGCTCGGTCAAAACAGCGATAATGCGCTGTGGCTTGGGCTGCAAAAATCGAATCTAAACAGCATTTTATTTTGGAGGTTTTTTATTATGGGTACAGGTATTAATATTATTGGTATTTTGGCTGCAGTGTTTGCGCTTGCGGCAACGGTTCTTGCGTTTATCTTTATTGTTCCCGCTAAGAAGAGAAAGTCTTTAAACAAGTTGGGCAAACTTATTCACGATATAGTGAACTTCAGGTTCCTTATAATTGAAAAGATTTTGCAAGCTCTTTACATATTTGCAACTGCCTATGTTATTGGCACCGGCTTTTTCATGCTTTTCTATGTTCAGAACTATTGGGGCTACACAAAGTGGTATGGCGGATATGGCCTGCTTGTTATGATATTAGGCCCAATTGTAATTCGCCTTGCTTATGAACTTTTAATTATGATGGTGCTTCTTGTTAAGAATGTTATTCAAATCAACAACAAAATCAAGAGCGACGGCTCAAACGAGGTTGATGCATTCGCTGTTCCCGGAATGGAAACCTATAAAGAAGCTCCGGCTGCTTCACCAATCGAACCCGAAACTGTTGCACAAACCGACAATACATTTTGCATTTATTGCGGTGCATCACTTAACGGTGCAAACTTCTGCCCCGTTTGCGGAAAACAGGCTAATAACTAAGTTTAATATGCCGCCGAGCAACTCGGCGGGGTGTTTTTGCATTTGTGGCGGGTTGATAATTTGCGGCGTGCTGGGTATAATTAAAACATAAATTGTTTAGGGGTGATTTTGTGAAATATATCGAATTAGGCAAAAGCGGGCTGCAGGTGCCAAGCGTTGCCATTGGATGTATGCGCATTGGCGAAATGAGCGAAAAGCAGGCTTCGCAG
>JAZNGF010000064.1:0-42253 GCA_045576295.1 Acutalibacteraceae bacterium | reverse complement strand
TAGTGTCTGCTTTTAATCATTAAATCGCTAATACATTTTATGCCTGAAGGTCAAATTTAGGCACGATAAAAAATAAGTGTGAAATTATAATGATTTTAAAATATTAAATAAATATAAATTTTCTAAAGAATAATTGACCTTTAGTAATTAATAATGTAAAATATAAAGAGAATAAAATTTTAGAGGCTTTGATATGAGAAAAGTATACGGTAGCGCCGCCTTCGGCTTACAAACAATAAATAATGGCTTCATTTTTTTAAAGAGATCAGAACTTGAAGAAAAACTTGCCGTTTCATATAAAAAAATTTCATTTGATGATAACTCCATGAGCACGGTTACTAAAGACGTTTATAAAGCGGCTAAATTCGGCAACGATTATTATATGCATATTAGCGACAAATCAACCGATTATATTTTAGGAAAAGCCGCCCAGCTTGATGATAAAAGGCTGTTTTTTATTAACCCTAACGGTAATGCTAAAATCATTAACGATTTGGGCGATGTATTGTGGAGCGGAATGGTTAAATATAAAGATAACCCGCCAAGCGACATTTTAGTTATCGGCAGCGATATGTGGGCATCATTCAGGGAAAGCAACTCTATAATCAGGTTCAACACCCGAACAATGCGCGAAGAACTTCGCATTGGCGGCACCAATGAATCAACCTTTTCGCACCCTGCAGGAATGTGGTATAGCGAAATTACAAACTCAATTTTAGTTTGCAACGAAAAATCACACAATATTGTTGAAATTAACCTGGGTTCCTATTCGGTTGTTGAATATGAAAACTTTTCCGAACCCGTTCACCAATATATTAAGGTTGGCCCTTTTGAAATTGTTTGGCTCGATTCAGGTATATACAGGCTTTAAATAACACCCGTAAGTTTGTGGGCTTACGGGTGTTCCTTTTTACATATTCAAAAATATTTGCTTGTAAAAATCTTCGTGTTCAGGTTTTCCAACAACACTTATAGCAATGTTTTCAGGTGATGTTATTGCTTTTGCGGCGGCCGAAATATCATTCAAGGTAATAGAATCTATAATATCAACCGTTTTTTCAATATCAATATATCGGTTTGTTAGCGTTAATTGGCGCCCGGCAGAGGCTGCAATTCCGCTAACGCTGTCTTCACTCATAACTATGGCCGATTTATACTGCTCTTTAACCATTGTTAACGCATCACCTTTAAGGTTGGCAATGCTATCCTTTAAAATTTTTATGCTTTCGGTTAAAAAGTCTTTTTGATTATCGTGGCAAACAGCACCGCTTATACCAAAAATACCACAGCTTGTATAAGCCGTGTGAAAAGAATAAACTGAATAAGCAAGCCCTAAATTTTCTCTGATTTTAATATTAAGCGGTGATGATGAGTTACCGCCAACTATTGCTGAAAACATTCCTGCCGCAAAATATTTTTCATCAAGTAGCGGAACTCCCGAAAATCCGAACGATAAATGAGTTTGCTCAACCTTTTTATCGCAAAGAATAATGCCGCCGTTAAATGCAGTTGTTAAGGTTTTTGCGGGGCTATTACCGTTTTTAAGCCCACCTAACCTTTTTTCAATAACCTCCATAACTGCGTCACGATTGAACTTTCCGCAAAGTGACACAACCATTCTTTCAGGAACATAAAACTTAGTTATAAACTCACTGATTTTTGGTGCGTTAAAGCTCTTAACCGTATCACGAGTGCCAAGGATATTGTACGCAAGTGGGCTACCCTTCCACGCAACAGTATTTTGAAGATCGGCGCACAGGTCATCAGGTGAGTCTTCATACATGCTTATTTCTTCAAGCACTACCCCCTGCTCTGAGAGTATATCTTCATTATTTAGCCTGGGGTTCATTGCCATATCACAAATAATATCAAGCATTTCTGGCGCGTTGTAATCAAGAACTCGCGCATAAAAGCAGGTGTATTCCTTTGTTGTGAATGCGTTTAGGCTTCCTCCCATAAAGTCGCTTCTCTCATAAATTTCGCGCTGTGAGCGGTTTTTTGAGCCCTTAAACACGATATGTTCAATAAAGTGCGACATTCCCATTGTGCTATCATCTTCGTTAGCATTACCGCTTCTGATAAATAAATTTATAGCCGCGCTTTTAGAATGCTCGTGGCTTTCGAGCGCTATTCGCAACCCATTATTCAACGTAATAATTTCCAAATAATCACCCTTATTGTGAAGAATATTATCTTTTAAGTTTACATAAACAATGTTAACAACTATGTTAAAAAGTCTTATAACCCTTATAAAAACAGTGCTTTTTTGATCAAATTTACATAATTTATGTTTTTATGTTAACCTTTTTGTTCATAAAATGTTATTATTAAAAAAATTAAAAGTGCGCTCGATTATGTCTTTCGTGCCCTTCCAATCATCACTTTTATTGTTATTATAGTCAAACATTGAGCAAAAATAAGCAAGATCGGAGTGAAGCGTTTCTAAATTCTTATTTGTTATAAAGTAGGCGGTTTTCACAAGTTCTGAAAAGTGCTTTTTTACCTGTTTTTTATTGTTTGGGTTTGTTAACAATGCAAAATGATTATAACATAATACTTCTTGCTCAGCAAATAACGCTCTAAACTCTTCTTCGGTTTCATAAAGGTGCAAAAGTTCCCTTATGAGAATATCCATATGATTATCAATAATTTCGCAAACAAAGCAACTGTTTTGGTTTGATTGGCTCTTCAAGATTAATTCTTTTTTATCTAATTGAGCCAGCATTGCCGCGCGGCTCTCAAGTATAACCGCAAGGGCTGAGCGCTCGTTGCATTCAATAAGCTTTGTAAAATGATTGTTGCAAAAGCCTAAATTGTTGGTTTTAATTCTCGTGTCTGGCTGCATTTTAGAAGCGCCGATGGTATATTCAACTGCGCGCTTTTCTAACATATCTTTAATTTTACATATAGGGCAACCCGACTTTTCAGAGAAAACTTCGGTAATTGGAATAGTGCAAATTGATTCTTTCATTTCTTTCTCCTTAAATTGCAAAACAGAATAATGTAAATCTATGTCAAAATATAAAATATTAATTCACATCAAGGTGAAAAAATGTTATAATTTAATTAACAAATTAAGGTGGTTAAAACTATGACATATTACCCTAAAATTGAAAACACAGCGAGCGGTGTTATTATTTCAAACCTTGGCAGGTTTTCACTTGCCGACACGCTCGACTGCGGCCAGGCGTTTCGCTGGCAACGTGACAATAATAGGTGGAGTTGCATTGTAGCGGAGCGATATATTCAAACTGAACAGCTCGGTGACGATTCGTTTATAATTTATAACCAAACAGCCGATGATGTTATGGAATTCTGGGGAGATTATTTTGATATTTTCAGGGATTATGAAAGTATTATGAAAAAAATAACGGCAAACAGCATAATAAAAGATGCAGTTGATTTTTGCGGCGGAATAAGAATACTTCGCCAGCCTGAATGGGAAACACTTTGCTCGTTTATTATATCACAAAACAACAATATACCAAGAATTAAAGGTATAATCGAGAGGCTTTGCACTGAATTTGGCGAAAAAACGCCGAATGGTTTCACATTCCCCTCGGCTGCAAAATTAGCAGGGCTAACACCTGAAGACCTCTCCCCCATTCGTGCAGGATTTCGCGCCAAGTATATAATTGATGCCGCGCAAAAGGTTGCTTCAAATGATGTTGATTTTGAAAAAATACACAATCTACAACTTGATGATGCACGTGAAGAACTAAAAAAAATAAAAGGTGTTGGCAATAAGGTTGCCGACTGCGCACTGCTGTTTGGGTTTGGGATAATCAACGCGTTCCCGCAAGACGTTTGGATAAAACGCGCAATGAACACGCTTTTCGGCGGAGTTTTACCCAAAGAAGCCGAAGAACATGCAGGAATTGCACAACAGATAATCTTCCATTATGCAAGAATGACTAAATTAGAAATATAAATATATAAAACATTCAAGAAAATCGCCTGTCGGAAGACAGGCGATTTAAGTTTTAACAGGAATTGCTGCAACTAAACAATGATTTATTTTGTTGCGTATTCGAAAATTTCAGCAGGAAGATCTGCTTCATCACAAGAAACGGTGAATAAGAACTCGGTTTCGGTTTCTTCACCAAGCTTTTTAACCTTTTTGATGAACTCGGTTAATTCGCCATAATCTCTTGTGCCAATGCGGAGTGTTGCATCAACAAATACATGGGTTACATCGAAATTGCTTGCGCAGATACCCGAAAGAAGGCCATAGAACATATCGTATCCTGCTATGCCGTATGTTTCAGAGTTAATAAGACGAACGCTATTATGAATATCATAAGTAAGGGCAGGGCCTTTTTCAACACAAACAACATTGCCGGCCGACTGCTCTTTTGCTGTGTTAACAGCATCGATTAATTTTTTAGTTTTTCCTGAGCCTTTTTTGCCAATTATAAGTTTTACCATAATGATCGCTCCTTTATATTTTGCACTTGGCATATAAATGCACCGTGCTAATTTCTGAATTATTTTATGCGCGCTTCAAGCTCGGCCTTTTGTGATTCATAGCCGGGTTTGCCAAGCATTGCAAACATATTCTTTTTATAGCTTTCAACACCGGGCTGGTTGAACGGATTAACACCAAGAAGATAACCCGAAACAGCACAAGCCTTTTCGAAGAAGTAGATAAGGCGGCCTAAGTTTTCTTCATCAGCCTTATCAAGCTCGATTACAAGGTTGGGAACTCCGCCATCGGTGTGAGCAAGAACGGTTGCCTGATATGCCTTTTTATTAACATACGACATTGTTTTGCCGGCTATAAAGTTAAGGCCATCGCCATTTGCAGCATCTTCTTTAATAACTATATCATCGCCGCAATCTTCAATGGTAACAACGGTTTCAAACAGGTGGCGCCTACCCTCTTGGATGTACTGACCCATAGAGTGAAGGTCGGTTGTGAAGGTAACTGATGCCGGGAAGATACCCTTGTTGTCTTTTCCTTCACTTTCGCCATAAAGCTGTTTAAACCATTCAGCCATCATTGTGAGCCTTGGCTCATAGCTAACAAGAAGTTCAATTGCCTTACCCTTGTTATAGAACGCATTGCGAAGTGCTGCGTATTGGTAGCACTGGTTCTTCATAAGGTCGGGTTCGGAATATTCTTCGCGAGCGGCTGCTGCACCCTTCATAAGAGCATCAATATCAGCGCCGCTAACAGCAATAGGTAAAAGGCCAACTGCAGTTAAAACTGAATATCTTCCGCCAACATCATCCGGCACAACGAAGGTTTCATAGCCCTGTTCATCAGCTAACTGCTTTAATGTTCCGCGAGCTTTATCGGTTGTGCAGTAGATTCTCTTTTTAGCTTCTTCCACACCAACAGTTGTTTCAAGATATTCTCTTAAAATTCTAAACGCAACGGCAGGCTCGGTTGTTGTTCCCGATTTTGAAATAACGTTTATTGAAACGCGCTTGCCTTCGCAAATTTTAAGAAGATCGCTCATTGCTGAGCCGCTTATGCTGTTACCGATAAAGTAAATATCGGGTGTTTTCTTGCCGGGGATGCTATTGTATAAAGGTGATTTAATAAAATCAATAGCAGCGCGTGCGCCGAGGTATGAACCGCCGATGCCGATTGCAATGAAGATATCGCTATCTTCAGCAATTTTCGCTGCAGCCTTTTTGATTCTTGCAAATTCTTCTTTATCATAATCAACCGGAAGATCTAACCATCCAAGAAAATCGTTACCTAAACCGGTTTTTGCTTCTAACTGTTCGTGGATAGCCTTAACCTGAGCTGAAAGGCCAACCAACTCATCTTCTGATACAAAACATTCAGCGTAACCGCTGTTGAACTTTAACGCCATTAGTAAAAATTCCTCCTAAACTGTTCTAAGTTACATCTATTCTACTACAACTTGAACAATTTTTCAATCAAATTTTTACTAATAATCAAAAAAAATGAATAATAATTCAAAATGACATCAAATTAAACAACAGTTTTTTTAAAACAAGAGTAAATTTAAGGTCTTCGACCTCTTCGGATGCCATAATTTCTATCTCTTTAACAACCTTGCCGTTGTATTTGATTTGGCACACACCAACAACATCTCCAACCTTAACAGGCGCTGTTATGTTTTCGTTCAATAATATTTCTTGTGCGAGTTTTTCATCGCTACCTTTTGGAAGCAGCAGTTTAGCATCTTCAACGGCTTCAACCGATGCATACTTCTGTATACCGTTTGCAACCTTAACTGGTGCCAAATTCTGTTTATCCACCTCAACAGTTTTAAATGAAAAATTCGCAAAGGCATAATCAAGCAGCTTGCGCGCATCATTAAATCTAACCGTACTTGATTCAGCCTTCATAACAACCGCAATTACCGAAAGTCCTTCCCTTTCGGCGCTGGCTGCAAGGCAGCAACCTGCACCGGATGTTGTTCCTGTTTTAAGACCTGTTGTTCCGTCATAAAACCTTACAAGTTTATTTGTGTTAACAAGGCTTGTTTGCCCTCCGCGCAGTGTATCCATCCACACGGTTGAATAATTTTTAATTTTTTCGTGTTTAAGTAGTTCTGCAGAAATCACTGCTATATCATGTGCCGACATATAGTGGTTTTCAGCATCAAGCCCTGTTGGGTTCACAAAATTGCAATCATTCAGCCCCAACTCCTTTGCTCGGCAGTTCATACGGTTAACAAATCCTTCCACACTGCCGCTAACCGCTTCGCCCAGTGCTGCAGTTGCATCATTAGCTGAGGCTATAACCGCCGCCTTTAAAAGTTCATCCACCGTCATGCTTTCGTTTGGTTCAAGCCAAATTTGTGAGCCGCCCATTGATGCAGCATATTCACTAACCGATACATTCGTATCGAGCGATAGTTTTCCTTCATCAATTGCCTCCATAACAAGCAAAAGCGCCATTACCTTGGTTACAGAAGCCGGCGCTAACCTTTCGTGGCTGTTCTTTTCATAAAGTACTTCTCCTGTGTTCTGTTCTATTAAAACGGCGTATTCTGTTGTGATATCAGGCACAGCTGCAGTATTTGCTGAAATAGCCATTTCCTCAAGAGGTTCAATTAAATCATTACTCATATATTCTGTTGCAATTTTTGATTCCTCTGCCAGCACGGTGTCTGGTTGAATATACATAATCACAAGAACCGTTACCAATGCAAAAACAATAAATTTATATAATTTCATACAAAAACTCTCCCGCATACTTATTACAAGGTAACCCTTAATAATAGTTATGCGTGAGAGTTTAAATGAATGTTATAAATATATTGATTTGTTCTTATAAAGAGAATATAAAACTCGCTGCTTAACGGGCTTTTTGAACATTTCGCTCATAGCCTTAGAATATATATCCAACTGAACACTATAAAGATTTATAAGTTCTTCATCGGTGTTATGCTTAGTTGTTTTGAAGTCAACAATAACAAGCTCTCCGTTTTCACAGAAGACAAGGTCAACAGCACCCTGAACAACGGTTTTATCATCACTATAAAGCTCATCATTACTAATTGGCATCTCAAATAAAAACCTTTGTTCGCGTTTATAAAACTCACAAGCGCAAACCCTTTTAAAAAGCTCAGAGCCAAAGAACTCAGCAACCGCGCGGGCATCAATTAATGCCGCTTGTGACTCGGTTATATATTCCCATTCAAGCATTCTCTTGATTTCTTCAGCAAAGCAATCAGCCCTTTTAAAGTCAACGAGCTGTAAAAACAGGTGAGTTGCCGTTCCCTTTTCAGCAGCAGTTGCGCCAGAGTTATACACTGACGCAGGTGCAGCAGAAAACCTGTGTTCACTGCTATTACTTTGCTTAATTAAGTCTGTAACTGTAATTTTGGCAGGCTTATTAAGCACTTCTGAATAAGGGTAGGTATAAGCAAAGCGCTCCTTAAACAATGCAATTAAATCTTCATCAGGTGGCACTGCCTCGCCATCAATTACAACGCTATTTTGAGTTTCTTCACAAGGCTCGGCTGTTTCCTGAACAACAGTAAAGCTTTCACCGGTGCTTTGCAAAACCGAGCAATCAAGATTATAGCATTCTCTAACACTTTGGCCGTTTGGATGGCTTAAAAGCGCCATTAATATCCAGTAAGCGTAACTATCTGCCATCATAACCGCCAGTGATGATATCTCGCGCGAATTGTCGCCTGCTTTCGGTAAGTTTGCAGCTATTTTCGAAATACGAGATTCAAGCTTTTTATCGGTTATCATAATAATGAGTTTTTCTTCTGCTCGCGTTAAAGCAACATATAAAAGGCGCATCTCTTCGGCAATGTTTTTATCTTTTATGTTTTTAGAAACCGATTTTCGCGCAGGGGTATCAACCCTGTGCAAAAATTTATCATCAACAACCTTAAAACCAAAACCCATTTTATCGCTTAATACAAGCCTTGACTTGCTATCGGTTAAATTGAATTTTGATGAACACGAAGCCAAAATGCAGGCAGGAAACTGCAACCCTTTTGATTTATGAATGCTCATAATAGTAACCGAATCGGTGCTCGCCCTTCCGTTATCGGGTTTTTTATATGTTTCAGATATTTTATCGGCATATCTCAAAAATGCCGGCAAATTTCCGTTTTCAAAATTATAATAATCATTCACACTGTTTAAAAAAGCAAATAAGTTTTCGCGGCGTGTAACTCCACCATCCATTGCGCTGAAAACTTGAACGAGCGATAAAGTGGAATACACCTTGTTCACAAGTGAAACTATATTATTAGTAACCGCAAACCTTCTTAAGGTTGAAATTACTGACAAAAACTTTTTGCATTCACTGTCGCCTTCCTGCGCAGAAAGAATAACAGCGGAATAAAGTTTGTGCCCCCTATGCATTGCCCTGATTTTAGCAACCTTATCAAACGAAATTCCAAACGCAGGGCCAGTCATTGCCGAAACTAAAGGAATATCGAGAGCGGGGTTGTCGATAACTTTTAAAACCGAAAGAACTGTCATAATTTCAGGCGTAGTATACATATTCCCAACCGAAAAAGTAACCGGAATGCCTGCTTTTTCAAGTTCTTCATAGTAAACACTGCCGTGTGTGCCCGGGGAACGAAGCAAAATAGCAAAATCACGATATGATGCTTTTCGTTTTGTTTCGCGATTTGCCTTTTCGGTGAACAAAGGCTTTCCAACCGAGTCTTTTATTAGCTTAGCGATACTTTTCGCCTCTGCCCTTGCTAAATCTTCCGAACTGCCTTCAGCCTCAACCAGGTGGATTTCAACAGCATCGTTTGATTCATCGCCATCGTTAAAAAACGTTCCGCTTGAAACCAATTCATCGCCGTTTTTATAATCAATACCGCTTGTTGATTTTTTCATTATTATGTTAAAAAGGAAGTTAATATAATCGCAAACACCGCTATTGCTACGGAAGTTATTATTAAGCAGTATTCTTGAAACAACTGCATCCTCAGAATAGTCGGGGTATTCTTCCCTTTTGTTTATAAAGTTTTCGGGGTTTGCGTTTCTAAAGCCATAAATACTCTGCTTTGCGTCACCAACAATGAACAAACGCTCACCACAACCCGACAATACATAAAAAAGCGAATCTTGAAGGTTATTGGTGTCTTGAAATTCATCAACCAAAACCTCATCATACATTGATGAAACCGCAACACCAAATTCGGTTGGCACTAATTTTTCACCTTCCTGCTTGCAGAGCAGTTCAAAGGCAATGTGCTCAGCCATACTGAATGTTATCATATTGCGCGATAATAGCTCCATATTAAAGCGACCAGAAAATTCATTAACTATGTTAACAAATATTTCAGTGCAACGCCCTGCAAGCGCATTTAACCTTTCGCATTCAGAAAGTGTATCACTGAATAACCCCGCTGCCGATTCAACAGCCATATCACATTTTTCTTTAACCGATGATAAGCGTTCTTTAAATTCAGTATCATGAAAGCCGCGCAGTGAAACCATAAACGGCTTAAATTCATAAGATTTAACTAACGAGAAGGTTTTATCCCAATCGTTTTCGGCGCAAGACTCAGCAATCCCTTTAAGTGATGAATATGCCGCCGCAAAACTTTTTTCGCACTTTTCCTTAACCTGCGGTTCTGCCAAAACATCACCTATAGCCGATTCAAGCAAAGGCAGTGCCGAATTAACAAGTGAAAGAGTATCACTAAAAGCTAATTTGCACCATTCGCTCTCACAAAATGGAACACGGTACAAATCGGCCGATTTTTTCAGCCATACATTTGGCATATCCATACTTTGGCTTTTATCATAAGCCGTTATTATCATATTTGCAATTGAATTTAAAGGCGTATCGTTACCGATAATTTTAATAAATTCATTGAATTCAGCATCGTTTGTTGCTAACTTTTCATCAATAAGGTTTGAAGCAATATTTTGCATAATATCGTTAGCGGCTGCAGGGTCGCATATTTTAAACCCGGGCGCTAAGCCGGCCGCCTCAAAATTTTCGCGCAGAAGATCAATGCAAAATGAATCTATTGTGCAGATTTTTGCCGTTTCAAGCAACAGCCTTTGCTTTGCAAGGTTGCGGTTGTTCGGGTTTTTATCGCATTCTTCATCAATACGCATTTCAATTCGGGTGCGCATTTCGGCAGCTGCCGCATTTGTGAAGGTTACTATTAACAGCCTATCAGCACTAATTGGGGATGTGGTTTGGGTTA
Source organism: Acutalibacteraceae bacterium (assembly GCA_045576295.1). GTDB lineage: Bacteria > Bacillota > Clostridia > Oscillospirales > Acutalibacteraceae > CAVALG01. The sequence continues at coordinate 31,619 of JAZNGF010000064.1, read as the reverse complement.
GAAGCCTAATAACGCGCTCAACAAGCACGGCGGTTTTACCCGAACCCGCCGCAGCCGAAACCAAAACGGAGCCGCCGGCTTTTATAGCATCCGCTTGCTCTTTTGTTGGTTTAAAAGCCATTATAGTTCCACCTCCCCAATAGTTTCATTGCTTTCTTTTAAAATTTCAACAGCCTCTTGATTGCTTATTTCATCAACCTGATTGTTTTTGCAGGTTGCATCCCTTAAGCAGATTTCCCTAAAATCACAATACTTACAGGCATCTGAATCACAGCTATTGGTTGGATTCACAGAAATATCCCCTTCAAACACCTCGTTGCCCATATTTTCAAGAAGCTTATCAATATTCTTGAAAATTAGGTTGAACGCTTCACTTGAAACAACCTGCGAACGCTTACTTAAGGTTGGAGTTTTACTGTTTAGCTTTGCAGGGATAAATTTACCTGCAAGATCGTTTTCCATCATTCTTAAAACCGAAAGGTCATTGGTAAAAAGGCCATTTGCTTTAAATTCTTTATCTGTCGCTTCGCCTGCGTTTGGAATTCCACCTTTTGCCATTAAATACATTATTCCTGCAGGATCGAGCTCTTTACCGTAGCCTTTGACAATGGCATATAAATATATCAACATTTGTAGATTAAGCCCTGCAAGTGTATCGCACAGTTTAAATGCTTTACCGCCTGTTTTATAATCAACAACTCTTACATAGTTTGCACCATCAATTTCGCAAATGTCAACCCTGTCAACACTGCCCTGTAAGGGCAAAACCTCGCCATTTGAAAGAGGGATTTCAAGCGGTTTAACAGGGCCATCTTTCGAAACCGAAAGCTCACAACTATCAACCTTAAAACCAGACTGCGCAAATTCCTTGTTAATGTGCCCAATTAGGTCGCTAAGCATCTTTTTTGTTGATAACAAAGAATAAATAAATGATGGCGGCAGTGAAGTTTCATCAATGTTAATTTCTTTAAAATATTCCTCACATGCCGAATCAACGCCGCTTTTAATTTCGACATCATTTAACTGCCCTAAACGGTGCTTATTATTATCAATAACATACTCTAAAACAAAGTGAACAATAGTTCCCCTGATAACCGATGAAAGTTCAGCCTTTTTAAGCTTTTTAGCCGATAGCCCGAACTTGCAGAAAAACATAAAGGGGCAACGATAATAATCGTCAACCTTTGAAGCCGAAAGTTTTAAATGCCCTTTATATAATGCATTAGCGCTTTCAGGCGAGATACTACAGTTATCACGGTGGTTGTTAGCATTTAAACGCTTGATTTTTTCATTAAAAAAATCATCGTTTTCAAAAACAGATTTCAAGCTGTTAATTACAACATTGTTTTCATTCCAACAGTATGATGCGCGTTCAAACGAAGGGATAGCCGATTCAACATCATTTTCGCAAATCGGAGCATTATATGATTCATAAGTAATATTAATATGCGGCATTTTTTCTGTAACACGGCGAAGCACTCGCGACATATCAGCTGATGAACCGTCACGCCCTGTGCTTGAGCAGGTAAAATACACCCTTTCACTCGCACCCGATACCACGCTGTAAAACCTAAAGTTCTCCATAATGGCCGAATCAATGCTACGATCTTCTATTTGTGCACCGTTATCAATAAGCCTTTGCCTATCGCGCTGGCTTAAAACCCCCGAGGTTTTGGAATAGTTTGGGAAAACGCCTTGGTTTACACCAACTAAAAATGTAACTTTAGGATACTTAGGCCTGATTCTATCAACCACACCGAAAACAACCTCATCAAGAGTTTGTGGCGTTTCACCAACTGATGAATTGCTGATATAAACCTCAAATGCATCGTAAAATTCTTCAATACCCACCTTGCGCTCACCAAAACACAACTGCATACAGTCAAGCGCCTGCATAACAAGCTCCCAAGAATCAGCCTCAACCGACGCTAAATAAAGCTCACCATCGTTTGCAAGCTTATCGGTATATGCAGATAAAACAGGTGATATTTTGCTTTTGAGCATATTAAAAATTCTGTTAATTATTTCAGTAGCAAGCACTTTACTGTTAAATCTAATATCGCTAAATATTGCAACAGCTTTGCACCGTAGTTCGTTAAGTTTATTTAGCTTTTGTTTAGTTGCATCGGCCGATTCAAAAGATTTTTCATAACCATTTGGGCTTAAAGTCCATTCTGTTTCCCAATCAAGCGAATTGTAGCCCCAAATGTAAACGTAATTTTCAAGCTCGCAAATGTCGTCTTCCGGCATACCCGAAAGCCCTGTTTTAAGCATATTTAAAATATTTTCGCTTGATGGCTTAACAGAACATTTTAAAACCGCTAAAACAAACAAAGGTAGAACAATATTATTCGCATCTATTCGTTTATCAATAAAGCAGGGCACAGAATATTTATGCATAGCATCGCAAATAATCTTTTCGTAATCTGTACCATTACCCGACACTACAACAAAATCTCGAAATCTATATCCGCATTCGCGCACAAGCCTTCTTATTTCTTTAGCAACGAACTCTGCTTCATCATAAAGAGTATTACCATGGCACACCGTTATATTGTCTGAATTCTCGGTGTAGTCGTCGGCAGATGCCCCTGAAACCACCCTTTCGAGGATGGATAAATCTTTTGGCTTTTCCTGTCGCTCGGGTAAAACAACAGTTTTATCAACTTTGATGCCGTTCTTTTGCGTGATTGCAATTATTTTTCTAACCTCTTTTTTAATGGCCGAAAAAACTGTATAATCATCGCTGTAATAATCATCGTTATTGCAGGTGAAGTTAATATATACATCATCAGCTTCCGACAAAGCCACCTCTAATAACTTTAATTGCGCTCCTGTGAAACCGCTAAAAGAATCTATAAAAAAGGTTTTATTTCTAAACCAACCATTACCCTTTGCTTTTTCATAAGCCTTATTAACTAAATCATTAGTGTCAACATAAACATTCTCAATCAGTGCTGAATAGGCATCACTTATTAGTTTTATGTCATTAAGTTTTAATGTAAGTGCATCATTGCTGCCATTTTCGCAAAAATCATTAGCTACAATATCAATATCAGCTTGTTTTAACTCGGTAATTGTGTAAAGAAGCTCGTGTATAAATTCATTCTTTTCACAAATTTTAGAATAAACTTTAAGTTCATCCTTAACCGAATTTGCCGCCTGTTTTAGCAAAACCGCCTTAGCAGCATCGTTAATATTAACACCGCCAAGCCCGCCGAATTTTTTTAAAATTTCTTCGCATAACCTTGAAAATCCGTACACCTCAACACTGTTTGAAGATAAGGCGCCGCAAAGCTTTAGAATAATTCCTTCAGCTTCAAAAGAAAACTGGTCGGGCACAAGAAGGCATATATCACCTTTGCCGCTTTCAACTAATTCTTTAATTTTGCCAAACATTGAATAGGTTTTCCCGGTTCCTGCCCTACCAACTGTAATATGTAGCATAATTTTCACCGCACCAAATTTTAATTTCTATTATTTTAACTATAACAAAATATTCATTATAAGAAGCCCTATAATACCGGGAACGCTAAGCATGCTCCCTACACCCACAGTGTAAATATTAATTGGAATTTTAACCCCTGTAAATCTTGATAACAGATTAATCGCAAAAAGGCAGGCAAGTCCTAAAAACAATAAAACAAAAAAGCATTTAATAGGTTTTTTAGACTTTGCACAGATAACAATTAACCACACCGAAAACACAACGGCAACCAACAATGAAATTATCAAAAAAATCTTCATAACAAACACCTCAAAAAATTATATGCAAACTAAGGCGCTGTTATTAATTATTATATCAAATGTTCCTATCACCGTCAAATATTATACACAAAAAAGGGTACCAAAAATGGTACCCTTACGCAATTTATGTATTTAATTTTCCTGTTTTTTAATTTTGAATAACACTCTTAAAATTCCACTTAAAAACTTGGGGCTCTTTACAACAACAATTTGCATAATTAACTCCCTTCAGCATCGGATAAAAGAAAATCCTAAGCAGATAATTATAACCGAAAGAAGAACAACAGTAGTGTTTGTTGAACAAAAAGATGTAAATACCAGCCCAAAACCAAAGGCAACAGCAAGCATCCCGCGCCGCTTTTTACGGTAGCGCAAACAAATCACCCGCCCTTCACGAATCGGCAGTAGAAAGGCCGCTTTATACGAAATGTAAGGCGGCAGCTTCCCCTAACACATAATACGTGAGTTTCGCAGATTGGTTACATTTGATTTATTTTTTTAAGTTCCACTCTTTAATATCTTTAACCTCATTATAAAGGGTGCAATAACTTTCGTGCCGACTTCGCGGTATTTCACCACGGTTAACAGCATCTAAAACGGCACACCCTTTTTCACAGGTATGAGAACATGAAGTGAATTTACAAAGATGAGAATGCTTATTAAACTCCTTGAAATTTTCGGCAAGATCGTGGCATAGGATAGGCTCATATCTCTCAATATCAAGCGAAGAAAACCCGGGGGTATCGGCAACGTACCCATCAAAACACTTAAACAACTCAACATGGCGTGTGGTGTGGCGTCCTCTGCCGAGTTTTTCACTAACCTCACCTGTTTTAAGTGAAAGTTGCGGAAAAAGCTCATTTAGAATACTTGATTTACCAACACCGGAATTACCAGTGAAAACACACAGTGAACCATTTATGCACTCTTTCAAAAGCTCTAAATTTTCACCGTTTTTGCAGGAAACAGCAAACGATGTAAAGCCCGCAGTTTTATATATATCAACATAAGGCTGCATATCTGATAAATCGCTTTTATTAAAAACAATAATTGGTTCTATTCCCTTTTTTTCAGCAATAACAGTTAGCCTATCAATCAGCAAAAGGTTAGGCGAAGGGTTTTCAGAACTTGAAACTATAAATAATTTGTCAACATTAGCAACCGGCGGCCTTGTAAGCTGGTTTCTTCTATCACAAACAGCATTAACCACACCTTTGCCATTTTCGGCAGTTATATCAGACATATCGCCACAAAGTGGCGATATGTTGCTGTTTCTAAAATTACCGCGAGCCTTACATTCAAAAACTATGCCGTCAACATCAACATAATAAAAGCCCGAAATCGCTTTAACAATTCTACCAATCATTATTCATTTACCGCGTTGGTTGGATAGTTGCCGGGGTTATCAGAAACCGTGGATGTGCCTTTAGCAAAGTCAATAGAAAGAATGATATAGGTAACAGCGCTTTCATCGGTTTGAGGATTTTGCATTTTCACAACAAGTTCGCCCTTATTTTTTTCAGACGTTACTACAAAAGAGTAGTTTCTTCCTAAATTTTCAAGCACACCACTATCATAACATTTAGCACCATCTAAATATGCCGTAATTACAACATTTTGCGAAATATCTGACGGTATTTTTAACGAAACTTCATACGACTTTTCTGAAGAACCTGAACTAATTTCTAAATTGATGGCTGTTCCCTTTTCAACCTCTTTTGTTTCAACAGGATCGGGTGATTGTTTAACAACTGTATCTTCAGGCATTGAACTATCAACAGTTTTAACACTTCCAACTGTAAGGCCTGCTTCTTCGATTTTCTTTTTAGCTGTTTCAAGATCATAGCCGATTAAATTAGGAGTAGAAACATATTTCGTTGCTTCGCCAAGGCTTACATGAATTTCAATGCTTGATCCTTCAGGAACCGACTCGTTTCTTGGCGGATTTGTTGAAATAACAAAACCTGCTTCAACCTCTTCGTCTTCTTTAGTAATCGTTGTTACTTCAAAGCCTTTTTCTTTCAAAGTCTTAATTGCGTCGGCTTCCTCATAGCCATACACATCCGGAACATTAACACTTTTAACACCAAGGCTAACAACAAGTTTGATTTTTTGTGTCTTTTTAATTTTGCGGCCCTTTGCAGGTTTTTGCTCCATAACAACGCCTTCTTCATACTCAACACTGTTTTCATATGTTACTTCAAACAAAAGGTCGTCGTATTCAGGGTTGTTTTCAATATCTGAATATGCAGTACCAACAAACAACGGGCAAGCAATTTCTTCGCCACTACCTTTAAAAAGTTTTGGGCCTATAACAATAGCTAAAATAACCATAGCCAAAACAAAGGCAGCCGCAACACCTGCTAAAACCATTAAGGTTGAATTTTTTGATTTTTCAGGCGTTTGCTTTTCATTATCGCCGTTTTCAAGATCAACAAATTTTGTTGGCATATCATCAACATAAACATCGTAATCAAAAAGAATTTCGGGATCACGTTTAAAGTCTTCTAAATCTTTAAGCATTTCAGCCGCAGAATTATACCTTTTGTCGGGTTTTTTCTGCATTGCATGTATCGCTATCTGTTCAAGGCCTTTTGGTATGGCAGTGTTAATTTCGGTTGGCAGTTTTGGCTTGCTTTGAAGCTGCATAATAGCAACCGAAACAGCACTTTCAGCCTCAAACGGAAGTTGACCTGTAAGCATCTCATAAAGAATAACGCCAACAGAATATAAATCTGAACGCTCATCGGTTAAATCGCATCTTGCTTGTTCGGGGCTAATATAATGAACCGAACCAATAGCCTTATCAGTTATAGTCTGCGCTTCGGTGCGTGCAAAACGTGCAATACCAAAGTCGGTTACCTTAATTGTGCCATCGTTTAATAATATAATGTTCTGCGGTTTTACATCTCTGTGGATAATACCCTTATCGTGGGCGTGCTGCAAAGCACGAAGAATCTGAACCATAAAATAAACAGCATTCTTCCAAACCACGCTTCCGTTTTTCTCTATGTATTCCTTCAGCGTGATGCCATCGATATACTCCATAACAATATACTGCAGCGTAGCACCAAAACTAACATCGTATACCTTAACAATATTAGGGTGAGATAAAAGAGAAATCGCCCTTGATTCGTTTTTGAATCGTCTAACAAAATCTTCGTTTGAAATATATTCATCTTTTAAAATTTTAACGGCAACGATTCTGTCTTCAACATTGTCGTATGCCTTATAAACAACAGCCATACCACCAATGCCTAAAATCTCTTTTAATTCATATCTACCGTCAAGTCTTTTTCCAACATAGTTTTCCATACACAATCCATCCTGTCTTAATTAATAGCCATAAATGATTAATGTGTTATTTAATAACAACTGCAGTAATATTATCACCACCGCCGCCATTAATTGCGGCTTTAACCAATAGGTCGGGCAATTCTTCAAATTTATTATTTTTAATAATATCAGCAATAATATCAATTTTTGCGTAATTAGTTAAACCATCACTGCACAGTAATAGTATATCACCCTGATTCTTATCAACCACATTAAAATCTGCAAAAACATCATTTGTTGTTCCAAGTGCGCGGGTAATAATGTTTTTATGGGGGTGATTTAACGCTTCTTCAGGTGTAATTTGACCGTTTTCAACCATTTCCTGAACAATCGAATGATCGCGTGTGAGCAAAGTGATTTTATCATTAACTAAATAAAGCCGGCTATCACCAACATGGGCAACATAAACCAAATCGTTTTCTGTATATACCAAAACAGCAGTCGTGCCCATTCCTTTTAGTTCCTGATGCTCAGTGGCCTTGTTATAAATATTAATGTTTGCATTGAAAATAGCGGTTTCAAAAAGAAGGCGCACAGATTTTTCGCTCATATTCGGCCTTAAGCCTTCATCAAGTGCTTTAGTAATACATTCAACCGCAATATGGCTTGCCGTTTCGCCTCCGTTTGCTCCTCCCATTCCGTCACAAACAACAGCGTATCCCCTGTCACCTTGAAGTTGCTTTATAGCAAAGCTATCCTGGTTCGAGGATCTCACAGCGCCAACGTCTGTTTTTCCTGCAATCATCATTTTCAACACCTGCCTTTATATTTGCTTTCCCCTTAGCTGGCCGCACGAAGCATTAACATCGGCCCCTAAGGTTCTTCTGATAGTTGTGTTTATACCTAACCTGTTCATTAGCTCGCAAAATCTTTCAACGCGGCTTCGGTTAGGGGTTTTAAACCCGCTTTCTTCAACCGGGTTAACCGGTATCAAATTTAGGTGGCATAGCATCCCCTTAAGTTTTGATGCAAGTTCTTTAGCATTCTCATCGCTATCGTTAACATTATCAATAACGGCATATTCAAAAGATATTCTTCTGCCTGTTTTATCGGTATATTCGCGGCATGCATCAAGCAAAGTTTTAATGTTCCACGCCCGATTTACCGGCATAGTTTTGCTTCTAATATTATCGTTCGGTGCGTGAAGCGAAATAGAAAGCGTTATTGGAAGCCCTTCATTCATAAGTTTTTTTATCCCCGGAACTAACCCAGAGGTTGAAAGTGAAATATGCCTGAGTCCTATGTTCATTCCGTCTTCATTTGATATAAGGCGAAGGAATTTTACGCTGTTATCGTAATTATCAAGCGGCTCACCCATGCCCATCATAACGACGTTTGAAACCCTAACATTATTATCAAGCTCGGCTTTTTTAACCTGTGCCAGCATTTCAGATGCAGTTAATGAGCGGCGAAGACCCGAAATTCCTGTGGCGCAAAATTTGCAACCCATTCGGCAACCAACCTGTGTTGAAATGCAAACAGAGTAACCATGCTTATATTTCATTAAAACTGATTCAATCAGTTCACCGTCGTAAAGGCTGTAAAGGTATTTTACAGTGCCGTCAAGTTTTGATACAAGCTTTCTTTCAATTTTAACAGAAGCTATGTAACAATCATTATGGAGTTTTTCGCGCAAACCTTTTGATATATTAGTCATTTCATCAAACGACTCAACTCCCAACTGAAGCCATTTGAAAATTTGTTTTGCGCGATACTTGGGTTCACCATAGGCCGAAATAAACTGCGCAATTTCATCGGTGTTCATTGATTTAATGTCAGTTTTGTTCACCTAAAGCTCCCCCTTTTTTACTTATACCCTTTCTGCAACGGCAACAAAAAATCCATCGGTTTTATCTATATGCGGAAGATATGTTTTAACAGAAACCTTCTTAAAGTCAGCATTTTGTTTTAAAAACTTTGCAAAAACTGCCTCGTTCTCTCTTTTTAAAACCGTACAGGTTGAATATACAATTCTGCCGCCCTTTTTTAAGAGCTTTGCGGCATTGTTTAGTATGTTAAATTGTATTTCAGGAAGGCCTGCAAGTTCTTTATCCGAGTGGTATTTAATTTCGGGCTTTCGGCCTATAACGCCAATGCCTGAGCACGGCACATCGCACAGTATTTTATCAAACAAGCCTAATTCGCTATGCTCTTCTGTTGCATCTAAAACAGTAGTTTTAACCGATTTAAGCCCTAATCTTTCCGCGCCCTTCAAAATAAGCTGAACGCGGTGCTCGTGAATGTCGCAGGCAACTATTTCGCAGCTATCATTTGCAATTTCGGCCATAGTAAAGGTTTTGCCGCCCGGTGCCGCGCAAATATCAAGTATTCTATCGCCTTCTTTTGGGGCGACTGTTTCTGCACAAATCGCCGATGATACGTCTTGCACGTGGAAAAGCCCGCTTTTGAACCTTTTATCGCTTTCAAGTGAGTTTTGGTTTTTAACCCGCAGAACATTCTCAAGTTCGGCTCTTTCAGCCGAAATCCCATTGTGGCCGAAAGATTCCATAAGCTCTTCACTATTCGTTTTAAGTGTGTTCACCCTGATTGTAACGCCTGCAGCACCTATGCTTGAACTCAAAAATTCTTTAGTTGTTTCAAAGCCGTAATCTTGAACTAAAAGTTTAACAATATCTTCACTGCAAGAAAATGCAAGCGAAAGATCTTTAACAGAATTGGTAGGTTCTATAGGCCAAAGTGCTGTTTTCTGCCTTTGAACGTTCCTTAATACCGCATTAACAAAACCCGAAAGAAATGGTTTTTTTGATGCTTTTACAATTTTAACCGATTCATTAACAGCTGCGCTTTCAGGAACTTTATCCATAAATAAAAGCTGGTAAACGCCGATTCTTAAAGCGCTAAGAGCAATATCATCTATTTTGGATATTAGCCTTCCCGATGCCTTTTCGATAATATGATCGAGCGTTATTTTTCTTTCAACAGTTCCGTAAACAAGTGCCGTTATAAAGGCCTTATCTTTTTCTTGAACGTTATTGTCTTTAAGTATCTGGTTAATAATTAAGTTTGAGTAACCGCCGTTTAAAATTCGCAGCACTGCATCGCAAGCGGCTTTTCGTGAATTAATCGCCAAGTGTATCCCCCTTAGCAATTTTGTAACCATTCAGAAGTGAAACGGATGTCATTCTATTGCGCCCTTCTAACTGAACGTCTATTAACTTTAAGGCTGTGCCTTCTCCACAAGCAACGATTAACCCTTTATTACAGCTAACAACGGTGCCGGGAGCAGAGGTTTTATCTTCTAATTCACACACACTCGCAGTGTAAATTTTAAGGGTTTTACCTTCTTTAACGCGGGTGTAAGCAACCGGCCAAGGGTTTAACCCTCTAATAAGATTGTTTATCTCTGTTGCCGTTTTATTAAAATCAATCTCGCCCATACCTTTGTTAATAATGGGCGCATAGGTAGCCTCGCTATCATTTTGTTTAACAGGTGTTATAGTGCCGTTTTCGAGGCCTTTTAAGGTTTCAAGCGCCAAATCAGCGCCTTTTACAGCAAGCCTGTCAAACAATGTTTCGGCCGTGTCAGACTCTGATATTTCTTCTTGTGATACCATTAAAATATCACCTGTGTCCATGCCCTTATCCATTTGCATTGTGGTAACGCCCGTTACCTTATCACCACAAACAATCGACCATTGTATGGGCGACGCACCCCTATGCCTTGGCAGGAGTGAGGCGTGAACGTTAACACAGCCGTATTTCGGCAAGTTAAGGATTGATTCGGGCAAGATTTTGCCATAAGCCACAACAACTATAACATCGGGCGAGAGCTCTTTTAAAATATTTAATGTGTCTTCCCTTTTAACCGATTCTGGCTGATACACAGTTAAACCAAGCTCAAGCGCTGCTACCTTAACATCGGGCGGGGTTAACACCCTTTTTCGGCCAACAGGCTTATCAGGCTGGGTGAAAACACCTAAAATATTATGCTCGGATTTTGCTAATTTTTTAAGTGATACTGCCGCAAAATCAGGCGTTCCCATAAAAACTATATTCAAGTGCTACACCCCCTAAGACATTATTCTTCGTTTTCAAGCGGCCCTGTAACGTGATTTGTAAATACAACACCGTTTAAGTGATCAATTTCGTGGCAAAACGCGCGAGCTTTTAATTCTTCGCCAGTAACGGTGAATGTGTTACCGTTGCGGTCTTGCGCGCGAACGGTTACCTTCATTGGGCGTTTAACAGTGCCATATTTACCCGGAAACGAAAGGCAACCTTCGTAACCCTCTTGCTCGCCCTCTTGTTCAATAATAACAGGGTTTACAAGTTCAATAACACCATCGCCAACATCAATAATACAAACACGGCGCAGTATTCCAACCTGCGGCGCAGCAAGCCCTGCGCCTTCGGCCTTAGCTAAAGTTTCAGCCATATCATCAAGCAAAAGCGCAAGCTTTTCATCAAAATTTAAAACACTTCTGCAAACCTTATAAAGAATAGGATCTTCGCTTGTTACTATGGATCTGAGTGCCATAACTAACCTCCGAGAAATTAAATAATCGTGTCAGGGTTAGGGTCGATAAACACCGAAACCTGCTTTGATTTTGGAGAATTGTAAAAATCAATCAACACAGAATCAATCATTTCCCTAAACTCTTTACAATTAATGTATTTTAAAATAATTTTATACCTATATTTATTATTAACCTTAGGAACAGCCGAAGCAGTTGGCCCTAAAGCGATAATCTTTAAGTTGCTGTTGTCGGTAGATACTTTTGATTTAATGCTACTAAGCAATTCATTAGCAGCATTTACCGCCCTTGCACTGTCGGTCGACGATACACCGATAACCATTAAATCACAATATGGCGGGTAAACCATAAGTTTTCTTGTTAAAATCTCGCTATCGTAAAACTGCTCGTAATCTTGGGCAGCGGCGAGCTTTATAATATTATTGTCAGGGTCGAAGGTTTGTATAACGGCAAGGCCTTTTTCATTTCCCCTGCCAGAACGACCAACAACCTGAGTTAAAAGCGAAAATGTGCGCTCAAAACTTCTAAAATCGTCGCTGTAAAGCGACTGATCGGCACCTATAACCCCAACCAAGGTAACATTCGGGAAATCGAGCCCTTTTGCCACCATTTGAGTGCCAATCATAATATCGTATTTACCTGCCGCGAAGTCACCAAGGCCCTTATCATAGGAATTTCGTGCCATTGTTGTATCGGCATCCATTCGCAAAATTTTAGCATCAGGAAACAGCAATTCGAGTTCTTGCTGAACCTTTTGAGTTCCCTGCCCTGAATATTTAATGTGTTTAGAGCCACAGTTAGGGCACTGGCTGGTGTACTCTACCGAATGGCCGCAATAATGGCACATTAGCCTGTTATTTGCAGAATGGTATGTCATCGAAATTGAACAATTCGGGCAGGTTAAAACATATCCGCACGATGGGCACGAAACATAGGTGTTATGCCCGCGGCGATTAAGCAAAATTATTGCCTGTTTATTACTACTTAGCGCATTTGAAATTTCATCATAAAGGCGGTTGCTTATAGATCCAGTGTTACCTTTTGACTGTTCTTCGCGCATATCAACCGTAACAACATCGGGCAAAACAGCATTGCCGTAACGCTCGGTTAACCTGCATAGCGAATATCTTCCGTTTTTAGCCGCGGTAAATGATTCAATAGAAGGTGTAGCAGAAGCTAAAACCAACAATGAGTTATTTTTAACCGCCCTAAATCTTGCAATATCTCGCGCGTGAAAACGCGGGCTCATTTCAGATTTATAGGTGTGTTCCTGCTCTTCATCGATTATTATAATGCCAATGTTTTTAAGTGGAGCAAACACAGCCGATCGCGTTCCAAGAACAACCTTGGCTTCACCGCGTTTTACACGTTTCCATTCATCCATTCGCTGCCCTTGCGACATTGCGCTGTGAAAAACGGCAACGTTATCGCCAAACCTTGATTTAAACTTCTTTAACATCTGCGGTGTTAAAGAAATTTCGGGGACCATTACTATAACGGTACGTTCCTGTTCCAAAACCGCTTCGCAAAGTTTCAAAAAAACCTGCGTTTTGCCGGAACCTGTAACGCCATAAAGCAGTGCAGCACTGCCCTTTTCATCACTCAGTTTTTCACTTAATTCATCAAAAGCCGCTTGCTGCTCGGCAGTTAAAATGATAGTATTGTTATCAATCTCAACATCTTCATTTCGGGTAAGTGATGTTTCGCATTCATATTCGGTGGTTAAACCTTTTTTATTAAGGGCGGTTATAACCGCTTTTGTAACACCCGAAAAATAGCATAACTCTTTAATCGAACAGGTGCCAATATCGCAAAGAGTGTTATAAGCCTGCCTTTGTTTTGGAGTTAATTTAATCTTTGATAAGTCAGCAGGTTCATCTGTTGAAGGCTTCACCATTTTAATGGTTGGGTCATTCATATTCCTAACCGTTAAATCGCACCTGTGTAGCACACCTTTTTTGCAAAGTCGAGTTAAAATGTCGCTCTCATCTGTAAGGCCAAGTGTTTTTAAAACCTTTGTTGATTTTAGCGCAACCCCGCAGCTAAACAATTCAGCCGCGCGGAGTTCATCGCCATTAAGTGATGATAAAACATCGTTAGAAATATCAGGGTTTAACGCATACGATTCAACAACGCGGTAAGCTATGCCATACGGCACCATTGCACGAACAGCATCGAACCACAGGCAAAAAACATTTGCTTTCATCCAACGAGCAAGGTCGATCATTTCGGGCGTTAAAATCGGTTTATCGTCTTCAACCGATAAAATCGGCTTTGCGTTTTTATTAATATCATCGCTAACGCGCTCAATAATAATTCCTTGCATTCGTTTGTTACCGCGCCCAAAAGGAACAGTAACACGGCAACCGGGAACCGCCTTGCTGGATAGTTCAGACGGTATAAAATAATCATACAGCTTATCAGCCTGATAAACCGCAATGTCAACCGCAACCCTTGCAATATAAGGCGCTGCCATAGTTTATACCGCCTTCCAATTAAATATAATTAAAGCCCCATTTTTGCCGACATATTATCTATAGCGATTGAAACCGGCTTTTCGATAATGTCTTCAGAATTTTCATACATTTCGTCGGCTATTTTTCTTGCATCGTGAGCTATGTTAAGTACAAGTTCATATCTGTTATCTGTGTTGTTAATAAGTTTACCAATTGCAGGATTAAGCATTTTTAAGCACCTCTTCTAAAAAATTAATATTTCTTTCTGTTTTTAATTTATCTGCATCTATGATATGTTGCAGGTCGGCAACCGCTTCTTCAAGCTTATCGTTTACAACAACATAGTCATAGTTGTGCGCTTGTTTTATCTCGCGAATAGCTTCGGCCATTCGTTTTTCAACAACCTCTGCAGATTCGGTTCCGCGCCCTGAAAGGCGGTTTTTAAGAACCTCGATTGATGGCGGCATAATAAACACAGTTACTGCATTATCAGCTTTTTTACAGATGTTGTTTTTACCGTTAACATCGACCTCAACAATAACATCGGTTCCGTTGTTTATGGCATCAGCAATCGGCGCTTTAGGTGTTCCATAGTAATTGCCGCAGTATTCGTTATATTCAAGCAAAGAATCGCTTTCTATCATTGAAACAAACTCTTCCCTTGAAATAAAGTTGTATTTTTCCTTTTCATCGGGGTTTCGCATTTCGCGAGTGATTGAAGAAATTGAAAAGAAAATATCGGGGTTGTTTTTAAGTAGAATTTTTAAAATTGTATCTTTACCCGAGCCCGACGGACCCGATACAATAAACAGTCTACCAATCATCGCTAATCCTCCGTTTCATTCTCTGCCCTTTCGGCAAATTTATCAACCGAAAGATATGTTAAAACTATATGGTTGCTATCGGTAATAATAACCGATTTTGTTTTTCTGCCGTGTGACGCATCAATAAGGCTACCGTTTTCCTTTGCCTCTTGAATTATACGCTTAACAGGAGCCGAATCAGGGGTTACAATGGCAACAATGCGCTGTTCTGACAAAAGGTTGCCAAAGCCGATATTAATAAGTTTCATTAAACTTCACCTTATTCAATGTTTTGAATTTGCTCACGAATTTTTTCAATTTCTGATTTTATATCAACAACTGTGTGAGCGATTTTAAGGTTTTGCGATTTTGAACCGATAGTGTTGGCTTCGCGGTTCATTTCCTGAACGATAAAATCAAGTTTTCGGCCAACGGGGCCGCCCGCTTCAAGCATATTATTTAACTGGGTAATATGGCCGCGCAACCTAACGGTTTCTTCATCAACTGCAACCTTATCGGCAAATATGGCGGTTTCGGTTATTAGGCGTTGTTCTTCAATTTGAACGTCACCCAAAAGCTCGCGCATTTTTTGCTCAATGCGTTCGCGGTAGGCTTTAACGGTTTGGGGAGATTCAATTTCAACCTGTTCAACAAACCCGAGTATATTTTCGGTTTTCTCTTTAACATCTTGAAGAAGCCTTCCGCCTTCTGCTTCGCGCATTTTAATAAATGACTCTAAAGCAGCGTTTGCGGCACTTTCAACTGCAGACCAAACCTCATCTTCACCTAAAAGTTCTTTGTTTATAACAAAGGCGTCGGGGTTTGCGGCAATGTTCGAAATGGTAATATCGCTTTTAATGCCATAGGTTTCGCGTATTTCTTTAAGCGCTTCAACATACGGGCCAACAAACGAGTGGTTAACTTCAATATTTGTTTTTTCGCAATCGCCAAAGTTGATGTTAACAAAAGCATCAACCTTGCCCCTTGAAATGCTTTTAGAAACAAGCGTTTTAAGTTTTTCATCAACAAACGCGCAGTTTCTGGGGCAGCGGCAGTTCCATTCAAAATACCTGTGGTTAACAGATTTAAGTTCAACCGACACTGTTATTCCATTTTCGGCAAATTCTCCTCGGCCAAAGCCTGTCATACTTCTAATCATTTTTATCAATCCTAATATATAAAATTCCATAAATAGCCTATTCTATATTTATTTTAGTATTATACAATATTTTTTCTCGTTTTGCAAGTTTATGACAAAATTGACATATTCTTGCGTTGTTCATAAAAAAGCAAGTCGCCCTGCAAGAAAAATCTTGCAGGGCTAAAAACAGTTATATTATTTCATTGAGAATTTGAAACTGAAGCTTGGGTCCATAAAACGATACTTTTTATTAAGCCAGGTTGCACACGATGCAGAACCAACACCCGAATCTTTATAATCCACCCTAACGTGAGTGTAATTAGACTTTTTAAGTTCATCGGTGTGCTGTGCTTCGTGCAAATCGCGGCTATTATAATGCGACATGCAGATTTCCATTTTTGAATCGGCAACAAATTCAAATGAATCGCCAATTTTTAAAACCTTCGTGTTATAGTGGTTGCCGTGCTCTTGCGGGCGAACATAGTGAACATATTCACTGTCGGCGTCGCTTTCATACCAAGCAACCGGCGCATAATGGTTCATATCGCAGTAGCTTTCAAGCGGGCCTGAACCAAAATAGCTAAACTTATCATCACTATATGGCAGTTTAAATTCAAAACCGATTCTTGGCATAAAGAGCCAATCTTCAAGGTTTCTCATTTTGCCGTTAAGGGTGTAAGTAACCAATCCATCGGCTGCAACCTCAATTAAAAGGCTGTAACGGATAATTGGCCCGCGTGAAACACCGCTTAATGTTCCTGTAAGGCTTATAACGCCCTCTTCACAATCGATGTTATAAATGCGGTTGTATAACGATTCAAGGTTTTCACCCTGCCAGGAATCAACGTGGGTCCACTTATGAACAATTCCGCGTTCGTTATCAATGGTTGCCCTAAACATTGAAAGCTCAATAGGTGCGCAAATTCTGTTTTTGCCATTCACAACAAACTCTTCAAAGTTGCCGTAAACCTTCGAGAAGGTGTATTTGAAATTATCACCCTCGAAAACAATATAATTATCGGTTACGGTTGTTTTAGCCATTGCATCTGAAACCTCGGGCTTTTTGATTTCACACGGAACTTCAATTTGAAGCTTGCCGTATTCAAAACCATCGGCTTTTGATACAAGATACATTGTTATGTAGCAGCCAAGTTCACACTCTGCAGGAATATGCGCGGCAGGTGTGATAACACCTGTTTCACGCGGGTTCACATCGAGTGTAACGGTTTTATCTTCAATTGCTACACCATCAACCTCAATTACATATCTTAAATCATATTCTTTAAGATTAGTGAAATCAAAATGGTTGGTAACAACGATATTGCCATTTTCGAACTTGAACCTATAAGGTGCGTATGC
The DNA here is from genome assembly GCA_045576295.1 of Acutalibacteraceae bacterium. Taxonomy (GTDB): domain Bacteria; phylum Bacillota; class Clostridia; order Oscillospirales; family Acutalibacteraceae; genus CAVALG01. The sequence continues at coordinate 14,281 of JAZNGF010000064.1, read as the reverse complement.
CGCCTTGATTTCGTAAGATCCCGCTTTAAGTGAACGGTCGGCAAACACCATACCATCGCAACAGAAGTTGCCAAAGTGGGTTTCTTCACCCTTAAAGTCGCCACCGTATTTTTGAACCTCACCATCCATTGCAACGTGGTCGCACCATTCCCAAACGCAACCACCGGCAAGCTGTGGGTATTCTAAAATTCTTTCCCAATAATCCCAAATGTCGCCCGGGCCATTACCCATTGCGTGGCAATATTCGCAAAGGAAAATTGGCAGGTTGCCAAGATTCATTCGTTCTTCATAATTGCCTTTTGCCCATTCTTCGATGATTTCATAATCTATATACATTTGCGAGAAAAGGTCAATTAAATCGTTTTCCCAAGCGCGCGATGCATCTTCGCAGTGAAGTAATCTTTGGTCATCAACCGAACGAAGCCACTTAAGCATTGTTTTAAAATGGTTGCCATATCCGCTTTCGTTGCCAGTTGACCAAGAAATTATTGAAGGATGGTTTTTATCCCTATGGTAGGTTCTCTGCATCCTTTCCATATATGCAGTTTCCCATTCGGGGCGGTTGCATATCCAATCAACGTCTCCCCTATTAGAATCAGCGCCCAATGGGTTTGCAATGTGCTCCATACCGTGGGTTTCAAGGTCATTCTCGAGCACTACATAGAAGCCCATTTCATCGCAAAAATCAAGAAATTTAGGTGTTGGCGGATAGTGAGAAGTTCTGATGCAGTTAATATTAAGTTGCTTCATTAAGCGAAGGTCGGTTAATATATCTTCATCACTCATTACCCAAGCCTTATATTTGGTTGAATCGTGATGATTTACACCGCGCAGTTTAATCGGCGAGCCGTTTATAAGAATCTCACCTTTATCAGACACTGCGATTGTTCTAAAACCAACATTTTGAGTTATAATCTCACCAGCAGCAGAAATTTCAGCCTTATAAATATAGGGTTTTTCTGCATTCCAAAGCACGGGGTTTTCAACAGTAATTGCCGCAAAACCACCATCAGTTTTTGCAGTGCCAACAATGTTGCCTGCCATATCTTTAAGGGTGATTTCGGCTTCGCCTTCAATTTTAAACTGTGCTTCATTTCCAACTGTTTTAATATCAATATCACGAATGTGGTTTTCGGGGCGAGCAAGTAGATACACATCGCGGAAAATACCGTTATGGCGGAACATATCTTGATCTTCAAGATAGCTGCCGCAACACCATTTGCGAACATCAACGCGAACGGTGTTTGTGCCTTCTTTAACAAAATCGGTTATATCAAATTCAGCCTGAAGATGGCTGCCTTGTGTGAAACCAACATACTGCTCATTAATAAAAACAGCAGCGCAGGCACAAACACCTTCGAGCACTAAATAATTACGTTTACCGTTTGATTTAACCTCAAACTCACGTTCATACATACCCAAAGGGTTAACCATAGGTACAAAGGGCTGGTTAAGCGGGAATGGGTACATAAGGTTTGCATAGTTTGGCACCTCATAACCATAGGTTGCCCAGCATGAAGGAACCTCAACCTCATCCCAATTTTCGGGCCTTGTGGCAACATCGCCGTTTTTGAAGTATTTAAACTTCCAAGTGCCGTTTAAAAGGGTATATTCTGCCTCACCCTCAGGGATATAGTAGCTTCTCTGCGGAAGGCGATTTTCAGAGGTTTTAGAAAGGTCTTCATACCACCTCATCTGGTTGGTGCCGAAATTAAAAACCGATGTATCTGCCTTTGATAAATCTTCAAAACGGTAGGTAGCATTCTCGTTTTTAGAAGCCGAACCAACACCGATAACATCCATACCGGCTGCAAGCGCTGCCTGAACACCTGCATCAGCATCTTCAACAACCAAGCAATCAAACGCAGGCACGCCGAGCTTGTTTGCAGCGGTTAAGAAAACTTCAGGGTCGGGCTTGCTTTTGGTAATATCATTACCGTCAGCAACGGCATCAAAATAATTTTCAAGACCAACATTTTTAAGAATTGCAGGGGTGTTCTTACTTGAAGAACCAATAGCAATCTTAATGCTGTTTTTCTTTAAAAATTCTGTGAACTCCATAACACCGGGCAGAATATCTTTGGGGCTGAGTTCTTTAATAAATTCTTTGTAATATTCGTTCTTTCTGGTTGCCATTTCGAGTTTTTCTTCATCAGTATACTCTTTTTCGGCCTTTTCAAGAAGAACCTCAAGACTTTCCATTCGGCTAACGCCCCTTTGGCGTTCGTTTATTGAACGGTCAAAGTAGATGCCTTCGTCATCAGCGAGTTTCTTCCAGCCCATATAATGGCAATCGTCGGTGCATACTATAACACCATCTAAATCGAATATTACCGCTTTGTATTTCATCATAGTTATAACTCCAATCTCCGTTTGGTAATATATTTGATTTATTTCATTTGAACCTTTACGCCGTTTTCATCAACAGTGTAAAGATTATCGAAAATTTTAAGCTGAACACTGCTGCCGCTTATAACCTTAAATTCACAAACATCAGCCTTAACAGATACTTCGATAATGCTGCCTTTATATGTGAATTTAAAGGTGTAGCCCTTCCAGTTGGAAGGAAGCACAGGGTTCATAACAACATTTTCACCGTCGGTTCTCATTCCGCCGAAACCGTAAACAATGTTCATCCAGGTTGCGGCCATTGAGGTTATATGTAAACCTTGGTGGGTGTTGCGGTTGTAATCATCAAGGTCGAGCCTGCTTGCATACTGTGAGAATTCAAGCGCTTCGTCAATCTTTCCAAGCTCGCAAGCAAGAATTGAGTGAATTGAAGGCGAAAGCGATGATTCGTGCGAGCATCTTGGCTCGTAGTATTCGTAGTTAGCCTTTTTAACATCCATTCCAAATTCTTGTGAATAGAAGAATAAGAAAAGAAGAACATCGGGTTGTTTAATCATTGATGTGCGGAAAATTCTGCCGTATTCCCAATGGTTGTAAACCGGGAATTCGGTGTGCGGAATCTTCTTAACATCAATATAAGGCAGGTTATAATAACCGTCGTGCTGTTCGAAAAGATTGGTGTTCTCATCGAACGAGATATACATATTCTCTGCCTTGTTTTTCCAATCGGCAAACTCTTCTTCGGATACACCCAAGCGTGAAACAACCTCATTATACTTTTCGGGGTTGTTTTTCTTAATTTCTTCGGTTACTTCTGCGGTAAATTCAAAGGCCTTTTTTGCCATAAAGTTGGTGTAACAGTTGTTGTTAACCATCATATGGAATTCATCAGGCCCCATAACACCAAAGTAGCCATATTTGCCGGTTGCATCGCCCCAAGAACCACGGCTTGCAAAATAGCGTGATGCCTGTAAAAGCATTTCATAGCCCTTATTGTAAAGAAAATCTTTATCGCCGCAAACCTTGTTATAATGCCAAATGCCATAAGGAATAGCAGCCGAAACGTGAATTTCAAGGTTGCCGTGCTGCCAAGTTCCGCAGCTTTCTGTTCCGTCGATAGTTCCCATTGGGTAACATGAACCTTCGCAGTCCATTTCCTTTGCCCTTTCAAGTGCCTGCGGAAGGGTGTTATAACGGTATTCAAGCAAGCTTCTTGCAGAATCGGGATTGCTGAACATATAGAACGGCAGGCAGTATGTTTCGGTGTCCCACCAGGTCCAACCATAGTAATATTCACCGGTCAAGCCTTTGGCGCCAACATTCAGTGTCGGGTCGTTTCCGTGATATGTTTGCTGAAGGTTGAAAATACAAAAACGAACACCCTGCTGGTTTTCCTCATCGCCATCGATGGTAATATCAAGGTTGTCCCAGGCCCTTGTCCAGAAGCCGATGTGTGCCGCAGTTTCAGTTTCGAACTTAACAGGCACCTGAGTTTTAGCAAACTCTTTAGCATCATTCCAAACTTTCTCTGAATCTGCGCCGCGCTGCCTTTCGGCATAGTTTACAACCTTTTTAACAAAATCGGTTTCTTCGCCCTCGGTAAGGTCAAGTGAAAAAGCCTTGGCAACAATTTTATCATCGGTTGAAATGTTTTCAAAGCATGCATTAGGTGCTGTTATTTCAAACTGTGAATAAAGGTGCTGGCGGCTGTTTTCGGTGATGCAAAGGATAGAATTATCATCGCTTTGAACCCTTGTCCAAAAGTTTTTGTTTTCAAGCTCGTGAACAGGGGTAAAGTCAACACCGCTTATAATGTCAACCTTTCCGCTAAAGTTAAGCGGTGTGAAAGAAACACGTTGGAAAGCAACATTATTGTGAACCATTGAAAGGAACCTTGTGAAGCTAACCTTTACTTTTTTGCCGCTTTTAGTTGTCCAAACAAATCTTCTTGTAAGCACACCTGTTCTCATATCGAGTGTGCGCACAAAATCACTAAAGTCTGATGTGTTAAGGTCAAGCTGTTCACCGTCGATATAAATGCGAGTGTAGAGCCAATCCACCGTGTTTATCATAAAGCAAAAACGCTTTGCCATACCTAAAAAGTATGCCGCGTGGATAATCTCCTTTTCGTCGTAAATTCCGTTAACATAGCTGCCGATAAGCTTATCGCCACTATAGCCTTCATCGAAATATCCGCGAACACCCATTAATTCATTAGCAAGCGAAAATATTGCTTCTGAAACCCTCCCCTTTTCCTGGTGGAACCCTACTTCTTCAATAATCCAAGGGTCAACCGTTAAGTACTTTTCAGCAATTTTAGCCATTTCCCATCCTCCAAAATTAAATATTTTTAAATACAACAATATGTATAATTCTACATATATCATATTAACAAATTAATATACTACTGTCAAACATATTTTGCAGTTTTATCCTACATTTTACAGTATTTTCGAAAAGAACAAAAAATGTGCATTTATTTAATTGACAAGCACTGTTATTTTCAATATAATTATAGTACTTAAAGTTAACGTGGGTTAATATGGGGGTTTAGTAATGCTTAAAAAAATTTACCTGAACGGATTGTGGGACTTCTGCCCCATTTATGATAAAAACTGCAGTTTAGCCGTTCCCGAAAATCCTGAATACGCGGAAGAAAAAATCATCGTTCCATCCTCTTGGAGATATCGCAGAGAGGATGGCTTTAATGCGTATGACGATTTTAAACCGCTTAACCAAAACGGTTACCCCGAAGAATGGAACAATGCGCAAACAGGCCTTTATCACCGCGAATTTAATATAGATGAAGAAATGCTTGAACGCAGGGTTTTCCTTTGCCTTGATGGTATCGCTCAAATGGCGGCGGTATATGTTAACAACACCCACGTTGCAAATTGGGACGAAATGTATCTAACGGGCAGAATTGAAATAACCGATTACATATCCGTTGGTAAAAACGACATTAAAATCGTTTGCACTTCGTTTGAGCAGATTAAAATCGACTCAGGTGTTACTAAATCAACAGGGCTTGTTGGCTCTTGGTACGGCTATGTTTGCCGCGGAATTTGGAACGATATTTACCTTGATTTTGAAGGTTACACCTGCATTTCAGATATTACTGTTATAACCTCTGTTCAAAACCACGAACTCACTATAAACCTTGATATAACCAACAGCACTGTTTCAAAGTCGCGTTTAGGCCTGGTTGCCGAGGTTATCAATGGTGACGAGGTTGTTAAATGCTTTAAAATGCCTAAATTCACGGTTAAACCGGGCGCCACAAAGCAAATAACATTTAATGAAAAGTGGGATGACGCTATTCTTTGGGATACCGACAACCCCCACCTATACACCCTTGTTGCAAGAGTTTACGAGGGTGAAGAGCTTGTTTGCTCAAAAATTCAGCGTTTTGGCTTTAGGGAAATAACCGTTAAAGGCCCTGATTTTTATCTTAACGGAATAAGAATTAATTTAAGGGGCGATTCATGGCATTTCCAAGGCGCCGAGCAAATGACAAAGCAGTATGCGCTCAACTGGTATAAAATGGCGCATAATAACGGCGTTAACTATATTAGGCTTCATGCAGAACCCCACCCTGAATATTACCTCGACGCGGCTGATGAAGCAGGTATGCTTATTGTTGATGAAACCGCAATATATGGTTCTGGCAAATCAATGTATGCGGGTAACGAGCATTACCTTGAACGCTGCAAGGCGCACGTTAAAAGGCTTGTAAAACGCGATAAAAACCACCCAAGCGTTATTCTTTGGAGTTTAGAGAATGAAATGCGCTGGGTTGACGGCCGCGATATCTTTAAGCTTCACATTCCCGAAATGATGAAGTCAATCACCGAAATCGACCCAACAAGAAAAATCATTCTTGAAGGTGATAACCGCCTTCTTCCCTACAGTGATACACAGGTTGACACATATCACTATAATATTGATGGAACGTTTGAGCAGTGGAAGCGCGAGCACCCGCTCGTTATTGGCGAGCGCGGCGGGCTTTGGTACACCTGCCCTCAAAATGCTTCGGCCTATGTTGGGCTATCGTGCTACAGCAATGTTTACGATACCTTTAGGGGCTTTGCCGCTAAAGAAAAGTATTTTATTGAAGATGCTCGCCGCAAAGGCGTTTCGGGCGTTTCGGTGTTCAACTTTGCATATTACTTTGCCCGCAGCATGCCAAATGAAGCTATCCCGCTTAACTGGGATAGCTTTGAAGGCCCGGGAGTTAAACCAAAGAAAATAACTAAGTATTCGCTAACAATTAACAACGGCCTTATGCCCGATTACCCGATTAGCATTCCAAACCCAACAATGGAATATATGGGCTCGGTATTTAAGCCGGTAACAATTATCGAACGCGAGTATAACATATCATTTTATGATGGTGAGGCTATTTCGCGCAGCTTTGATGTATATAACGACACAAGGCGCCACCACAGCTGCAGAATTGAATATAATTTCACAGTTAACGGTGAAGCGATTGAAGAAGGCGTTGAACAATTCATTCAAGCACCTGCAATCAGCCATGTATGGAATGTCAACATCCCTGCACTTAAGGTTAAGAACGAAACAACAGTTACCTTAAACGCCGTTCTTCACCACGAGGATGATGTTGTTCACACCTATTCTAAAGAGTACAAGCTCTACCCAACCATTATCAAAATATTACCCGTTGATGCTTCGCAAAAGGTATTGTTTTATGGAAGCGACAGCACTTATTCAATTATCAAAAAGCTCTTACCTAACTCGTCAAAAACCAATACCCTTGATGATGCAACAATATATTCACCCGACATTTTAATATTAGGTGATAATTTACCCGAAGACGCAGCAGGATACCAAATCATTCTTGAAGACTATGTTTCAAAAGGCGGCATAATAATCTGCCTTGAACAAAACAGGTTTGCTTTAGGAGATTTGCACCTTTACAGTTGCCCGTTCTTCTCAGCGCACACAAGCAATGCAGACCACATGGTTTTAAAAGGAATTTCAGATAGCGACCTTATGTTCTGGGCACCAACCGTTACCGAAGAAAAGCCCGAACCTATCATAACATCTGCCTTTGTTAAACCAACAGTTGGTGATATAAAGTTCATTCTTGAATGCTCAACAGGTGACTATGCCGACGGCGGTGACCTTTGGTCGCCACTTGTTGAATATGGCTTTAAAGAAGGCAAAATGATTTTCAACCAGTTAGACCTTATTAAGAACTACAACGATGTTCCCACAGCCTGCATTTTACTTAGAAATATTATTTCATATGCGGTTGAACAACTTCACATTTCACGCGGTAAAACTGCGGTGGTTGCAACAAGTAAAACAAAAGAGTTTTTATCGGCTTGCGCACTCGATTACCGAGAGATTAGCTTTAGCAATACATATAGGAACAACGTTATCATAACCGATTGCGAAAGCTTTAACGAACGTGATATTGATAACATAAGGCTTTACGTTAAAAACGGCGGAAACTTATTTATTATGCCTTTTGAAGAAAAGCATTGCGACTTGCTCACTGCCCTTACAGGAACTCAAATAACATCTGAAAATATCCCAACCTATCACCTGCAAAACCTTGGTGGAAAGGTTACTGAAAACATTTCGGTTGTTGATCTTTACAGGTATGAAAAGGTTCCAATGTCACCCCGCCAGGTGTTTAACACTGTTATTGCTAACAACACCGTTTCGGCCGATAAGGGGGCAGCCCTCGCTCAAAGCATCACAGGAACACCTTGGCACGATTACTATGCCCGCGGCTGTGCCGATGAATATGCTATTATACCCCTTATTAGCATTAACGAAGAAAACAAGCAGCCCGAAAAAACCTATCTTTGGGAAATTCCTATGGGCAACGGCAAGATTATCCTTTCACAGCTCACCAACGAAAAGGATAACGAAAAGGATATTCGCGTTTATTCAAGAATGCTCGCTAACCTCGGTTGTGAGATTATTGGCAACGTGTTTAAATACACCAAAACCGATATCGACTATGCTGTTGACTATTTTATGACTCTCCCCTGCCCGCAATATAAAGACTATAAGGCGGCGCTTAGCTACTACACCGATAAGGAATATTCACTTAATAATTTGGGTGAAGGCCTATACGGTTGGATGAGAAAGATAGAGAAAAATATGGCCGACGGCACAATAACAGTTCCCGGAAGCCAAGGCGAAAGGTTATTCTTAACCTGCTTTGCCGACTATTCAGGTGAAGAAGACTTAACCGAATGCTTTGCCGATTTCACCGCAAACTCTGATGCTACGCTTTGGATTAACGGTGAACCAATAGAAAAAGGTGCTTCATTCCCAATGTGCCGCGGCATTAACCGAATAGTTATTGATGCAAAGGCTGAGCCCGAGCAAGATTTCTCGGTTAGGGTAATATTTAAAGATATTAACAGCCAGCCTGTGAGCCACCTTGCCTATCGCCTAACTTTAGACGAAGTTAACCCTAAATAATAATCACACAAAAACCGCCACCTTAGGCTTTCTCCTAAGATGGCGGATTGTTTTTATCAGTAATAAGCGTTAAATGAGTTGAATCAGCTAACAAATAATGATACACTTATTAATGCAGTATATATGATACATATTAGTTAGAAACGTGAAGTGATTAATGTGCCAAACACTGATGTTAGTGCTCAATGTAAAACCGAGCATTCATATAATAAAGAAAAGTCTAACGCTAATGATGTTTTCGATTCTACAGGGTTTGTGTTAATTAGCGATGTAATCCCTGATGCAATGTTAGATATTAGGTATTATTCCACCTATAATTTTATTGGCGAAAGAGTCAATGGTTATGAAGAACCTATCGCTTTGCTTTCTAAAGAAGCAGCAAATGCGTTAAAATTAGTTAGTGTTGACCTTATAAAAAAAGGATACCTAATAAAAATATTTGATGCATATAGGCCACAAATTGCGGTTGACCATTTTGTATCTTGGGCTGCCGACATAGGCAACACCAAAATGAAAAGGTTTTTTTACCCCGAATTAGATAAATCAGAGCTATTTGATAAGGGGTATATCGCGCATAACTCAGCACACTGCAGAGGTAGCACGGTTGATTTAACTTTGTATGATGTAAATACAGGGAAGGAAGTAGATATGGGAGGCCCATTTGATTATTTTGGAACCCTATCACACCCCAACAACCCAAAAATTACGCAAGAACAACACAACAACAGAATGATTCTTAGAAAATCAATCACAGAAAATGGTTTTGTGGCATGCAACACAGAATGGTGGCATTTCACTCTTGCAAACGAGCCTTACCCTCACACTTATTTTTCTTTTCCTGTAAGCAAAAATTCTCTAAACAGGCCATAGCCACAAAGTAATTTTATGAATATTTTCTCTTTAATGATACGCAACTGTTTATATAAATTTATTATACGCATTATCAAATATGCTCTGTATCGTATCATACTCACCCTTTTTGTTTCAAAAAACATTTAAGAATATACAACGAAATTGATTAAAACCGCCACCTTAGACTTTCATCTAAGATGGCGGTTTCTGTTCGTATTAGAGCATCACCTTGACGGCAAAGCCGCCGCTAAAGAAGTAGGTGTTCATCCAATACTCATTTGGTGGAGCGTCCGCAACCAAGTGTGAACACTCCGATTTTGCTTGATTTACGCCATCAAAATAGTTATTGACCTCATCAAGAAGCTCATCATCAATCTCAATCGGCTTTTCGTTGCCGTTAAGTATAATTCTGAATTTATCATCAAACAGATAGATGGCACCAACGAAAATGTTAATCAAACTGCGCCGTCTGTGTATGTTGTTCAGACTGCCGTTCTTCAGCTTGTACAAGAAGTCTGTAACATCTTGCTCGCTGAGAATAAACTGTTTGTTGATCTCCAAGGCGAGCTGTTCTTCCAAAGACTTCTTTTCCTGCTGACGCTTGTTGATACGCTCAGTTATCATATCGACTGACTGACCGCTCTCCAACGCCTTCCAAAGGTTTTCGATAGCAACATCAATCTCTTTAATAGCCGATTTGATGCGTTTAATTGTCGCCGTGTCCATATCTGCCTTGCAGACCTTGGCAACCTCGGCGGCAATTCTTTTTATGTTACTGTCGGTAAGCATCTTGTAACAAGCATTAACAATACGATCTTCGATAAGCTCCTTACTTACTACCTTTTTATGGCACAGCTTTTTCTTTGCGTTCTTACAAGCATAGTAGTGGTACGCCTTACCGGACTTGCCGGTGCCACCATATCCAATCATCATTTCCTTGCAGTAGCCACAGAACAGTTTAGTGGTGAGCAGATATTCCTCTTTGCCACGGGAACGGGCGGGAGCTTTCTTGTTGCGGTCAAGCATACGCTGTACCCGTTCAAATAGTTCATTATCAATGATACGGGGCATACCACCTTGGGTTTCGGTATCTTTGTAGATGTAATACCCAATATACCGCTTGTTCCTCAAAAGACGGTGTAGACTGTTCTTATTGAATGCTTTGCCGAGAGATGTTTTAATTTGCCTTGCATTTAGATCTGTGATAATCTCCGTAACGGTTTTGCCGCTGGCGTACTGTTCAAAGATTTCACGAACGATATGAGCTGTTTCGGGATTGATATGGAATTTGCGATCCTTGTCTACAGTATAACCGAGGCCGGGATTACTGCCGTTGCTCAAACACTTTTCGGCATTGATGTCCATACCACGGCGAATCTTTTGAGAAAGCTCGGCAGAGAAATATTCAGCCATACTTTCCAATACGCCCTCTACGAGAATGCCGCTTGCATCATCGGTGATATTTTCTCTTGCGGAGAGAACACGGACACCGTTCTTTTTCAGTATGGATTTGTTTACAGCACTATCGTAACGGTTACGGGCGAATCGGTCAAGCTGATACACAAGTACACCGTCAAATGTGTGTTTGCTACTGTCGGAAATCATACGCTGAAATTCCGCACGGTTGTCGGTTGTGCCGCTTTGCGCACGGTCAATATACTCGCCGATCACCGTATAACCGTTGCTTTTGGCATACTCATAGCAAACCTGTAGCTGACCTTCAATAGATTGCTCCGTCTGACTGTGGCTTGAATACCTTGCGTATATTACAACTCTCATTGATTCACCTCCTGATTATGATAAATAAATTTATAATTCCCTTGCGTCAATAACTACAACACCTGATAAAGGATCAAGATGATAGCGAAATTCGTTTTCGAACCAAGAAAGATCTTCTTTTGTATTCTTTTCAATTAGTGTTTTCACATATTGAGGAAGGTCTCTATATTTGTATACGATACCGGAAGTATAGCTTTCTTGATTTCCTACGGAATACTGATAATGACGGGAGAGTTTGTCCAATAGGTTAAGCGGCTTCATTGACTTGTTGAAAACGACATCCAGTATTGATAATCCGAAAGAACTATTAATTAATTCCTTTTCGTCAATAACTCTTCGCGAATGGATAAATACTTTGGAATGAAGTTCAAAAGCAGATGTCAATAAGCATCCATTTGTACACCTTCCACACCAGGACAATAGGTCATTAGGTATATAATTCACATTCATAAGTTGTTGACTTAGATTCGGTTTGCAACAAGAATAATAAGCATATAGTGGCAATGCTTTTCTTCTTTTAGCTTCATCAATTAATAAATCGATTTGCATTCCATTTTTATTACTGTATGTAACAAGAGGATAATTATCGCTGTTAGGTTTCAATTTTTTAGCTTGTACCAACAATCTGTATGCTTTTGTATCAAACTCAGAATCAATGAGAATCCACCATTCCCAGTCGGCACCATTGTTAGATTCTTCATTTCGCGTAAAGGCTTTATAATATATTTTTGGGGAAAGATTAGAAATGTTGTACAATAACCAATCAGTTAATGATTCTTCCTTTACAGAAGGTTGCTTGTCTAACCATTCGTAGCAATATTTAGATGTATCATGAAAGATCATAGCGGTTCTCCTTCTTTAGCTATGTGTTTATTCGGAATATGTATCAATTTCATTCATGGCTTTGATTTTTTCGTTTACATCTCTATAAATGTAATACCAACCTTGACCGTTTCCGCAATGTTCGCAAATGTTCATTGGATATGTGCGTTTTTTAGTTTGACTATATTTGTTTTGTATCTTATCCGGATATTTTTCCATTAGCATTAAATCGAACTCTTCGATATCGCCAATAACATTTAATCCATAATACTCTATACTTGGATCTTGCAAATGTGCAAAAATGTCTTGATGTTCCAATAACCTTCTTTTATTCCATGGATAACAAACATCTTCTTTAGGATTATTAGCAAATGTAATATAGGTCAGAATCTTTGTTGATTGGCGACATTTATAACATTCTTTTGTGAGTGTGTACACTTTAAATGGCAAGGTATCACACTCACTATTCATAATTTCAATGTTGCCTTTAAAATATCCGTATTCTTTTCCGTCAGCAGAAAATTTGATATAAATTCGCTCTTCATCTTCGCGAAAGGCGTAGGCGGTTTTTACTTCATTCGTCTTTTTGTTTTTAAATTTGAACATTTCACTCCTCCACAAATTCAACAACATCGGTTATTTGCAAGCTGAGTTTTTCGCAGATGCGAAGAATGATATCAATGCCAACTGACTCATTCTTCGTTAGTTTCTGCACGGTGGTCGTGCTGATTCCAGTGGCTTTTCGCAAATCTTGCTTTGTCATATTTTTGTCTAATAATACATGCCATAATTTTTTATAACTTATTTTCATTATTCGTTACCGCCTTTGCCGGATTCCAGTCTTTTTACAGAGGGATTGCCCAAAAGGGAGGTAAGTTGTTCAATTGCCATTTTGTTTAAGCGCAACAGCCTTTCGCTTTGAGACAGTCCTTGTTTTATCAATTCAGCGTTCATACTTTCAAGATTAGATAAAACAATCAGTTGCTGAATTGTTGCATAATCTCGTATGTTCCCGGTGGCTTTGGGGTTCTCTATACGCCAATCTTTCGATGTTTTACCAAATAACGCCACATTAAGAAGCTCAGCTTCGCTTGCATAAGTGATTCCTTGCTGCGCGTTTGTAATGCACAGAGGGATTAAGTTTTCTTTTATAGCATCAGTATGTATTCGATAATTGATTTTTGAAATGGTTCGATTTACATTCCATTCAAGGGACAGTCGACTGTTTTCGTCGGTTTTTAATCTCTGATAATCTTTGATTATGTACAGTTTAAATTCAGCAGAAACCCAGGATGCAAATTCAAATGCAATATCATTGTGTGCAAATGTTCCGCCGCCTCGACCGGATTTTGAAATAATGCCTATTGCATTCGTGGCAACAATCCATTTTTGAGGAGAGAGTGTAAAAGCGTTTGCACCTGCTTCGTTCCTAAAGGAGTCGAATTCGACCCCTTTAAAATTCGGGTTGTTGAGTTGCTCCCATAAACCTAAAAATTCAATAGTCGCTTTGGAGCGCATCCAGTTCTTAATTACATCTTTTGGTTCATCGCTTTTGTATCTTGCAATATCAGTAAGAGAAATATAATCGTTTTCATCACCTTTCGAAATAACGGTAATCTCTGTTCCTTTAGCATTAATGGTTGCTTTCACTTAAATTCCTCCTAAAATTTCCTTAATTATATTATATCACAAAAATTGCTAAATAGCAACAGTGTTTTCGCAAATGCGAAAACACTGTTGCAAAATAATAATTAACTGTTAACTCTAACCCTCCCGAGACTTGCTATATACTTTGAAGAGCAAGCTTCGATTCCAGATTACTGTCATTAAGCTTTATTAAGATATAGGTATAATTAGAGCAATAACTGGATTTTGTAGGTTTGTCAATGATGTGTTACAAAATTGAATTAAAAAACTTCGCCGGTGGACAAGAAGTGGTTTAAGTACCCATTAGGCGACTTCCAGCCGAGCGGACGCATAGGAAAATGATTGTATTTTCTGCTGTGAACAGCTA
>JAZNGF010000063.1:0-8852 GCA_045576295.1 Acutalibacteraceae bacterium | reverse complement strand
GAACACTTCATTCACGGAAAGTTTCCCGAATGGGGTGTGCGATTTGTTGCGGTTGTTGATAACATTGACACCAACGTTAAAGGCAACAAAAAAACACGGCAAATCAACGGGCTTGTAAATGAATGGCAGTTAGAGGAGTTATCGGACAATGTTAAAGCTACTTTAAGTGTTAAGCGAAAAAACGGCGAATTCGTTGGCTCTTTTGCACCTTACGGCTATTTAATTGACCCCGACAACAAGAATCATTTAATTATTGATGAGGTTGCGGCGCCTACAGTTCAGCGGATATTTGATTTATATATCGGCGGACTTGGGTACATAGCGATAGGGAAAATATTAAATGATGAAATGATTCCACCACCTTGTGTTCACAAAAAGGAGCTTGGCTCTAAGTATTATAACGGCAACTATGAGAAGAACAATGCACCGAGGACAACCTGGTCGGATTCGGCTGTTTATGCAATTCTTCGCCGTTTCGAATATACGGGTACTTTGGTGCAAGGCAGACAAGAGGTTGTAAACTACAAAACGGGTAAACGCCGCAAAAAGCCGCAAACCGAGTGGGATATTGTTGAAGACACTCACGAGCCGATTATTTCTAAAGAAACCTTTTATAAGGCACAGGAGATTAGGTTATCACGTGGCAGAGGTCAAAAAATTCCAAGCGGCAGTTGTTATTCACTTGCCAAAAAGGTGTTTTGTGCAGAGTGTGGTAACACAATGTGGAAAATGAGCTATAAGCTGCGTGACGGAAGATATAACTACCTTTCTTGCAGAACTCGGAAAACCACTAACGGAGTTTGCCAAAACGCACACAGTATTCGCCTTGATGAGTTAGAGCAAATCGTAGTAGATGAAATCAATAAGTTACTTGATAAATACTACGATAAAAAGCAGATTGGCAAGTTAGATGCGCCTAAAAGGAAAAAGAACGGTGCTAAAACCTTGGAATCGCAAATTGCAGAGCTTGAAGAAAAGGTCAAGCGTAACGATAACCGAATGGCTCAGATGTACACCGATAAATTAGACGGTGTCATCAGCGTAGAGGAGTTTACTAAATACCGAGAAAGCTATCAAAGGGAAACTCAAGAAACAGAAAAACGCATCGAAATTTTGAAATCAAAGCTTGTAGCCCTATCAGGTGGCGAAACAAAAACGGATACTAAATCTATACTCGAAAAGTACCGAAAAATTGACACTCTCACATTTGAGATTGCTGATGAATTTATAAGTAAAATCTTTATCGGAAAGCTCCAAAAGAGTGGCAAGAGAGAAATCAAAATCGAGTGGAAAATTTGAGCGTTTTCCACAGTCAAAAAACAACAAAATATACAAGATTAACAAAAAAGTATAGTATTGGCTAACTCAGGCCACGGCGGATTTGACGGCGGCGCGGTTGCGGATGACGGCACAATGGAAAAGGATATTAATTTGCAAATTGCTCAAAAAATCAATTGCTTTGCAAAGCTTTTTGGATACACCACAATTATGACAAGGGAGGAAGACAGGGCGCTCAGCGGTAGTGAAAGTTCACTTCGGAAAAATAAAATTGAGGATATGAGAAACCGCCTAAAGATTATAAATGAAAATCCTCGGGCGGTTTTTTTAAGCATACATATAAATAAATTTGAGCAGGAAAGCGTTAAAGGTGCCCAGGTGTTTTATTCGCGTAATAATGAAAACTCGCTGCTGCTTGCGCAAAGCCTACAAGGTGCGATAGCGAAAGATGTGCAGCCTGATAACTCAAGAGCGGTTAAAAAGGCTGATAACAGCATTTATTTGCTTAAAAACGCAAAAATCCCCGCAGTTATTGTAGAGTGCGGTTTTTTAAGTAATCAAAAGGAGCTAAAAAACCTTAAATCTTCAGAGTATCAGTCAAAATTAGCATTTTCTATTGTTATGTCGTTTAATTTATATTATAATAGTATCACTTGAGGTGATACTATTGGCATCGAGATTAAAAACGTGTTATGTTTGCAGTGAATGCGGGTATGAGTCGCCTAAATGGCTTGGCCAGTGCCCACAGTGCAAAGAGTGGAACACATTAAACGAAGAAATAATACAGGAAGTAAAAAAAGGTGGCAACTCAAATGTGAGAGCTACCTCGCTTAAGGCTGAAAAGATTGATTCGATTGAGATTACTGATGAATTTCGTTATAAAACAGGCATTGGCGAGCTTGATAATGTTCTTGGCGGTGGAATTGTAAAGGGCTCTGTTATACTTTTAAGCGGCGACCCGGGTATTGGCAAATCAACGTTACTAATGCAAATGTGCGGTATTTTAGCGAACGATATTAATGTTTTATATGTTTCGGGAGAAGAATCTTCAAAACAGTTAAAACTTCGAGCTGATAGGTTGGGGGTTTCAAGCCCAAATATTACGGTGGTTACTGAAACCGATGCACAGATGATTACCGAGTATATTTATTCTCAAAAGCCCGATATTGTTATGATTGATTCAATTCAAACAATGTCGCACCCCGAGATTGGATCTTCGCAGGGTAGCATTACCCAAATAAGGGAATGCACCAACCTGTTTTTAAGGGCAGGGAAAAGCCTTAATATCCCAATGATAATTGTGGGCCACGTTAACAAAGATGGAAACATTGCGGGCCCCAAAGTGCTTGAACATATTGTTGACACCGTTCTTTATTTCGAAGGTGAAAGAAACAATTCATACCGAATTTTGCGAGCTGTTAAAAATCGCTTTGGTTCAACTAACGAAATAGGCGTTTTCGAGATGGTTGACAAAGGGCTGCGGGAGGTTCAAAACCCTTCGGCTTCAATTTTATCGGGGCGAAGCGTTAATGTTGAAGGCTCGGCTGTTACATGCGTTCTTGAAGGCTCTAGGCCTATTTTAGCCGAAGTTCAAGCCCTTGTAACAACCTCAGGCTTCGGAAACCCCAGAAGAATGTCAACCGGGTTTGATTATAATCGCTTAAATTTAATTCTTGCAGTTATGGAAAAGCGTTTAGGGTATATTTTTTCGAATCTTGATGCTTACCTTAATGTTGTGGGCGGGCTTAGAATTGACGAGCCCGCGACCGACCTTTCGGTGGCGATGGCATTAATTTCAAGCCTTAAAGAAACGCCTATACCCGAAGATATTGTCTTTTTTGGTGAAATCGGGCTTTTAGGCGAGGTTAGAGGAGCATCAAGGGCAGATTCCAGGATAAAAGAAATTGCAAAAATGGGCTTTAAAAGATGTGTTGTGCCGCGCGGCAGCCTTAGCAGTGCCAATAGCCAAAATATGGGTGATATCCAAATAATTGAGGTAACAAACATCCGAGAAGCAGTAAATATATTGTTTTAAACGCTTGTGGTTTTAAGGCTGTTTTGATATAATAAAAAGGTTGATTAATATATTTGGAAAGAGAATGATTTTATGCAAAATCTAAAAAATTTAAGGAACATTGCAATTGTGGCGCACGTTGACCACGGTAAAACAACACTCGTTGACCAGCTTTTAAAGCAAAGCGGAACCTTTAGAAGTAACGAACAGGTTGACGAAAGGGTTATGGACTCTAACGATCTTGAGCGTGAGAGAGGCATAACCATTTTATCAAAAAACACAAGCGTTATGTATGGCGATGTTAAAATTAATATTGTTGACACCCCAGGTCACGCCGACTTCGGCGGCGAGGTTGAGCGCATCCTCACTATGGTTGATGGAGTGCTACTACTTGTTGATGCTTTTGAAGGTTGCATGCCGCAAACACGATTTGTTTTGAAAAAGGCGCTCTCACTTGGCAAAAAACCGATAGTTGTTGTTAATAAGATTGACCGGCCAATGGCACGACCTGATGAAGTTATTGACAGTGTTTTAGATTTGTTTATTGAGCTTGGCGCAGATGATGACCAGCTTGAATTCCCCGTTGTGTATGCATCAGGAAGGGATGGTTATGCAACTACCGACCCGAGTGTTCAAGGAACAGATTTAAAACCACTTTTCGATATGATAGTGAACGAAATAGCACCGCCCGAAAATGACATTGAAGGCCCCTTCCAAATGCTGTTTTCTAATATTGAGTATGATGAATATGTTGGCAGAATTGGTGTTGGCAGGGTTGAGCGAGGTGTTTTAAAAACAGGGCAAACAGTTGCAGTATGTGATAAAGATGGAAATCCGAGAAACGCCAAGGTTTCGCGTTTGTTTGTGTTTGAAGGGCTTAAAAGAACCGAGGTTGAAGAAATCAGGGCGGGCGAAATTGCCGAGGTTGCAGGCATCGCAAACCTTAATATCGGCGAAACTGCTTGCGATACAAATAATATCGAGCCGCTTCCTTTTGTTAAGATTGATGAACCCACAATTTCAATGAACTTTATGGTTAATAATTCACCTTTTGCCGGGCGCGATGGCAAATATGTAACCTCGCGAAATATACGCGACAGGCTCTTTAAAGAGGTTGAAACCAATGTTAGCCTAAAGGTTGAAGAAACCGATTCTTCTGATACATTTAAGGTATCGGGCAGGGGAGAGCTGCACCTTTCAATACTTATTGAAACTATGCGCCGCCAAGGTTATGAATTCCAGGTGTCGCCGCCAACCGTTATTTATAAGTATGAAGATGGTGAAAGATTAGAGCCTATTGAGCTTCTTATGATTGAAGTTCCTGAAGAATATGTTGGCGCTGTTATGGAGAAACTTGGCACCAGAAAAGCCGAAATTAAAAATATGGGAACAAGGGAAACAGGTTATAGTCACCTTGAATTTTTAATCCCCGCACGCGGGCTTATGGGCTACCGCCAGCAGTTCTTGTCAGACACCAATGGTAACGGTATTATGAACCATATCTTCCACGGATATGAGCCATATAAGGGCGACATTGAAAACAGGTTAACAGGCTCAATTGTTGCGCATGAAACGGGTGAATCAACAGGTTATGGCTTATTTAACACCCAAAGTCGAGGCAGGCTGTTTATAGGCCCTGGCGTTCCTGTGTATGAAGGTATGATAGTTGGTGAAAACCCCAAGAATGAAGATATAGTTTGCAATGTTTGTAAGAAAAAGCAAATGACCAACACACGTGCCGCTGGCTCTGATGATGCTTTAAGGCTGGTTCCTCATACCGTTTTAAGCCTTGAGCAGGCGCTTGAATTTATTAAAGAAGACGAGCTTGTTGAAATCACCCCCAATGATATGAGGCTACGCAAGCGCATACTAAACAAGGAACTCAGAATGAAGCACGAAAGCAAAATGAAGAAATAGTTAGGGTAAGTTTATGTTTTATGTTATTTTCGATATGGAGTGGAACACTGTTTTCAGCAAAAAGCATTCAAAGTATGTGAATGAGATTGTTGAAATTGGCGCCGTTAAGCTTGATGAGCAGTTTAACGAGGTTGGCAGGTTCGACCGTTTTATCCATTCTGCTTTTTCTAATTCGCTTCATTCAAGGTTTACAGAGCTCACGGGCATTACTAACGAAGAAATGCTTTCGGGCGTAAGTTTCAGTGAGGCAATGAACGAGTTTTCGGAATGGGTTGGAAAGGGGAGCCTTATAATCTCTTGGAGCAATTCCGATATTTTCACCTTGCTTGAAAATTATCAGGTTATTTTAGGGCTTGATCACATCCCGTTTGTTGAAAAATATCTTGATGCGCAAAAGTTTGTTCAAGATTATTTAATTTCAAAGGGTGAGCAAATAACCTCGCAAATTTCCCTTAGCAATGCCGCTGAAAGGTTAAATATAGTAACCGAAAACCTTGAACTTCACCGAGCGGTTGATGACAGCGCCCTTACCGCAAAGTTGTTTTTAATGTGTTATACTCCAAAGGCGGTTAAACGCTTTACGATTGATACCACTAAAAATGACTATTTCAAAAAAATTGCATATAGGCCTTATTACTTAAACGATATAAACGACCCGCTTATTAAAAAGCGCAACCTTAGATTTAAGTGTGAGTTGTGCCATAAAACTGCCAAAAGAACATCATCGTGGAGTTTTAAGAATAATAGTTTTAGGGCGAAGTTTAAATGCCAGAGTTGCGGTGATGAATTTATAGGTCAGGTTTCGTTTAAAAAGAAGTATTCATCACTTGTTGTAAAAAGAAGGCGGCTAAAACTGCGTGAAAAGGTGCAGTCCCCCAAACAGTAAATTAGATATTTAAGTATTAAAAACCTCACAGATTTTTAATCTGCGAGGTTTTTTCTATGCTTTGATTTTAAATTTTGAGTGCTTGCTCACAAAGCCTTAAATGGCGGTAAAGTTACAGAGCTTTCACTGTCGAAGGTTATGCGAACAAACTTTGTGTATATTTGCGAATTTAGGTTCTGGTCGATTTTAAAGCTTGCGTTATATTTATTCAGTATCTCAAACGTTGTTACAAGGCCTATGCCGCTTCCTCCCTCGTTTTCATGGGTTGTTGTTTTGATTTTACCTATGTTTTGCAAAACAATATCTGCAAAGGGTGGGCCGCTATCAAAAACATCAATTTGGTAGTGGTTATCACTATTAATTCCAATGCTTAATAAGATATTTCTATTTTGTTCGGCCTTTGTGGCAATAATTGCGTTTTCTGTGAGGTCGGCAATTAATGTGTTTAAGTCTTCTTCTGTTATTATGTTTTCTATTAAGTATTTAACGCTTGATGTAACAGAAACTTCCAGTTTTTCATTCAAATCATTTGCCCGGTTATATAGATATTTAATTAACCCATCGGTTGATAAAACTTCGGTTTTAATTAGTGAATCTCTGCGTTCTTCATATGATTCTAAAACCGCTGTTCGTTCATTATATAACGAATTTAATTGGTCGTGAAGCTTTTCCTGCTCGTTTGTTTTATCTCTGGCCATTAAGTCGTTTACTGCGGTTTGCATTGCGGGAATCAACTTATTATCCTTGTGAATTATTTTAGCCATTTCTTCGTTTGACGCTATAAGCTTGTCGATTTCTTCTTTTTGCTCGTTAATGGTTTTTTGTAGTGCGGTTATATCATTTTCTTTTAATTTTTTGAGATAATCACTATATAGCTTTTTGCGCCACCATAGGTAGATTATTAAAGCTGAGATTATTAAAACGAGTAAGAGAACTGTTCTGATACTGTAGTTGGAATTATCGGTGTTAAAGGTTATAGATATTAGGAGCGTTATACTGATAAAAACACCAATATCGCTATTACCTCTTTTTAGTAAAAAAGGCATCCCGTTTTTTAGTCTTTTAACTTTAAAAAGTAGAACTGCTAAAATGTTTTCAATTATGCCTGCAAGCAGTTGTGTGATTGTGTCAAACACGGGTCCATCATATTTCGGGATTGTAATAAATGCGATTGGTGATATAAGAAATAAAGAAATGATAAATAAGCCAAAAGCAATCCCAAAAGCTATTACAGAAGATGTTATGGTTATATTACTACCTTTTTTATAAACAAAAAATGTATATATCAATATAAGTGCATAAAGTATCAAAATGCTTAAATCTAAAAGGTAGGTACGAAGTACAACCGAACTTGCGGCAAAAAATATTGAGAATAATACATTTAAGAAACGGTTTCTGCGTATTATGCTAATATTTAAAATTTTTGTAAAAACCGTTAAGCAACACAGACTAATACAAAAGTATTTAATCGCAATGTCAATCATAGTTTACTCCTCTTTATAGTTTGTTTCGTATTCATTAAGAACCTCTAATCGTTGGTCGTGCAGCGTGTTCAATTGAGCTTGAAGTTCTTCGGTTTCATCGGTCTTATTTTTGGCTATTAAGTCGTTAACAGCTACTTGCATTTCGGGGATAAGTTTGTTATCCTTTTGAATTATTTTAAGCATTTCTTCATTTGTAGCGGTCAGCTTTGCGATCGTTTCCTCTTGGCTTTCGATGGCTTGCTTTAGTGTGCTTATGTCGTTTTCTTTTAACTTCTTAAGGTAGTCGCTGTAAAGCTTTTTGCGCCACCACAGATAGATTATTAAGGTCGATATTAGTAAAACGAATAAGCAAACAAATCTGATGCGATTGTGAAGTCTATCCGGAATAAAGGTTATAGCAATTAGAAGAGTAACGCTAATAAAAACCCCAATATCACTATTACCCTTTTTAAGTAAAAACGGCATTCCGTTTTTTAGTCTTTTAATTTTAAAAAGTAGGAGCGCCAAAATGTTTTCAATGATGCCAACAAGCAGGTTGCTTGTTGCGATAAACGCAGGTTCTTCACATAAGGAGTTAAAAATAAATGCAGTTGGTGCTATAAGAAACGCAGAAATAGTAAATAAACAATAACTAATCCCAAAAGCAATAATAGATGACGTTATTGTTATATTATCGCCTTTTTTATAAACAAAATATGTGTATATCAATATGAGTGCATAAAGCAGCAGAATGCTTAAGTTGAAAAAATAGGTGCGGAATATAACAGCACTCGCGGCGAAAAATATAGCAAAACATATCTTTAACAAGTGATTTTTATTTGCTTCTTTAATATTCAAAAGTTTTGTGAAGACTGTTAAATAACAAAGGCATATAAAAAAGTATTTAATGGCAGTATTAATCATTAATTGCTCCTTTTACATCTTCAAGTTACGGCTTGTCTCGTATTCTTTAATAACCTCGCATCGCTCGTTATATAACAAATTTAATTGGGTTTGAAGTTTTTCTGCTTCATCAGTTTTATTTTTGGATATTAAGTCATTAACTGCCGCTTGCATTGCAGGGATCAGTTTGTTATCCTTTTGAATTATTTTAAGCATTTCTTCATTTGTAGCGGTCAGCTTTGCGATCGTTTCCTCTTGGTTTTCGATGGCTTGTTTTAGTGCGCTTATGTCGTTTTCTTTTAGCTTCTTAAGGTAGTCGCTGTAAAGCCTTTTGCGCCACCATAGGAAGGTTATCAACGGAAAAAACGGCAAAATAATAATCAAAATATTT
>JAZNGF010000062.1:0-18601 GCA_045576295.1 Acutalibacteraceae bacterium | reverse complement strand
AATATCAGTTTCGTTTAGAATATCACGCGCTTTTTTAACGCGAAGTAGCCCAAGCTGTCCTTCATCGTCGAGCCCCGGGGTATCAATAATAACAACCGGGCCGAGTGGCAAAAGCTCCATAGATTTTTTAACAGGGTCGGTCGTTGTCCCCTTAATATCAGATACAACTGCAAGATTCTGGCCTGTAACAGCGTTTACAACACTCGATTTACCTGCATTACGCATACCGAAAAAGGCAATGTGAAGTCGTTCGGCAGAAACAACATCATTTAGTCCCATATCTAACTCCTATCTACTAATTAAAAGCGGAAATCGCGCCTGTTTGAAGCCTTGATTTCAGAAATATTGTATTTTGCAATATCAAACACCTTGGGGCTTGGTATTTTATATAATTCCTGATCAATTAGCTCATAACCAATCTCCTTGGTTTCGGGCGAAGCGTAGTCTTCTAAATATTCCGAAAGTGTCATTAACGCATTCGGGTGGCAGCAGTTAAGAATTTGGCCAGATTTACAAAAGCTCATAAATCTATCACCGGTGCGGCCTTCACGGTAGCAAGCGGTGCAGAATGACGGAAGATGCCCATTTTCCATAAGCCACCTAACAACATCATCAAGGCTACGTTGGTCAGACACTTCGAATTGCTCGGTATCATGTGGGCGTTCATCGTTACTATAACCTGCATAGCCGCCAACAGAGGTTCTCGAACCACCCGAAACCTGTGAAACACCTAAACGAAGAACCTTTGTGCGCAATTCTTCGCTCTCGCGGGTAGATATAATCATCCCTGTATACGGCACGGCTAAACGAATACAAGCAACAATCTTTTCGAATATCTCATCGCTTATTCCGTTATCAAACTGGTCGGGGTCAACGTCGTCGGCGCGTTTTAAGCGTGGAACACTGATTGTGTGCGGCCCAACGCCGTGAACAGCTTCAAGGTGTTCAGCGTGCATTAAAAGCCCTGCAAATTCATATTTATATTGCTCAAGGCCAAACAGTACACCAAGGCCAACGTCATCAATTCCGCCTTCCATAGCGCGGTCCATAGCCTCTGTATGATAATCATAATCGTGCTTTGGTCCTGTTGGGTGAAGTGCAAGGTAGTTTTCCTTATTATAGGTTTCTTGGAACAGAATATATGTGCCAATACCTGCATCTTTAAGTTTGCGGTAATTATCAACTGTTGTGGCAGCAATGTTAACATTAACGCGGCGAATATCACCGTTTTTGTGATGAACGCTGTAAATTGTGTTAATGCATTCAATAATATATTCAATTGGGTTATTAACCGGGTCTTCCCCAGCTTCAATTGCAAGGCGTTTATGACCTTGGTCTTGCAAAGCTATAACCTCAGCGCGTACTTCTTCTTGTGTTAACTTTTTGCGCGGGATTTGTTTGTTTTTAACGTGATACGGGCAGTAAACACAGCCATTAACGCAATAGTTAGAAAGATATAGCGGCGCAAAAAGCACAATGCGGTTGCCGTAAAAAGCAAGTTTGATCTCTTCGGCTATCTTATACATTTCTTCAATCTTTTCAGGAATATCGCACGCAAGAAGAACCGATGCCTCGCGGTGAGAAAGGCCTGCACAGGTGTATCCTGTTTCGGTTTTTTGCGGGCGGCATTTGTTTAATATTTCATCAATTAGCTCAACATTATTTTTATTTTGTTCAGCATATTCAATTGTATCAAGAATTTCTTTATCATTAATAAATTCATCAGCTTTTAATGATTTAGGGTTATATACTGGCATAATTAAATTCCTTTCTGTATTTCTTTATAATCTCCCCTATCGGTTACAACTTCATAACCAATAGAATCCATTCTGTTTTTAAGTTCAGTTAAACACTGCGCTGATTCTGCGCCATCAGAAACTTTATTGTTATAAAGCTGATATTTGCGCCTTACAGCGCTTGGCGACAAGTTAGGCATTACAATATTAGCTCCGCTTAAAACGCCTTTTTCGCGGCCTAACGGATCAATTGTTCCAAGTGCCGTGGTTGACGGCAAAAGCACGCCAGGATGAATTAAGCGCACAATAGACAGTAAGAAGCAGGTAAGCTCAACTGTGCCGCGTTCTCTGTCAAAAAAAGGCGTGTCACAATGTGGAATAAAAGGGCCTATTCCGCACATATGCGGTTTAAAGTTTTGAATAAAGGTTAAATCGCGAGCAATATCCATATTTGTTTGATAGGGCGAGCCAACCATTATTCCGCAACCAACCTGAAAACCTATTTCTTTTAAATCGTTTAAACATCTCATACGGTTTTCGATTGTGAGTGGCATCGGGTGAAGTTTTTCGTAATGCTCTTTAGTTGCAGTTTCGTGACGTAAAAGGTAACGGTCTGCCCCGGCATTATATAGTTTTTGGTAACTTTCACTGCTGCGTTCACCAAGCGACAGTGTAACTGCGCAATCAGGGAAGTTGGTTTTAATTTTAGTAATTAATTCACAAAGCCTGTCATCGGTAAAATAGGCGTCTTCCCCGCCCTGTAAAACAAAGGTTCTAAACCCAAGTTCGTAACCTTCGGTGCAGCATTCATAAATCTCTTCAGCGGTTAACCTATAACGCTCACAGTTTTTATTGCTTTTACGAATGCCGCAATAATAGCAATCGTTTTTGCATATGTTACTGATTTCAATTAGCCCTCGAATGTAAATAGAATTGCCATAAATCTCTTTTCTAACCTTTACGGCTCGCTCGGCAATATGTTTTTCAAGTTCAGGGGTTCGATTCTCTAACAAATATGCATATTCATTTGTTTCGAGTTTATGTTCTGTTTCGAGTTTATATACTAAATCGCGAAGTGTGTTATTCATTGCCTACTACCC
Organism: Acutalibacteraceae bacterium; assembly: GCA_045576295.1. Lineage (GTDB taxonomy): Bacteria > Bacillota > Clostridia > Oscillospirales > Acutalibacteraceae > CAVALG01. The sequence goes on along the minus strand of JAZNGF010000062.1, from coordinate 15,765 downwards.
CAGAATAAGCCGTTTTAACACTAACACCGGGTAAAGTTCCAATTTTCCCTGCAAGGGCAGAAATCGTGTTTTGCGGCGCATCAAGCGCGATGCTTATGATATTTATACTTCTTTTTGGGTAAGGTATGCCCATTCTGCCAATGATATACTCACCAAATTCGTGTAAAAGGCTGTTAAGCTTATCAACCGATTCGGAATTTTCAACTATTATGCTCATAACAGCAACACGTGTTTCCATATAATCACCTCATTAATAAAATAAAGCCGCACCTAAATTCAGGCGCGGCAAACAAACTCACAATTTTAAGTTTTTCTCGCACCTTTCACGCAGCATACGCTTTATGTTAGGAGTTCATTTATATTATAACACTATTAATTATATTTGTCAATTTACAAATAAATGCATTAGCAATAACAAAAACCGGAAGGCTTAAGCCCTCCGGTTTTAAGTTAATTATAACTTTGCAATGTTTGCTTTAAGGGTTTCAAGTTGATTTGAAAGCTCTGCAGGAAGCTTATCACCAAACTTCTTGTAGTGTTCAACGATTTCAGCAATTTCCTTTTCCCATGCTTCTTTATCAACAGCTAAGATGCCCTTTAATGTTTCGATATCCATATCGAGGTTGGTAAGATCAATGTCTTCTGGGCGCGGAATATAACCGATTGCTGTTTCTTCAGCATCAACAGTGCCTTCGCAACGGCCGATAATCCAGTTAAGAACACGAATATTATCGCCAAAACCTGGCCAGAGGAAGTTACCGTCGTCATCAGTGCGGAACCAGTTAACGTTAAAGATCTTAGGAGCCTTATCTCCAAGCTTTTCGCCCATATCGAGCCAATGCTTAAAGTAATCAGCCATATGGTATCCGCAGAACGGGAGCATAGCCATCGGGTCGCGGCGAACAACACCTACAGCGCCTGCAGCTGCTGCAGTTGTTTCAGAAGCCATTGTTGAACCGATGAATACACCGTTTTCCCAGCTCTTTGATTGGTATACAAGCGGAGCGAGCTTTGCGCGCCTACCGCCGAAGATGATTGCAGAAATCGGCACACCTTCACCCTTATTGAATTCATCAGAAATGCAGGGGCAGTTTTCAGCAGGTGCTGTAAATCTTGAGTTGGGGTGAGCTGCGCAGGTTGACTTGTCAGCCTTGTCGAACTTAGAGGGATCCCATTTGTTGCCCTTCCAATCAATAGCGTTTTCAGGAAGGTTTTTGTTAAGGCCTTCCCACCAAACAGTGTTGTTAGAAAGATCGTGTGCAACGTTGGTGAAGATTGTTCCCTTCTTGGTGCTTGCAAGCGCATTGAAGTTTGATTTTTCGTTGGTTCCGGGTGCAACACCAAAGAAACCGTTTTCAGGATTGATAGCATAAAGGCGACCATCTTTACCTATTCTCATCCAAGCAATGTCGTCGCCAACTGTCCAAACCTTGTAGCCCTTTTCTTTTAAATATTCGGGCGGAATAAGCATTGCGAGGTTGGTTTTACCGCAAGCCGACGGGAATGCAGCCGCAACATATTTAACCTCACCCTGCGGGTTTTCGATGCCGAGGATAAGCATATGCTCAGCCATCCAACCCTCTTTCCAGCCTTGGTAAGAAGCAATACGAAGAGCAAAGCACTTTTTACCTAAAAGCACGTTACCGCCGTATGCTGAGTTAACAGAGATAATAGTGTTGTCTTCAGGGAACTGGCAAATGTATCTGTTTTCAGGGTCAACATCGCATTTTGCGTGAAGGCCACGAACCCAGTCGTTGCTGTCGCCAAGAACCTCTAATACTTTAGATCCAACCCTTGTCATAATAGCCATGTTGAGAACAACATAGATTGAATCGGTGATTTCAATACCGATTTTTGCAAGAGGTGAACCTATTGGGCCCATTGAGAACGGAATGATATACATAGTTCTGCCCTTGTAAGTTCCGCGAGCAATGTCGTAAAGTTTTTTATACATTTCATCAGGGTCGCACCAGTTATTGGTGGGGCCTGCTGTTTCCTTTTCTTTTGTGCAGATAAAGGTTCTGTCTTCAACGCGGGCAACGTCGTTCTGTTTTGTTCTGTGAAGATAGCAACCCGGAAGAAGGTCTTGATTTAACTTTTCAAGTTCGCCGGTTGAAACAGCTTCTTTGCGGAGTTCTTCAAGCTGTTCTTCATCGCCTGTTATCCAAACGATTTTGTCAGGGTTTAAAAGCGATTTCATGCTTTCTAACCATTCAAGTACAGTTTTGTTATTTGTCATAATTGTACCTCCAATAAAATTTAACAATTTACCCCTTATAAAGTATTATACACTGATTTTTCCAATAATCAACTAAAAAATATATAAAAATATGTCAATTTACAATTTATTTTAAATCAATTGGCATATTAGCGAACGCATTAAGATCAGCGCCCGCAGTGTTGCCGCTTAATAGCTCATAATACCCTTGCACACCAACCATTGCGGCGTTATCACCACAATATTTAAGTTCGGGCAAAAATAACGAAAGCCCTCGTGCGGCACATTCCTCTTCAAAACGTCGCCTTAGTTCACTGTTTGCAGATACTCCACCTGCCACCGCAATTTTGCTATAACCAAACTCTTCAGCAGCCGAAAAAGTTTTATCAATTAATATGTCGCACACCTTTTTCCTAAGAGCACCCGAAAGTTTCGGAATATCAATAGTTTCACCCTTTTGCGAAGAATTATGTATTAAGTTGATAACCGCAGTTTTAAGCCCAGAAAAAGAAAAGTCGTATTTATTCCCGGGAACTGCTGGGTAAGGCAAATTATACACCTTATAACCATCAAGGTCGGCAATTTTGTCGAGCTCAACGCCGCCAGGGTATGAAAGCCCTAAAGCGCGGGCTGATTTGTCAAAGCACTCCCCTGCCGCATCGTCGAGTGTTCTGCCGATTATGTTAAACTCGGTGTGAGATTTAACCTCAACAATATGCGTGTTTCCTCCCGAAACCAGCAAGCATAAAAACGGAGGCGCAAGCTCAGGATTATTAATATAATTTGCCGCAATATGCGAGCGCAAGTGATGAACAGGCACAAGTGGTACACCCAGCGACATAGCAAGCCCTTTTGCAAAATTAACTCCAACAAGAAGCGAACCAATAAGCCCCGGAGCATAGGTAACGGCAATTGCATCAATATCATCTTTAGTAATTTTAGCGTCATCTATCGCTTTTGCAACAACCTGTGAAATGGCCTCAGAATGCCTGCGGGAAGCAATTTCGGGCACAACGCCGCCATATAATCTATGCTCTGCAATCTGCGTTGCAACAATATTAGAAAGAACAGTTTTTCCATTAGTAATTGCAGCAGCCGTTTCATCACAGGATGATTCAATACTTAGAATATTCAACTTATTACCTCCCGTTAAAATAATATGTCATAATATATGCGTTTTCGGTTGGGTTTTGATAAAAATTTTTTCTTTCTCCAACCGTTTCAAATCCCAGCTTTGTGTATAGTGAAATCGCAGGGGTGTTAGAAGCTCTCACCTCAAGGCTTAAAAACTCAAAATTTTGTTCTTGGCAATGCTCTAAAGCCTTTTTCACAAGTAAAGCTCCAACACCGTTTCCCCTATGTTTTTTGCTAACGGCAACATTTGTTATATAACCTTCGCTAATAATATTTTGAACCCCGATATAACCAACAACATTACCATTTTTAGTAGCAACAAAAAACACAGTGTTAAAGTTATAAGAATCAAGAATAGCTTCAGCGCTCCAAGGGGATGAAAAGCATTCGTTTTCTAACATTTCAACCGCCTTTGCATTTTCTGGTGAAAACGGCAGTATTTTGTAGTTATCCCTTTGCATCATACCAGGTATCTCCGTAATTAACATCAACTATCAGCGGAACACTGAGTTTCACAGCGCTTTCCATTTCTTCTTTTATTATTTTGCATGCTATTTCAACCTGTTCTTTTGGCGCCTCAACAAGAAGTTCATCGTGAACCTGCATAATAAGCCGTGCGTTTGGCAGCTCGACTTTAAGCCTGTTTGAAACGTTAATCATAGCTATTTTAATAATGTCTGCCGCGGTTCCTTGAATGGGCATATTGCGCGCAACACGCTCCCCAAACGACTGAATCATTCTGTTGGAATTAGAAAGCTCGGGCAATAGCCTTTTTCGGCCAAATAAGGTTGATACATAACCATTTGCTTTGGCATTATCAACAACCGATTTCATATACATATCAACCTGCGGGTAGGTGCTGAAATACCCTTTTATATATTCATCAGCTTCTTTTTTTGTTACACCAATATCTTTTGAGAGCGAGAATGCTCCTATGCCGTAAACTATGCCAAAGTTAACAGCTTTAGCGCGGCTTCTCATAAGCGGCGTTACCATTTGAAGCGGCATATTAAACACCTGCGACGCGGTTAAAGTGTGAATATCAATATTATTATTGAATGCCTCAATCATAGCTTTATCATTTGCAATTGAAGCAAGAACACGAAGCTCAATTTGCGAATAGTCGGCATCACACAGAACATATCCTTCACGCGCTTTAAAGAACCTGCGTAGTTCTTTGCCCTCTTGCTTTTTAACAGGGATGTTTTGCAAATTTGGCTCTGATGAGCTTATTCGCCCTGTTCTTGTTTCGGTTTGATTAAGGGTTGAACGAATTCTGCAGTCATCACACGCTGCCGCAACTAAACCATCACAATAGGTTGATTTAAGCTTTGCAAGAGTGCGGTATTCAAGAAGTTTTTCAACAACAGGATAATCATATCTTAACGATTCAAGCACTTCAGCGTTGGTTGAATAACCGCTTTTGGTTTTCTTTTTACAGGGAAGCCCTAAATCTTCAAACAGCGCCTTACCTAATTGTTTTGGTGAATTAAGATTAAACTCATATCCAATTTCACCGGTTATCTCACTTCTCAAATTTTCAATTTTTTCATTCAACGCATCGCCATACTTTTTAGTTCCCTCAACATCAATTAAAACACCTTCTGTTTCCATTGATGCAAGAACATACGCGAGTGGTAGTTCAATTTTATTTAGAAGTTCTTCTAACCCGTTATCCTTAATTTGTTTGGCTAAAACGCGGGCAAGTTGCGAGTTTTGTGCCGCGGCTTTTACATTTAGGTTTTCAAATTCGCCTGAGTTTATTCTATACTCTGCTGCTAAGGTGTCTAAACTATAATCATTCGATGAAGGCTCAAGCAAATATGCAGCAAGCAGGGTGTCAAAAACAACATTTTCAGGGGTGAGGCTATTTTTGATACAATATTTATAAACTGCCTTTGAATCATAAACACTTTTAGCGATTTCAGGGTTTGAAATAACGTCATTAAAGGTTTCAAGTGATATTTTGCAAACAAACTCTCCATTTGTTATAACCGCAGAGTCTTCAAAAAGAACCAATTCTATATCTTTAGAATTTAGAACTTTATTAACATCATCAGTTTGAGTAAGTTCAGTGCTATCAGTTATATACACTTTTTCTGCATTAATATCCGCAGCAGTAACACCGTATCTTTCGGCGGCCTTAAAAAGCTCTCTATCAAACAGTATTTCAGCTAATGCCGCTTTATCAACTTCGCGTTTTTTGTAAAACATGGCATCGCACTCAATTGGTACGTCACAAAAAATCGTTCCAAGCTCACGCGATAAATAAGCGCTTTCTTTTCCTGCGATTAATTTGTTCTTAACGCCTTCTTTTATATCAAGTGAATCAATATTATCATAAATATAATCAATATTACCGAAGTTTTTAATAAGGTCGCCTGCGGTTTTGTCGCCAACGCCTGCAACACCGGGAATATTATCAGAACTGTCGCCCTTTAGTGCTTTAATTTCAATCATACCTTCGGGCGAAACTCCATATTCATTATAAAGGGTTTCTGTATTATATTCAGTGATCTCCGGTCTTCCTATTTTAGTTGCCGAGAGTAAAACTCGAGTCTTCTCCGATACTAACTGCAAAGAATCTCTGTCACCTGTGGCAATAACGCAATCACAGTTTTGTGTAGCACACGCGCGAGATATAGTTCCTAAAATATCATCAGCCTCAAAACCTTCTAATTCAATGTTTCGGTAGCCTAAGGCATCTATTATATTTTTAATAACAGGCATTTGCTCTAAAAGTTCCTGTGGGGTACCTTTTCTGCCTGCTTTGTACTCACCATATTTCTTATGCCTGAATGTTGGCGCGTGAACATCCCAAGCTACAGCAACACCATCGGGCGCTTCTGCTTCAATAAGTCTATTCAAAATATTTAAAAAACCAACAATAGCATTGGTGTATCTGCCGTCTTTCGTTGTAAGCATTTTAATGCCATAAAAAGCGCGGTTTGCAATACTGTTTCCATCTATCACAAGAATTTTCATATGTTACCTCCATATAATCGGATTAACTTTTTTATTATACCATATATTTTCATTAATTACAAACAAAAATGCCCAAATGTGCTTTTAAATTAAACCTATTTGTAGTATAATTATTAAAACAAAAAATGAAAGGTTGATGATTATGGCTTTTAAAGAAATAGGTGCAAAAAATATTGACAGCAATTTGTTTAAATTAATCAGTGATGAATGGGCGCTTATAGCTGCCGGAAACGAAGATGGATTTAATATGATGACCGCAAGCTGGGGATTTATGGGCGAAATTTGGGGGAATGAATACGCTGTTGCCCTTGTACGTCCACAGCGATATACAAGAGAATTTTTAGATGATAATGATACATTTTCACTTTGCTTCTTAGGTGACAACAAAGAGCCGCACAAGGTATGTGGCAGTAAATCAGGCCGCGATGTTGACAAGGCTAAAGAAACAGGGCTTTCCCCTGTCTTTGATTGTGGAACAGTTTATTTTAAAGAATCACGCCTTGTTATTATATGCAAAAAAACCTATGTGTCAGATATTAAAAACGGCGAATTTTTTGATAAATCAATAATTGAAACCGTTTACCCTGAAGGTGATTTCCATAAAATCTACCTTGGCAAGATTGAAAAGGTTTTAATTTCTGAATAATTTGATTAAATTTTATACATTTGTTGCAACAATATAATTGCAACTTTTGTTATTTGTTAAAAAATTTAAAATAATTGTTTAATTTATCAAATTAACCCTTGATTTTCATATTTTAAAGGCTAAAATAGAATTAGCACTCAAAACACGAGAGTGCTAATTCTCAAATTGGAGGAGATATAAATGACAATTAAACCATTACTTGACAGAGTTGTTGTTAAAGCAACCGAAGCTGAAGAAACCACAAAAAGCGGCATTATCCTTGCAGCATCAGCACAAGAAAAGCCTCAAATTGCCGAAGTTGTTGCAGTTGGCCCCGGCGGCGTGGTTGACGGTAAAGAGGTTACAATGCTTGTTAAGGTTGGCGATAAAGTAATCACCAGCAAATACGCAGGAACCGAAGTTAAGGTTGACGGCACAGAATATAGCATTGTTCGCCAGTCGGATATATTAGCAGTTGTTGAATAATTTAATATTATTTTTAAGGAGAGATGCAAAATGGCTAAACAAATTTTGTTCGGCGAAGATGCAAGAAAGAGCCTTCAATCGGGTGTTGACCAGCTTGCAAACGCCGTAAAGGTTACATTAGGCCCCAAAGGCAGAAACGTTGTTCTTGATAAAAAGTTCGGTTCACCGCTTATTACTAACGACGGTGTTACTATTGCAAAGGATATTGAACTTGATGACCCATTTGAAAACATGGGTGCGCAGCTTGTTAAAGAGGTTGCTACCAAAACTAACGACTGCGCAGGTGACGGCACAACAACCGCAACCATTTTAGCACAAGCGCTTATCAACGAAGGAATGAAAAACGTTGCCGCAGGCGCAAACCCAATGGTTGTAAAAAAAGGTATCAAACTCGCGGTTGACACAGCAGTTGAAACCATTGTAGGCAACTCTAAAAAGGTTACAGGTTCAACCGATATTGCAAGGGTTGCTGCCGTTTCATCAGGTGATGAATTCATCGGCAAACTTATAGCTGAGGCTATGGAAAAGGTATCAGCCGATGGCGTTATAACCGTTGAAGAATCAAAAACCGCCGAAACCTATTCAGAGGTTGTTGAAGGTATGCAGTTTGACAGGGGCTATATCACCCCATACATGGCAACCGATACCGATAAAATGGAAGCTGTTCTTGATGAACCTCTTATCCTTATCACCGATAAGAAGATTTCAAACATTCAAGAGATTCTTCCTCTTCTTGAGCAGGTTGTTCAAGCAGGCAAAAAGTTATTCATTGTGGCTGAAGATATTGAAGGCGAAGCACTTTCAACAATTATCGTTAACAAACTTCGCGGCACCTTTGTTTGCGTTGGCGTTAAGGCCCCAGGCTTTGGCGACAGAAGAAAGGAAATGCTTCAAGATATCGCAACCCTTACAGGCGGCGAGGTTATCACCTCAGAACTTGGTCTTGAACTTCGCGATACCGAGCTTCACCAGTTAGGTCAAGCGCGCCAGGTTAAGGTTGGCAAAGAAAACACAATCATTGTTGACGGCGCCGGCGAAACCGCCGATATTAAAGCAAGGGTTGCACAAATAAGGTCGCAGATTGAAACAACAACTTCTGATTTCGATCGTGAAAAGCTTCAAGAAAGGCTTGCAAAACTTGCAGGCGGCGTTGCAGTTATTAAGGTTGGCGCTGCAACCGAAATTGAAATGAAGGAACAGAAGCTTCGCATTGAAGATGCACTTGCAGCAACCAAGGCAGCAGTTGAAGAAGGTATTGTTGCAGGCGGCGGCGTTGCTCTTATTAATGCTATCCCCTCTGTAAAAGCATTACTCGATACAACCGAGGGCGACATCAAAACAGGTGTGCTTATTGTGCTTAAAGCAATGGAGGCGCCCATTCGCCAAATCGCTTGTAACGCAGGCCTTGAAGGCGCAGTTATTATTGATAAAATTATTTCAAGCGGAAAAGCAAACTACGGCTTTGATGCTTATAACGAAGTTTACACTGATATGATTGAAGCAGGAATTGTTGACCCAACTAAGGTTACACGTTCAGCGCTTCAAAACGCTTCATCGGTGGCTTCAATGGTTCTCACAACCGAAAGCATTGTTTCGGATAAAAAGGACCCTGCCGCAGACGCAGCAGCCGCTCAAGCAGCCGCAGCAGCAGGCGGAATGTATTAATTATAAATTAATATTCAACAAACTAAACCGAGCCAAAATTTGGCTCGGTTTTTTATATAAAGAAATAGTTAATATCCCACGCAGGAACGCACGGGTTTCGGCGTAGATATATTTTATAATCATCACGAATTGAATGAACGGTTAAAGGGATATTAAATATATCCTCATTTCGGTGATATGCCGCTATTTGCATTTTAGGTTTGTGTTTAAATATTGTGTTTCGAGCGCCGTTTATTGCCGCATTTTCAGCACCTTCAACATCAAACTTTATAAAAGTTGGTGCGTGTGCTTTTGCAATTTCGTCAACTGTTATTGATGAAGTTTCAACCCCACCGCCGGCACAGGCCGAAGAATTCCTGCCGCCTTTCATCGAAAACATTATAGTTCCACAAGTGTTAGAAATTGCCGCATTTAATGCTGTGAAATTCTTAATATCATTTGTGGCATTTATTAGCTTATTATATATCTTTTTATCGGGTTCAACGGCGTATATGTAATTGTATTTACCCCCTGCCCTTTTAATAAAGTCCTCGACTGTATCGCCTTTGTATGCTCCAAGGTCAAGAAACACTTCTTCGCTTGAAAGCGTTATAATATTCTCATAAACCTCACCATAAGGTGTTGCAGAAGCAAATAAGGATTCGGGGTTGCCTGTAAGTTTAAATTCAATTAAAGAGTTAAATACAAACCGCGATTGTTCATCAGCTAAAATATCATAAACCTTATTAACTTCTTTTAAATACTTGTTTAAAAACGCTTCGTTAAATGTACCATCACCATACACAGGAACATCGGGGATGTATAGTTCTTGCTCGGCGGAAATCTTTTTAATATTATCAATAACCTCGGGTATTTGGGTGCCAAAGCAGACTAAAACTATCATTTCACTGCATTTAATTTTAGCTTCGCTATATGGTATAACCTCAAAGCCACAAAAGTTGTTTCTTCGCGCAAACGCGTCAGAAGCAAAAACGCCTGCCGGTGTAACGCCAACATCTTCAAGCCGTTCCATAACCTTTTCGGCACCGTCGCCCATTCCGTAAAGCCATATCGGTTTTTCGGTTTTCGATAAATAAGTCCACAAATCCATAAAAACACACCTTTAAACAAAAAGCTGCCTTACCATAAAGTAAAGCAGCTAAATTTAGTTACCCTAAAATATTAAGTAGCACACCGGCCGCAACCGCAGAACCAATAACACCGGCAACGTTCGGGCCCATAGCGTGCATAAGCAAGAAGTTGCCAGGGTCTTCCTGTTGTCCAACCTTTTGTGAAACTCGCGCCGCCATTGGAACCGCCGAAACACCTGCGGAACCGATAAGTGGGTTAACCTTACCCTTTGTAAGGAAGCACATTAACTTACCGAACAGAATACCGCCAATGGTTCCAAAACAAAATGCAATAAGCCCCATTGCAACTATCTTAATAGTATCGAAGTTTAAGAACGATTTACCGTTAGTTGTTGCACCAACTGTAAGGCCTAAGAAAATTGTAATAATATTCATAAGCTCGTTTTGTGCGGTTTTGCAAAGCCTGTCAACAACGCCACATTCCTTAAACAGGTTGCCAAGCATTAACATACCAACCAAAACTGCAGCATCGGGTAATAAAAGTGACACAACTATTGTTACAAGAATGGGGAAAATTATCTTCTCGGTTTTTGAAACCTTGCGAAGTTCCTTCATCCTTACCATGCGTTCTTTTTTGGTTGTAAGCGCTTTCATAATTGGCGGCTGAATTACGGGAATGAGCGCCATATATGAATATGCCGCAACCGCAATCGGGCCTAATTTGTCGGGTGCTAATTTTGAGGTTACAAATATAGCTGTTGGGCCATCGGCACCGCCGATTATACCAATAGAACCAGCAACATTTGCCGGCATGCCTAATAAAAGTGCACCGACAAAAGCAAAAAATATGCCGAGCTGTGCAGCAGCACCTAAAAGGAAGCTTTTGGGGTTACTGATAAGCGGAGCAAAGTCGGTCATACATCCAATGCCTAAGAAAATAAGCGGCGGGTAAATGCCAAGTTTTACGCCAAGATATAAAATATCTAAAAGGCCGCCTTCGCGCAGAACATTACCAACTAACAAATGGCCGTCTGACCAAAAGGCTGCGTTAGAAGTTTCCCAAATTTCGGCGTGATAAATTCCGGCACCTGGAAGGTTTGCAAGCAGCATACCGAAAGCGATTGGCAAAAGAAGCAATGGTTCAAACCCTTTTTTGATTGCAAGGAACATAAAGAAGCAAGCTATAGCAATCATAACAAGGTTTTTCCAGCCTTCACCAACAAAAAGTGCATAAAGGCCTGATGCAGAAAAAATGCCTGAAATAGTATTTAAAAATTCACTAAACATTTAACCGCACCCCCTTAAAACGACTTCACGTTTTGATGAAGCCCTGCTGTGCCCCAGGCAGAACGCCCAGCAGTGCCTGCAGGCTTTATAGACCTAACAATGGCAGTTTTACCGCTACCCGAATAAACAGCAGCAACAGCGGCCGAAATAACGGCAATAATTTCATCATCGGCTGAAACAACGCTTGGTGTAACCACCTGAGCGGCCACAGGTTTTTCGGCTTTAGGTTCAGCTTTAGGCTTTGATTCTTTGTTTTGGTTAGATGACATAATTTTGCCGAAAGCAATAATTATCATTACCAATAATATGAGCATAGCGAAAACAATTACAAGCCCACTAACAGTTACGTTAGCAGCATATTTATTAAAGTCTTCACTAAGCAAAAGGTTGAAATTCATAACTTATACCTTCTTCAAATACTTTTCGTATGCTTCCCTAAGTTCAACCGCTTTTTCTTCAGGTGCGGTTGGGTTACAGTGAGCCCAGGCGCCCGTTTCGCTTGAAGCATTGAATTTTTGTTTGTTTTCACTGCGAAGCGGCGGGAAAAATTCAATATGAAAATGATAGTAATCATCATTATTTTCGCCGTTTACAGGTGCATTATGCATACACATCATATAAGGGAACAAAGTATCAAAAAGTGAATCATACATTCCCGCAACCTGCTTAATTGTAATACCAAGCGATGTTTTTTCGTCATCGGTTAATTGGCTTATATTTGTAACGTGGCGCTTTGCCATAATGTAAACACCATAGGGGTATTCGCAGAAGAACGGAAGAACAACAACAAAATGATCGTTTTCAAAAATAATGCGATCTTTTTCCTTTAATTCTTCGTTAGTAAAATCACAGAAAAGGCATCTGCCGGTTGATTCAAAGTGCTTTTTAGCATTATTACACTCTAATTCAATCTTCTTAGGAACAACCGAATAACCGTAGATCTGGCCATGCGGGTGAGGCATTGTTACGCCAACAAGCTCTCCCCTATTTTCGAAAATGAAAACATACTTAATTTTTTCATCGGCCGAAAGCGCATCAAAGCGCTCTACCCATAAATCAACAAGCTCTCTAACGTGATCGTCTGTTAAATCGGGTAAAGTGGCAGTATGATTAGGTGAATAAAGAATTACCTCACATTTACCGTATGCCTCACGAGTTTTGAAAAAGTCGGTTGAAACATCGTCGGGCACGGGCGGGTTTTGAGAAAGTGCGGGAAAATCGTTAGGATAATCATAAACAGTAAAATGATCAGGCACTTTACCTGAACCCGGGCAAAACGGGCAGTAGTCTTTAGGCATTTGCGGCCTATTTTGCCTGTGTGATGCGATCATAACCCAATCGTCGATAAAAGGATGATATCTTAATTCAGCCATTATTAAAACTCCATTTCTGCCAAATTAGGCGTTAATAAATATAGATTATTCGGTGATTTCTGTGCCGCCAATAGGCCTAATATTTAGTTCATAACAAGAATTTTCACCAAAAACCTTGCTTAAGGTTGTTTTGTATTCTACTAACAGGTCGTTAGGAACAAAAGCTTGAATTGTTCCTGCAAAGCCGCCGCCATGAACACGGCAAGCACCGCGACCTTTTAAAACATTTTCAGATAGTGCTAAAGCAAGAGACAAGCCCTGCTCACGCGGTGAAGAAGATGCATAAACATTTTGCAAATATTTAAACGAAGAATTACCCGAAGACTTAATAAGGTTTAAAAATTCATCAAAGTTACCTTGGCTAAGTGCAATTTTCTCAAGTTGTGCTGTTTGGTTATCACTGTAAAAGTGAATCGCACGAAGCACAGCTCTATCGCCGCATTCTTCCCTTAAATTTGCAATGTTATCAAAGAATTCTTCCCTGTTAACATCGCGAAGGTATTCTTTGCCAAAATATGCAGCAACACTCTTGCATTCAGCAGGAATAGCAGCATATTCTGGAGTTAAATCGGCGTGGTTTCCGCCTGTATCAACAATGCAAAGGGTGAAATCGTTGGCTTTAAGGTCAAAATCGATTTTCTCAATAATTGGGTTTTCGGTGTCGTAAAAATCAATACCGGTAAATCCGCCAACCGAGCTTGCCATTTGGTCCATAAGTCCACACGGCTTTCCGAAAAATACATTTTCTGATTTTTGTGCCATTTTTGCAATTTCAACAGCGTTACAAGCGCCATTGTTAAACATACCGCTTATGATGTTGCCAACAAGAACCTCAAATGCGGCAGAAGACGAAAGACCAGAACCCTTTAAAACATTAGAAGTAGTGTAGGCATTAAATCCACCAATTTTATATCCTTCTTCTTTCATATAGAAGAGCATTCCTCGAATAAGCGCAGATGCACGGCCGTATTCATCAGGGTCGGGGCCTAGTTCGTTTAAATCAATTTCATCTATTGGGTAGCCTTCAGATTTAATTCGAACGATATTATCGTTGTTTAGTGAAACAACAGCAATAGCATCAAGGTCAACACTGCCTGCAAGAACACATCCGTGTTGGTGATCGGTGTGATTACCGCCAACCTCGGTGCGGCCGGGAGCACTGAAAAGCCTGAAATCAGCACCACTTTTATAGGTTTCGAAAAAACCGTCAACGGCGTGGCAATATCTTTCCTGAGCTGCCGAAACATCTGAATATAAAACCGAAAAGATCTTATCGTATGTGCCGCTTAAAATCTTATCTTTTATTGCCATAAAGCACACCCCTTTTGAGAAAATTATTTCTTGAGTGATTTAACAATTTCGTAAGTATCCCTTGCGATAACAAGTTCTTCGTTAGTTGGGATAACATAGCAAGCAACTTTTGAATCATCGGTTGAGATTTTGAGATTATCGCTTGCGTGCTTAATTGAGTTAGCTTCGTAATCGCATTTAACGCCAAGATAGGTAAGGCTATCAAGAATCACACGCCTCATTTCTGGGTTGTTCTCACCAATACCTGCAGTGAACACAATAGCGTCAACACCGTTCATTGCTGCTGCATAAGAACCGATGTATTTAATAATTTGATAATACTGCATATCAATAGCAAGCTGAGCGCGAACATCGCCTTCTTCAGCCTTGGCGCAAACGTCGCGGCTGTCGTTCGAGATTCCTGAAATACCAAGTAAACCTGATTCCTTGTTCATCATCTTATCAAGATCATCAGGAGTCATATTATATTTCTTTGCAATGTAAACAAGGATTGAAGGATCAAGCGCACCGCATCGTGTTCCCATCATAAATCCATCAACAGGGGTAAGGCCCATTGTTGTATCAACACATTCACCATTCTGAACAGCAGCGATAGAACAGCCGTTACCTAAATGGCAGGTGATAATTTTAAGGTCTTTAATATCACGGCTCATAACATCAGCGCAAACGCCGCTAACAAAACGGTGAGATGTGCCGTGGAAGCCGTAACGGCGAACACCATCGTTTTCATAGTATTTGTAGGGAATTGCAAACATATAAGCTTTAGCGGGCATTGTTTGGTGGAAAGCAGTGTCGAAAACTGCAACCTGCGGAATATCAGAGCCAAGCGCTTCTGTGCAAGCGTTAATGCCTATAAGGTTTGCGGGGTTATGAAGCGGAGCTAAATCTTTAAGCTCGTCGATTTTAGCCTTAACATCATCGGTAATTAAAACAGAGCCTGCATATACAGAGCCACCTTGAACAGTTCTGTGGCCAACAGCACCGATTTCATCAAGTGAATCAATGCATTTATATTCGCCATTTATTAATTCATCAATAACAAGATTAAAGGCCTCTTTATGGTTTTTAATAGGTGTTTCCTTTTTAAAACCTTCACCATTTGCGTTTTTGTAGGAAAGAATACCATCGTTCGAACCAATTCTTTCACAGTTACCTTTTGCCAGAACTGATTCATTGGTCATATCAATCAACTGATACTTGAGTGATGAGCTACCTGCGTTTACAACTAATACTTTCATAATGTCCCTCCAAAAATGATTGAACTATTGGTTTTTTTGGTGTATTATATTCCTAAACAGTTATTTTAAACCAGAATAACCATACTCAATTATGATACTATAATATTAGTTATTTTTCAAGGGCTTTACACAAATTATTTGCCGAGTTTCGGCTATATTTTAGAAAGGCAGGTGCTCCCTTCTTGAAAACTGCTGCAATCATTTGCGAGTTCAATCCGTTTCATAACGGCCATAAATATTTGCTTGATACCGCACGGCGTTTAGGGTGTGAACGTATAATTGCAATTATGAGCGGTTCATTCACCCAAAGAGGCGACGTTGCCATTACTTCGAAATTTTCAAGAACTGCAGCAGCAATTTGTGAAGGAGCAGA
>JAZNGF010000061.1:0-11900 GCA_045576295.1 Acutalibacteraceae bacterium | reverse complement strand
AAATTCCTTGAAAAGCAAGGTTTAACCGTTGCTTAAACTTTAAATTTAGCTTTCAACTTCAACTCTGCAAAAACCTTTTTTTCTTGCAGGGTATTTTCCTTATGCCTTTTGGGTGGTGAGTTGTTTAATTCTTTCACGCTAATTCTCCTTTAAATATTATTCACATAGCATTTCTACCATGAAAATTTGTATGTAAACATAAAAATGTCTAACAAAAATATTTTAGCATATATATATGTATACTGCAAGAAAAATTAAATGTAAGCTTAAAACTAAATTAAATAAACAATCCCCAAACAAGCCCTAAAAGGAGCGAAACAACAACAGGAATTATGCAAGAGGTTACGCAAACATCCCAATAAGATTCTTTGTGGGTGCAGTTTGAAACAGCAAGCAGAGTTAAAACTGCACCGTTGTGGGGTAGGGTGTCGAGCCCGCCCGAAGCGAGCGATGCAACACGGTGGAGGTTTTCAGGGTTCATGCCTATGGCGCTTGCCTTTTCAAGGTATTGGGGTGCTAATGCTTCAAGCGCTATCGACATACCTCCCGATGCGGATCCTGTTGCACCTGCAAGCACGTTAACCGCAACAGCCTCTGAAAACAAGATTGACCCCGGCATATTAAGCATAGCAGTTTTAAGAAGCGCAAATCCGGGAACGATTTTAACAACCGAGCCGAATCCAACCGCGCAGGCGGTGTTCATAATTGCGGTTAATGAGCCGTTTGCACCTGAATTGATGGCAGGAAGCAGGGTTTTAATCTGGTATATATTCATAAGGCAAACAGTTGCAATTCCACCAAGAAGCGCTATTGCAATAGCCTCGCTTGAAGTAAGCTCTACAATGCCTGCATTTTTAAGAATGTTCGGCAAAACATTAAGAAGCAGCACAACAACAATTAGGGGAACAAGGCCGCAAAGCCAGTGCCACTTTGGCAACTTTGCTTCATCATAGTTGTTTTCTTTGTGTTTTGGGTCCTCCACAAAGTGTAAGCCCTTTTTCTTAGAAGAGCGAATTCGCCAATCTAAATATATATAACCCGGAACTGCAATAGCAAGCGCCGCAATAATGCCCATTAAAGGCGCGGCCATTGCTGTTGTTCCGTAATATGTAGTGGGGATAATGTTTTGAATTTGGGGTGTGCCGGGAATGGCAGTCATTGTAATTCCGAACGCACCAAATGCGATAGCACCGGGGAGCAGGGTTCTGGGCAAATCTGCCTCGCGGTAGATGGCATAACCCATTGGGTAAATTACAAACACAACAACAAAAAGTGATATTCCGCCATAGGTCATAAGAAGGCAGGGAAGCACAACTGCAAGAAGCGCAAACCTTGGGCCGATAAGGCGAACCAACTTGTTTGCGAGTGAGCGTGCTGAACCTGTTAAATCCATAATTTTTCCGTAAACCGCGCCAAGGAAAAAGGCTGGGAACCACGCAAGCACATAGTCGGCCGCGCCCTTCATATAATCGCCAAGATAGGCCGAGAGCATATTAACTCCGCCCATAAGAGCAACAAGCACGGCGCACAGCGGCGCTACCCAGATGATTGAATGGCCCTTGTATGCTAAAAATATAAGCAAAACAAGCCCTAAAAGAATACCAATTAGTGAAACCACAGATGACATAAAGCACCCTCCTAAAGTTTTTAATTGCATCTTTTTTCGGCAAAAGTTTATAAATTTCACCATAAACCAAACTATACCACAAAAAGCGCGAAACTGCAACCATTATGCACCTAAAACTATGTAACAAATTTCATACATAAATACCCCCGCACATCTATTAATGTGCAGGGGTTACAGTGCTTAAAGCATATTATATCCTAACTCCGTCAATATGCAAAAAGCGCGCCAAACCAAAATTATAGCTGTAAAGTGGGCGGTTTAAGGCATTTGATGAATGCGCGGCTACTAAAATGGTGGGCCACACCGCTGTAATTATAAGGGTGTGGTAAAAATCGCCGTTGGCACGGCCTAACTGAATAATATCACCCGGAAGAGCCTCTTCGGGTTCTGCTTCGTAAGCAAATGGCCCAACTCCGACATTGTTAACTAAAAACTCATGCAGGAATTCAACCCCTGTCCAAGATGGGGTGCGGTTATTAGCGGTGATGTAATACCAACCTGTGTTCGGGGTGTAGTTCATAACCTTGGCGCCGGCATATATGCACTGCGAGGCAAAATTTGTGCAGTCGCCGCCGAGGTCACTAAAATCGTAAAATTCGGGGTTTCTCTCAAATGCCCAACGCCGTGCGTAGGCCACCGCATCGGCCCTGTTATAGCTTATTATACGCATAAAAGTTCTCCGTTCTGCTTAAAATTTTCGCAACATTTTCTTAATTTATTTTATGCGTATGAATTTTTGTCGTTAAAAAAGGCTGCTGCCTATTTGAGCAACAGCCTTTTGCTATAAATTTTTAATATTCTTGGCCTATTATATCTTTGAACTATAATAAATGGCATATGCAGAGTGCTGAAAATAGCTGAAAATAAAATTAACAAACCATAATTTGAAACTATTAACCCAAATAAAACAGCAAGATAACTCGTAAGCGTTATTACCTCGTGAACAACTTCGGCATGGCACATATTTTGAATAACTGTTTCAAAATTGTAATGTTTGGTGGAATAATCGATTGTGTGGTACGTAGGCAATAGTGTTTTCCACCTTTTAACGCGAAGCGTTCTATATAACTTTGTTTCAAATCTACCTTGTTTAAACCAAAGGCAGTTATAATTAAATCGTTTTCTAAACAGCAAGCTAACTATCGGTGCAGATATAAACATTATTAGAAAATGTAAGTCGACCGAAACAAAAAATATAAATATGTAGAATAGCCATTCTTCTCCGCAGTTGTTGTGCGTAAACCAAACAGCACACGTTAATAACACGCTTAATAAAAAGGCAAACAACATATTAAGCGGAGTGTTAAATTTTTTAACCATTACGTCTCCTTTGTTTTTATATTCATTACAAAACGGTAACAACCAGTGTGCACTATTTTCGTAATGTTTTTAAATATTCCTTCTGCTCAGCGGTTATCCTAAAGCTCTCACACGCCTTTTGTATGGTTTTGTTATGAACGAAAGTGCCAAGTTTCCTGTTTTCTATGTAGGGAAGTGTGGCTTCATACTGTTTTGCAAGTGCCGTTGCAAAATACCACGCAACCATCATGTTAACGTAATATTCATTAGATTTTACATTTGCAACAATATCAAGGTATAGGGGGCTAAAATCATCATCTAAAAAATGGGTCATTAACATTCCTATGGCGAACCTTACTGTGTAGGTGTGGTTCGATTTTAGCCAGCGGTTTATTGCTTGCAACAGTTCATTTTTGTGGTTTTTAAAGCACTTCGGGCGCATACCGTCGCAGGTTGCCCAGTTATCAACAAAGGGTAAAAAGCGGTCAATTTCGGATATACAGGTTGCAAAATCTTTTATTTGTTCAATTAAAAATGCGTGAAGATTGTTTTCTTCATAATATTTGTGCGGGCTTAAAGCGAAAAACTCATTAGCCCTGCCTTCACGATATATTGTTTTAGCAAGTGCGCGAAGCGCAGGCGCTCTAACCCCAATAACAGTATCGGGGTTCACGGTTGGGATAAGCTTTAAATTAAAGGCTTTGTAATTTTTATCTTGCAATTTAAAAAGTTCTGATATTATGTTCATTTTGCCCTCGCTTTATTGTTGTTTGCAAGGAATTCGCAGTAAGTATCGATTTCTTCGGTTGAGCGTTCAAGAAACTCTCGGCACTTATCGTCTTTGGCAAGGATTTTGCCAACCCGTTTCACTGCTTTAAAAAACCGTTTATCAAACAAAATCTCATCGCTGTGTTCTATCATTGGGCATAAAAGCGCGGCCCTGTAATCGGGTTCAACAAAAATTTTGCCCTTATCGTTAATAGTGGGGAAGAAGGGGAAAATTCTGCAGGCAAGCGGGCGGTGGTTTCTATCGCATCTGCCACTGCACACTGCAAGGCGCTCGCCTGTGGGGAGTTCTTTAACACTTAAACCGCTTTCTTCAAAAGGGAACAGCCGCATACCTGTGTTTTCGTCGCCCTTGCAGCAAGCGCCGCCGCAAAGCAGCCCGCAATCGGCTTTAAGCGGTGTTAAATCGCCCAAGATTTTAAATATTTTTTCATACATTTGTTTGTAATCTGTGTTACGCATATGCCATAAGTTCCTTTAACAATCATTGTTTGTTTGCTTTTTATTTAAACCGAATATAATAAGGCTCACAGAAATAAGAATTATTGATGACGCTATCAATATCGCGCAGTTCATAAAAAACTCTTGTGGCAGCACTAAAATAATCTCATCTTTTATGCTGTCGAAAAACCAGTTATCTTTGCCATAAAAGAAAACTTTGTGGAACACTGTGAAAGCTAAATCAAAGTTGATTGCTGCCATCGCTCCGACTATCGCAAACAGTGTGAGTGTTGCCGCACCGCTTATGAAGGTGTAGTGCCGCCTAAAAGGATAGCACAGTTTGAAAACATTCCGGTGTTTTAGAATATTAAGCAAAACCACACCCGCGAGGGATGTTAAGCATAAAACGGCGTTAAGATTAAAAAGTGCTTTGCAATCTTCAAAATGGCTTTTACCGCTTTCACTGTGGGCGAACACCCCTGTTCCAAACTCCTTGCCAGGAATGGTTAAATAATCTAAAACTTCATCATAAGCCTTGGTTATTGCCTCTTTTTCATATCCGCCGCTTCGCTGCACTATGTTTAAGCTGTCAATCTGCATATAGTAAAACGGACGGAAATATATCGGTAAACCGATTGAAAAGGTAATTATAAGAATAACGGTAAAAAAGCATAAAGCCGCCGTTAAAATTTGGTTCTTTGCCATAAAACCCCCCCGTTTTTATTGGGTTGCCATAAACTACTATACAACCTCAACCGCAGTTTGCTCATTTTTTAATAGCTTTTTATATTCTTCAATATATTTGTTAAAGTCCTCGACACCACTGCTATCTGGCCTAATGATTGTGCCTTTTGCGTTTTTAAACACTCTGCCGTTTAAATAATCTTCTAATGTTTTGTTGGGCAACTTTTCGTGAGAATACGCGGCAAGCAGCGCCATGCCGTATGGGCCGCCTTCGCCTGCGGTTTCCATGCAGGTGATGGGCGCTTTGCAGGCAGCCTCCATATATTTTTGCTCAACTATGGGTGTTTTAAATAGTCCGCCGTGCCCCGTTAGCCAATCAATAGTCACATTTTCGTTTTCTAAAATATCCATGCCGAAAATTATCGCCTTTAATTTATTATATCACTATATAATTAAAAGAGCAAGGTAAGGGAAAGCGTAACGGGAAGCGTAGCGCCAATAGAGGTTTATTTGGGGAGAAAAGAGGGGGGAATGCTTAAATTCGAGCAAAAATAAAACAGCAGGTTCGTGGAAACCTACTGTTTATGGTGGCTGAGGAATAGGGATTCGAACCCCAACAAACAGAGTCAGAGGCTAAGCTAAATAATTACAAAACTTTTTCTATTCACCTTAAAAAACCTCAAAAACCCAGTGTTTATGCGGAGTTTCGGGCTTTTTTGAATTTGTAAAATTTTTACTATTGTCGTCTGTTGACAGCTGTTGAAAGGTGGTTTGGGGGGAAAACAGGGGGGAAATAATAAAATAAACAATTAATTTTTATAACCGGTGTGAGAGTGTGAACTTGGTATATAGCGCAAGCATCAGCTTTTATGCCATAATATTCACAGGTCGAATCGTATATCCTTATATTTTACTGCAATAAAAAGCTACCCTGTTTTAATTTTTGGGGTAGCTTTTTTGATTTTACGCATATATATCTAACTGCATAAATATATATTTTTGTTTTGTTATGGATGAAATTTCATATATTATTTAAAGTCTAAAACCAATTAAGCTACTAAAGAAGCATTTGTGTTGATCGACTTGATAATCTTCATAATATCCATCCATACTACCGTATCGGTGAAGACATCATCAAGTGTGCCTTTGTTGGTAAACGGTGCTTCCTGCATTACGGCAAAGTTCTTCATCATACCGTTTTGAACGATGTAGTTGATAATCTGATTTACAAAATAAATCTGCCTATCATCAAGGTTGACATCGTTCAGATATTTAGAAAACGCTTCTTTTGCCGAATTCATATCCAAACCAACGATTTCACGAACAAGCTCACCAAGAGGCTTGTCCTTATATTCCTGTTGGTAATCTTCCTTTGTGCCGAGTTCCGACCACAGGATTTTCTCTAATTCCGCAATATCGGCAGTAGTCAAAGGTTTGTTAGTATGTAGCTTCGCAATAACTGCATTGTCCATATGCTGGCGAATGTAATAATTAACCTTTGCTTTGTAATTATGCAATTCTCCGCCCGTTGGCTCATAAGGGTTTTGCACCATATTAACGATATCATCAGTAAAGTCGGTGGTATAAGGTTGCCACTCGCCCGTAGGGATATATTTAATAATATCCCTAATCTCCTTACGGATGGTTTCAAAATCGTTTATATCGGCTCTTTCAACGTAATCAGTATTTATAATTTTATCAAGAATTTCGCTCTTTTCTTTAACTGCAGGGATGGTCGATACTGTTGCAACTGCTCTCGCTTTACCCATAAGGTCTTTAATACCTCTATGATAGGTATTGCCTGCAATGTAACCGAGTTCAATTGCATACATAAGTGCATCGAAACGAACCGCATTGATTTCGTCTTCATAAGGAAGTACAAGCGGTGCAATTTCTTCTTCCAATTGTGCAATGTCCAGCGGTGTCAGCGCTTCGTAATTCTTCTTATCAGCATACAGGTCAATGAACTTTAAGTGTTGCTTAACAGCAAAGTTATCTCTGTTCAGTTGATGCACCTTTTCTACCAGTTCGTCAATCAAAGAGGTGCGAAAAGCAGTCAATTCTTCGGTTTGATAAACCAGGTCTTGCTGTTTATAAACAAGGTTTACCTTCAGATTGAATATTCTCTGTTGAACTGAAATGGTTGTGGGCACATTTTTGCCGCCAGTATGCATTCTGAAAAACTCAAAGTTTCCGCAGAAATCAAATATGTAGAACAGTTCCTTGTCGGCACCGTCAAGAAGACCGGGGCACAAACGGGTACCACGACCAATCATCTGCCAGAACTTTGCTTTACTCATAACCTTTTTAAAGAATACAAGGTTTACAACTTCCGGCACATCAATACCCGTATCCATCATATCAACCGATACAACAATCTGCGGCATCTTCTTCGGGTCAGAGAACTCGTCTATCAAACTTTGAGCATAATTTGTATAGTTGTCTATAACACGGCAATATCCCACAAGAGTTGGATATTCCTTACCGAAAACTTCGTAAATTTTCTCGGCATGGCGATGGTTCTTTGCAAAGATGATTGTTTTGCCTATCTTGTTGCCGTAATCAATGCGAATACCCTTTTCCATAAGGATATTCAGCACTTTGCGGATGGTATCTTCATTGAAAATCTTTTCGTTCAGCGCCGAACTTTCTATTCGCTCAGGAACACTTCCGTCTTCTGCAGCAAACAGGTTCTCATACTCTTCTTTGTCTTCGTCAGATAGGTCATCATAAACAATGCCTTCTTCCATCAGTTTAAGGGTGGTTTCTACTGTTTCAAAGGGAACGAGATACTTATCTTCAACCGCTTGATCGAGTTCATATCCATAAGTAGGAACACCGCTTTCGAGTTCAAAAATCTTATATGTATCTTTGTCAACTTCGTCTCTCGGCGTTGCGGTAAGCCCCACAAGATGAGCATCAAAATATGTGAATATGTCTTTGTATTTGTTATAAATACTGCGGTGGGCTTCATCGCAAATAATAAGATCAAAATGGCCCACAGTATATAGTTTACCGCCGTTTTCGTCTTTAGCGCTATCAATGCAGTGTATCATTGTCTGATATGTTGAGAACACACCGCGAGCATTGTAGTTTTCTTTATCTTCGCATAGGTTAACTACCGAAAGGTTCGGTAACAGGTTTACAAAGGCTCTCTTTGCCTGTGTAACGAGTGAGTTGCGGTCGGCAAGGAAAAGTACATTCTTAACCCAACCATGCCTCAGAAGCACATCTACAATAGATATAACGGTTCGTGTTTTACCTGAACCGGTTGCCATAACAAGCAGTGCTTTGCGTCGGTTTTCTTCATCGAAAGCACGGCACACTGCCTTGATAGCTTCCTTCTGGTAGTAACGGCCAGAGATATTATCATCAACACGAACATTGGTAAGGTGGGTTCGCATTGTGAGTTTATTGAACTCTTTTTCCAAATCTCGCTTGGAATAGAATCCGCTAACCTTGTGTTCGTGGTAATATTTATCATTCCAAATTCGGGTGTCGAAACCGTTAGAAAGGAATATAATTGGTCTTCTGCCGAATTTTTCTTCTAATAAATCAGCATAGAGTTTTGCCTGCTGGCGGCCTATAGCAACATCTTTACAGGTTCGCTTTGCTTCAATAACGGCAAGCGGTTTACCGTCATCACCAAACAGAACATAGTCGGCATAGCCAACTTCCGATTTGTTAGGCATACCGGGCAGCTCATATTCGTTATACCAGTCTTTGCCTTCCACCCAGCCTGCATCAATTAGCATAGTGTCAATATAAACCTTGCGTGTTTTAAATTCTGAAATATCAAGCGGTTTTGGAACATAGGTCTGCTGCTGTTCTTCGCGCTTTAAGGTAAGTTCAGCTTTAAGCGCCTTGTTTTCTTCTATAAGTTTTTCTATATCAACCGTAATTTCGGGCACATGTGCAACGGGGGTGGGTTCTGCCTTTAAAAGTTCAGCATTAAAGGTATGCTCGTCGTATGTATCGGCATAGCAGTATGCAACGAAATCAAGAAAGTAGAAAAGGTTTTCAAGAGCCAGTTCAGCCTGCTCGGGCTTTATGTTTCGGGCAGAGTGTGCCGAAGAGTTACCCACAAGGCGAATAAAATCAATTCTGCGGAAAATATCATTGCCGACAATATCTTTGAATTCAACCGTGTTGATAAGTGTAACAAAGGAATCTTGATAGGGCATAACAAGAGAACCGTCAACAGAATACATCCACTTGACAGCAAATTCCGCAGCCCTGCGAACATTGAACACACAGGAAGCGGTATCAATACCGTATAATTTTTCGGCAGTTATTGCAATATCAGCAAAACTACTGAATTTTTCGTCCTTTTTTAGAAAATCAAAATTTGTCATAAAACCACCTATTTAAGAATAAGTACGGGATTGGCTGTTTTAGCACCATATGTAATGGTATATTGCACTTTATCTATATTAAACATCCACTTACCAACAGGAATATGAACTTGTCCAAACAGATTATCACTATTCGCACCAAGAATCTTTATTAAATTAAGTTTTGCCCTGTCTTCTAATCTGATTTTATCGAATGGTGCTATGTTCTCTTGGGACATAGCATCAAAATCATAATAAAATATATGATGTTCTTCCGATTGTAAAAGCCAATCAATTATTTTATTTTTCCAAGTCAAGTCGGAATCACCAAGAGACATTCCAACTATACAAATAATATCGCTTTGTTTTATTAATCCATCTGCTTCAAGCACTCTACTTTTGTCGAATGTGTTATTAAAAAAAGGTTTGATAAAGCAGTTTTTAAAATTATCAGTAATTGAAAAAGGGATTTTATTAAATTGTGTCAGATTATCAACACCAAGAACCCAATCTTCTCCGAGTTTGCCATGAATATGTATTGTTTTATCAAGTTCAATATTCAAATTAGGATTTACAGGTAATATTTTTCCTTTTACAGCATTGAAATTTATTGCTTTTTTTAATAATTCTTCAAAAATATTGGTGTAATTAAAATTAATAAAATTAAAATTTAAGGTTTTGGACGAAGATAACATAGTGTTGATGGTGTTAAAAGTGTTCTTTGAGTTTCCAGAATAAAATAAAAAAAATGATTCCGCCAAATGTTCTAAAATGGCTTCTCTCCAATTTTTATGTGATTTATCATATCTAAGCCAAAATGTGTCTTGTTGTTCTAAAATATATCTATTTAAGAAAATTGAAAAATCTCTAACACAATCAATGAAATCTTGTTCAGAATTAAAACTCATTATATTATTTGCCATTCCCATTTCAAAATCGTTCCAAGTTTCATCGCAATCGTTTAATTCTGCTCTAAATCTTTTTACACATTCACTATCATTTGTGTTATTTATTTTCTTATATATGGGATAGGCATCTTTATATTTGCTTTTCAATCCACAACCCAAATCAAAACCATTACCAACTAAAAAAGTTATGTTCATTATCTCACCTTTTTTTAACTTCATCAATTATAAGTTTATAGATTTCTTTTTCCCACCGCTTTAAAAATGAATTGTTTTCAATCTTTAATTTTCCGAATACCGCCAAAATTTCTGCTAACTGTTTCTGTGTCATAGTATCACCACCTTTGTATTCTATTTTACAAAGGTAGTGCAGACAAAACAATGTCATTAAGTGGACATTTTAATGACAAAAACATGACATTATATTTTACTAAACTAATATCTACCCAAAATATTGTTGCATAAGAGTTTTTTTGAGGGTTTCAAGTTTTTCAAGTGCTTCCTTGACTTCAAATTTTAGTTTGTCGGTCTGTTCGACGAAGGTTGCAAATTCATTTTGTAGGTCGAGTGGAGGTAATTCAATATCAATACTTCTAAAATAATCCATTGACACTCTGGGCATCTTTGCTCCTGCGACTTTTTCTGAAATGCGCTTAACAAAGGCATCGCTTCTTAACCAATAACAAAGATATGCTCGGTTCAATTTTGTATTATTTGGATATAGCGGTAATAATTCAGATGTTGCAAAACCTTTATCATCAGGTAAAACAACTTTATTCAAATAAGGGCGGAGTTTGGAATACAAAACATTGTCAGTTGAGAACATAACTGTCGAAGCGTTAATCTCATTATTAGAAACAAGGTTTTTGAATAGGACTGTCCCTGTATTTGATTCGACCGCATCCAAGTTCAACAACCAAACTCTATCAGTTAATTCAAAAGGAACTTGTTTTGTAGGTGCAACAGAGAATAAGCACTCTGTTTGCCAACCTTTGGTGTTTGCCAACGGTTCCCCAAACAACTCAATAAACCGAGATTTGACGAGTTGGTCAAGTTTTTGTAATTGCTCTTTTCTCAAATCTATTAAAGCGGTTACTTTATCGAGTTCAGAAACAATTTGCACTTGCTCCCGTTCGGAATAAGAGGGAATATTCACTTCTTTTAACCATTTGAAATGTCTGTTATATCCTGTGTTTGGAATTTTAGCAGATGATAATGCATAATAAAAGAATTTATAATTTGAATTTTGATTCTTTGCTTTTAAAACTTTTACACCGTCTGCACCCAAAAAGAAGGGCTTGTCTACATATTTCAGAATCCTTGTGTGGTCTCCAAATATAATTACAGGAACATCTGTAAATAAACCTTCGGTTTCATTTGTATATCCTGCAATTTGGTTTTTCCCTTGGTCAATTATTGGGTACGCACCGCTTGGCTTGTATTTATATGTTGGCAATTTTCGACCACATTTGGTTACGTCGTCGAAAACATCTGTAAACTTTGCCATTATCTCACCTCTGGTTGGCTTTATAAAAGGCTTTTAATATCTCAAGCGTTTTTTTGCTGTTATCAAAGCATAATGCTAAAAAATGCAATTATTAATGCTGCAAATCCCACAACACCTGAAAAAGCTGATATTAAATAATTTCTATCCTTTTCGTGGCTCATTGTAGCACTTAAAACTATCATAATTGCGGCTATTATAAGTAAAACAATTACGGTTGTCAAGATAATCACATGAGCACTAACTTCTTTAAACCCATCATAACTTGGAATTGCGCCTGTTTTGATAAGATTAATATATGCAAGAAAAAGACAAACTGC
>JAZNGF010000060.1:0-1584 GCA_045576295.1 Acutalibacteraceae bacterium | reverse complement strand
GTTTGGCGTCATACTAACGACTGTTTCAGCACAGTTTTGTGCGCTTTCGAAGTTCTTTTCCAAGAAAAATCTGTAAGCTTCGTTAAGGGCGTGAACAGCACTTGGTGAAGCTGTGGAGTTTTTCTTTGGGAAAATAACGTTTTTATCGCACCATGCGCAGTAACCGCGCCTTGTTTTTAAATTGAGTGCATGCGCTTCGATTGGCATACCGCAACTAGGACACAAATATTTCTCGCCTTCCATTTGTAAAAACCCCCGTTAAACTAACGAATAATCAATAATTGGTTTCTTTGTTTTAATAAACCTTCAGCACCGCGTAAAGCCCTTAAAACTGCTTCGTTATCAGCACCGTTTGTTAAAAGCGTTCTGATAATATCAATTTGTTGGTCAAGCTGTTCTTCAATAGCTTGTGTGTTTTCGTTACCGCGTGATGAGCTGTTGTCGATATCGTCTTTGAATTTTCTGATTGCAGCGATAATTTCCTGGTCGGTTGTAAGATAGGTTAAACCGGAAACCTTAACGCCTGTCATTCT
Organism: Acutalibacteraceae bacterium; assembly: GCA_045576295.1. Taxonomy (GTDB): domain Bacteria; phylum Bacillota; class Clostridia; order Oscillospirales; family Acutalibacteraceae; genus CAVALG01. Next base: position 1,051 of record JAZNGF010000060.1, on the reverse strand, counting down.
GAGTTCACGCATTCTCTTTTCGCGTGCGGCTGTGTTGTCTTGTACGCGTGAGAATGATCTGTATAAAATAACGAATACTGCGAGGAATAGGATTAATACGATTACGTTAAGGATAATACCTGCGGTTGCCTTTTCGCCGTTAACGAGCATTAAGATAAGGTTTAAAATAAATGCAACTGCAAAGTAACCCATAGCAAGATATAAAACAGCAACGAGCGTCGTCATCGTAGTGTCGCTCTTTAACTTAAAGATAAAGGTCATTGCGCCTAAAATGATAATTGCAAGTGTTAAGAAGGCATAGCCTACCCAAACGGTAGCGTTTGCTTCTGCAGGCTTAACTGATACCCAGAAAATAACGTTGAATAAAACAAGTAATAATGCAACCAAAATCAATGGTGTTTTAGTTTTGAAAAATTTACTCATAATAAATCTCCTTTTTTAAACAATTAAAATAAATCGTGCGTTGCTTTAATTAGCACTTTGTGCCGCATTCTGGGCAGAATTTAGCGCCTGGTTGAAGCTCTGTTTTGCATTCAGGGCAAACCTTAACGAGTCTGTGACCGCAATTACCGCAGAATTTAGCGCCAACTTGGATTTCACCACCGCATTCCGGGCAGAAGTTACCAATCTTTGAACCGCATTGTGGGCAGAACTTTGTGCCTTGTGGAAGCTGTGCGCCGCAAGAGCACGTTACGCCGCCTTGTGGTTGCTGGGGTTGTTGTGGCTGTTGTGGTTGTTGTTGATATTGTGGGTGTTGTGGTTGTTGACCCATACTACCAAACGTGTTTTGTGCCATGTTGTTCATAGCGCCGCCAAAGGCACCGCCCATGCCCATACCCATACCAAGGCCAACACCTGCGCCCATGAAAGTACCCATGGTTGCTTCGTTGCCGGCAGCGGTCTTCATTACGTCGAAGCCCGTTTCATCTTGATATGTGTAGCCTTCTCTTGCACGCTTACGAGCCATTGCTTCAGTTTCAAGATCCATTCTTTTAGCTGCAATTTTAGCTTCGTTAATAGCCTTGTGATCTTCGTCAGGAACGTAAATTGA
>JAZNGF010000059.1:0-1789 GCA_045576295.1 Acutalibacteraceae bacterium | reverse complement strand
TCGCATTCTTCTTTGGTGGCCACTGCTTTCACCGATATTTTAGGCATCAGGCTGCCAAGCACTCCAAGGTCCACTATGCGGCCTTCCATCAAATCGTCTTTTACCAATGCCACAAAGTTGCCCAACATCGATTTGGCATCGGCGGGGCTGAAGGTGCTGGCCGATTTTATTTCGTCGAGTATGGCTTCCGAGGTTACATCGGCATAGCTTACTCGTTTTACGGTGTATTGATATTCACCTTTTTTGGGGCCTATGCCCATCTTGGTTTTTACTACTTGCATATCCATAACTTACCTCCTTTTTTTGTTTGCGTTTTTGGCGGGCGAAAATTCGGTGAAGCCCGACTCTTTTATCGATTCTTTCAACTCGGTGCATGGGCGGAAGCCTATAGTAACGCTTCTAACACAGTTTTTTACTGTGGCTTCTTCGGCTTTGTCGACCATCTTGCTGCTCACCTTGGGATAAAAAGTGCCCAAGCCTTTGATGTTTACACTTTCGCCATTAAGCACATGGTAGCGTATCTGCTCCAAATAGGCTTGCAGCAAGCCCTCGATGTCGGCAGGGCTCGAGGTGGTTTGCAGTGCCACCGCTTCGGTGGTTTCTTTCAAACTGCGTTTTTTGTGTCTTCTAAGGGCTATCAGCCACTTTTCTTCTTTGAAGACCTTCCTCTTTACAATCTCATAAGTCAGATGTTTTCTCATGATAATTAATTTTTTTTAAGTTACTATTTTATTTTTTTTCATTTGGGTGAGAAACTGCGTCAAAAACTTTTTTATCCACAAGACTCACACCGGCTTTTTTCACTATTTTAGTCAGTCGTGCCGATGGTTTGAAAAGCATTCCCAATCTTTTTATTGAATGCTGATTTACCTTTTCGGGGCTGTCCACGGCGGTGGCATGTATGGCGGGGTAAAAAGTACCCAATGTATCCAACTTCACCACGTCGCCATTGGCAATGCGAGTGCCTATACACTCTTCCATGGCTCGTAGGTGCATAAGCACATCGGCAGGCGAGGCTGCACACAACTTGGAAATATCTTGTGCCAAGCCTTCGGTGTCGATACGATTGATGTAGCACACCTTCGCCAAATATACCTCTTTCACTTCACCGTTGTGGTTTAGTTTTTGTTTTTTCCTTATGTATCCTATTGCCATAGTTTATATTTTTGTTTTTTATTGTTTATCAATATCTTTTCAAAACATTATTATCATCGTTCCGAAAGTGTGGTTGTCGTTGTTCGAAAAACCTGGTTGACGCTGTGCTGAGAACCTGGTTAACGACGTGCTCAGAACCTGGTTAACGACGTGCTGAGAACCTGGTCTCCTAATGGCGTTAGGAATATGTGCTAATGGCGTTAGGAAGTACTCCTAATGGCATTAGCAAGTGTTCCTAATGGCGTTAGGAAACCACCCTTTCAGCACAACGGCAACCACCCTTTCGGCACGTCGGTAACCATGCTTGCCGAAGACGGCATATTTTGTTACAGAAAACCGCTCTTGGCAGGCTGCCACCCTTTCAATATTTCAATAGAACATTGCTGTTCAAACTCGCGAAAACTTTACTTTCGAACTGCAAAAGTAAACCTCGCTTCCTTTCTCCTCTTTTTGAATAGATTATAAGATAATGTTTGTCGTTTATTAGGGAAACTTGATAACAACAAACTTAATATGCAACGAAACCTCAACCTACAACGCCATGCGGCAATGCCTGCAACAAGACAAAGGAACACCTACAAACGCACCCAAATATCGGTGCAAAAGCTTGTGGAACTGCGACAAATAAAAATCA
>JAZNGF010000058.1:0-49550 GCA_045576295.1 Acutalibacteraceae bacterium | reverse complement strand
GTGTTATTGGTGGTGATGGTGAAGAACTCGATGTATATCTGCTCGGTGTAAACGAGCCTGTAACCGAGTATAAAGCCCAAATAATCGGCATAGCCCACCGTGAAAATGATATCGAGGACAAGCTTATAGCTGCACCTGACGGTATGAGTTTTACAAAGGCAGAAATCCAACAATCTATTCATTTCCAAGAACAATACTACAAAACCTATGTAGAGGTATTATAATGAAAATACATATAATTGGTTGCTCTGGTTCAGGCAAGACCTACTTAGCAAAAGCTCTGAGCGAAAAATATAATGTACCTCACTTTGATTTAGATGATATTCAGTGGGATAATAATGCAGACGGTTACGGCGTTAAAATGCCTATAGAAAAACGCACTAAATTGCTAAATAGCATTCTAAAAAAAGATAATTGGATCATCGAGGGTGTATATTATGCTTGGGTTGGTAAATGTTTCGAGGATGCAGATAAAATCTATGTGCTTAATATACCCAAACGAATCTATACATATAGAATTATCAAGCGCACAATAAAGAGAAAGCTTGGCCTTGAAAAAGGTAAAAAAGAAACATTAAAATCCGTTTATAATCTTCTTAAATGGACAGATACTTTCCAAAACAAGAATATGGTGGAAATTAGAAAGATACTTGAAGCATATCCCGAAAAGACTGTTTGGCTAAATAGTTCGACAGAAGTTCAAAGCGTTATTGACGGAGATGAAATATAGATGAACAAGAAAAGAGTTATTACATATCTAATCATAACCTTTGCCATCACCTACACATTTTGGTGGGGATTGGCATTGCTGACGAATCTGAATATTATCAATTCATCGCAAGGTCTGTTTACTTTAATTCACGCCACAGGTGGTTTTGGACCGACTATTGCTGCTATTTTTATGTTACCTAAAAAATCGCCCAAGTCGGTGCTGAAATTTGTTTTCACTTGCAAGAAAAACAGTTTTTGGTACATAGGAATGATTTTCTCTATAAAGCAAACGAGCAAATGCTTAAAGAGTGGATAAAACCACTTACAGAGAGCCTTGAGTACGATCACGAGCCTTTACAGTATCTTCTAATTGACGGAGAATTTCACGGTGCATCGGTCGGTCACTTCCGTAACGGTCCGTATGACCTCAATGACATTATTTGCGATTTACCTGATGCAAAAAAACGCAAAGAAGAAATGATCGAAGCAATTAAGACAGTCAACTTTGGCAAGATGCCATTAAGATTTATGGAAAAAGAATTGCCTTAAATTAGGTCTTATCAATTAGTTGTCCATATTTGTCAAGAAAGAAAAACAATATGATGTTATCATAGATTAAGGGTGTAAGATGAATGATGTAAAAGCGGTAGTTATGGCACAAGAATACATTAAAGCACATCACAACAACAATGAGTTTTGCCTTGAAACGGTGTGTAATGCAATAGGATATTCTCGCCGTCAGCTCGATAGATTGTTTCAAAAACATATGAAGATTACTCTTTGCCAATACATAAATGCTGTTGTATTAAGTGAGAGTGCAGAAAAACTGCTCAACACCGATAACTCTGTTATTGATGTTGCCTTCGACTGTCACTATCAATCACACGAGGGTTACACAAGATCATTTGTGAAGCGTTTTTCTGTTACCCCTAAAGAGTACCGCAAGAGCCAAATTGCTATTCCAATATACACTCAGCACCCTGCTAATCATTATCATATTTTGAAAGAGAGGCAAACAATGGACACTACATCAATTTGCACGGTTACACCGGTAAACAGACCTAAAAGAAAACTTATCTACCTTACATCTCATTCGGCCTCCGATTATCTTTCGTATTGTGAAGAAATTGGTTGTGACTGGGAAGGACTACTTAACAGTATCCCAGAAAAGTTTGATACAGCTGCATTGATCGACCTACCTGATTTTCTGCATGAGAATGGGATAAGTAAAATAGCCTCAGGTGTAGAAGTGCCACTTGACTATGATAAGCCTCTGCCCGATGGATACAAGATTGCAGAACTTCCGGAGTGTATCATGCTTTACTTCCAAAGTGAGCATTATGAGAATCCCGATGATTTTGGCAAGTATATCGGGCAAGTGTTTAAGGCGATTAAAAATTATGATCTTGAACGCTACGGCTATAAATATGCAACAAATATTGCTCCTACGCTCAATCTCGGTGCAGAGCCTGAAATTGGAGCGAGGGTTGCTATTCCTGCTATCAAAGAATAAACAAAATGCCGCCTGCAAAAAAACGGGCGGCATTTCTAAAATTTTTTTGAAACTACCTAACCAACCTCATATTGTTCCGACTATATAGGCGTAACAATCATGATTGAAACGAAAAGGTGCAAGATGAAAACAAACGAAACGCTAAAATTACTTGATGACAAAGACTTCCTTGATAAGATATATCATTTTTCTTATCATAGGTGCAATACATCTTTTGAAGCTGAGGATTTATGCTCAGACATAATTCTTGCCGTAATATCTGCCGTACATAATCAGGAAAGCATTGAAAACTTTTATGCATTTGTATGGACTATTGCTCGCAGAGTTTATGCTGACTATTGCCAAAACAGAAATACAAAACGCCAAGTATTAAGCATCGAAAACAGCGATTTGATTTTAGCATCTAAAGAAAATGAAATAGACAAATATATCGAGAAAGCAGCCGAGCAAGAACAAATGAGCAGAATTTTCAAGGAGATTGCTTTTTTGTCAAAGGCGTATCGTGAAGTAATGGTAATGTTCTACATTGATGAGTTGAAAGTAAAAGATATTGCTGCAAAACTTAACATCAATGAAACTACCGTAAAACAACGTTTGTTTTCTGCACGGAATTCAGTTAGAAAAGAGGTTGAAACTATGAACGAAAGAACTTATGTCTTAAAGCCGGTTTCATTGGCTTTTATAGGGACAGGTAATCCTCGCGGAAATGACCCAAGAACGAAAGCTGAACGTGTTTTATCTCAAAATATAGTTTATGCTTGTAAAGATAAGGGCAAAACTGCAAAGGAGTTGTCTGAAGAACTATGCATCCCTATGCCTTATATTGAGGATGAACTTGATATTCAAATCAAAGGTGAAAACGGTAGTTACGGACTTCTTCGTAAAGACGGGGATAAATATATAGCTAACATAATTATAGTTGATAATAACGAATTTGATGAAGTCGGGAAAATTTATACTAAGCATTTAAATGAGCTTTGTGATAATCTTAAAAAGCACTTAAACGATACTAAGGAAGACTTTTTAAGCTTCCCATATTTAAGCCCGCAAACAGACTTAAGATTTATTGTTTGGAGCCTTATAAACGAATCGGTATGGTTTATAAAAGAGCGAGTAGATGAAATACTCGAAAAAAAGTATTTCAAAGACGTAAAGTTACCTGAACGGAACTTTACTACTGTTGCTGTTTCGGTTAAGAGCGAAACCACTTATGGTGGTCGTTTCTACGGTTGTGACGGAAATGAAACTCGGGATTTTTGCGGTTATTCATATGTATTCATCCGCAATATATACGGCAATAGAATAGATAGACATTTTTATGCTGGGCAAGATATAACTAATGATGAAAAAATGAATATCACATTGAAATCAATCGGTGGAATTGCCGTGGATACCCTTACTGAAAAACAAAAAGAAATTGCCGCTAAAGCGATTGAATGTGGATTTTTGAGAAAGTCAGGAGATATTTTAGAACCACAAATAGTTGCTATTGAACTTAAAGAATGGGAAAACTTTCGAAATCTCCTTAGCGGATATTACAACTCTGTCGAACATATTTGTAATGAAATTGCTGAAGAATTGCATACCTATATGATGTCGCACATTCAAAAGCATCTTCTCAATGAATATAAGTCATATAACCTGCTTGTTGCAGGAATAAATGTTTTGAACGATTTAATTGAGAAATGTATTGCCGAGAATATTTTAACAGAACCCAAAAAGCGAATCGGTCCCGAAGGAGTTCTGTTGGTGGTAGAAAAATAACATCAAGTGTCAGAGCCATAATTTCTATTGTGTGCTATTAAAAGAGTTATAATATGGCATATACTTTAACAACTTACTAATTAATAATTTTGTTAGTCATTCCCTAATATAGGGAATGGTTTTCGTATCAAGTATTAGTTCTACAAGTATAAAGGTTACCATTAACGAAAGAGAATATGAGGTTTCAAAGGCAACGTTTGAGCAACAAGAAGCTAAATATGAGGATGGACAAATAAAATATGAAACAGTTTGTGAGGTTAAACAATATCCTATTGTTTTAGCTTATGCAATAACCATTCACAAATCACAAGGTATGACATACAAGCGAATTGCTTACGATGCATCAAAGTGTTTTGAGTCGGGTCAGGCATATGTTGCGTTATCAAGATGCACCACCCTGGATGGCTTATATTTTTTAAAAAAAATAAATTCAAATGCATTAAAAGTTGATAACGAAATTGTCGAATTTTATAAAACTCAAAAAGCATTAGTAGAACAATATATTTAGTTGTTAAAAAGCACGAACTGTGAAAAGTTCGTGCCTTTAACTTTGCTTACACAACCAGTCTAAAACCATATGTAAACTCCTTTTCGTGGCCGTTTACCCAGCGGTAGTTTCGTTTGAAGATCGTGTATCGTACGGAACAGATGTTATTAGAAGATCGTTTTCTTCCGCTCGGCACATTAAATATGTGCCCATACATAAAATTGTATATTTTTAGCTTATTATCTTAAATTAGTTGACAATATATCAATATTATGATAGAATATTCATAGAATAATTACAGGAGGTAATTTTATGGCAACGATTAGACCCAGCTCTGATTTGAGAAATAAATATAATGAAATATCTGATTTCTGCAATCAGTTTAACGAGCCTGTATTCATTACTAAAAACGGAACAGGAGATTTAGTTGTTCTCTCAAACGCAGAATACGAAAGGCTTTGCGGTAAAGCAGAGTTGCATAGGCTGTTAGATGAAGGTTTATTTGCAGTTAAAAACGGCAACAACCGTCCGGCAAGCGATATATTTTCTGATATAGAGAGGAAGTTCGGCTTTGACGGAATATAAAATTGTTATCGAAGGAACTGCAGAAAACGATTTGGTCGGTATTTTATCATATATCAGTGATACGCTTCACGAACCCAATATTGCAATCAAAATTTACGGTTCAATTAAGAAAGAAATCCTGACCTTAAATAAAACACCCTTTAGGTATGCTGTTGTTAACGAGGAGCCTTATCGTTCTATGGGAGTTCGCAGAATACCGGTTGAAAATTATACTGCTTTTTATGTTGTTGATGAAAAAGAAAAAACAGTACATATTTTTCGAATCCTCTATAACCGTAGAGAATGGCAATATTTATTGTAACAAAACGTTGTTTAAACACAAATCAGTGATGACATGAAGGCACGAACTGTAAATAGTTCGTGCCTTTAATAATACCTATACTACCAACCTAATTTTCACCCCGTGTGTTTTTTGCATTAGTTAATCACAAACTTCAAGCAAAAAACTAACAGGTCTAAAGCCATCGTTGCACGAAATCATTGCAGATTTTTTGTTTTTCATCCAACCACCGTAAATATCTTCGGCGCCATATGTTAGCGCCATAACGAATGGTGAAATAGAGGTCCAGGCGCTCTCGCAAAAACCCTCAGGTTTCTGCCAACCTTCACTTATGAATAGCATTCCCTCTTCTAAATCGCAGGCGTGTTCTATTGGGTTTTCATATTTTTCAATCAAATCATCATACCATGCTTTACGCATAACAGTGATTTTAACCTTGTTCATACTAAACCCCCACTCTTATATTTAAACTAAATATCCTTTTCAACAAAACCTGCACGGTTAAGAACAGTTAACTTTTTAAAGCCGATTTGTTTTAAAAGCACCGCTGCGTTCTCAAAGCCGAATGTAATATGATCAATTGAATGCGCATCAGCATTTATCATAACTCTGCAGTTCTTTTTAAGCAAATACTCTAAAATGAATTTTGCAGGATATGCCGTATTGCGGTAGCCCTTTGCGATAGCGCCTGTGTTGATTTCAAAAATCGGGTTATACTCCGCTATTCTGTTAATCGTGTCGAACACTATTTTACGGTATTCTTCGTTTTCTTCATCAATAAGGCCAAACTTGGTTATTAAATCAAAGTGCCCAACAACATCTGGCTTATGTTTTTCAACGTTTTCGGCAACCTGGTTATAATAGCACCTTGCAAACTCTAAAACATCGCCGCCGAAAACCTCATTAATTAAAAACTGTTCATCTTGTTTTGAATCATCAATCGGGTAATACTTACCGTCTTTTAAAATGTAATGAACCGAGCCTATTATATAATCATACTTTTCGCTCTCAATTTTATCAGAAAACAGATCGCGCTCAATACCAACGGCAACTGCAATGCGCGAAGCATAACGCTCTTTAAGCCTAATAAGGTAGTTAATATAATCGCGTTCGGCATCCTTTTTCATGCAATACCTTGTATCAAATTTGGTATAGGAATGGTCAGATATTCCAATACCGGTTAAACCCTTTTTAATAGCCTCTTCAATCATTTGCTCGGCAGAGTTTATCCCATCGGAAAAAATGGTGTGATTGTGGCAAGAGGAAAATTTAAAACAACTGAACTCGGTTTTATTTAGTATGTTAATACTGCCAAACAAAGGCGCTGTGCGCTCTTTACCCTTGGCGGCAGAGGATATACCAACCCAAACACCGGTTAATATTAGCGCAAACAATGCCCAAAACAAAACCAAGAAAACAACCTGCATAATCAAGTCAGACATTAGTTTACCAATTAAGTCAATAACAATTAAAAAAGGTTCAGCAATGCCTAAAACCAAACCTTGGTTTAGGTGAAAGCGGCAGTTTTCCCTGTCACCTTTTTTGTAGGCAACAAGAAAACCGATTATAGAAAAGTAAGAAATAATGTTTGTCTTTTCCCTGTTCATTAAATTCGCCTCATACTAATTTTAATAAATCTGTTGGCCTTTCAGCAAGGCACATGGCACCCGCAGTTTCTAATTCTTGGCGGCTTCCGTAACCATATAAAACACCAATGCAGTCAAGCCCGTTTTCTTTCGCGCCGTTAACATCATATATTCTGTCCCCAATCATAATAGTTCGTGTGAGATCAGTAACAGAATTGGTTTCAAGCGCATATTTAATTACATCGGGCTTTCGGCAACGCGAGCTATCAAGCGTTGCGCCTGCAACGTAATCAAAATACTTATAAATACCAAAATGCTTAAGTATGGCTATAGCCGCAGTTTCAGGTTTAGAGGTTGCAACAAACAATTTGCAACCTCTTCCCTTTAATTCTTTTAATGTTTCGGTAACACCGTCATACACCCTGTTTTCAAACATACCTTTGCGATCAAAATAGTCGCGGTAATACGCGAGGGCTTCCTGCGCTTGGCTCTCGGTAAAGCTAAAATGCTTTTTAAAACAATCGGTTAGCGGCGGGCCAATAAATGTCATTAGCAGCTCATGGCTTAAATCAGTTAAACCGAATTTTGATAGAGCGTATTTTATTGAATTAAAAATTCCGGTATGTGATTCGGTTAAAGTACCATCCAGGTCAAAAAGCAGATTATCGTATTTCATTTTAAACCTTAGCTATGTTTAAGAATAAAGTTAACAATCGGTGTAGGGTCGTCCATTCCGTGGGGGTGATGCTCGCAACCTGGTTTTACGTAAACCTCGTGCTCAATACCGTGCTTTTCGTAAAGCCTTTGAAGCAAAATCCCGTTTTCATCAAAGGGCACATCCATATCACTGTCGCCTGCAACTAAAATCATTGGGATTCTTTTTCCGGCTAAGCTATCAAGCTTATATATTGGTGATTCGCGGTAGTTAAGTAAATCAGAAATGGTTTCAAATCCAATAGCCTCGCTGATTTCTTTAAACCATTCATCATATAATTCGCGGCCTTTGCCAAAGCCTGCAGGGCAGCTCATAAAGTTAATTACAGGTGCATCTGCATAAATACAGGAAACGAATTGCGGATAGCGCTCGGCGAACTTAACGGCATACATACCGCCGCAGCTCATACCAACAAGCGCACATTGGCTGCAAAGATTATATTTATCAATAATAAACTCTACAAATCTTGCTTTACGGTCAACATCAACATCGGTTGCCCAACGGTTATCGTTTTCTATATGCGCCATATGAAAGCCTTTGTTTAAAAGTTCAATTTCGGCGTTAGGAAACGCGTTCCAATACTCGGTTTTAAGCGCCCAATTGCGTTTGCTATCAGCCTCGTTTGGGAAAATAACTGTTGCCTTTTTGCCTTCAAATTCAAATTCTTCGCCTTTAAAGCCGTTCCATTCAATTGCTGCCATTTTAAAAACTCCTTTATTATTCAAAATTTGATAACTCATCTAATGATTCAGCCTTGAGGAATGCATTAATAAATCCGTCAAGGTCTCCATCCATAACGGCGTTAATATTACCGTTTTCAAAACCAGTTCTGTGATCTTTTGCCAATGTGTATGGCATAAAAACATAAGAGCGTATTTGCGAACCCCATGCAATTTCTTTTTGAACACCCTTAATATCTTCAATCTTATCAAGATGCTCGCGTTCCTTAATCTCAACCAGCTTAGATTTAAGCATTTTCATACACATATCGCGATTTTGGTGCTGGCTGCGCTCGTTCTGGCAAGAAACAATAATCCCTGTTGGGATGTGTGTTAAACGAACCGCAGACGAGGTTTTATTAACGTGCTGACCACCTGCGCCGCTTGCGCGGAATACATCCATTTTAATGTCGTCTTCCTTAATTTCAATGTTCATATCATCGTTAATTTCGGGCATAACCTCAAGTGAAGCGAAAGATGTATGCCTTCTGCCAGATGAGTCAAAGGGCGATACACGAACAAGTCTGTGAACACCAGCCTCTGATTTTAAATATCCATAAGCGTTTTCGCCCTCAACCAAAACAGTTGCGCTTTTAATACCTGCCTCTTCCCCGTCGAGAAAATCAAGGGTAGTAACCTTGTAGCTGTGGCGTTCACCCCAACGGGTGTACATTCTTAAGAGCATTTCAGCCCAGTCTTGCGCCTCGGTGCCGCCCGCACCGGCGTGAAATGTAATAATAGCATTATTCGCATCATATTCGCCTTTTAAAAGGGTTTGTAACTTTTGTTTTTCAAGGCATTTTATAAATGAATCAACGCCTTCAGTCACTTCATCAAGCAGTGAAAGGTCCTCTTCCTCATCGGCCAAGTCAATAAGTGTTAATGTATCTTCATATAGCGCGAAAAGCGCCTCGTAATCAGAAACCTTTGTTTTAAACTGCTTGATTTTTTGCAAAACCTTCTGAGAATTTTCAATATCATCCCAAAAGCCCTGAGCCGCAGTTTCTTCTTCAAGCCTTTCTATTTCATTTTTAAGGTGCTCAAGGCCTAACGCATTTCCAAGGTCTTTAAGCTCTTCCTCGAATGCTTTGATTTTAAATTTTTGTTCTTCAAACTGTACCATAAACTCACCAATTCGTTGTTATTATTTTTTAATTCGTGCAGAATAAGCGTGCCAACCATCTTTTTCAGGGCTATCTACAATTTCAAATCCTTCATATTCAAGCGCTTTTATAACCTCTTCTGCCCTTGTGTCGATTATTCCCGAGCAGATAAAAAGGCTGTTCTCATGCATAAATTTTTTAGCATCACCAAGCAGTGCAATTACAGCATCTGCAACAATATTAGCGCAAATTATATCATAGGTTCCAGTAACCTCGTCGGCTAAATTACCTTTAACAAAGCGGCATTTATCACCAATGCTGTTAAGTTCAGCATTCTCGGTTGACACCTTGACAGCCGCCGCATCAATATCAACGCCAACAGCCTTTTTAGCGCCAAGTAGCACACCCGACATACTGAGTATGCCGCTTCCGCAGCCAATATCGAGAATGGTTACATCGTTTGTTACATATCGGTCAAGCAGTTCTAAACACATTGACGTTGTTGCGTGAGTTCCGGTTCCAAAGGCAACGCCTGGGTCGATATTTAACACCACCCTGTTTTCAGTGTTCTCATATTCTTCCCAGCTTGGCCTTATAACAAGCCTTTTGCCAATGTTGGTAACCTTAAAGAACTTCTTCCAATTGTCGCGCCAATCGGAATCGCACACAACCGATTGATCAATAAAATAGTCAACCCCTGCTGCCGCAAATCTTTCTTTTAAAAATGAAATTGATTCAACAACGTTTTCTTCTTCGGTTATGTAAACGTGAATAATGCAGGTGTTCCTATCTTTCTTCAAAAGCTCTTCATCGATTAAATTAATGTGAGCGATTTCTTCTGCACCCTGTTCTAAATCTGAATAATCTTCAACATATATCCCGTATGGGACAACCATATTTGCAATAGCCGAAGCTGTTTCACATTGTTCGCACGGCACCTTTACAGCAATTTCGTGAAAGTTCATATTTATCTCCATTCTGTCATTTATAAAACAATTTTATTATAACAAACAACCATCTAAATTTAAAGAACTATTTGCAAATTATTTCTAACAAATAAGCACCTTTAAACAGTTAAACTGAAAAAAGGTGCTTTAAGAAACTTTAAAACTCTATTGGCGGAAAAATTGTTGGTCCGCTGATTTTATCAGCCGGGAACTTATCAATAAGACCGGCCGAGAACCTTGCAATAAGAACGGCATCACCAACATTAACCTTGCCATCATCATTAGTATCAGCAGCGATAAACTGCGAATCTGTAAGTGTGGTTGCATTAACACTATATTTTGAAACCTTAACAGCATCACTAACCATAACTAAACCATCTCCATTAGCATCGCCATATAAAATTGTACCCGCATTTGCGCTTAAACCAAAAGAAAACAAACCAAGTAGCAAAATAACAGATAAAGTTAGAGAGAAAAACTTCTTCATTTGTGCCACTCCTTTAAATTTGTTGAACAAATAAAATTGTATATTAATTATACTACACTTATATAAACGATGCAACAAAAAATTATAGAATCAGTATATGAGTTATGTTTTTCTAAAAGAGTAAAGGGTGCAAGAGAATCCTGCACCCTTGAATTAATACACACAGTATAGAAAGCCCACACTAATTAAAAAATGTTGTTTTTATTAATGTTATACATAATCTGAGCAACTTCACAACGTTGTGCGCCTGCAAAAGGAGCAATTTGGCTACCATTTTTGCCGCTTATAACGCCCCTGTCTATTGCCCAAAGAACAGCATCTTGTGCATAGCTCGTAACGTTTTTATAATCAGCATATTTAGCTTTAATTGCTTGTGCTGATGCTGCTCCAACATCAGTGTTAAGTTCTTTATATTTTGCATAGCGGTAGAGGAAGGTAACGATCTGCTCACGGTTAATCATATCGCCAACACCGAATTTGCCGTTTTCATAACCGTTAACAATTCCGTTTTTATAACCCCAAGCAACAGCTGCCTCATAATAACTGTTAACAGCAACATCAGAGAATTGGCCATGGTTATTAGAGTATTCATCAAGGTTTACACCATCAAATCTTGCTAACATAACAAGGAAGTCCTGGCGCTGAATACCATCAGCAGTGCCAAAGTATCCATTAGCATAACCCGACATAATTCCACTAGCCACTACATAGGTTACTGCTTCGCTATACCAAGCGTTTGAAGCTGTATCAGGGTATGCTTTATTAATTGTATCACCATAGATTACACCAAAGCTATCCATATAGATACATCTAACGCTATGTTTCACATTATAATATTTTGCTTCACTTTCAGCCGCAGAGTTTGCAGGAGAATAAACGGTAACTAAATCGCAATTGTTAAACGGAACAAGGCCAAGTGTTTCAACACATTTTGGAATAAAAAGACTTTCAAGTGAAGAACAATCGCTGAATGCATAGTGGCCAATTTCGCTAACATTTCCTGCTATAACAATTTCTTTGATATTTTTACATTTCTTAAATGCATTATAGTCGATTTTACCGCCGGTGATAACTACAGTTCTTAATGAAGGAGGAACATGGCTGTCGTTTCCATCTAAAAATTCATTTTCTTCAGTTCCTTCAGCTGAATCAGCACCGAAGATATAACCAAAATGGGTATTATCAGCACCGTTGCTCTTAGAACCAACGAAAGGTACAACCATTTTTTCAAGAGCTGTACAACCCCTAAATGCCTCATATCCAATGCTTACAACACTATTAGGAATTTCAACTTGTGTTAAATCGCTACAACCTCTGAAAGCATGGCTTGTAATAGAAACCGTTCCTGCCTTAACGGTGTAAGCACCTGATATGGATGTTTTTGCCTTAATCAAATGATTTGATACATATAAAACATCCTTTTCCCAATTTTCAGCATTTTTATAATAAGCAGTGTCATCAAATGCATTATAACCAATGCTTGTTACACTATCGGGAATCGAAATATTTTTAATTTCACTGCAACCGTAGAAAGCATTTTCGGCTATTGTGGTACAGTTTGTTAAGCTTACCGACTTTAGAGAATTGGGAACAAAATCTTTGTTCTCACTATATTTACTTGCACCGAAAATATACCCAAATTGTGTGTTTTCAGTATCATTACTTGTTGCACCAATAAATGGCAAAGTGATTTCTTTAACGCTTGTACATCCTTCAAGCACACCGGTTCCAATATCAGTAACACTTTTGGGAATAACAACACTTTCAAGATTAACGGAATCTTTGAATGCATTATTTCCAATGCTTGTTACACCCTCGGGGATAATTACTTTGGTAAGTTTTGAACAACCGTTGAAAGCATCGGCTGCGATTGTTAATGTTCCTGATTTAACAGTGTATTCACCAACAATTTCATTGCTTACTTTTATTAAGTGCTTACCTACATATAAAGCATTGTCTTTCCAATTTTCCTTGTTTTCATAATAACCGGTTCCATCAAAAGCATTATTGCCTACAGAAGTTACACTGTCAGGAAGGGTTATGCTATCAATACCGCTACAACCATTAAATGCATTTTCAGGTATTACTGTTGACTTTGTTAAAACAACATCCTTTAAAGTTGCAGGAACAGAAGCATTGTTACCTTCAAAACTTTCGGCACCGAAAATATACCCAAAATGTGTGTTTTCGGTTCCGTTGTCGGCCGCGCCAACAAAAGGTAAAGTGATTTTTGCAGCAGCATTACAGCCTTCAAACGCTCCAACACCAATACTTGTAACGTTATCAGGAACGGTTATGTCTTTTAATCCGGCACAATCTTTAAATGCATATTCACTAATAGTTGTTACACTATTTGGAATAACGATAGTTGCAAGTTTAACACAACCTTCAAACGCATTTTTACCAATACTTGTTACGCCTTCAGGGATGGTTACTGATGTTAAACCGGCACAACCTTTAAATGTTGAATCTTCGATTTTTGTTACGCCTTTAGGTAAAGCTACCTTTTCTAATAAAGTGCAGTTTTCAAATGCAGATGCACCAATAGTTGTTACACTATCAGGAATAGTTACATTTTTTAAACCGGCGCAATCTTTAAATGCTGAAGGTTTAATTTCAGTTACAGTGTTAGGAATTGTAACACCTTCAAGGCCGGCACAGCCATTAAATGCGTTTTCAGGTATTACTGTTAACTTTGTTAAAACAACATTCTTTAAAGTTGCAGGTATATAAGCATTGTTATCTTCAAAACCTGCGGCACCGAAAATATATCCAAAATGTGTATTTTCTTCTGCGTTATCTTCCGCGCCAACAAAAGGTAAGGTGATTTTTGTAGCAGCACTACAATCTTCAAACGCGCCAACACCAATGCTTGTTACACCATCAGGAATGGTTATAGATGTTAAGCCAGCACAACCTTTAAATGCATATTCACCAATAGTTGTTACACTGTTTGGAATAACAACATTTTCAAGTTTAGCGCAACCTTCAAATGCGTTGTTTTCAATGCTTGTTACACCTTCAGGGATGGTTACCGATGTTAAACCGGCACAACCTTTGAATGTAGAAGCTTCGATTTTTGCTATGCCGTTAGGTAAAACAATCTTCTCTAATAAAGTGCAGTTTTCAAATGCAGAAGCACCAATATTTGTTACACTGTTAGGGATAGTAATGTTTTTTAAACCAGCGCAATCTTTAAATGCATAAGCAGAAATACGAGTAACACCATTTGGGACAACTATATTCTCAACAAGTTTGCCGTCTATGTATAATTTTTTAGCACACTCAAGCGGATTTGAATTCAAGCCACCAAAATCAATAGTGCACCAAGCGGCTATATCAGAAATATTTACTTTATCAAGTTTACCACAATCACTAAATGCACCTGCACCTATGCTAGTAACACTTTTAGGTATAGTTATTTCAGTAAGATTGTTGCATTTATTAAAGGCATCACCTACGATTACTAATGTTCCATCTTTAACTTCATACTCACCCGATAAAGAAGTTTTAGCCTTTATTAAATGTTTGCCTAAATAAAGAACGCCATTTTCCCAGTTAGCATTATTTTTATAATAAGCGGTGTTAGCAAAAGCATCAGCCCCAATGCTGGTTACACTATCAGAAATAGTTACATTTGCAAGACTGGTGCAACCCTCAAAAGCGTTGTTTCCAATGCTGGTTACACCCTTGGTAATAGTTACATCGGTAAGGCTTGTGCAACCGTAAAAAGCAGAATCACCAATTGTTTTCAAACTGCCGGGGATAGCAATATTAGCAATCCCGCTGCAACCAGCAAAAGCGTTATTTCCAATGCTATTTACACCGTCGCCAATTATAACTTTTTTAATATTAATACATCCATTAAAAGCATTTTCAGGTATAGCAGGACCACTTGTTATAACAACAGTTTCTAAAGTGCTTGGAACAACACTGTTATTCTGTTCAAAACTGCTGCCACCAAACAAAAATCCAAAATGAGTGTTTTCAGTAGCGTTGTTTTCAGCGCCAACAAATGGCACTGTAATTTGTTCAAGAGCAACACAACCCTCTAACACGGCAAATCCAACTGAAGTTACACTATCAGGTATGGTAATATTTTTTAAACTATAACAACCTTTAAAAGCATAGTTATCAATAGCAGTAACACTATTTGGGATATTCACACTTTCAAGTGAAGCACAACCATTGAATGCGTATTCACCAATACCTGCAACACTGTATGGTATATTAACGCTGGTAAGATTTACGCATCCGTTAAATAAATTAGCGCCAATATTCCCTTTAACACTGTCAGGGATAGTAACACTTTCAAGGCTGGTACAGCCAGAGAAAACAGCATTACCTAAGTTTTTAACACTATACGGTAAGCTTACATTGGTAATATTTGTACATCCACTAAAAGCGTTGTTACCAATACTTGTTACACCATCACGAATAACAGCACTTTCAAGATTCACACAGCCGCTAAATGCATGATCACCTATGCTTTTTACACTTTTGGGGAGATCAACACTTTTTAGGCTTGTGCAATTATGGAACATTGCGTATGCAACTTCAGTTATACTTTCAGGAATAACAACACTTTCAAGGTTTGAGCATCCGTTAAACACAGAAATACCAACAGTTGTTACACTGTCAGGGATGGTAACACCGGTTAGGTTTGTACACGCTGCAAACGCTGTATCACCTAAACTGGTTACAGGAGCATCACCTAATACCGCCGGAACTGTAATATCACCGCTGATAGAAGTATCAACATATGTTATTGTAGCCTCGCCATCTTCGACAATATAGGTGTAATCCCCTTCCTTTTCAGCGGCTGAGACGTTAAATTGAACGCCTGCAAAAAGGCTGAACACAATGCAAAATGATAACACAAAACTAATAATTTTTTTCATCATTTTATTCCTTTCTTTTGCAACGCAAACTTCAACTAATTTTACAAAATTAATTATATATAAATACCAATATTTTGTCAAGTGCATTTTGCTCTTTTGATTACTGCACGAACAAGCCAAATTTAGACAATTTCGCTTAAAAGCAGCAGCTAAAACACAATATACAGTTAAGTTATAAATCTAATAGGCAATAGAACTGATTAGTATTTTCAGTAAAAAACACCATGTGTTTCCTTGCCCTAATTATAGAAGCATGTTATTAGTTGGGTGATTTTGTAGCAAGCGTTGTTTATATTTCAACTACTGAAAAGAAGCTCAAAGAGTAAAGCTAAGTATATAAGCTGATGAAACAACCCGAATGTTATAAACAACTATTACGCTATTGCCAGCTTTTACTCTGAAAGCAAAAAAACCAAGACAGAAGCAAACAAAACAATTTCACCTAATACCTATAAATTCAAAACATTCAAATATTTACTTGATAGTTGAGATATAGCACAATAAAGCATTGATAAAAGCAGCAAGCTAAGTTTATATAATACACAAAAAATTGGACACATCATAGGGCAAAACCCTAAAATGATGTGTCCAACTGTTATTTACTCGATTTTATCGAATGAGGAATTTGTAAAATTATAAAGAGCCTTATAAACCCTTATAATTTACGCGTTCTTTAAAGCCTCTTCAACTGCAACTGCAACTGCAACGGTAGCGCCAACCATGGGGTTGTTACCCATACCGATAAGGCCCATCATTTCTACGTGAGCAGGAACTGATGAAGAACCAGCAAACTGAGCGTCAGAGTGCATACGTCCCATAGTATCGGTCATACCGTAAGAAGCAGGGCCTGCAGCCATGTTATCGGGGTGAAGTGTACGGCCTGTGCCGCCGCCCGATGCAACAGAGAAGTATTTCTTGCCCTGTTCGATGCATTCTTTCTTATAGGTGCCTGCAACCGGGTGCTGGAATCTTGTGGGGTTGGTTGAGTTACCTGTGATAGAAACGTCAACTCCTTCGTGGTGCATAACTGCAACACCTTCACGAACATCGTCGGCACCGTAGCAACGAACCTTTGCACGTTCGCCGTTTGAGTAAGCGATTTCTTCAACGATTTCGAGCTTACCTGTGTAGTAGTCAAACTTTGTTTGAACATAAGTAAAGCCGTTAATTCTTGAAATGATCTTAGCAGCGTCTTTGCCCAAGCCGTTCAAGATAACGCGAAGGTCTTCCTTACGAGCTTTGTTAGCGCTTCTTGCAAGGCCGATAGCGCCTTCAGCAGCAGCAAACGATTCGTGACCTGCGAGGAATGCGAAACATTTTGTTTCATCGCGGAGAAGCATTGCGCCGAGGTTACCGTGGCCAATACCAACCTTACGGTCGTCGGCAACTGAACCTGGGATACAGAATGACTGTAAGCCAAGGCCGATCTTTTCAGCAGCTTCAGCAGCGTTTTTAACGCCATCTTTAAGTGCAATAGCAGCACCTACTGTGTAAGCCCAAGCGGCGTTTTCAAAGCAAATTGGTTGAATGCTTTTGGTTAAACCGTAAGCATCAACGCCGTATTTATCACAAATTTCTTTAGCTTCTTCAATTGAAGCAATGCCGTGCTTAGCAAGCTCAGCATTTATTTGGTCGATTCTTCTTTCGTAACTTTCAAATAATGCCATTGTTATTCCCTCCCCCTATTATTCTTTTCTTGGATCGATAAGTTTAGCTGCATCGTCAACGCGGCCATATTGTCCGCTAGCTTTTGCAAGAGCTTCATCAGCGCTCATGCCGCCTTTTATCATTTCCATCATTTTGCCAAGGTGTACAAACTTGTAACCGGTGATTTCGTTGTTTTCATCAACAGCAACCTGAGTAATGTAACCTTCAGCAAGTTCGAGGTAACGAGGGCCCTTAGCCTTTGTTGCGTATGTAGTACCTGTTTGTGAACGAAGGCCCTTACCAAGGTCTTCAAGTCCTGCGCCAACAGGAAGTCCGCCTTCTGAGAAAGCAGTTTGTGTACGGCCATAAACAATCTGAAGGAAGAGTTCCCTCATAGCGGTGTTGATAGCATCGCAAACCAAGTCGGTGTTGAGTGCTTCAAGAAGAGTTTTGCCGATAAGGATTTCTGAAGCCATAGCAGCCGAGTGAGTCATACCCGAGCAGCCGATTGTTTCAACCAATGCCTCTTCAATTATACCCTCTTTAACATTAAGGGTTAATTTGCAGGCACCCTGCTGCGGTGCGCACCAGCCGATACCGTGTGTAAGGCCGGAAATGTCTTTAATCTCCATAGCCTGAGTCCATTTGCCCTCCTGCGGGATTGGAGCAGGCCCGTGATATGCGCCCTTAGCAAGAGGACACATATGCTGTACTTCTGCTGAATAATTCATGTTTATTCCCCTTTCCTAACATAAGAATACTCGTTAATTATAAACTCAAATACCCAAAAACACAAGAGCAAAAATCATAATTGTTAAATAATTGTCGAATTTTTTAAATTAATTTAATTATTAAAATATTAATTTGACATTTTGAAACAAATGTGATATGATAGTCAGTGTGAAAAGTTTATATAAACACGTGGGTGTGGCGGAATTGGCAGCATTTAGCTTGACCGCGCCTAAACGGCGATAACGGGAAAGCGAAATGGCGCCGCGGTCGACAAGCGAGGCACGGCAGTCGCCGAGTCGTCGGGCACCGCAAGAATTGCGCGCAGCGCGGCTGCACAGCTTTTAGTTTTAATTTTATTTGATTAAATTATAAATTTAATAAATATGCGGGTGTGGCGGAATTGGCAGACGCGCTAGACTTAGGATCTAGTGTCTCCGACGTGCAGGTTCAAGTCCTGTCACCCGCACCATATCGAGTGTTCATAACTGATTCGAGTTATGAACACTCGATTTCTTCTTTTTCGGCTTGTTTGGATTTGGTGTCAAAATCCGATGCTCGCAAAACTTATGACCAATCCAAACCCATTGAACCAATACATATTTTGTGATATAATACTATTACGTTGGAGGTGTTATCATGGTTTACGGCGCTATAAACGAAAAAGGTGAAAAATACTATACCAACCTAAAAAAAGTATTTGATGCTATCAATAACAAGCAAAAAGATTATAATTGGTTAATTACTGATTGCGTTTGCTATTGTAACAATCCAAAAACGGAAGAAATGCTCCGTAAAGAGTATTGTTGGATCAGTGGCGAGGAACTTACTAACCTTGTAATAAAAGAGGAGTTTCAATGGATTTGGGCGGTTTTGTCCGCTTTCGATAAGTCAGTTGATTTTTCAGAAGTTTTGAAACACGAGTTACCTTATGCAGACGGATATAGAGGGTTTTGGGAAAAGCCTTTAACAATGCAACACCCATTATCAAAGATAGAAATTGCACCTTGGGATAGTACTTTAACACTTATTTTTAGCGATGATAAGGAAATTATTGACAGATTTAGAAGCTTCTATCCTAAAAGCCAGGATTTAGAGGAGTACATTGACAGCTTCTAAATCCGCTATAAACATTCGCACCAAACGAGAACCACAACTAATAATTAGTGTAGTTGTGGTTCTTTTTTATATGTTCCTTTTCAATATTAATCATTATAAAAACTAACACAAACAAAAAGAAGAAGGCTACATCCTTCTTCTTTTTACTCATAAAACAATTATTTACCATAACCCAGCTCATTAAGTTTATCTTCAATTCTTGACTTTACAACTTCTGATATTTGCCGGGTGCTCATATCTTTATAGTCTTCAGGATACAAAGGTTCAAGATAGTGAACCTGAGTTTTGGCAGGTAAAATGCTCCAACTATTATAAACCTTATAAGAGTTCACAAGTGCTACAGGCACAATTGGTGCACCTGCCTTTATGGCCGCTTTAAAACACCCGGGCTTGAAATCCCACATGGTATGGCGTTTTTTGTTATCATATCCGCCTTCAGGGAATATTATATAGCGGCGGCCTTGAGCAACTTCTTCAGCAACTTGATTCATAATTATTAGAGCATGGCGACCACTGTTAATATCCATGCGTTTAGCCCTTAGCGCATCAATAATCTCACTAACCAAAACAAAATAAGACATTTCTCTGTCCATAACAACCGTAACAGGCTTTTCATGCACATCAACAATGCTATAAACATCATATTTACCTTGATGATTAGGGTATAAAACGTAACCACCATCTTTAGGCAGATTTTCGGTTCCAAAACATTTAGTTTTTATATGTCCGCTTCTTTTCATTAAATTAACAATATAACGCGCGTAATCATATATCTCTTGTTCAGAGTATATATCATGGCGGTCGGTCATACGGTGCAAGGTTTTAAGAAGCTTTGGCAATCGCCACATGCTTTTAATTATACTATAATTCATTCGCCACATAAGACCACCTCCGCTTTTTTCATCATACAAATTATTATATCACAATTTTCGACAATAAGTTATTACAATATTGTAAAAGAAATATAGAAACAAAATCTTTTGCACAAACAATTATTAAGTTTTAATACCTTTAAAGCAATAAAAACCACTCTTAAATAATTAATAACAAAAACTTTACAAAATCTTATTATTTAAAAAACATTCTACGTTATATAATTAAGTAGTTTTTATGTTAAAAATATGGTGAAACAGGCGGTGAAACACATGAGAAAAACCTTTATTTTCTTATTAATTCTTATTATTAGTCTTTTTGGTTTTACGGGGTGTAAAAAGCAAAGCTGTGATAGTAAAAAGGCGCAAAGCGAGGATAGCAATTCTGCTAAAACATCAAGTATTGATTTTTCTAAAACTGATGCTGATATGTTTACCGAACGCGATTGCAATCCGGAATATAATACCGACAAATGCATTAAAATTGAGCTTAACGGAACATCGGCAACCGCGGATTCTAACAGCGTTGAAATCAATGGTTCTATGATAACAATAACCGAAAACGCCAAGCACATAATTACAGGTAGTTTAGATGACGGAATGATAATCGTTAAAGCAAAAGATACCGCCAAGCCACAAATTATCCTAAACGGCGCCGAAATAAGCAGCTCAACCACGGCAGCAATTTATGTTGCTTCAGCCGATAAGGTGTTTATAACATTAGCCGAAGGCACACAAAACACTCTTTCAAATGGCGGGGTATTTGAAGCAACCGGGGAAACTAACATTGATGCCACAGTTTTTTCAAAGCAAGATTTAACCTTTAATGGTTTTGGGCAATTAACTGTTAACTCCCCTGCCGCACACGCAATCTGCTGCAAAGACGACCTTGTTTTCACCGGTGGGTCATACACTATTAATTCAGCAGGCCACGCAATTGATGCTAACGACAGCGTTAAGGTAACTTCCGCGTCTTTTAACGTTAATGCCGGAAAAGACGGGCTTCATGCCGAAAATACAGAAGACACTTCCTTGGGATTTGTTTATATTTCAAGCGGAAGTTTCGGCATTCAAGCCGAGGGTGACGGAATTGATGCCGGATCGTATGTGCAAATTAATAGCGGAGATTTTAATATACTTAGCGGCGGAGGCAGCGAAAACGCCACCAAAGAAGCATCAGAAAACTGGGGCGGTTTTATGGGTGGCAGAGGACAAATTAATCCAATGTACCCCGACACATCTACCGAAGCCACTAAAAATTCTACAAGTATGAAGGCAATAAAATCGGGAAGCGATATGTTGATTTCGAGCGGTTCTTTTAAGTTAAATTCAGCTGATGATGCCATTCATTCAAATGTTAATTTAACAATCAAGGGCGGCAATTATGAAATAAATTCAGGCGATGACGCTATTCACGCCAAGGAAAAACTAACATTATTAAACGGCACTGTAAACATCGCCGAATGCTACGAAGGTTTAGAAGCGCTTAATATTGAAGTTGGCGGCGGTAACATTAAGCTGACTGCTGCCGATGATGGCATCAACGCTGCAGGCGGCACTGATTCAAGCGGAACTACCGGCGGGCGCGATGGTATGTTCGGGCAGCAAGATAAACCCGGAGGGCGCGGAGCACCTGGCGGCGGTTTTGGCAGAGAAATGACGCAAAACTCAAATGGTAGCATTAAAATTACAGGCGGAGATTTATACATTAATTCTTCGGGTGACGGAATGGACGCTAACGGCTCAATAGAAATTACAGGCGGTAATGTAACAATAGTTGGCCCAATTCAGGGCGACACTGCAACACTTGATTACGACACTTCAGGAACAATTTCGGGAGGCACATTCATCGGAACGGGTGCATACAATATGGCTCAAAGTTTTAGCGATTCAAAGCAGGGCGTTCTTGCGATTGGAATTGGTAATCAAGATGCAGAAACAGAAATTATAGTTAATAAAGGCAGCAAAACTATTCTCACTTACAAGCCTGCTCTCCCCTTTCAGACATTCATTTTCAGCAGCCCTGAAATCATTTCAGGTGAAAATTACACTTTAATAATAGGAACGTATTCATCAGATGTCACAGCAAACTAAATTTTCAATTGCTGTAAAAAACCGTCTCCACATATTGTGGAGACGATTTTGTTAATTAATATAATTATTAAACTTATTCAGCTATATCTGCATACATAAAGTACCAGAAGCCATAGGGTGAATGCCATGCACCGGTGATCTTGTCGCTCTGGAGGTAGAAGTCGTTATAATATGCAACAGGTATGCAAGACATATCTGCCATCATAAGGTCTTCTGCCTGGTGGAGATAATCATAACGGGTTTTAGCATCTGTTTCTTCAGCGGCCTTTTGCATTAATGCATCATATTCAGGGTTGTTATACTTACCGTCGTTATTGCCGTTTGTTGAGATCATAAGGTCAAGCATGTTTGACGGATCGTCGTAGTCGTAAACCCAACCGTTACGGCATGCTTCATAATCGCCTGCACGGCGCATAGGTGTGAAGGAAGCCCATTCAACAATCTCAACCTTGGTATCAATTCCAAGAACCTTCCAAGCCTCTTGCAAATACTGTGCTAAAGCCTTGTGGTAACCTGAATCATTAGTTGAATATGTGATGCTCGGGAAGCCTTCACCGTTCGGGTAGCCTGCTTCTGCAAGAAGCTTCTTAGCCTTTTCAACGTTGCCTTCATGGTCGTTAACGTCGATATAAGGCTTACCGCCATTAGCGTTATCCATAAAGCTTGAGCCGTCCCAATCGGTAATACCGGTGCCAATGTAGTTACCAGCTGCGGTGTAAACACCGTCCATGATTGTTTCAGCGACATACTTTCTATCAATAGCGAGTGAAAGCGCAGTACGAACCTTAGGATCAGAGAACTGATCAAGTGTATCGTTAAGTGAAATGTAGTAGGTTCCCATTATAGGATCAATGTGGAATTCAGGATTCTCACGAAGTGTAGCGATTTCGCCTGTAGGAACGTCTTTAATCATATCAGCTTCGCCGTTTTGATAAGCAGCGTATGCAGCATTTGCATCTTCAATAAGGAGGCATTTAATGCCATCGAGCTTAACGCGATCTTTATCGCGGTAGTTTTCGTTCTTCGCAAAAAGGATGTATGAACCCGATACCCATTCTTTAATGTAGAAAGCGCCGTTACATACATAAGTTTCAGGTTTAACTGCCCAAGAATCGCCGTTTTCTTCAATTGTAGCCTTGTTAACAGGGCTTAATGTAGCAAATGCAGCAAGTTTATCAAAATATGAGCAGGGGTATGAAAGTGTTACAACAAAAGTTGTTTCGTCCTTCGCTACAACATTGAGTGCATCAACATCGCCGGCTGCAGCTTTATCGAAACCGTCAACCATGCCAAGAACTGTTTCACCATAGGGTGCTGCAGTTTTTGGGTCTGCTACTCTCTTCCAGCTATAAACAAAGTCTTCTGCTGTAAGGGCAGAACCATCAGACCATTTAAGGTCATCACGGAGTTTGAAGGTCCATACAAGACCGTCATCAGAAACATCCCATTCTTCGGCAGCGCCGGCTACAACATTGTTATCTTCGTCAATGTTAAGCAAGCAGTCATAAGCAAATAAAATCATATTTGCGCCGTCGATAGAGCTGTTAAGCGCAGGGTCGATTGTTTCGGGGTTGGGGCCGATTTGAATGGTGAGAATTTTTTCATCACTGCCTTTTGAGCCGCAACCTGCGAAAACAGTGCAAACCATCAATACAGCCATAACCAACGCAAGGATTTTGCTGAATTTCATATTGTACTCTCCTTTAAAATTTTTATTAATATATATCTTTTAAACAAGATATATAAAAACCAAAAGCTAATTAGTTGATTTTATCAACAAAGTGGCAAGCAACATAATGCCCCGGTGAAACCTCTTTAAGCTCAGGGTCAACCTCAGCACAGCACTCTTGTGCATAGGGGCAGCGTGTGCGGAAATGGCAACCCGAAGGAGGTGAAACAGGGCTTGGAACGTCACCCTCAAGAACAATGCGCTTGGTAGATCGGTTCGTAATTGGATCGGCAACAGGAATAGCCGAAACCAAGCTTTTTGTGTACGGGTGAAGGCTGTGGAAAGTGATTTCGGCACTGTCGCCAAGTTCCACCATTTTACCAAGGTACATAACACCTATTCGGTTGGAAATATGCTTAACAACGCTTAAATTATGGGTGATAAACAAATATGTTAGCCCCATTTTAGCCTGCAAGTCTTCAAACATATTAACAACCTGCGCCTGAATTGAAACATCAAGCGCTGAAATCGGTTCATCACAAACAATAAATTCAGGATCTACCGCCAAAGCTCTTGCAATACCAACTCGCTGGCGCTGACCACCCGAAAACTCGTGCGGATATCTGTTAGCGTGCTCAGAGTTAAGGCCAACAACACCTAAAAGCTCGATGATTTTATCGCGCCTTTCGGCCTTGCTTGATGCTAACTTGTGAATGTCTATAGCTTCACCAACAATATCTCCTACCGTCATGCGAGGGTCAAGGCTTGCGTATGGGTCTTGGAAAACCATCTGCATTTTGCGGCGATAAGGTGCCATATTAACATGGGTTATATCAACACCATCGTAAATTATTTTACCGGCAGTTGGCTCATATAAACGTAGAATTGAACGGCCTGTGGTTGTTTTTCCGCAACCTGATTCGCCAACAAGGCCTAAGGTTTCGCCCTTATTAATAAAAAACGAAACATCATCAACCGCTTTAACAACCTTTTTGCCACCAAAGCCGCCGCCCGACACAGGGAAATATTGTTTTAAATGCTCAACTTCTAATAGTTTTTTATCAGCCATTACAAATCTTCCTCCTGCTGTGCTTCAAATTTTTTCTTGTCAAGTAACCAGCAGCTGCTGTAATGGGTATCGGTTAAATTGGTGTATTCAGGCATATTATCGATACACACCTTCATACAAGAATTACAACGCGGTGCAAACGGGCAACCCTTTGGCGGGTTAAGCATATCAACAGGTGACCCTTCGATCGGAACAAGCCTTGTATGCTCTTTATCATTTAGCTTTGGAATACTTTGCAAAAGCCCTTTTGTATATTCATGCGAGGGGTTATAGAATATTTCATCGGTTGTTCCGCATTCAACAATCTTTCCGGCGTACATAACCGCAATTCTATCACAAATTCCTGCAACAACACCAAGGTCGTGTGTGATAATCATAATAGCCATGCCGAGTTTCTTTTTAAGGTCGAGCATAAGCTCGAGAATCTGCGATTGGATTGTAACATCAAGCGCAGTTGTAGGCTCGTCGGCAATTAAAAGTTTTGGTTCGCACGCAAGAGCTATAGCAATCATAATGCGTTGGCGCATACCACCCGAAAGCTCGTGAGGATATTGCTTAAGGCGCTTTTCGGGTTCGTTTATACCAACAAGGCGTAAAAGCTCAAGCGCGCGCTCTTGCGCCTGCTTTTTGGTTTTATTAGTGTGAAGCATAATAACTTCACGAATCTGGTTACCTATAGTATAAACAGGGTTAAGGCTTGTCATCGGGTCTTGGAAGATCATCGAAACCTCGTTACCCCTGATTTTTTGCATTTCTTTTTCAGACATTTCATTGATATGATGGCCATTGAACCAAATGTCGCCACCCACAAGGCGGCCCGGGTAAGCAGTAAGGCCCATAATCGAATATGAAGTAACCGATTTGCCACTGCCCGATTCACCAACTATACCGAGAACTTCGCCCTCTTTAACATATAAAGAAACGTCGTTTAATGCTTTAACTTCACCCGCAGGGGTGAAAAACGAAAGCCGTTCATGCTGAATATCAACAAGATATTCAGGGTTATGAACATTTACAGGCTCTTTAATTGTTTCGCCCATCCTAACAGGCTCCTTTCTTAGTTCTTCATTTTCGGATCGAAGGCATCGCGAAGTCCATCGCCGAACAGGTTAAAGCTTAATATAATTATGCTTATAAGCAACGCTGGTGCAATAAGCAGATGCGGATGCGATGAAAGACCGTTAAGCCCGTCACTCGCAAGTGAGCCCAGCGACGGCATCGGGATAGCAACACCGAGGCCTAAAAAGCTTAAAAAGCTTTCGGTGAAAATTGAAGAAGGAATTTGAAGTGTTGTTGTAACAATAAGCGTGCCAATGCAGTTGGTAAGCAAATGCTTGCGGATAATACGCGAGCTTTTTGCACCAAGTGCGCGTGCAGCAGTAACATATTCGCTGTTTTTAAGCATTAATACTTGGCTTCGAACAATTCTTGCCATACCAACCCAGTAAAGCAACGCAAACACTACGAAAATACTGATTAGATTTACGCCCACAACCTCAATCCATTTAAAGCCCGGGGTTGCAGCCAATTTATCCATTGGCCCTTTTAGCGAGAAGGATAATAAAACGATTAAAAGAATATCAGGAATTGTGTAGATAATATCAACAATTCGCATCATAACAATGTCTACCCAGCCGCCAAAAAACGCCGAAACAGAACCGTAAATCGAGCCGATCAGCAAAATAATAGCTGAAGCAACAATACCAACCAAAAGCGAAACTCTGGCACCCATCATAACACGAATAGCATAATCACGGCCAAGGTTATCGGTGCCTAAAATATGCGGAAACACCTTTTCGCCGGAATCTATCAAAGCTTGTTCAGCTTGTGAATACTCAAAAGGTCCTAAATAGGTTGCGCCTTTAATCTGCTGATCGTATTTATATGGGTAAAATGACGGAACAACAAAGGCCAACAACAAAACAACAAGAATTAAAAAGAAGCAAACCATTGCAATCCGGTTTTTGCGAATTCTGCGCATAGCATCTTTCCAGAAACTAACGCTTGGGCGCATTTGAGCAAGATTCTCTTTTTCTTCATTAGTTGCAGGAAGAAAATCCTCTGCCTTTAGGTGAAAAGAAAGGGGATTTTTATGATTCATTTTTAATTACCCCCTTATTTCAATTCGATGCGTGGGTCAACTAATTTATAAACAATGTCAACAACCACATTTAACACAATAAGCAATGTTGCAAGGAAGATAGTTGTTCCCATAATAACGGTGTAATCACGGTTAGTAATAGAACTAACAAACTGACCACCAAGCCCCGGAATAACAAAAACCTTTTCAACAACGAATGAACCAACAAGGGTGTATGCAAGCATCGGGCCTACATAAGTGATAACGGGAAGAATAGCATTACGAAGAGCGTGCTTAAACAGGCATTTACTGTGTGATAAGCCCTTCGCTTTTGCAGTTCTCATATAATCTTGCCCAATAACATCAAGCATTGAGGAACGCATAAGTCGCGTTATATACGCCATTGGATAAAACGCCAATGCAAACACGGGCAGAACATAGTGTGCGGGCGTTGAAAGCCCCAGCGTTGGCAGCCACCCCAAATGTATGCCAAACAGGTACATACTAAGTGTGCAAATAACAAAGCTTGGGAATGCAATACCGCAGGTTGTGAAAACCAAGATTACATTATCAATCCATTTACCTTTGTTAAAGGCTGCAACACTGCCAAGCGGAACGCCTATGAGCAAAGCAACAAGCGCTGCAAGGCCACCAATTTTGGCAGATACCGGGAATTTAGTTGCAATAATATCAGCAACCGACCAACCCCTTTGCCTTAAACTCATGCTAAGGTCGCCCTTAAGCAGACCTGTCATGTAATTTTTATACTGAGTCATTAAAGGCTTGTCTAATCCGAATTTTTCGTTAAGTGCCGCCTGCGCTTCGGCGCTAATAGACTTTTCAGCAACGAAAGGTCCACCCGGAACCGAGTGCATCAGGAAGAAGGTTAATGTGGCAACTACGAAAATCGTAATAACAGCCAAAATCAAACGCTTAGTTATATATTTCGCCATAATTTATAACTCCTACCATTTTTACTACCTATATATAATTTATATGGAAAAAACATCAAATTCCATAAAATATCGCGCAACAACAAACGCCAAATTGTATATAAGTTATATAAAATTCTACCACAAAACATAACCCACGTCAAGAGAAATCACCAAAAACTGCGTGTGTTTAATATTGCAGATGTTTTTGGTAATATCAGGTTTATAACCGCTTCAGCACCTCTTTCAAATACTCGTAGATAGCGCGCGTTGAAGAAACCGATAGGCGTTCGTTTACAGAATGAATGTCGTACATGTCAGGTCCTATCGACACCGCATCAAAATTTCCCATCTTTTCAGCAAACATACCGCACTCAAGCCCTGCGTGAATTGCCACAACCTGTGGCTGTTCGCCAAACATATCACAGTATGTCGATGCCATTATATCACGAAGGGGCGATTTTTTACGGTATTCCCAAGCAGGGTAATCGCCGTGGCTTGAAAAATCCCCACCATAGTTTTCAGCAATACTTTTAAGTTTAGAAATCATCTCATCCTTTTCTTTTTTAACACTGCTTCTAACAGCAAAGGTTGCTCTAAGGCACGTACTGTTTAGTGTTAACACACCAAGATTAAGCGAGGTTTGAACCAAACCATCTATATCTTCGCTCATTTTAACAACACCTGATGGTAGTTCATTAATAAAATTAACAACCTTTTGGGTGCTATCAATCGTTAAGCCACTCTCGCACGGCTCGGTTTCAATCACTTTAATATATAACCCCGGGTCGGTAAGGGTTTTATTTAATTCGGTGAATTTTTTGGTTAACGATACAAAGTCGGCATTTCCCGATAAAGTGCAGCGGCAAACAGATGGAATAACATTATCTTTATTGCCGCCTTCGATTGAAATTATCTTTGTGCCCTGCCCTACCGTTTTTAGAAATTCACCTAAAATCTTGTTGGCGTTAAGTCTACCCTTATCGATTTCGACGCCGGAATGCCCTCCAATCAAACCGCCTACCACAATTTCATAGCAAGGCGCATCAATTTTCTCGCATTCAAGCGTAAGAGATAAGTCAGTTCGGGCACCACCGGCACAGCTAACGGTTAAAACGCCCATCTTTTCAGAATCAATATTAATAAGTGTTTTACCTGAAAGATGCGAAACATCAAGCGCTTCTGCCCCGTACATTCCTGTTTCTTCATCGGTTGTGAAAACAGCTTCAATAGCAGGGTGAACAGCGCCGCTATCGGCCAGAATAGCCAAAATCATGGCAACAGCCACACCGTCATCTCCGCCAAGGCTTGTTCCTTTAGCAGAGATGAAATCGCCATTCAGTTCAAGCTCTAATGGGTCGGTTTCAAAATTAATAGGGTAATCGGCTTCCTTTTCACACACCATATCTAAATGCCCTTGCAAAACCACAGCTTCGTGCGATTCATACCCTGTTGACGCCGGCTTTTTAATAATTACGTTATTTAATTCATCTTTAAAATACTCCAAGCCATATTTTTCGGCAAAACGACAACAATACTCAGAAATTTTTTGCATATTGCCCGAGCCGTGCGGAATGGAACAAATCTCCTCAAAATACGAAAACACATCTTTTGGCTCAAGGTGAGAAATAACGCTCATAAACCTTCACCTCATAAATAATATTGTTTAAATATAAAAATAAAACCTAAGAACAAACTTGTTCTTAGGTTTTGGTCCGAGTGACAGGAGTCGAACCTGCGGCCTCTTGAACCCCATTCAAGCGCTCTACCAAACTGAGCCACACCCGGATATGTAGTATTCTTATTTACCGAAAGCCACCAAGCAAAGCACAAGATGGCTTTCGGTTAACAACACAGATTAGTCTTCTAAAAAGCCAGATTGAACAAGGCTAACAAGGCCGTCTACCGCTGCGTTTTCATCCGGGCCATCAGCAATTATTCTAATTGTTGTGCCAACAGTGATACCGAGCGAAAGAACACCTAATAAGCTTTTAGCATTAACTCTGCGTTCTTCTTTTTCGATCCAGATAGAAGATTTAAACTCATTCGACTTCTGGATAAAGAAGGTTGCAGGGCGAGCATGCAAGCCAACTTGGTTTTGAACAACTACATCCTTAACATACATAATAAATTCTCCTCACCAATAACTATTACAATAACATTTTACAAAATTGTTGTTCTAAAGGTTACTTCAATATTATAACACAAGATTTAAAATAGTCAAACAAAATTTAATAATATTGTGAAAGATTATTAAATTTTTGTAAATATGCCAAAATTATGGTGGCAACAATTCGCAATTTTGTTAATTGTGTTAGCAGTTATTTTAACATATCGGGGCGTTTTTTCTTGGTTGTTTCTATCATCTGCTTTTCGCGCCACTTTTTTATTTTAGCGTGGTCGCCCGAAAGCAAGATTTCGGGCACTTCCCTACCCCTCCAAACTCTGGGCCTTGTGTACTGTGGGTATTCAAGCAAGCCGTTAAAATGGCTTTCGTCGGTATAACACGATTCATCAGAAAGAACACCTTCAACCATTCTGCAAATTGAATCGGTTAACACAAGTGCAGGTAGTTCGCCGCCTGTTAGAACATAATCGCCAATCGAAATCTCTTCATCAACAATTTCTTCAATAACGCGCTCGTCAACGCCTTCGTAATGACCGCAAAGAAGAACTAACTCATCATACTGTGCAAGCTCGCGAACCTTGCTTTGAGTTAAGGTTTTGCCTTTTGGGGTTAAATAAATTAAATGCGGGCGCTTTTTGCTTTTTTCGCAAATCGACATATAGCAGTCGTATATCGGCGCCGCCTGCATAACCATTCCCATTCCGCCGCCAAAAGGCGCATCGTCTACCCTGTTATGCTTGTTACCTGCAAAATCTCTAATATTGGTGCAGATAATTTCAACAATATTATTGTTTCTTGCCCTGCCGATTATGCTTTCAGATAACACAGACTCGCACATCTCAGGAAAAAGTGTCATAATATTAATCTTCATCATCAAAAATTCCTTTTAAAGGGTTAATAATAATAACTTCTTTATCAACATCAATGCTTTTAACAACATCGGGTATAACAGGGATAAGATATTCCTTACCATCGCGTGTTATGTGCCACACATCGTTTGCTCCCGTTTCTGAAACATCGGTTAGCTCACCATAGGGGGTTTCATCTTCACCGAACACCTTGCAACCGATCAAATCGCTAATAAAGTGCCTGCCCGGCTCAAGTTTAACATCTTTGCGCGAAATATACAATGTTTTACCCCTGAAAACCTCGGCTTCTTCAATAGAGTTCACACCTTTGATTTTGGCAAGAACAATTCTGCCGTGAACACGCGATGCAGTTATGTGCAAAGCGGTTTTATCACCCTCGCCGAAATATAGCTTTTTAAACCCTAAAAGGAAATCTGGTGAATCGCACCAGGGGTTGATTCTAACCTCGCCCTTTATTCCGTGTGTTCCAACAATCTGGCCACATTCTAAAAATTCTGCTTTTGCCATTATTAGCACCTCTAAACAATTCTTAAAAGCATTTTAACACATTATTCTCATCGGCGCAAGAAGTTACAGTGCAAAAACAAGGTATACCTTTTTGGATATTTTCTTTAATGTGTTATTTTCACATTGTCAAAACATAAATATAAATTTGTTCATCACGAAGCTCTTCTTTTACATTTTCAACGTAACTTCCGGCATCACCGTTATTTACATTATCATGAGTGAAAAACACCACTCGTACTCTTGTTTGTCTAGGATTGAAGCTATTAACTTCATAGTTTACATATTCTTTTATTTCATTTTTGAATTCCTCTGCTGTTTCACAACTGTCCGACCAAATCCAAGAACTCATCCAACAGCTATTATCTAGGTTAAGAGAATAATCATAGGTTACTCCTATGCTTTGTGCATACGCCGCCATATCAGCTTCCATTTGTTCAATAGTTCCCCAGGCGTTAATATAACCATAAGGGTTTGATGGGTCAGAAGGTGTGCTCGGTGTTGTGGGAATATTGTCTAAATCACTATCTGAACCTTCAAACACTTTATCAGGGTTAAAAATGTCATTTTCATAAATGTTATACATAATCTGCGCAATTTCGCAGCGCTGTGCGTTTCCGTGTGGCGCAATGGTTGTTGAATTTTTGCCGCTTATAACGCCCCTGTTAACCGCCCAAAGCACGGGTTTTTGCGCATAATCGCTTACATTTATAAAATCGGTATATTGGTTAACTATCGGCTCTGACGCGGAATATGAAACATTAACATTTAGTTCTTTATACTTTGCATATCTATAAAGGAAGGTAACTATCTGCTCGCGGTTAATTAAATCACTAACACCAAAGTAGCCATTTTGGTAACCGGTTACAATACCTTTTTCATAACCCCAGTTAACCGCCGCTTCATAATATGAATTTTCGCCAACATCAGGGAACTGGCCGTGAATATTTGCGTAATCATCAAGATTAACACTATCATACCTTGCTAACATTACTAAAAAGTCTTGGCGCTGAATACCGTCGGCCGTGCCGAATGTGCCATCGGCATATCCTTTAATAATTCCGCGGCCCGCAGAATACACAACAGCATCGTAATACCAGCCGCCCTCATAAGTATCAGGGAATACAGCGCAACTTTTTTTAGATATACCCCAACAAAAGTTTGAATAACTTTCATCAAAGTTATCAAAAGTAACGGCGTATTCATTTCCTGCAACCAACGGCCAACCGCCTGCATAGCTATTATATTCAACAGCATTACCATCGGAATCAACAACGGTTGCGGCTAAACTTTCGGTGTTTACAATTTCATAAACTCCCGATTCGGTTATCTCAACACTTGATGCACTGCCATCATAATCTTTTAAAACAGAAAATCTAACATTGTAACCTAAAGCATATTCTTCAGCAGCAGTGCCAGATGCTCCATAAATGGTTAAATCATAACAGCCTTCAAATGCGCCATTGCCTATCTGTGATACGCTATTTGGTAATATCACGCTTGTAAGGTTACTGCAATCAAAAAATGCGCCAATGCCAATAGATTCAACGCTGTTAGGCACTATTAAGTTTGTAAGGCCTGAACATTCACTGAACGCACCGTTATCAATCTTTTTTACACCGTTTGGTATATTAACGCTTGTAAGATCTGTGCACCCCAAGAACGAAGAAATGCCAATGGTTTCAACGCTGTTTGGTATGCTAACACTACTAAGCCCTGTGCAGCGATATAACGCCCAACCATCAATTCTTTTTACACCATTTGGTATAATAATGCTTGTAATCCCTGTGCATTCAAAAAAAGCGCTATTACCAATGCCTGTTACAGGGTATCCTCCCAAGGTTGAAGGGATGGTTACATCACCACTAATTAAACTATCAACCCCGGTTATTGTTGCCTCGCCACCCTCAATAGTGTAGGTATAATACCCTTCGGCTTCGGCATTAGCATTTATGCAAAGCACACTCATCGGCATAATAGCAAAAGCTAAAACCATAACCAAAATGATCGATACAAGTTTTTTCATTTTAACTCCTCCAAAATCTCATCTAATTATCAATTACATATTACCATAATTGTTTTTAAATTACAACAGCCGTAACACGCACTTTCACTAACAAAGTGGCCTGGCAGAAACTTAACAAATTAACTCTGTTTATGTAGAATACGACTTGTGTATTGATTAATTTGTTTAATTAAAAAGGAACGTGTTAAACGAAACACAACAAAAGGCTTAAAATAAGAAAATTGCAGGTTTACACAAAGTGTGCTTACCTGCAACTTTTTTATCGTTTCATATTTCAGGGGCAATGTATCCCCTATCTTTAAGGGCTGTTTCAATTTTATCAAGAACCTCTTCGGAATCAGCACGAACAGTATGGTAATGATAGCCGCCTGTTATATTCATAAGCTCACTCGATTTTCCTGTTCTAACACCCTCGATAAACTGATTAATATGGAGCTTAGAAAAGATATTCAATTTCGCGCTTACCTTACCGTAAACCTTATGCCACACAAACACATCAACAACAGTGCCGCCAAAAGAAACTATAAGGTTTAATTCGTCTTCGGTTTGTTCGGTTGTATGATACAGTTTAAACACCCTCTCTTTAAGCGGGGTTTGCTGAACAACATAGCCATTGTGGGTTGAAAGTATTTCATACCCGGAACCCTTTAAAACCGAAATATCTTGAACAATTATCTGCCTCGACACGCCAAATTTTTCAGCCAACGCACTTCCCGAAACAGGTTCATCAATTGATAAAAGCAGATTAACTATAGCCGTTCTTCTTTCGCCTGCTTTCATAACTTCACCCCTTATACCGCGTGAAGATTTTTAAGCGATAGATCTAAAATCGGCGAAGAATGTGTGAGCGCGCCGCTTGAAATATAATCAACACCAATATCTATAAGCTTTGCGACATTTTCTTTTGTTACGTTACCACTGCATTCGGTTTCGGCCCTGCCTGCGGTTAGCCTAACAGCCTCTTTCATATCTTCAACGCTCATATTATCAAGCATAATAATGTCGGCCCCTGCCTCGAGTGCTTCTTTCAGCATATCAAGGTTTTCAACCTCAATTTCAATTTTGCGAACAAAAGGAGCATATTCCTTTGCTTTTTTTACAGCATCTTTAACGCTGCCTGCAGCGCCAATGTGATTATCTTTAAGCAAAATGCCATCGCTTAAATTATAACGGTGGTTACAACCACCTCCAACCTTAACGGCATATTTTTCAAAAATTCTCATATTAGGTGTGGTTTTTCGTGTGTCTAAAAGTTTTGTTTTGCTGCCTTTTAAAAGCTCAACAATTTTACTTGTATAGGTTGCAATGCCGCTCATTCTTTGCAAATAGTTAAGTGCTGTTCTCTCGCCCGATAGAAGAACGCGAATATCGCCTCTAACAACACCGAGCTTTTGGCCGCATTTAACATTATCTCCATCATTGCAAGTAAAGGTTACCTCGGTTGTATCATCAAGAAGTTCAAATG
The DNA here is from genome assembly GCA_045576295.1 of Acutalibacteraceae bacterium. Classification (GTDB taxonomy): domain Bacteria; phylum Bacillota; class Clostridia; order Oscillospirales; family Acutalibacteraceae; genus CAVALG01. The sequence goes on along the minus strand of JAZNGF010000058.1, from coordinate 14,549 downwards.
TCCTTTTGAAAACACCAAGGCCTGCAATAACACCGTCTTCCTTGCAAATAAGTTCAACCTCACCCAACTGATATTCGGGCATAACAGAGTTTGTTGTTATATCCTCGCCGGTAATATCTTCGGCGAGTGCGCTTAAAATTAAATTATCTGCATTTACCTTCATTGAAATACTATTCATGGCTCAACTTCTCCCTTTCGATTGCTTTTAAAACTAATTCTTTATACTCTTCCCGATAATTCTTATAATCTTCAGCATTCACTTTTGCGCTAAAATGCTTATCAACAGAGCTATAGTTTAACAATATGTATCTTGCGGCACGCTTTGCAAACACCAAGCTTTCAAGCAGTGAATTGCTTGCTAATCGATTTCTGCCGTGAACGCCGTTGCAGGCAGTTTCGCCAACCGCATAAAGTCGTTCCATTGATGTTTTGCTATAACGGTTAACATCAATCCCGCCCATAAAATAATGTTGCGACGGAACAACAGGAATAGGCTCACGCGTTACATCATACCCTTCTTCCAAACAGTGCTTATAAATATTGGGAAAATGGGTTTTGATCTCCTCTTCAGGAATAGGTGCAAATGAAAGCCAAACGTGCTCGCTGCCTTCCTTTTTCATCTGCTCATATATTGCCGCTGTAACAACATCCCTTGGTAAAAGCTCATTAACAAACCTCTCGCCCTTGGCATTTAAAAGAACCGCACCCTCACCGCGAACCGATTCAGAAATTAAAAATGAGCGGCCGCTTTTTTTGGTGTAAAGGGTTGTTGGGTGAATTTGAATATAATCAATGTGATTAAGTTTTATATTATGTTTCAGGGCCAGCGCTAAGGAATCACCCGTTAAATGGCGGAAGTTAGTTGAATGTTTAAAAAGCCCACCTATGCCGCCTGTTGCAAGAACGGTGTAATCGGCATTGATGCTTGTGTAGTTCCCGCTTTCATCGTGCCCTATAATGCCACCGCAGGTGTTATCATTGCAAATCAGGTCAACCATTGTAAAATTTTCAATAAGCCTGATATTATCTTTAGATTTTACGGTTTCAAGCAGGTGCGAGGTTATTTCCTTGCCCGTTTCATCTTCATAAAAAAGAATTCTTGGCTTTGAATGGGCACCCTCACGAGTGTAGGAATACTCCTGCCCGTTCTTTTCAAACCTAACGCCGCAGGCAACCAGGTCACCTATAACATCTTGCGATGCGCGAATCATAATATCAACCGATTCGGTGTTGTTTTCATAATGCCCTGCCTTCATTGTGTCTTCAAAAAAGGCATCGTAGTCTTCTTCATCGCGCAGAACACAAATTCCACCCTGCGCCAAATAAGAATCACTCTTTGCGGCTTCATTTTTTGTAACAATAGTTATGTTTTTATCTTGCGGCAGATTAAGCGCGCAGTAAAGCCCCGCAACACCGCAACCAACAATTAATACATCAGTAATCATTTATTTTGCAAGCTCCAACATTCTCTCAAGCGGAAGAAGTGCACCATGGCGAACTTCATTGCTAACTAATACCTCTTTATCTTCCTTTTCAAGCACATCTAAAACAGTTTCAAGTGTGTTTAATTTCATATCCACACAGCACGGTGCAGGCTGCGGGTAATAAAAACGTTTACCGGGGTTATCGGTTTGGAGTTTAAAGTTTACACCGTCTTCAGTGCAAATGATATATTCATCATTCGAATCATTTTTAGCGAAGTTAATTATGTCAGCAGTGCTGCCAATAAAATCTGAAACCGCAAGTACCTGTGGTTCACACTCGGGGTGAGTTAAAACCTTTGCACTTGGGTGATTTGCCTTTTGGGCTAAAACTTGGGGCTCGGTTATTTTGGCGTGAATTGGGCAGCAACCATCGTTGATAATAATGTTTTTTTCAGGCACTTGCTCGGCAACAAATCTGCCAAGGTTGCGGTCGGGTATGAAGAATATATTTTTATTAGGAAGTGCCTTTACAATTTTAACCGCATTAGATGATGTAACACAAACATCGCTTTGGCACTTAAGCGCAGCGGTTGAATTTATATAACAAACAACAGCAAGGTCGCTGTATTCTTCGCGCATTTTGTCAATTACTCCCGCGGCAACCATGTGAGCCATTGGGCAATCAGCAGTAAGGTCAGGCATAAGCACCTTTTTATTGGGGTTTAAAATCTTCGCACTCTCGCCCATAAATTGAACGCCGCAAAAAACTATAATATCAGCCGTGCTCTGTTTTGCGATTTTTGCAAGATAGAATGAATCGCCAACATAATCGGCAATCTGCTGAACCTCGGCGGGCGCATAATAATGAGCTAAAATTACAGCGTTCTTTTCTCTTTTTAATTGTTCAATTTTGTTTTTCATATGTACCTTCCCCTAATTATAACGCTTGCATTATTTCGACATATTATAACACATCGCTTTACATCTGTCAACTTATCTGTAAACCTTTGACCAAGCTAATAAAAAAAGCCACCGTGAAATTAATTCACAGCGGCTTTAAAAATTATAAAGGGTTAGTTATTATCGTTCTCAAGCGCGTTTTTAGCGGCTGACAACATAAGTTTAATACGGTTTAATTGGTTAACTTCACTAGCGCCCGGGTCGTAATCAACGGCTGCGATGTTAGCATAAGGGTATTTTTCTCTTAACTTTTTAATTACACCCTTACCAACAACGTGATTAGGCAGGCAAGCAAACGGCTGTATGCAAACGATGTTCGGCGTTCCGTGGGTTAAAAGTTCAACCATCTCACCTGCTAAAAACCAACCTTCACCGTATTGATTACCAATAGATAAAAACGGTTTTGTCATATTGGCGATTTCATCAATTGGAACGGGTGGTTCAAAACGGCGGCTCTTTTTAAGCGCCTCAATTGCAGGTTTACGAATTTGGTAAATCATTCCAATCGCAATCTTTGATATATCTGATGAAAACTTCTTAGCCCCTAAGTATGTATGTTTATACTGTGAACCAAACACACTGTAGTTGAAAAAGTCCATCAAATCAGGAACAACCGCTTCCGCACCCTCACGCTCTAACAAATCAACCAAATGATTGTTCGCAAGCGGCATATACTTTACAAGTATTTCGCCAACAACACCAACACGCGGTTTTTTAATTGTTTCGTCGATTTCGAAATTATCAAAAGCCTCAACAATTCCCTTGCAAACCTCTTTATAAGAGTACTTGCTGTTTTTGTTTATAAGCGAATCAATGCAAATATCCTGCCATTTTTTATGAAGTTCATTAGCAGACCCCGGTGTTTTTTCATAAGGCCTTACGCGGTAAAGGCACCTCATAAACAAATCACCATAAACAATTGAATGAAACGCATCAATCAAAAGCGAAGGTGATAACGAAAAGCCCGAGTTTTTCTCCATTCCGTTGGCATTTAATGAAATTACAGGAATATGGCTAAGGCCCGTTTTATCAAGTGCCCTGCGGATGAATGCTACATAATTGCTTGCACGGCAGCAGCCACCTGTTTGGGTCATCATAATCGCTAAACGGTTAGTGTCATACCTGCCTGAAAGCACTGCTTCCATTATCTGCCCAACAACGGTTATCGAGGGGAAGCAGGCATCGTTATTAACATATTTAAGCCCGGTATCTATAGCAGTGCGGTTATCGTTATCTAAAATAACAACATTATAACCGTGCTTTGTGAAAACAGGCTCTAAAATATTAAAGTGAATGGGGCTCATTTGCGGGGCAAGAATTGTATAACCCTCGGTTCTCATTGCAGGTGTGAACTCTTCCCTGTTATATGCAACAGGAGAAGGTTCTGCGGCAATTCCACGTTTCTTTCGCATTTTCATTGCAGAAATTAAACTGCGAATACGAATGCGAACTGCACCGAGATTGTTAATTTCATCAATCTTTAACAGTGTGTATAGCTTGCCCGAATTTTCTAATATTTCGGCAACCTGGTCGGTTGTAACGGCGTCGAGTCCGCAACCGAACGAGTTTAGCTGAACAAGTTCAAGGTCGTTTCGCTCTCTAACAAATTCAGCCGCAGAATAAAGCCTTGAGTGATACACCCACTGATCAACAACTCTAACCATGCGTTCAGCATTCGGGGTAACTGGCAAACTGTCTTCAGTGAACACAGTGAGCCCAAATGATGCGATAAGTTCGGGAATACCGTGGTTAATTTCAGGGTCGATATGATAAGGGCGCCCCGCAAGCACTATTCCATTGCCACCCGATTCTTCCATTTGCTTTAAAGCGCGGGTTCCGTAATTGCAAATATCTTCCTTTGCGGCTATTTGTTCTTTCCAAGCCGATGACACCGCTTTTCTAACTTCGCCGGCAGGAATACCCCAATGCTCTTCACAAACGCTTATTAGGCGCTTTGCGGCTGTTCTTTCGCTTGTTAGCGCCATAAATGGGCGGATATACTTAACATCACCACTCACAACCGATTCAACATTGTTTTTAATGTTCTCAGCATAGGATATTACCATTGGGCAGTTAAAGTGGTTCTGTGCACTCGGTGTTTCCTTGTTTTCATAGAACACACAGGGGTGGAATATGGTTTTAACACCCTCTTTTATAAGCCATTCAACGTGTCCGTGAGCTAACTTTGCAGGGTAACATTCCGATTCTGATGGGATGCTGTCCATTCCGAGTTCATATATCTTTCGGCTTGAGAATGGTGATAGAACAACTCTAAACCCAAGTTCTTTAAAGAATGTAGCCCAGAACGGATAGTTTTCGTACATATTTAGCACACGCGGCAAACCGATTGTTCCGCGTTTTGCTTGATCTTCGGTTAGTGGCTCATAACCAAAAATTCGTTTCTGCTTATATTCAACCAGGTTAACAACATCTTTCTTTTCACTTTTTGAGCCGCCTCCCCTTTCACAGCGGTTACCTGTGATATGGACGCGCCCACCCGAAAACTTGTTAACAGTTAACATACAGTTGTTGGGGCACCCTTTACACCTTTGGCTTGTAGATGTGTAAGAAAGTGAAATAATTTCATCTAAAGAAAGCATTGAAGTTGGCTGGCCACTATAATTTTGGCGCGCAATAAGCGCAGCACCAAAAGCGCCCATAAGGCCCGAAATATCAGGGCAGGTTGCGGAAACTTCAGCAACAAGTTCAAAGGCGCGAAGCACAGCCTTGTTATAGAACGTTCCGCCTTGAACAACAACGTGCTCACCTAAATCTTTAGCGTTCGCAAGTTTTATAACCTTAAACAGGGCATTTTTAATAACCGAATATGCAAGACCCGCAGAAATATCGGCAACCGAAGCGCCCTCTTTTTGCGCCTGCTTAACGTTCGAATTCATAAACACCGTGCAACGTGTTCCAAGGTCAACAGGTGCCTTTGCAAACAGTGCCTCTTTAGCAAAATCAGCCGCGGTAAACCCTAAGGAATTTGCAAAGTTTTCAATAAACGAACCGCAGCCTGATGAACAGGCTTCGTTAAGCATAATACTGTCAACCGCGCCGTTTTTAAGCTTAATACACTTCATATCCTGGCCGCCAATGTCTAAAACGCAGTCGACCTTTGGGTCGAAAAATGAAGCGGCAGTACAATGCGCAATGGTTTCAACCTCGCCCTCGTCTAACGAAAAGGCTGATTTAAGTAGTGCTTCACCATATCCTGTTGAACAAGATCTGACAATTTTCGCAGTGCTTGGTAAATTTTTTTGAATTTCGGCAATAGCCCTTTTAGATGTTTCAATCGGGTTGCCCTGATTGTTTGAATAAAATGAGTAAAGCAATTGCCCTTCACTGCCTATTAATACAGCTTTGGTTGTTGTGGAACCTGCATCAATTCCTAAAAAACAATCACCTTTATAGGTTTTAATATCTGCCTTGGCAACAATGGCTTCTTGGTGGCGGGCGCAGAATTCAGAATACTGTTCTTCATTTTCAAAAAGTGGTGCAAGCCTTGGCGATTCAAAGGTTATGCAAACACCCTTTCGAAGCGCACTGATTAAATCGCAAATGTTATATGGCTCTGATTTTTCGGCTTCGTATGCCGCGCCCATTGCCGCAAACAAGTGCGAATTTTCAGGGTCGACAGTTGTTTCAGGGGTTAGTTTAAGCGTTCTTATAAATGCTTTTTTAAGTTCTGGCAAAAAGTGAAGCGGGCCACCCAAAAACGCAACACAGCCTTTAATTGGCTTGCCGCAAGCAAGGCCCGAAATTGTTTGGTTAACAACCGCTTGGAAAATTGAAGCGGCAAGGTCGGCCTTTGTTGCGCCCTCGTTAATAAGGGGCTGAATATCGGTTTTGGCGAAAACGCCGCATCGTGCTGCTATTGGGTATAACTGCTTATAATTTTGCGCTTCGCGGTTTAGGCCTTCAGCATTGGTTTGTAAAAGTGCTGCCATTTGGTCGATAAACGAGCCCGTTCCTCCAGCGCAAACACCGTTCATACGTTCTTCAAGGCCACCTGTGAAATAAATAATCTTTGCATCTTCACCACCAAGTTCAATAGCAACATCGGTTTGTGGAGCAGTTTTCTTGAGTGCAGTTGCAACAGCAACAACTTCTTGAACAAAGTCGATCCCTAACGATTTGGCAAGGTTAATTGAACCAGAACCCGTTATTTTCGTGCTCAATTCACACTCACCAAACATAGCGTAAGCGTTATTAAGAAGTTCAACAAGCGCCTTTTGAGTGTTAGCGCCATGGCGAATATACTCGCCGAACACGATTTTATCGTTTTCATCTAACAAAACAAGTTTAACGGTTGTTGAACCAATGTCGATACCGGCTCTATACTTTTTCAATTCATCCACTCCCCAACATGAAAATCATTGCATTTCTAACTTAAAATTCAAGTTTTGTGTTTTTGTTTTATATATTAAAACAGAAAAATCATTCTTAAATGTAAAATACCTTTAAACCAATAAAACTCCATATTACACTATTTGATTATATCACTTTATGCTTATTCATACAATTAATTTTTTATTATTTTACATTAATATTTTTAATTTTTTGTTAACTTGAATTAATAATTTATCAAAATAATCTCTACACCCAAAACCTTAAGCATTATGACAATAAACAATGAAAACCTTCGCGTTTTGTGCGAAGGCTTTCAAAATCAATTAATATTATATAGTTTTTCTTTTCTTTGATATAAACGCCACAAGCAAAACAATGCTGCCGCTTACAAACATTAAAGTAAACCACAAATAAATATTTGAATTATCATAGGTGTTTGCTGAACCGGCTGATTGAGAAGTTGATGTAGAACCAGAAGGTGTGTTATCAGGAGCACTTGAAGGCGGAGTATCAACATTTTCTCCTTCGTTAGTGTTGTTAATTATATTATTAATCGTGAAGATATTTTCGCTATCATTAACAACCACAGTGTTAGTTGTGTTTAAATTAGTCTCTTTAACCATTACTTCAAACGAAACAGTTACCACCCCACCTTTTTCAACCGATAAAATCCACTCAAGGCAACCATTATTATATGTTGCATCGTGTGAGGCAGAACCATCTACATAAGAAGTGTTCTCGGGTATGTTATCATTAATCGTAACAACTACATCATTACCTGTGAAATTACTATAGGTGATGAAATAGGTTAAAACATCACCTGCGTTCACCTTTTCACCGTCAATCGGTTTTGATGTGTCTCCACCTAAGTAAACCTGTACTTTGGCCACTTCATCAGATGTTGCATTTGTAAAGGAGGCAACAGCGTTAACATTTGTGAGAAAAGCACTGTTAATTGCATTGCCTGTAAGCATATCATCAACACTTACAACAAGCGCTCCCTGGTTATTATCACGCACCTGAACGCGGTAGTTATGCTGAGTTGAGTCATAAACCATATTTTTCACAGGGTTTACACCGGCATCTTCTAAAACGGTGTAGAAATAAACACCCGTTTCACTATACTCAATTGTTTCAAGCACAAACTCGCCCGCGGTACTCTGCTCGGTTACCAAAACTTCTGCCGATTGGCTGTTAACATCAAAATTGCGATCGGTTTTATAAAGTTTGAAAGTGAACGCAACTTCACCCTCGGCATTACCAACAACATTCTTAACCACCTTAAAGTTAACGGTGGCAGGCGCCGGCTTATAGCTGTTTTCAAACTTAATATCGCTGTTTTGTTTATCGGCTGACGCTTTAAGAATTCCGCCCTCATCCCAAACAGTAACATTAATAGTCACCGGGCACTGGGCACCTGTATATGTAACACCCGAGGTGTTCCCTTTCTTTTGGCGTATCTCATAAGTGTGCACACCGGCTTCAGCATAGTTAATGGTGTTAAAAGCGAACGAACCGTCGGCCTTGTTAGATACAGTTTCAAGAAGAACACCGTCTTCATATAGTTCTAAAGCAAACTCATCTGCCTGCATAGCACGGCCTGTTAATAGCACAGTGCCGCCGATTTCATATTCAGCAGGAGTTACGTTATACCAGTTATTAAAAGTTACAGTTTCGGTTGTTGAGTCTTCGAAATAATAGCTGGCTTTAAGTTTACCTGTTCTTCGGTTATTTTCAACCTCAACCACCATATCGTAAATAGTGGCATCATAACTCATACCATTTAAAACATACTTTTCGGTGGCGGCATTATAAACAGCACCATCGGGAATAGCTTCAACAATGTCGAATTCGTACTTTCCAAAGCTGTTAAAGGTTAACTTGCCGTCGTTATTAAATATAACATTACCTTCAGCATCGTTTTTACCTGTTAAAAGGGGCGCTTTACTGCCGTTAAGCACAGATTCAGCTTCACCATTGTTGCACAAATAGAAGGTGAATGCATTCGCTTCAAGGTTTTTGCCTATAAGAGATTTCTTAACGGCCAAGTTAACATTAATAACCGCATCAGCAGGGTCGTAAACATTGGCGAAAGCAACCTTTGCGCTATCAGTGTTAAGGTTATCGCCGTTTAAGGTGATATTAGCCTTTAAATTGCCACTTCCATCATCGGTTATATCTAATTTAATACGATATTCAGTGGCGTCGTAATACCAGCCGTTGTAAAGGAACATACCTTTATATTCACCAGTTGTTACCTCTTCAGAACCGTATGGGCGTGCTTCACGAAGGATATAGTAATAAGTTCCGGCTTGTTTGTAATATGCAGCAACTCTGGCTTCGCCTGCCGCATCAGAATATACGGTAAGTGGGCTACCGCTGGTTAGCATATTCCAGTTTTCATCGGTTTGCCTTGCAGTAAACGCAAATCCTGCGGTTGATATTTCAGGGTCACCTGAAAGGTTAGTTACAGTTTTTTCAATGTCAATGCTAACAGGCGCAGTGTGATAGGTATTATTAAACTCAACCTCATATACGCCATCTTCAATTAAAGCGTTATTAAGGTCGGTAACCTTTGCAACCAGCGCACCGTCATTATCGGTAACTGTAACAGTGAATGTGTAAAGAGTGCGGTCATAGGTTAAGTTGTTAATATTGCCTTTAACTTCAAGCACTTGGTAGGCCCAAGTTCCTGTTGTGGTATACTCAATTCCCCCAAGAACATTCTCAATAACAGTTTTCTTTGTTCCGCGTTCGTTTTGCTCATACTTAACAGAACCTAAAGAAATATCGCTCCACTGAGAATCCTTCCATTGCTGCACCTTAAAGTTAAATATTCCGCCTGAAAGTGCGACTGCATCATCGACTATAAAGTTTTTTGTTATCTCAACATCCAAATCAACGCTTGTGGGTAATGGTGTATAGGTATTAGTTATAACCGCTGTTGCGTTAGCACCTGCAGGAATTGTAACCTTATTATCGTTATCAGCATCTTCCCCGGTGTGGTTACGGGTGCGGTATTTTGTATTGAAAATTTTGCTCTGTGATTCTGTTAAAATTTCGGTAACTGTAACAACCGCATCTTGTGGGATTCCAAGAATTTCAATAGTCTGCCTTGCTTTAATAACAAACTTAGCTTTACCGCTGTTATCGAAGGTTACCGAATCAACCCCTATAGCACCCAAAACGCTAAAGGTTTTACCCGCAAGCGCTGCTCCACCATTAACCTCAAGCGCAAACTCTTCCTCAAGAACACTGGCAGGTATATTGTGGTCGCTTTCCATTTCTTTGGTTATGTAAAGGTTGCCAAACTTGTGTGGCGCATTAGTTACGATAGCATTTACAAACTGCTCTGCTTTGCCGTTTAACACATCACCGATTGTTGGAACAACGACTTTATCGGTTTTAGATTGAATGTAATAAAGCGCATTTTGGGGAACATTCTCACCAATTATGCATTCGGTGCCCGAAGGTATGCCGCTAACATAAACAGTTTCGCCAGCCTTTAGGTTCACTGTTAAAACATTCTTAGAATATGTTGAGATTTCGTTAGTAACATCGTTACCATATGCATTCTTTACTATCGGCGCAGCATCAACATCATCGGGAACAGTAACGGTTAAAGCATAGGTATCTTCTTCGCTGCCTATTGCTTCGGTAACCGATTTAGTTAATGCAATACCGGTGCTGATTTTTGTTGTTAACCTACCATTATTACCAAGCCAAACAACCACATCATTATCGTGGTGTTCAATAGCTGTTTCATAGGTGTATTCCGGTGCATAACGAAGTGAAGCAGTTGATGTGCTGTTTTCTTGCTTTTCAACTGTCATATTATGCAGGCGGCTTGTGCGCAAAGAACCAACGCCGAGCACAGCAGTAATATTGGCATTTGGGTTAGCCTTTAAATACGCCTCTATAGTTGCATCAATCTTGTCTTTGCTAATTACATAACCTTTATCGGCGGTTGTGTAGCCGTTTGATTCATCATAATTAATGTATTTGCCTGCATTAAAATCATAAAACCCAACCGACTCCTTTAAATATCCCCAATCAGTATAAACTATGTAGGTAACCTCTTCAGCAGCGTTTGCGGCATCGGTTTCGCTGGGGGTTGGGTGATAATATGTAACATAGGTGTAAACCGTGTCGGTATCTTTTAAGGATTTATAATCGTCATAGGTTAAATAAGTAAAGTTATATTTACCCTTCTCGTAGCGGATGCCATATTCTTGGTTTTCTGGAATGGTAACGGTGCTTCCGTCGCTTGCATTAGTTATCTTTGTAAAGATGCCTTGGTTTGACTGATGATAGTAATACCTGTTTTCATTAGAAGGTTTAAAACCAACGTGAGCGTCGCCTTGGTTTACGTTGCCATTTTCATCAGTAGGATTCATAATACCAAAGGCGTTGCTGTAAAGAGTTATTTCATCACCTTTAAAATATGGGTAATTTTTATCTATCTTTGTAACATCTATCTCACCATTTGGCAAAAGTATATCTGCATCAATGCCAATGGTGTAGTAAACACGAAGTGGGCCATAAGTCATTTCGTTAATAGTGGCAGATGAAACATCTCCAATATTGTTAGAATGAACCTGCTCAAGAATAATAGGTAAAACTTCCTGAGCTATCCTAATTTCAAGCTTTTGAACACCGTTTTCTTCGGTTACAGTGATCTTTATATCTTCAGATGTATTGAAGTTTTCATTTGTTGTGGGGTTGGTTCCAACACCTGTTTGAACGGTATAGGTGCCATCTTCATTTTTAGTAACAGTGTAAGATGCACCAAACAGAGTAACTGCCTGAACCTCTTTAACCTCCATATATTTTCCGATAGTGTCAACATATATAAGTGGCGTGCTATTAACACCTGTGCCTCCGTCAACGGTTGTGGTATCGGTAATTGGGTTGAACCCACCCGAGCCATCCGACCCTGCAGAGCTGCTTGTTGTGGTTGTGGTCATAGAAGAACCGAGCACCGAGAAAACAACCTGAAAAGCCTCGTCTTTTTCTAAAGAGGCGGTGAATTTCGAATCAGCAGTGCCCTTATTATTAAGCATTACGGTTTGTCCATCAGTGTAAACCGATTTATCAGCCCAAACTCGGCCTGCATAACGGTTGCCGTCGGCATCGGTTCCCATCATGGTTTCCCAAGTGTCTGCCGTTCCAAGGTCTGTAACTATGCTTTCAGAGCTTATATCAGCTTGTGCACGCCTACCGGCAATAGACATAGGAATATAGGTTATAATTAACGCTAAGCACAGCAAAACACTCAAAAATCTTTTTACCGTTTTTCTTTTAGCAGTCATACAAAAACCTCCAACCGTTTTCTTGACTTAATTTTTAGGTAAATTTATAAATTTCTGTTAATAAATCTTTTAAATTTGCATAAAACAAAAGGTTTGCTTTATACGCTTATACCCAATTTATTGCTATATTTTAATTTTAGCATACGTGCCAAATAAGTCAATGATATATTTTAACACAAATAGTTTCAGGGCGCTCGGGTATAACCCAAACGCCCTAAAATATAGGCAAAAAGCAAAACTGTAATTCTTAAAAATATTAATACCAGCAAACGCCATTTGCATCGAATGTGCCTGAACTTGATGAAGCCGATGATATTGTAGCATTGCTACTGCCAAGGTAAACAACAAACGCGCTAAGTGAAGACGGCATTTTAACATCAACGACCGACGAACCGCTTACTGAAACTGTTAAATAACCTCCGTTTGATAATGAAATCGAAGATTTGGTTGTTCTTCCAACCGTGTTGCCGTTTGTTGACTCGCTTGTCATACCGCCTGTTGGCATAATAGCAAGCACATTGCCCGCTGAATGTGTGTAGCCGCCGTCGGAATCTATTGCAGAGTTGCCGCCCGATGTTCCAATAACAACAACATTACCACCCGAGAAGATTATGGCGCCCTTTGAGGTTTTGCTGTTAGAGTCGATACCATCACCACCAGCATACACATAAACCTCGCCGCCGCTAATGGTAATAGCAGCACCGGTGGTGCTTGTTCCGTTGAATCCGTCATCTTTAGAAACAACCGAAACAGATCCTCCCGAAACCGTTATAAATGCACCCTCAACGCCTTCATAAGCGTTATTTATCTTAACACTTCCGCCGCTAACCGTCATAGTTCCGTCGGCATGTAAGCCATCATCGTTAGTATAGATAGTTACCGTGCCGCCATTAATTGTTACGTTACCTGTAGGAATAGCACCGTTTTCAAGTGTTCCACCATCGTTATTTGCATGAATAGCATCATCATAGGCTTCAATATTTATTGCTCCGCCGTTAATGGTAATTTCATTTGCGGCCTTAATACCCTTGGTTGAATATTCACCCTTGTCAGTATTGCCTTCATTACCGCCCATACCTCCCATACCGCCGGTGTTGCCCGAGGTGGTGCCGTAATTTGTCCAGCTAACGGAAAGCGAGCTGCTTCTATAGGTTAACGAAATGGTATCATAGCTGTCGTTCACGGCCTTTTCAGATGAACAGGCGTAATAACTGCTACTCTGCCCCTGTTCTTGGCCCGAGCTATACATATAAACCGCAAGTTTATCATAGCCCGAAAGCTTTGCAAAAGTGTAGTAATAATAGGTGGAGCCACTTCCGCCCGGGCGATTGCTTGAAGATGTAATAGTTTCATAGCTGTCGCTCACATTTATCCACTCATACGCACCTGTGCTGCTATTGGAATAGCGAACAGAGAATTTGTATGCTGTGCTTGTATAGCGCAGGTAATATGTGTTCTCGGCAACATCGGTTACCTCTTCGGAATACTTAGAATACTTATCGGTGTAGATATTAAGCACCGTTGTTTCGTCATCAACCTGGGCGTTATATGCAGCATCAATGCCATCGCAAGCAGCATAAAGATTATGAGTGCCACCCGAAATTACAACTGTTCCCTTTTGGTTTCCGGTTGTTTCATTAATATGGCTATTGGTTGTTTTAATGCAGTCCCCCTTGGTTGCAATAAGGGTTGTAACCGCGCTTGTAATCTCAACACTGTCGTTACCTTTCAGCGCATTATCAGCACATGTAACCGAAAGTGTTAGATTTTTAATCTGCAAGTCATCCTTAGTATGGAAGCCGTTGTTATTATGTGATACAAGAGTTAAACTACCTTTTCCTGCAAGTTCTAAATCAACAAGCGAATAAACCGACGCTGAGTAAAGGGTTGTATCGGTAGAATCTATTGCTTCACGATTATCGTAAATAAAGTTATCATAACCCTTTTTAGCTTTAATTGAAACTTCGTCGCCACTTAAAACGGTTATGGGGTTAATATCTGTGCTTGTTAGGGTGAAACCGTGCATTTCAAGGTCGAACTTATAATCATCCCCAGTATCAAGCACGATATTTCCTTGAAGCTCGCCCGAAATTGAGTAAACCGATTCTTCGGTCACCGCACCAAAGGTGAGTGTAGTGCCATCGTAGGTATAGCAATTATCAGTGCCCGATAAACAGGTAACTGTGAATGGCAATGTATCGGGGTTTAATGCATCAACATAATCTGAAACATAGCTGTCGCCGCAATTAGCGCATGTATAGGTGGTATAACCCTGTGCCGTTTCGGTAGGTGCGGTTACAACCGATGTATAATTGTGCCCTAAAGCGGTTATTTCTTGAACCGATTTGTAATCACAACGGCTACAAGAAGTTGTTACCGTGCCTATTTCTGTGCAAGTAGCCGCAACAACATTTTCCATATAATCGTGGCCTTGTGCCGCTGTTTCGTTACCTGTGTATGTATCACCGCAAATTGAACAGGTATAGGTTGTATAGCCCGA
>JAZNGF010000057.1:0-8655 GCA_045576295.1 Acutalibacteraceae bacterium | reverse complement strand
CGCTGTCCACAGCAGAAAATACAATGATTTTCCTATGCGTCCGCTTGGTTGGAAGTCGCCTAATGAGTTCTTAAACTGCTTTCTAACCACTGGTGAAGTTTTTTAACCCAATTTTGTAACACATCATTGACAAACCTACATTTTTGCTATTAAATGGATAGCTAATTGCTTGTGTTTTTAATTAATTTTCATAAAAGTTATAATATATGTGTGTAATATGGTAAATATCACTTGATTTAGAAGTATTAAGTGTGATAAAATAATATGAATTATTAGATTAAAGTTAGTATCCTTTAGAGGTGAAATAAATGTCAGATTCAAGGCCTATTGGTGTTTTTGATTCAGGGCTTGGCGGTTTAACAGCTGTAAAAGAATTAATGAATGTTTTGAAGAACGAAAACATCATTTATTTTGGTGACACCGGGCGAGTACCCTATGGAAGCAAAAGCGCAGATACCATAACTGAATACGCTAAACAAGATGAACAGTTTTTGCTGTCTCACAATGTTAAGCTTATTATTGCCGCTTGCGGAACAGTAAGCTCGGTTGCGGTTGATACTTTGAAAAAACTTCCTGTTCAATCAATTGAGGTTGTTTCGCCCGCAGTGCGTGAGGCGCTTCGTGTTACTAAAAACAAAAAAATCGGCATTATAGGAACAACTGCAACAATAAAAAGCAATTCATATAAAAACAAAATTCTTTCACTTATGCCTGATGCAGAAGTTTACCAAAACGATTGCCCGGTGTTTGTTCCACTTGTTGAAGAAGGCTGGATAAACCGAGACGATGCTGTTACTGTTGGCGCTGCAAAGCGTTATTTAGAACCACTTATTAACGCAGGGGTTGACACCCTTATCTTAGGTTGCACACATTACCCAGTGCTTCAGGATATAATTAAAGACATTATGGGCGAAGGTGTTACACTTGTTAACACCGGTAAACAGTCGGCAATTGAAGCGGCTGAATATTTAAAAGCAAATAATATGTTAAACGAAAGCACAGAATTGGGTAAGCGCAGATTTTATGTGAGCGACCGAACCGAAAGCTTTTCTCAAACAGCATCAATACTGCTTCGCGATGATATAAGCGAGAATGTTCGCTGCGTTTCCCTTGAGGGAGGTATTTTTAAAGAATAACCATGAAAGATGTAAAAATTAATCTTGTTAGCACCGTTGAAACCGATGGCGAAAGCGAGGTTTTTGAATTATCAACCTCGGGCAAACTTGGCGTTAAGGGGAATATGACGGTTCTAATTTATGATGAGAGCGATGCGATTGGAATAAGCGGCGTTAAAACAACCCTTTCGGTTACCGATAATAAGGTTGTAATGCAGCGCTCAGGCGCGCTTTCAGGGCGGCTTGTTATTGTGAAAGATACAAGGCAGATGTGTGTGCTTGACACTGTTCAAGGTGCAATGTCGTTTGGAATATACGGTGAAAATGTTAAGTCAACACTTGACGAACTTGGTGGCTGCCTTGATATGACATATACTATCGACGTTCAAAACAACCTTGTTAGCAGAAATAACATAAAAGTTTCTGCAAAATTAGCTCAATTATAATAAATTAATGTTGCCGTGATTTCATGGCAGATTGGAGAATAAAATGTCTGTTTTAGTTAAGGAAGTAAAAAACAAAATTACCGATCAAATTCTTCTTGCGGCGAAAAAAGCGATAGAAGCTGGGGAACTGCCGCAGGCAGGTGATTTGCCCGCATTTAACATTGATGTTCCGGCTGATAGGGCGCACGGAGATTATGCAGTGAATGCAGCAATGGTTTGGTCAAGATCGTTTAGGTGTGCACCTATTAAAATTGCCCAAGCAATTCTTAAATATGCTGATTTAAACGAAGCGTACGTTGAAAAGGCTGATATTGCAGGCCCCGGTTTTATTAATATGTTTTTATCTGCAAAGTTTTACTCTGATGTTGTTTGCGATGTAATAACCAAGGGTGAAAACTACGGCAGAAGTGATGTTGGAAACGGTAAAAAGGTTATAGTTGAATTTGTTTCAGCCAACCCAACGGGACCTATGCATATTGGTAACGCTCGCGGTGGCGCACTTGGCGACTGCATTGCCAGCGTGTATGATTTTGCAGGGTATGACGTTACCCGCGAATTTTATATTAACGATGCAGGCAACCAAATTGCAAAGTTTGCACTTTCTCTTGATTGCAGGTATTTACGATTATATAAAGACGATATTGAAATGCCCGAAGATTCATACCATGGCGATGATATCGTTGCTCACGCAAAGGCTTTCGCTGAAATTAATGGTGACAGTTTTGTTGAAAAATCAGAAGAAGAAAGGCGCGCCGCTTTAGTTGCATTTGCGCTTCCTAAAAATATAAAAGGCCTTGAAACCGACCTTATGAAATACAGAATCGTTTACGATAACTGGTTTAGGGAATCAACACTTCATAACAACGGCGAGGCAGCAAAGATTGTTGACATTTTAACCGAAAAGGGCTACACCTATGAATCAGAGGGTGCCGTTTGGTTTAAAGCTGAACAATTCGGTGCCGACAAAGACTTCGTTTTGCGTCGTTCCAACGGATTCTTAACCTATGTTGTACCTGATATTGCTTACCATTATAACAAGCTTGTAACACGCGGTTTTGATAAAGCGATAGACGTTTTAGGAGCCGACCATCACGGTTATGTCCCAAGGCTTAAAGCGGCGCTCACCGCACTCGGCGTTGATTCTAACAAACTTGATGTTGTTCTTATGCAGATGGTAAGGCTTGTTAGGGGCGGCGAAACTGTTAAACTTTCAAAGCGTTCGGGTAAGGCAATAACCCTTGTAACACTGCTTGATGAAATCCCGATAGACGCTGCAAGGTTTATTTTCAATTCAAAAGAATCTAACACACACCTTGAGTTCGACCTTGATTTAGCTGTTGAACAGTCGAGCCAGAACCCTGTTTATTATGTTCAATACGCACACGCAAGAATCTGCAGCATTATCAAAAACCTAAGGGCTGAGGGTGTTGAGTTTACAGAAATTACTCCTGATACACTTGGTATGCTTAAGGAAAGTGAAGAGCGCGAGCTTATTAGGCATTTATCAATACTTACAGGTGAAATTGAGGCGGTAACTGCTTCGTACGATTCTGCAAGAATCACTCGCTATGCATACGAGCTTGCAACGCATTTCCATAAATTTTATAATGCTTGCCGCGTTAAGGTTGATGACGCAGATTTAATGTATGCAAGATTAACCCTTTGCGTAGCGGCGGCAACTGCACTTAAAAATGTTTTAAAACTATTAAAGATTGATGCACCCGAAAGCATGTAAACAAAAAACAATGGCTGCGCTCATTTGTTTGAGTGCAGCCAAAAACACGCAAAAAAATTAAGCAGGTTAGAAAACCTGCTTAAATGGAATAAACGATATTATACAGCGCGGGTAACTTTACCTGAACGCAAGCAACGGGTGCAGGCGTTAATTCTGCGCGGCGAACCGTTAACGATTGCCTTTACGCGCTTAACGTTAGGTTTCCAAGTTCTGTTAGAACGCCTGTGTGAGTGAGAAACCTTTATTCCGAAAGATAATTCTTTTCCGCAGATATCGCATTTTGCCATGGTCTGCACCTCCTTTAATATTTACATAACAGGGCTATTATAACAGAAATATTTTTAGAATGCAACAGTTTTTTTAATAAATTTTTATTGGACGTGATTTATATGATAAAAGCAGTATTATTCGACCTTGACGGAACCCTTATTAACACTATTGATGATTTAGGCGATGCCTGCAATTTTGCTCTCGCAAAAATGGGCTTTCAGCTTCATAACAGTGAAGAATATAAATTGATGGTGGGCAACGGTATGCGCAAATTAGTTGAACGCTCTTTGCCCGAAAATGAACGCACAGATGATAAAATAGATAAAGCGCTTGAGTTCTTTTTTGAATACTACAATGTTCATAATGTTGATAAAACCTGCAGCTATGACGGCGTCGAGGAATTAATTAATGAGCTTCAAAAAACGGGAATTAAAATTGCTGTTGTTACAAATAAGCACGAGCCTTCGGCAATTTCAATACTTGATAAGTTGTATAAAATCAAATTCGATGCAATAGTGGGGAACACAAGCACTTTCCCTGCAAAGCCCGACCCGGCAACCGCAAATCACGCAATGAGCCTTTTAGGTGTTACACCCGATGAATGTTTGTTTGTGGGTGATTCGTGCGTTGATATGCAAACCGCCTGCAACTGTGGTGCTGTGCCAGTTGGTGTTCTTTGGGGATTTAGAGGCAGGGAAGAGTTAGAACAAAACGGCGCCCGATATATTATCGAAGCGCCGCATGAACTATTAGATATTATAAAGGGTTAGTTATTTGATTTGCCCTGTAAAACCTAAGGGGATTATCTTTTTAAACAGGCATGTGTGCTTTGGGGTAACTAAACGGTCTTCATGCATTGAACCGAAGTACCAGTGTTCGTAATTGCAAGTGTTATCAATCTCTTGTAAATAGCCGTTTAGTTTGTTAACATTATCCGGGTTTCCGTTTCTAAGGTTCATTGAGCTTTTAACAAGTGATGGTGGTTCGTGGGTTAAAATATAATCAACCTTAAGTCCAACTTCATCAAGTGCGGTTGCACCTTCGGCAAACTCTTCGCTTGTGGGCAGTTCTTGGCGCCACCATTTTCCGTGCTCGTTTCTTGTGTCGCGGTCGTCGCTTTCGCCGCCGCCAAATGTAAAAATTGTTGTGTTATCAATTGTGAAAATTTGGCCGCGCATTAGATGTAATAGATTTCCTTTAATACGGTGAACCTTGCCACCTTTCCACATTGTAAGCTTGCCTTTTTCAATTGTGTCGAAATTTTCGTGTGTGCCATCGATAAAGCAAACAGTGAATTTTCGGGTTGACAGGTATTTTATATAGCTTTGTTCAAGCTTACCGCCACCCCATAAATAACCAAAATCTCCGCAAACTATTAACACATCGTTTGATTTTAATTTTCTCCACTCACGGTCATAAAGCCTTTCCTCGCTGCCGTGCATATCCCCAGTAACGTAAATCATTTTGTACCTCTCAGTAATTTTTTGTTGTTAACACTTTTAATTTAATGAGTTATTTGTTATAATTATTCATATAATACTACATCGTTGGTGATTTTTCTATGGTTAAAAAAATATTTTTATCAATTTTAATTATTTTTGTTTTAATTTCATGTTTTTCGGTTAATACTTTAGCCTTCACACCTACTTCTTTTGATATTAGGGCAGAAAGTGCAGTTTTAGCCTCGCTCGATACTGGTGAGGTTCTTTATGAAAAGGATATTGATGCAAAGCGTTACCCTGCATCACTTACCAAAATAATGACTGCTATTCTATTTATTGAAAACGTAAATGATTTAGAAAATGAGATTATAACCGTATCAGACAACGCGGTTACTTCGCTTTTAGGCACTGGGTCGTCGGTTGGCGGGCTCAAACCGGGTGAACAGTTAACAGCAAAAAATATGCTGTATTTATTAATGATGTCGTCGGCTAATGATGGCGCTATTGCCGTGGCTGAGCACGTTAGCGGAAGCGAGTCTGCCTTTATTGCGCTTATGAACGAAAAGGCAGCCGAGCTTGGTATGACTTCAACTAATTTCGTTAACCCCCATGGACTCCACGATGAAAACCATTACACATCTGTAAGGGATGTTTTAACAATTGCAAAATATGCAATGAAAAACAGTGTTTTTGCCGAAGTTGTATCAACAGCAAGATATAAACTACCAGCTTCAAATCTTGGCACAGAAAGGTTTTTAGCAACAACTAATTTTTTAATTGATCCTTCAGTGCCTTATTACTATTATAAACATGCTAAAGGACTAAAAACCGGTTACACTGATGAGGCTGGCAGATGCTTTGTCGGTGTTGCTGAAAAAGATGGTCTTTCTTATATTTGTGTTTTAATGAAATCAACCGTTAGAAACGAGAAAAATCAATACGTTAGGCATGAATTTGAAGATTCTAAAAGCCTGTTTGAATGGGCATTTAATGATTTCAACTATAAAACCGTTTTAACTAAAGGAGAAATTGTTGGAGAGGCCGATGTTAAACTTTCGTTCAGCACCGATTTTGTAACTGTTGCTGCGTGTGATGAATTATCAACAATATTACCTAAAAATGCCGATCTATCAACCGTTGAATATAAACTAAAGTTAAATCAACAATCATATGATGCAACCATCAAAAAAGGTGAGGTTTTAGGAAAGGTTGACGTTTTGTATGCCGGTAAAACTTTAGGTAGTGTAGATGTTGCTGCAACCTCTACAGTAAAGCGCAATGCGTTTTTATATATTTTAAGAATAATTAAAAATATTATAACATCACGTGTTATGAAGGTAGTAATTATTATAATAATTTTACTAATTATTGCGTTTTTTATCTCGTGTTGGTGGTTAAACCGAAAAAAGATTAACAGGAATAAGATAAAAAGAAAAAAAGATGATACATCCATTAACAGAAAGGGTAGGTAATTAATGGGCGGTAAGTTACTGTTTTTTGATTATGATGGCACCCTGTCTGAAGGTGGCAGGGTAACTAAAAGGGTAATTAGTGCGTTGAAGTCTGCGCAGTCTGCTGGAAACAAAATAGTTCTTTGCACTGGCAGAGCTTATGGTAATATGTTGCCGGTTATATTCGATATTGGGTTCGACGGGATGTGCGCAGGTCTTGGCTCTCACGTTGAATACGGTGGTAAGCTCATAATGCTTGAAACTATTGCCCGAAAAGATGTTAAAGCGGCAGTTGAACTGCTGTTAGAGCATAACTACGGCGGTGTTGCAGGCGGAAGCAAAGACAGATATTTCTTCGGCCCCGTTGGGCAGATCGCTTACCGAGATGAATGGGGATGCAAAGAAGATCAAAAGTTTTACACAAGTGTTGATGAAGTGCTGGAACTTTATGATAATGACCCATTTGAAAAAATTTCAGTTTTAAACGTAATTGAAGACGAACTGCATGAAAAGATTGTTTCGCTTGACATTTTCGGTGTTAAACAAAGCTGGTATTCTGAATATGCTAAAATCGGCTGCAGCAAAGCTAAAGGTGTTGAGGCGATTATTAAACACACCGGTATTAAATTTGAAGATACCATTGCATTTGGCGACAGTAGCAATGATTTAGAGATGTTTGGCGCAGCTTATAAAAAAATTGCAATGGGTAACGCAACCGATGAACTTAAAGCCGCCGCCGATGAGGTTATAGGATCGGTTTTTGACGATGGAGTTGCGGTATGGATAGAGAATAATTTGTTATAGTTTGGAGTGTAATTATGAAATATTTAGTTATGTTGTGCGATGGTATGGCTGACACACCTGTTCCTGAGCTTGGTGGAAAAACACCAATGATGGTGGCTAACAAGCCAACTTTTGATTTTTTAGCTAAAACTGCCGAGGTTGGACTTGTTAAAACAGTGGCCGATGGTTTAAGCCCCGGAAGCGACGTTGCAAACCTTGCTGTTATGGGGTATGATGCAAGTGAATGTTACACAGGCCGTTCACCGCTTGAAGCATTAAGTATTGGCATTAATATGCTTGATACTGATGTTGCGCTTCGCTGTAATCTTGTAACACTGTCTGACGAAGAGAATTACGAAGATAAAACTATGGTTGATTATTGCGGTGGAGATATTTCCACCGCAGAGGCTGCCGAGATAATTGCGAGCGTTCAAGAAGCCTTCGGCAGTGATATTTATAAATTTTATCCGGGCGTTGCATACCGCCACTGCCTTATTGTTAATAACGGAACAGTTGAACTTGGCACTATGACACCGCCCCATGACATTAGCGGCAAGGTTGTTGGCAAATATTTAAGTAGCTCTGAAAATGCAAAACACTTAATTGATATGATGAAGCGTTCATATGAGCTCTTAAAAAATCACCCCGTAAACCTTAAAAGGGTAAGTGAAGGTAAGCGCCCTGCTAACAGCATTTGGCTTTGGGGCGAGGGCACCTGCCCACAACTTGAGAATTTTAAAGATAAGTTCGGCGTTAGATGCGGCGTTGTTTCAGCCGTTGACCTGCTTAAGGGCATCGGAAAAGGCACCGGAATGGACGTTGCAGAGGTTGGTGGTGCAACAGGGTATATCGACACAAACTTTGATGGCAAAGTAGAAGCTGCAAAGCAGCTTTATAAAGATGGTTGCGATTTGGTGTATATGCATGTTGAAGCACCAGATGAATGCGGCCACCGTGGTGAAATACATAATAAAGTTCGGGCAATAGAACTTATCGACAACCTTGTATTAAAACCGATTCTTGAAGAACTAAAAAAATACGGCGAGCACCGCGTTTTATTAATGCCCGACCACCCAACACCCCTTGCAATTAAAACCCATTCAGCAGAGCCTGTTCCTTATTTAATTTATGATTCTCAAGCACCAAAGAACGGTGTTGACAATATTAATGAAGAAACAGCTAAAAATTCGGGCGTATATATTGAATTCGGCCCATCAATTATGAACAGATTACTTAATAAATAATTAAACATAAAACCGTGTAGAAGCTTTTTGAAGTGAACCCCAAAGTTTAGACAGAATTAAATATTAAATTGCTTGTGAATGAGTTCGGTATTGTACCGGACTCATTCCTTTTAGTTTTAAGGAAATTCTTTCGTTGTTGTAGTAATCTATGTAACGTTTTAATTCATCA
>JAZNGF010000056.1:0-34643 GCA_045576295.1 Acutalibacteraceae bacterium | reverse complement strand
GTTGATAGGTGTGTTGTAGTTTGCTGCATAGCCGAGCTCTAACGCGCCGGTTTCTGCATTGTAGGTTACGGTGTTTTTGCTTAATGAGTTAGCGGTTTCGTAAACGCCGTTACCTGTGATTTGGATGCTGTTTGCAAGTGCGTCGTTAACAACATCTTCGCTTGTGAACTTCCAATCATACTTAGAAGATGTTGTGCCGCTACCACCGCCTGAACCTGTTGCAGGAATGGTTTCGGTTTTAATTGTAGTGCCGCAAACTGTACATTCAGTGTGCTTTGAACCAGCTGTAGTTTCGGTTGCTTCTTTGTCAACAATCCAACCGCTCTCGGTGTGGCCTGTAGCCGGGATTACTTCGGTTGTTGTTTCGCCGCAAACTGTACATGTTCCGGTCTTTTCGCCGGCTGTAGTACAGGTTGCTTCCTTAGTAACAGTCGGGTTCGAGAAACTGTGACCCTTTGCTGCGATAACTGTTGTGTTGGTGTAGTCGCAACGTGAGCAGGTTTGAGTTGCCGAGCCTGCAGTGGTGCAGGTTGCGTCAACTGTTGTTGTTTTTAAGTCGTGGCCGAGTGCTGCTACTACATTGCCTGTGTAGCTATCGCCGCAAGTAGAACATGTGTAGGTTGTGTAACCTTCAGCTACGCAAGTAGGTGCGGTTACAACTGATGAATAGTTGTGTTCGCAGGTTGTATCGTCGCCGCCGCCTGTTGAGCCGCCGCCTTCGATTTCACCGTTGCCGCCGTTGTAAAGCGCCTTTAATGAGTAAACCTGAACGGCTGTGTCGGCAGATGTTCTGTCGCGCTGGATTACACCGAATGCAGGTTTGTAACCTGCTGCTGTGGTAACGCCACTGTCAACATAAGAATATGTTGGTGTGAGGTGGTTATTAACATAGCTGTGAGTTCCGTTTGCTGCAACCTCAACGGGTGAGAATACGAACTCATAGGTGTTGCTGGCTGTTGTGAAGATAACTGAAGGTGTGATTGTGATTGCACCGTCTTCAACCTGAACATCATACTTTGTTCTCATAGCTGCAAGCTCTGTGAGGGTTAATGTTGTGGGAAGATCGGTTGCAACGTTTGCCTGGAGTTTTGCATAGTTTTCAAGGTAACCGGTGTTGAGACCTGTAGCGCTGTCTGCCACTACTTCGCCATTCTTGATCGCCTTCTTGAAGTGAGGTGTAACACCGTTAATACCGGTTGTTGTGGTTGAAGATTCATAGGTGATTTGTGCGTAGCCATCTTTTGAATCCATTACATTGGTTGTTTTGGTGTAGTAAGCATAGTTCTTGAACGCGCCGTTGTAGGCAAGGGTCATGTAATAGATACCGCCGTCGTCCTGTGCGTAAACTACGCCACCGGTGTAAAGAGCATTTACTGCCACACGGCCTGTGCATCCAACCTCTGCTTCGAATGACATCGGGATGGTGTTAGCGGGCTGATCGAATACAACACCATTAACATTGTAGAACATTGAGCTTGGAACTGCCAGTTCGAATGCCTTTGAGGTGGAGTTGTACTGTGCAGTTAATTTTTCTGCAGATGCTGTTGTGTTCTTGTTGGTTGATACATAACGTGTACCGTTTGCAAGAAGTGTTGCTGCATCTGAAGAGCCGTTAGAGCCTTCGAAATCTAAGTTGTAGCCTGAAGCGATGATGATAATCGGAATTTCTTCGGTTACTGTGTCGCCACAAGCAGAACAGGTTTTATGCTGTGAACCCTTAGATGTTGTGGTTGCTTCCTTGTCAACAATCCAAGCGCCATAGCTGTGGCCTGTTGCGGGAATTGTCTGTTCGGTTGTTTCACCGCAAACAGAACATGTGCCAGACATTGTTCCTTCTTCTGTACAGGTGGCTTCCTTGGTAACTGTGGGGTTAGAGAAGGTGTGGCCAAGTGCGGGAAGGGTTACAGTGTCTTTATAATCACAACGTGAACAGCTTGTTACTACAGAGCCTGCTTTTGTACAGGTTGCATCTGTTGTTTTGGTTGAAAGATTATGCCCGAGTGCTGCGGTTTCGTTTTCGGTGTAGCTTCCGCCGCATACTGTACAGGTGTACTTGGTGTAGCCGCCCTGAGTACAGGTTGCTGCAACGTTAGTGCCGCTATCGTATGTGTGAGTATGTTCAGGTGAATCACCGTCGATAGAATAGGTTGCCTTAACAAATTCATACATACATCTATCTTCTTTGCCGTTGATGAGTGCAGGGTATGTTGATTCATAAGAAGACATAAGCGCGCTGTTACGTGTTGCAATACCGAATACAGGTGTGAATGTTGCATCACTATCAAGGCCTAAGAGAGTGTTGTTTACAATTACATCTGTAAAGTCAATCTCTGCTGTTTTGCCTGAACCATCGGTGCTGTGGAGGAACATTGTAGGAGCAATGGTCATAGAGCCGTTGGTGTTAACAGTAACATCGTACTGAACAGATACCGGCATATGATAGAACTGGCCATACTTTGTAACACGGCTTGAAATGTACTGCGACATTGTGTTGAAGTTGCTACCTGTTTGGCCGATTTTAACATTGGTTGCAATGTTTGTTGCGGTAAGTCCGTAGTGACCGTTGCTGTTCTTAGATGCGCTTCTCTTAAGGGCAACGAGGTTGTAGGTTGACACACCGGAGTTAAGGGTAATCTGTAATAAGTAGTAGGTAGGTGTGGTTTCGTTGCCATCGGTAGCTATAATGATACCGGGTGTTGGCGAAACGCCGCTATATGTTTCGGCATAAGCCTTAGCCGAGAATGATTTAGCGTTGTAGCCTGCAGGGTTGTTGATAAGGCCAACCATATATCTACCCTGCGGGGTGATGAAGTCGAAGCTGCCGTTATCGGCATTGTATTCGTGGTAATCATCGCCCGATACTGAACCTGAACCTGTGTCCATAAATTCTACTATAGACATGGTATCGTCGGCATCCTTTTGGCCTGCTGCTACTGCTGTGTAATCCCAGTCATACTCGAATGTGGTTGTTGCGGGGATTTCTTTAGTAACTATAACGCCGCAAGATGTACATGAGCACTGCTTTGAACCAACTGTGGTTGATGTTGCAGCCTTAGTAATAGTCCAATCGCTAAAGCTGTGAGCAGCCTTGATTGCTACATCATAGTAATCGTCGCATCTTGTACATGCGTAGGTTAATGTGCCGGGGGTTAAAGTGCCATCGGCATTACATGTAGGCTCTTTTGTTACTGATGACTGATAATCGTGGCCGAGGGCTGCAATTTTGCCGCCGCCGATTGTACCCGAAAGTAACTGGCCGCAATCAGCACAGTATACGCATTTTGACTGGCCTTCTTCTGTACAGGTTGCTGCCTTTGCGTCGAGCACGGTTGTGTTAGCGTGTTCGCAAGCAGCAGTGTACTCTGCGTAGATTGTTTCAACTGTTGCATAAGCGGTTGCGCTTTGAATCTGTGTTGGGTAGGTAACTGCACCAAATACCGGAACTATGGGCGAAAGATCGGTGAGGTATTCGCTGAAGTTTCTGGTAACTTCTGTTGGTGAGTTGGCAGATTTGTGATATGTAGCAATACCGTCGGAAATAACGATGGGGTACATATCAAAGGTTACTACATCGCCATTGTCGGATGTGTAGTATAATGTGTAGTCGAGATTAATTGTGTTATCAGCATCGATAGTTAAATCGTAATCAGCCGAGAATCTTGAATAGTAATCAGCAGTGCCCGATGTGGGAAGCGCTGTGCCGCCGATTTTGCCGTTGCTGATAAGATCTGAAATAAGTGAAGTGAAATAACCAAGGTAGGTGTATCTTGCGCTGTATGTTGTTAAAGCAAGGTCTTGTTCAACGCCGTTGATTGAGAAGCCCTGAGCACCCATAACCTGGTTAGACATAATTGTCTTCTTAGTGCCGTTTAAGATAACAGCTTCAGATGTATCGCTTGAATAGGGCTGGAACGCCATATTAACGTTGCTGGGTGTTACCTGGAACACGAAGTAGCCAGTATCGTTCTTGGCAAAGATGATACCCGGGATCATTGCAGTACCAACCTGAGTGGTTGAAGCAACTGTGCTCGGGATGTAGTTGTTGCCTTCAAGCTTGAAGCTTACGGGCTGTGCTTCGGCACCGCCTGTTGTAGGTGTGTTGAGCACGAAGCCTGCTGTACCGTTGTTGAGCGAGGTGTTGAAGCCTACTGCCTTTGCACCCGATACATAGCCTACTGAGCTATAAGCGCCGTCCCAAGTTGCGTTTGCTAAGCTCTTGTTAGCAACTGTTCTTGCGTTTAATTTTAAAGCTGCGTAGTCTGCGCTGCTTGAGAAATCCCAATCGTAAACGAGTGAAGCAGAATCTTTAGGAACTGTTACTGTTTGAACGTTGCCGCAGGTAGAGCAAGTTCTGTACTTAGAACCGTCTTGAGTTTCGGTGGGTTCTTTTGTAACAACCCAAGCGCCGTAGCTGTGGCCAAGCGCGGGGATTTCTGCTGTGATTACGCCTTTACAGTTAGAGCAGGTTTGTGTTTTAACGCCGGCTTCAGTACAGGTGGCTGCCTTTGTTGTAACAAAGCTGCCGTAGTTGTGGCCAAGCGCGGGGATAGTTTCGGTTGCAGCTTCACCGCAGGTTGAACAAGTACCGCTCTTAACACCTGCTGCTGTACAGGTGGCTTCTTTAGTTACAGTGAATGTGCTCATTGTGTGGCCTGTTGCCGGAAGAACAACAGAGCTTGTGTAGTCGCAACGTGAGCAAGCTGTGGTTGAAGCACCTGCTTCTGTACAGGTTGCTGCCTTTGTTACGGTTGTTACAAGGTCGTGGCCGAGGGCTGCAACTGTAGCGCCGCCCGAAATTGTTTTGTTACATGAATTACAAACAACTGCTGCAGTTTTACCAGCCTCGGTGCAAGTAGCTTCTACTGCTGCAACTGTTTTTGTGCTTGTATGTGTGCAGGCTGCCTTTTCTTGATATTCGGCATAGATAGAGTAAATTCTTGAGTCGTGATCGTGGTTTACGGTTTCACCCTTAGCATCCATATATGTAAGCTGGCCGCCGTAAGAATGCTTGAAGAAACCGAAAGCAGCAGTGTAGTTGCTGTGATCAGCCGAAGGCCTCATTTCCTTTGCAATATCAACATTAAATGTTTGGGTTTCGGTTGTTGCAGTGAACTGCGAAATAAGGTCGTCATAAATTAAGTCAACCTTAAAGCTTGTGTTACCCGAAGCATCGCCTGTTACATAGAACTTATAGTTAAAGAACTGCTGGTTGTTATTATTTTGTGAAATAGCGTCGATCGGAAGGTCGGGATAGGTTGCTTTGTTAATAGTAGCGAACGGTGTAACCGATTTACCATCCATCGCTACGATTTTCATTGAACCATTTTTGTTGTTTGCGATAACGGTTGAATTACCGTTAGTTGATGCTGTAGGCTCGGTCATATAGAAGTACTGTGTAAGAATAGTACCACTTGAACCTACGAACACCTTAACGCCGTAGTAACCGTAGTTATCGTGACCTAAAATAATACCGGGTGCTGCAGTGGTGGTGGTGTATGAATAGCCGCCGCCTGCAAGCATTGTAAAGGTTTTAGGATAAGCGTTATCGGGGTTTTTAATAGCAACTAACGAGTTTGCTACATTAACCTTTGATTCGTTAGTAACATAGGACATTCTGTAGGCCTTATCTTTTGAATCGAAGTAGTGATAAGTGCTGTTAGCGTAAAGACCTTGACTGTTACTTGCCTTGATAACATCTGCACAGAAGGTATCGTAATCTTCTTGAGTTTCAAAAGCTACATCGTAGGTTTTGTTATCAGTTACGAGCGGGATTGTTTCTTCATAATAGTCGCCGCAAACTGTACAGGTTTTTCTCTTAATACCTGTTTCGGTGCGGGTTGCAGCCTTAACAACAGTCCAGTTGCCGTAGCTGTGGCCGCCGGGGATAGTTTGGTTGTTCTGCTCGTTACAACGTGTGCAGTACTGGTTGATGTAACCGTTCTGTGTACAGGTTGCATCCTGCTGGCTTGTAACTTTATAGGAGTGGCCTAATTTCTCAAGCTTGTCGTAAACATAATTATAGTTACATTTTGAACAAACCTTAAGTGTGTGACCGCCTTCGGTACAAGTAGGTGCAGTAACCTTTGCTGCTGAATATGTATGGTTAGTGCCATCGTTACAGGTGGTTTTTACATCGCCTGTGTAGATAGACTGGGTTACAGTTTGAGGGGTTTTAAGCGCGTTATCAACCGATTCCTGAAGTAATCTATACGCACGGTTAGCACGGTATGATTTTTCAGGCTCCACCTGGAATTCTTCGGGAACCTCATCGCCCTTCATAAAGAGGCCTAAGTGGTTCTCGGTGTCGTACCCATCGGTGCTCAGTCCCAAGGTTTTGGTGAAACCGTAGGCGATTACATCCAAACCGAATACCGTAACAACGTGCAGGTTATCGGTACAGATACCGTCATACTTTGTTTCAGATGCGATAACATAGTTATCAGGATCAGCTGTACGAGCGTTCTGGATCATGGTTGCAGCAGGATAGATAACATCGAAAAGGCCCGATGCTGCTACATAATCGTTAACGCAGGTAGAAATTCTGTTAAACTGATCGAGGTTGGTGCCTACATAGTAGCCATCACCACTTGCAAGGCTGGCAGGGGTTGCCCAGGTCATAAACCAGCACATGCTCATTTTAGCAGAAGTGCCGTGAGCCTCTGTATAAGCAGATTTAATATTCTTAACAAAGGTGTTAAGGTATGTAGTATAGGTAGAAGCTCTTGCTGCACCATAGGGGCTTTCTTGAAGCATAATAATATCCCAGTTGGTGATCTTTACAGCATCTCTGTATTTAACTGAGCTTTGATAACCCTGGGCCGAGAATTTGGGAGAGCCATAAATATCGGGGTTATCGGTTACTTCGGTTGTGTTGTAACCGGTGGCGTAGAATTCTGCGCCCTTATCTACATTAACATAGTCGTACATGCCGGAGAAACCGATATACTCGGCGCCGACAACGACTTTTTTGCTTTGTGTACTTAAATAGTGGCCCAACATATTACGCACGTTGTTGCCGTAGCTGTTACCGATAAGAAGAATCTTAATGGTACCGTCGCCGTTAATGTCGGGGTTTGAATAGCTTGTTACCCAGTTGTTCTTTGCAGAAGCAGCTGAGACCTGACCCATTGGCACTGCGAAAAGGCCCATTAACAGGACCAAAACGAGCGCTAGTGAGACAAGACGTTTACTGATCTTTTTCATAATAACGACCGCCTTTTCTAAAATGTAGTAGTGATTATAGTCCCTCTCCAAGGACTTGAGGTTTAGGCGAAAATTTACACCAAGCAAGCCTGCCGATGCCAAAGCGCAAATTCGGGCGCATTCCCCTTTCGCGCCGCAAAACAGGCACTTTCAGCATAAAACAAGGCTGCTTGCTTATTTGATTTTTCACCTTTTTAACACATCGGGCAGATTACCCGATGTTATTCCGTATACATTGTAACATATGCACAAAAAATTTCAAGTCGTTTTTTCAAAATTTACGCTTTTATTTAAGAATATTTTGGAATTTTTCAAAAGCACCAAAAAAGGCCCACCGAGGGGTTGCCTTCGGTGGGCTTAAAACTTGTTGTTTTATTTAGATTTCTTATTTATTCTCTACAGGGAATGAAGTTATAATCTTTGCGGCATAGCGCGCAACAAGCACTGCGTCGCCTGTGTTAACTCTGCCGTCGCCGTTAACATCTGCGTATACTTCACTGCCTGCAGGGAGATCGCCAAGCTTTGAAGCATATTTAGAAATTATTACAGTATCGCCTGTGTTAACTCTGCCGTCGCCGTTAACGTCGCCATACATACCTGCAGGAAGTTTTTCGAGAGCCTTGGTTTCAAGAACTTCACCGCAAACAGTGCATTCCTTGTGGGCACTGCCTTCTTCCTCTGCGGTTGCTTCCTTATCGGTTATCCAATCGCTCGGTGTGTGATCGAGTTTGGGTAATACAACAACGTTTTCGTAATCACAACGTGAACAGCTGGTTACAGTTGAACCGGCTGCCGAGCAGGTTGCATCGGTTGTAACAGTATTCAAATCGTGGCCAAGCGCCTCGAGTACGGTTGTTGTTTCTTCGCCACAACCTGAACATTTATCAACCGATACACCCGAAGCCACACAGGTTGGGTCAACCTTTGATACGTTTTCTTTAACTGTGTGCAAGCAGGTGAAGGTGATGGGTGTTGCGTTGAACACCTCTTCACCAACAGAGTCAGCAAGGATTTCGGTGTAGGTGAAGTCTTCGGCCGAAACGGTTCCGCTAACTAGTTTAAACTTAACTTCACAAAGGAGCTGATCGGTCTTAACACCGCGAGCCGAGAAGAAGTTAGCAATAAACAGTCCCGGATCTGTGTGACCGTTGATGCTGCCGTTGCCGATACCGAGCCAGCCAAGCTCTTCATCGTAGCCTTCGGTTCCGTCGGGGAATAATTCAGGGCAGATGTACTGGAGTTTTTCAGCAGGGTAGGTTATATCTACCTGGCCGCCGCAGCAGGACCTATCGGGGCCGCGAAGGGTTATTTTTAAGGTAACAATGTCGCCCTCAACTATAACCTGCTTATCCCAATAGGGGAGTTCGCTGTTGAAATCATCGCCGCCGGTTGCGGGAACGGTTTCTTTATATGAATCGCCACAGCCTGTGCAAACGAACATATTATAGCCATCATTTGCGAAGGTTGGAGCTAACGACTGAGCGTCGTCTTTCACGTAATTATGGTTGCCTGTTGCAGGAATTTCAACGCTGTTTGTGCTGCCACAACGTGAGCAGGTACTTACAACAGCGCCTGCCTTTCCGCAGGTGGCCTCAACCGTTGTTTCAACATAATCGTGGCCAAGTGCCGAACCAACAAGATTTTCTTTAACATAGTCGCAACGCGAGCAGGTGATTACCATTCCGCCGGCGCTTTCACAAGAAGGTTCGGTTGTTACTGTGGTTAAATCGTGACCAAGCGGATTGCCAACGAGCTCTTCTTTAACATAATCGCAGCGTGAGCAACTTGATGATGTGCCGCCAGCCTTTTCGCAGGTTGCTTCGAACGAATCAACTGTTAAATCGTGGCCGAGCGCCTCGCCCGTTACCTCTTCATAGGTGTAGCTGCAGTCTTTGCAGGAATAAACGGTGTAGCCGCCCTTTGTGCACGATGCGTTAACACTTTCTTTAACTGTGAAGTTATGTGTGTGCTCGCCTGTGATTCTGTATTTAGCATTAGCCGAGTAAACCTGAACGGTTGTGTTGCCGCCTGTTGCTCTGCCATACTGCATTACACCAAACACATTTTTATAACCCTTAGCTGTTGTTTTGCCGTTTTCAATGTATGAATAGGTTGGGGTTAAGTGGTTATTAACATAGGTTAATGTGCCGTAGTTGTCGGCTGTAACTGCCGATAATTCAAGCTCGTAAACGTTGTTATCGGTTGTGAAGATAATGGTGGTGATAATGGTTGTTATGCCGTTTTCTACGCTTACATCATACCTTGTTCTTGCCTTTTGGAGAACCTCAACCGTAAGCTGCGACGAAAGGTCGGTTGCGATAAGTGATTTGAACTTAGCATAGTTTTCAAGGGCTGCGAAGTTAATGTTGGCTTCTCTATCGGCAACTAATTCGCCGTTTTTATAAACCCTCATAAACTGCGGTGTTGCCCCATCAACACCCTTTATGTTGCTTGTGTTTGCTGAATATTTAAGCAGTTCATAATCGCCCGAATGGGTAACCTTTGTGTCGGTTTTGGTGTAGTACATATAGTGCTTGAACGCGCCGAAATAGTTAAGGGCAATATGGTAGAAGCCGTTATCATCGGCCGCGTATACAACGCCGCCGCAATAAAGCGCACTAACACCGGGGCGGTCTTCAGAGCCAACCTCGGCCGAGAAGGTCATAGGTGTTGCACCTGCAGGGGTGTCGAACACTAAGCCGTTAATGTTCTCGGTAATATTATTTGGAACATAAAGCTCGAACGCCTTTGTAGATGAATTGTAAACCGCTGTTTGGGTATCGCCGTAAGACGCGAGGTTTTTGTTGTTTGAAACATAGTGGGTGCTGTTTTGAAGCATTTCTGACGCGTGAACCGAGCCGTTTGCCCACTCGAAGTCCCAATTATAGTCTTTAGTTAGAATAACAATCGGGATTTCTTCGGTTACTACATCGCCGCAGGTTTCGCAGGTTTTGTGGCGAGAACCCTTTGAAGTGGTTGTTGCCTGAACGTCAACAATCCAATCGCCATAGCTGTGGCCGAACGCGGGTATTTCTTCATCGCCACTCATACCGCACACAATGCAGGTGCCTGTTAAGATACCGTTTTCGGTGCAAGTTGCAGGCTTGGTGATAACGGGGTTTTCGTAAGCGTGGCCTGTTGCCGGGAGAGTAACAACATCGCGGTAGTTACAACGCGAGCAGGTTGTAACGCTTGAACCTGCCTTAACGCAGGTTGGCGGTGTGGTTACTGTGCTTAAATCGTGACCAAGAGCCGGAACTTCATCGGCCATGTAGCTGTGGCCGCACATTGTGCAGATGTATTTAACGCCGCCAATAGTGGTGCAGGTGGGCGCAATGGTTTGACCATTATTATATGAGTGAACGTGATTGGGCGAGTTAACATCGAATTCGTATGTTGCCTTAACAAACTCATACTTACACTTATCTTCTTCGCCTGTTAAAAGCTCGGGGTATTCTTCGCCATAGCCATCCATAAGTGTGCCTGCCTGGCTTGCTATACCAAACGCAGGTTCAATGGTTGCATCGGAAGCAAGACCTAATGTTGTTTGGTTAAAGGTTATAACAGCCATATCAAGGGTTGTTACCTTGCCAGAACCGTCGGTGCTGATTAATGACAGTTTGGTGTTAACTGTGGGAATGCCGTTGTCATCGGTTGTTACGTTGTATTCAATTGTAAGCGGGATGTGCCTAAACAGGCCATACTTTGCGAAACGCTCGCCTAAGTAGTTTGTTAAGGTGTTAAAGCCTGTTGCGGTTTTAAGGCCGAGCTTTGCGCCCTTAACAATGTCTTTCGCGGTGAGCGAATAGTAGCCGTTTGAATTGGGCGATTTGCTTCTTGTGTAGGCTTTGATGTTATAGTAGCTTGCGCTTCCGTTTAAGTAGGCCTGGAAGAAGTAGTAGGTTGGGGTTGTTTCGTTGCCGTCGGTTGCAACGAAGATTGCAGGTGTGGGAGATGCCTGGCCATAAGCTTCGGCATAGGCCTTAACCGAGAACGACTTCGGAATATATTCTGAAGGGGTTGGGAGCATACCTGCTAAAACCCTGCCCTGAGGCATAAGGAAGTCGAAACTTCCGGTTTCCTGATTGTATTCGTGGTGTTCATCACTCGAATAGCTTCCGTTGCCCGAATCCATAAACTGGAGGGTTGATAATGTGTCTTCGCCGTCTTTCTGGCCTTCAACCGCTTTAGCATAGTTCCAGTTGTATTCAAATGTTGTTGATTTGGGAATAACCCTTGTGATAATTGCGCCGCACTTTGTGCAGGTGCATTTCTTTTCACCCTCGCTTGTTGAGGTTGCATAGGTTGTGATTTCCCAATCGCCAAAGCTGTGTGATGCCTTGATTGCAACATTGTAAGAATCATCACACCTTACACAGGCAAAGGTTGTTGCGCCATCCTGCAAGGTGCCGTCGGCATAGCAGCGGGGCTCTAAGGTTACAGATGATTCATAACTGTGGCCGAGCGGTTCGGTTGTTCCGCCGCCGATTGCACCCTCTAAAAGCTGGCCGCAATCAGAGCAGTAAACGCATTTTGCGTTACCGGCTTCTGTGCAGGTTGCAGCCTTTGCATCAACTGTTCTGGTTTTTGCGTGAGCGCAAGGCTCTGCAAACTCGGCCGAAACCGAATTAACAGTGGCATAAGCCGCTGCTGCCTGAATGTTTACAGGGTAGGTTGATGTTCCGAACACGGGGGTGATGGGTGAAAGATCTTTTAAATATTCGGTGAGGTTTCTTTCAGCTGTTGTGGGAACATCGGCCGATTTATAGAATGTTAAAGTGTTGCCCTTTAAGGTGATGGGGAACATCTTGAATGTTACAACATCGCCCTTATCGGTTGTGTAGTGAACGTTGTAGTTAATGGTAATGTCGTTATTAGCGGCAACGCTTACCTCGTAATCGGCTGTGAACGCTTTGTAGAATGCGCCTGTTCCCATACCTTCGGCAGTTGTTGTGGGAACTGCTGTGCCCTTAACAAGGCCTGCAGTTATAAGCTGGTTAATGGCTTTTGCAAGGTTGCCTTGGTGGGTGAAGCGTTTTGTGTAGGCGGTTGCGTCAATACTTTTTTCTACGCCGTTCACATAGAATTTTTCAGCGCTTAATGAAAGGTTGGTAAAGAGCGCTGTTCTTGAACCGCTTAAAATAACACTGTCTTTAGTGTCGCTATTAAATGGCTGGAACGCAAGGTGTGATGAGGTTGGGCCATAAGAGAACACAAAGTAGCCTGTTTTGTTTTTAGCAAAGATAACATCGGCTAAAGTGTCGGTTCCGATTTGTTTTGTGAGAGATGAATCGGGAACATAGGTGCCAGTGCTGAGCGCGAAGGTTTTGGGCTGTGCCTCGTTACCGCCTTCGGTTGGGATTCTGATAACAAAACCTGTTGTTCCGCAGTTTTTAGAAACATCAAGTGCTACTGCTGCAGCATCGGCATTGTAATCAATAACTGTTTCTTCCCCGCCCCAGGTTGCATATTTAATGTTCTTGGTTGCAACCATTTTAGCGGCAGATTTAAGTGCCTCGAAATCGGATGATTTTGATAAATCGAGGTTGTAGGTCATTTCGCCTGCATCCATTGGAACTTCGGCGGTTTGTGTGTCGCCACAGGCAGAGCACACGCGGCTTTTAGAGCCGGCTTCTGTAGCCGAAGGCACCTTGGTTACTGTCCATTCGCCATAACTGTGGCCGGTGGCCGGAACCACTTCGGTAACAACGCTGTCGCATCTTGAGCAAGATTTTGTTCGCTCACCCTTTTCGGTGCAGGTGGCGGCTTTAGTTACGGTGAATTCGCCGTAATCGTGGCCGAGAAGCGGTGTTGTTTCGGTTGAGGTTGCGCCGCAAACAGAGCAAGCGCCAACCTTGTACCCGTCGGTTGTGCAGGTAGGTTCTGCGCTTTCAACAATTTCGCCAACTGTGTGGCCAAGCGCCGGGATTGCTGTTACAAGGCTGTAGGTGCAGCGTGAGCAGGTTGTTTTAAGTTCGCCTGCTTCTGTGCAGGTTGCAGCCTTTGATGTTTTTTCAATATAATCGTGGCCAAGGGCAGGAATTAAATCTCCGCCCGAAACGGTTTCGCTACACGATGTGCAAACAACAGCTTCGGTTGTGCCGGCCTCGGTGCAGGTTGCGGCAACGGCCGAAACGGTTTTGGTTGACGGGTGCTTGCAGGCATCCTTTTCGGCATATTCTGCATAAAGCGAATAAATTCTTGAATCGTGATCGTGGGCAACGGTTTCGCCCCAAGCATCGGTGTATTTTTGCTGGCCGCCATAAGAATGCTTGAAGAAGCCGAATGCCGAATTATAGTTGGTGTGTAAATCGCTCGATACTAACTTTTGAGCGTTTTCAACCGTGAATGTCATAGGAACCGATGTTGCGGTGAAGGCCGAAATAAGATCATCGTAAATCATATCAACCTTAACTGTTACACTTCCCTGGCCTTCGCTTGTTACATAATATTTATATTTGAAAAACTGCTGGTTGTTATTGGTTTTTGAAATGGTTATTGGTGTAACATCGCCGATGTTTGCGGTGGTTTTTGATACCGGAACACCATCAACCGATTCGATGTTTACAATAAGTGTTTCGGCGCATACTGCGGCTGTTGAGTAACCGTCGGTTTTAAGGGCCGGTTCCGACATTCTGAAATGCTGGAACACAACATTACCCGATGCGGCAACATAGGCCTTAATGCCATAGTAGCCGTAGTCGTCGTGCGCGTAGATAACACCCGGAGCAGCGGTGGTGGTATCGAACGAATAGCCGCCGCCTGTGAGCATTGTGAAGGTTTTGCCATAGGTTTTATCGGGGGTTTTAATGGCAATAAGGTTGTTTGAAACGGCAGTGCCATCGGCATTTGCAACGAACTTAACCAAATAAGCCTTATCTTTCGAGCTGAAATAGTTATATTCATCGGTTGAGTAAACACCGTTGCTGTTACTTGCCCTTACGGTGTTCTTTGAGAAATTGTCAAAGTCGGCCTGGGTTTCAAAGGTAACATCATAGGTGATGTTATCGGTGAGCATTGGGATGGCTTCATCCATTGTTGCGCCGCAGGCCGAGCAGGTTTTGCGTTTTAAGCCTTCGGCGGTTTTGGTTGGCTCTTTAACTGTTTCCCAGTTGCCATAGGTGTGCCCACCGGGCAAGGTTTGGCTGTTATTATCGTTACAGCGCGAGCAATACTGCTCAACATAACCGTTTTCGGTGCAACTTGGAGCCTTTTCGCCTGTAATAACATAATCGTGGCCTAATTTTGCGGTTACATCATAAATGTGATAATATCCGCAGGTTGTGCAGGTGTTCTTTGTGTAACCGTCTTCTGTGCAGGTGGGTGCTGTTACAACTGCGCCTGTGTATTCGTGGGTTGTGCCATCGTTACAGGTTGTTGCAATATCGCCCGTGAAAACCGACTGTGTAACGGTTCTTGGGGTTTTGATCGCGTTATCAACCGATTCCTTCATTAAAAGGTCCATACGGCCGGCGCGGTAGGTTCTGCCCGGTTCTTCGTTGAACGGAGCGTTGGTTATGTATTTGGTGAACTGATCGGCAGTGTCGCAATTTGCGGTGCTTAAGTTCAAGGTTTTCATAAGCCCGTAAGCCGCCATAATTTTTGAAAAGGCGCTTACAATATGAAGGTTGTCGGTGCACATACCGTCGAATTTTAGTTCATCTGTTACAACGTGGTTGTCAACATGGGCTGTGCGCGCGTTTTGAATTATGGTGGCGCAGGGGAAGATTACATCGAAGTTGCCCGATGCCGCTACATAATCGTTAACGCAGGTGGAAATTCTGTTAAACTGGTCGAGGTTGGTGCCTTCATAGGCATCACCACTGCCAAAGGGCGAGGGTGTTGCCCAGGTCATAAACCAGGCCATGCTCATTTTAGCCGAAGAGCCATGAGCTGAAGAATACGCCGATTTGATGCTGTTTACAAAACCGTTAAGGTAGGATGTAAAGTTTGATGCAATAGCCGCGCCATTGGGGCTTTCTTGAATCATAATAATATCCCAGTTGGTCATTTTAACAACATCGGTGTATTGGATGCCGCCGATATACCCGTCGCCCGCGCCTGTTTTGGGGCTGCCGTAAATGCCGGGGTTATCGGTTACTTCGGTTGTGTTAAACTGTTCGGCATAGAATTCGGCGTTTTTATTATCTTTATAATATTCCGCCATGCCTGAAAAGCCTATGTATGCCTGCGCAACAATAACCTTCTGGCTCTGTTTTGGCAAGAAGTATTCGTTAAGCATGTGGCGCAAGTTGTTGCCGTAGCTGTTACCGATGATAAGGAACTTGATTGTTCCGTCGCCGTTAACGTCGGCATTTGTGTACTGTGTAACCCAGTTGTTCTTTGCAGAAGCAGCCTGAGCCACACCCATTGGCACTGCAAAAACGCCCATTAATAACATTAAAACGAGCAATACACTTGCAATGCGCTTTGTTAAGTGTTTCATTAAAAAAACCTCCACCTTTCTTTTGACTTGTTTGTGTTTTCAAAACCAATAAAGCCATAATTTCTTTAAAATTTAATAGCTTTTTTAGCCTTTTTACCAGCCTCCCCAAAAGGCGGCCGATTCAACGCCACTCTATATTATAACAAATGCACAAAAGATTTCAACCCCGTTTTGAGTTTTTGTTATTTATGCTTGCAAATGCAAAGAAATTTTGCTATTTATTGCATTTTTAGGCATTTAAAAACCTGCCGAAAGTTTTACCTTCAGCAGGTTTAGGGGTTAATATTTTGCTTTATTCAACTTTTTAATTATTTGTTAACGGGTAATTCGGTAATAAGGCCTGCTGCGAAGCGCGAAATGAGTACCGCGTCGATAATGTTTACAAAGCCGTCACCGTCAACATCGAGGGCTTCCATTAAAGCTTCATCGATGTCGGCTGTGCCTGCAGTGTGTTTTGCAATAAGCACTGCATCAGCAACATTTACCGAGCCGTCGCCGTTAGCGTCGCCATAAACAACGTCTTCACCACTGCCTGTTGCAGGAATAACCTCAGTTTTAATGGTTGCGCCGCAAACTGTACATTCAGTGTGTTTTGAACCTTCTTCTGTTTCGGTTGCTTCCTTATCAACGATCCAGCCGCTTTCGGTGTGACCCTTTGCGGGGATTGTTACAACGTCTTTATAGTCGCAACGTGAGCAGGCTGTGGTTTTTGAGCCAGCGGCCTCGCAAGTAGCTTCAACTGTTTCGGTTGTTGTATCGTGACCGAGGGCTGCGATTTCTTCTACCGTCTTATAGTCGCAACGTGAGCAGGCTGTGGTTTTTGAGCCAGCGGCCTCGCAAGTAGCGTCTACTGTTACAGTAGTTGTATCGTGGCCGAGGGCTGCGATTTCTTCTACTGTCTTATAGTCGCAACGTGAGCAGGTTGTGGTTTTTGAGCCAGCGGCCTCGCAAGTAGCTTCAACTGTTTCGGTTGTTGTATCGTGGCCGAGGGCTGCTACTTTGTTATCAACATAAGAGTCGCCGCATTCGCAGGTGTAGGTTGTGTATCCTTCTGTTTCGCAGGTAGGTGCGGTTACTACTGCTGTGTAATCGTGAGTATGGGTATCGTCGCCGCCTTCGCCGCCTGTTTCGCCGCCGTAGTTTACATTAAGTGAGTAAACCTGAACTGATGGGTTGCCGCTTGACGGTTTGCCATACATAACAACGCCCGCTGCGGGTTCGTAGTTAGAGGTTGCGAGTTCTATTGTTTTTTGCGAATAGCCGGTGTTTAAATATGTAAGGCCTGCACTCGAAGCGGTTACAGGCGCAAACTGAACCTCGTAAATATTTTCATCAGACCTGAACACCATTGTTGCAACTATTGTGCTAACGCCGCCATCTACCGTAACATCATATTTTGTTGTTACTGTTTTGAAGGAATCTGCGCTTAAAGATGCAGGCAGATCGGTTGCAATATAGGTTTGGAAATCAGCATAGCTTTCTAAAACATGTGTGTCAAGCCCCGACTCATAATCGGCAACCACTTCGCCGTTTTTCTTAATGGTGTAGAACTTAACATCAACATACTTTTGGGTTGCTGAGCCTTTAGCTAACGCCCAATAATCATCGGCCCAGACATCTGCCACCTTGTTTGCAACGTTTCGGTATGCGTAATACATTCTGAAACCGCTGAAATAGGTGAA
This sequence comes from Acutalibacteraceae bacterium, assembly GCA_045576295.1. Lineage (GTDB taxonomy): Bacteria > Bacillota > Clostridia > Oscillospirales > Acutalibacteraceae > CAVALG01. Next base: position 17,312 of record JAZNGF010000056.1, on the reverse strand, counting down.
GTTTAAGAAATAAAGGTTAGTGTCATCTATGCCGTAAATTACACTGCCGTTATAAACCGCGCTAACATTGTTACGCTCGGCAATGCCTACCTCGGCCGAATATGAATGAAGCTTGCCGCCTTCGGGAGTTTTAACCAAAAGACCGTTAATTGGGGTGTTATAGTTTGAAGCATAGCCCAATTCTAAGGCGTTTGTTGCCGCGTTATAGGTTACTGTGTTTTTGCTTAAAGAGTTAGCTGTTTCGTAAACGCCGTTACCTGAAATGTGAACAGAGTTTGCAAGCGCGTCATTAACCGCTTCTTCGCTCTTAAAATTCCAATCAAAGTTTGGAACTGCGCTGATAACACCGATTGTTTCGGTTACTGTATCGCCGCATACCACGCAGGTTTTATGCATAGAGCCTTCCTCTTCTTCGGTGGCTTCTTTATCGATAATCCAGTCGCCGTAGCTGTGGTCTGCTAAAGGTAGGTGGGCTATATCTTCGTAGTCGCAACGCGAGCAGGTTGTGGTTGTAGAACCAGCCTCTGTACAGGTTGACGGGGCCGTTACGGTCTTCAAATCATGGCCGAGAGCATCTATAACTTCGGTTACATCTCCACCGCAAGAAGTGCATATGCCTGCCTTTTCACCGGCTTCGGTGCAGGTTGGGGTTTTAGTGATTTCGGGCTCGGCAAAATTATGATTTATTACGGGGGTTATTTCTTGCGCGGTGGTGATTTCGCCGCATACCGAGCAGTGTGCGCCTTGGGTAAGACCTGTTTCCACGCAGGTTGCTTCAACTGCCGCATCTATCACTTCGGTGTGGCCGAGGGCTGCAACTTTGTTGCCTGTTTTTTTATTACCGCAAAGCGAGCAGGTGTAGGTTGTAAAGCCTGCCGCTGTGCAGGTGGGTGCGGTTACCACTGAATCGTAGCTATGCTCGCAAGAAGAGCCGCTCGTGCCGCCATAGATTTTAACAGAGTATATCTGTGTTGCTATACTTGCGCTATTGGCCGCCGAATACCCTGCTGCGCCACAGGCTGTTTCATAGCTTGTGTGTTCAAGGCATCCGTAATAACTGCTTGCGCTATATGCGGTTGCAACACCGCCGATTTTAACGTTTTGTGCGGTTGCAACACACTCTTGCAGTGTGTATTCATAGGTGTAGGTGTCGTCGGTATATATTAAGGTTGTGGTTATCATCTGGGTACCGTCGGCCGCTGCTTGCACATCATAGCGGTTGCGAAGCGCACCTATATCCATAGCCTCTTCGGGCATTCTGATTATGCCGTTTTCGGCATCGTTTGCAAGTTTTTGGAACGAAACACCTACATCTTCATTAGTAACAACCGCGCCCGATGCGTTTTCGGTTACAACAATCTTTGCAATATTAATATCCTTATTGCTTACAGGGGTGCCTGTTCCCGTTGTGTTAGCACCGGCCATTGTTACCGCGCCATCATCACCAAAGCTGCAGCCTAAATAGTATACATGGTATCTTGCGTAGGTTCCGCTTGCAGTTCTCGTTAAAGTTATTGAAAACAGATATATACCGTTTTCATCTTTTGCATAAATAACGCCGGGGGTAATTAGGTTGTTACCGGTGCCTTTGCAACTAAATTTATACCCTGATAGAAGCTCAAAGCTTTCAAAGCCTTTATTATTTACAAGCACACCCACCGATGAATAGTAGCCGCTTGGATACTTCATTTCATAGGCGGTGTTCGAAGCGTTATATGACATTAGCGCAGATGCATCTTTATTTGCCTTTGCGGTTGCGGCAAACTTTGTTATATTTTTTTCAAAGTCTTCGCTGCAATCAACCCCGAAATCCCAAGCTGAATCGGGATCTGAAAGGGTTGCCGGAATTGCCACGGTTAACCTATTACCGCAGGCAGAACAGTCGCGGTGTTTTGAGCCTGCTTCTGCCTCGGTTGGTTCCTTGTCGACTATCCAACTGCCGTATGAATGACCGACAGGATTCACAGCCACACTTAGGCTTTTGCCGCAATCTGAACACACCTTGGTTTTTTCGCCTTCTTCGGTGCAGGTTGCCGCTTGAGTTACCGAATACGAGCCGTATGAATGGGCAGTTTTAACCTCTGATTCGGTTACTTCAAACGGGTTTTCAACCGCGTTGTTTGCCGCCTCAATAGCCACTTCTTTTTGTTCTGCGGCTACATTATTAGGTAAAAACTCAACATTATCAATCGAAAGGCCTGTTAACTGCTTAACAAACGTAAGGCCTGCTATATAACGGCCCAAGCCATAGGATAAATGATAGCCGTCTCTATTTAAAGTATCGCCAATATACGATGTTCTTGCGTTTTGAATAGCTGTGCCGGCAGGGATAATCGTGGCGAAATCTTGATTGCCCACAATTTTTTCCTGTGTAGTGCTAACAATGGCGTTATACATTGTAAGCTGGTTGTTATTATAGTTTGGGAAAGAGCTGTGATTTGATGATTGCGAATATGCCCAGGTCATATTCCAGATAAAGGTTACATCGTTATTTGCGGTGTTTCTTACATAGGTTACAAGCTCAGAAAGCGCAGAATATGAATCGGGCAGGCCGCTATAGCCGCTTGCCTGCTGCAGCGATACAAAGTCCCAATTTTCCGACTTAATGGCGGTGCTCATTTTATAGTTTGTGTTTTCGGTCCAAGCACCGTTTGTGTTAAGGTAATATGTATATGAAGCGGTGTCATTCTTTGCGTTGGTAAGGTGCGTGTCAAGTGAGCAGCCTGCAACATAAAGGTTACCGATAACCAGCTTTTTTATACCTAAGCTTTTGGCAATGCTTACTGTATACTCAAGGGTATCAACCGAGAAGCTGTTACCGATGGCTAAAATTTTTAAAACGCCGTCGTCATCCCATTTTAAAGCCGATTCTTGCGATGATTCATCTGTGGCTGTTTCCGCAAACGAACCCATAGGCACTGCAAAAAGCCCCATTAAAAGAACCAAAACAAGCAAAATAGATGCTATGCGTTTAGTTAAGTGTTTCATAAAAACTCCGCCTTTCTTTGTTAAGATTTTAGTTTAAAAATAAGCAAATTAATTACCGCCGGTTTAATCGCTTTAAACACAAATTATAATATACCATACTTTTCAAAAAGCTCTATTCTACGCCGGCCAATATCGTAACTGCCGCTTAAATTAACCTCGCCCTTTTTTCTTCTTTTGAAATATTTGAATATTCTCTTCACCCATTCGGCAGGTAGCAGGTAAGGCTTTTCTGCTAAGTGCGGCCTTAAAATCTTCCATGTTTCCCAATCCGGAAACAACAGCCTTATCATATTTGACGATTTGCCTTTAATCTGCTTACCGCCATCAGCAACAACTTCTTTGGTAAATATATACGACATACTGTTGGCATAATCTGCATTTCCGAAAGTGCCTGCCCTGAAAACATCTTCAAGCAGCTCTTCAGGGCAAACAGTTCTAACAACCTGCGGCAAACCGAACCCTAAATATTTGTTTCCAATTGCAATAATATCGCCAAAAAAACCTGTCGCACCTATGTTTTCAAGCGCGCTTTTAATATGATCCCAATCAACCTCTAAAAAAAAGCGTTCTATATATAATAGTATATCGGTTATCATTCTAACACCGAAGCCCACATAAACAAAATGCTTAAAAGCGTGAAAGATTAAAAACAACAGATTATCGGTTTTTTGCATTGTGCGAAATTTAACTCCGCTAAGTTCTACCCATTCGGTGCTTTCAAAGGCATTTTCAAACCATTTTGCAATTTGAGGGAGAAACCTGTTGCCAAAGCCAAACGGGTTAACGTGAAGTTCTATAGAAAATCCGCTATCAGCATTTTTATAGGTTATATCTTTAACGGTGTTTAAATCTTTATCGGCATCGGGGTTCTTTTTTCGAAACCCGAACTGCTCGAGCACTTTAGCCGCCTTGTAGTAATTTTCCTTTTCTACCCAAAGGTCTTCATCAGATGACGGGCGGTAATCGGCGTTTTCGCCGTAAAGCGAACGGCAAATTATGCCCTTTAGCACAATCGGTTCAACACCTGCCTTTAAAAACGCGGGGTAGAGCCTTAAAAGCTCGCTCGTTCTGCGCATTTGGTTGCCCACCGCGCGCATAACAAACTCTAAATACTTGCCGCCCTGTTTCTCTGCGAAATCGTTAAAACCTTCATATCGGCCCGCCTCGTTATACACAAGCGGCAGAAGGTTTTGGCGCACGGCCACACCTAAAACAGCCTTCCAATCGGCAGAGCTTTCAAGCGGTTCTGCTTGGGCACTTGGGTGAATGGCGCTTTTTAATATTTTTAAAAAAACTTGTTGTGACTGAGTCATAATTAAAACTCAATTTCCTTTAAATAACGCGACAGGGCATCTTGCCAAGTGGGAAGCGGCTTGAAGCCGTTTTCGGTGAGCTTAGATTTATCGAGCCTGCTGTTAAAGGGGCGAGCAGCTTTTGAAACACCGTATTCGGCCGTGGTTACAGGGTTCACCTTGGTTTCGTAACCTGCCTGACGGAATATTTCACAGGCGAAATCATACCAGCTTATAAAGCCGCCTTCGTTGGTTGCGTGATAATAGCCGTATTTATCTGTTTCTATCATATCGGCAAGTAGTCGCGACAGGTCTAATGTGTAGGTTGGGGTTCCGATTTGGTCGCACACAACGCGAAGCTCGGGATATTTTTTGCCGATGTTCAGCATTGTTTTAATAAAGTTGTTGCCGTTAACGCCAAACACCCAGGCAATGCGAACAATGAAGAATTTATCTAATGTTTCGGCAACCGCTTTTTCGCCGCCCAGTTTGCTTTCACCGTAAACACTAAGCGGAGCATAATCTTTGCAGTCGGCCTTCCAAGGTTCTTCGCCACTACCACCGAACACATAATCGGTGCTGATATATAGCATTTTGCAGTTTAATGTTTTGCACATTTCGGCAATGTTGCGGGTGCCGCCTACGTTAATAGCGTGAACCTTTTCGCAGTTTTCTTCGTCTTCGGCTAAATCAACCGCAGTCCATGCCGCGCAGTGAATAACCGCATCGGGTTTTACTGCCGCTAAAACCTCTTCAACTGCGGCTTTGTTGGTTATATCAAGCTGAACATAAGGCGCTGTTGTAACGGCTGATGAATCGGCCGCACCGCTGTAAGCAGGTGCAATATCGCTGCCAACCGCTTCAATTCCCCTGGTTATCAGCTCATTCACCACATCGTGCCCTAACTGGCCTGCAACACCTGTTACAAAAACCTTCATAAGTTTGTGCCCCCTTTATTTTGGTTTACGCCGCCAAACAGCCGCCCGATTTTGCGGTTTTGGCAACACAGAATCAATTTATTATATACATAAAAATTATACCTTGTTTTACAGAATATTTCAACACCTTTTTGCGGTGTAACAGGCGGCTAAAGCAGAATTTGTAGCGGCGACCTTGGCCGCCCGCAGGAAATCATCGGTTCGCAAAAACCACCATTCACCTTGTAGGGGCCACCATTGGTTGCCCATAGGTGGTTGATGGATTGACGTTGGGTGAGTTCAAAATGCAAATTGGGGCGGGCGGATTTGCGGATTTGAAATTTCCTCTGTCTATCACATTAATAACCTAAGGGGCGATGTGGGCATCGCCCCCTACAATATAACCATTGGTTTCGTTAAAACCGTAAACCACAACTCATCCACCGCTTTGAATCCCCTCGGTCATAACCTACGGTTTTGCCTGCCCACTTTTTATATCCCTCCACCAACGCTTGCGCGTTGGTCCCTTTAGGCAAGGGAGGCAAGGGAGGCAAGGGGCGCTATGCCCCCTACGGTGTAGCCGTTAGGTTTTATCGAACATCTATATCTAAAAAGCACCGCTTGCAAAAGCGGTGCTTGGGTTAAATCTTAATATTTAATTAGATGTTTAAAACGCCCTTTTTGTAAAGCCCTTTTTCAACCATTTCGCCAAGGGCCGCGCGAACGGCAGGAACATCTTCACTATAGGTCATGCCATACCAGCGGCCGCCCGTTGGCAGCACCTGAACCTTTGCCTTACCCCTTTCAATAAGGCTGCCAATAAGTATAGGAATTAAAAATTCTGCCTTATTATTGGCGGCGTTTTGGGTTAAAAACCCCTCGAACTCGCGGCAGATAACGCCTATAATGTCAGCCGAGAAGCCCCACATATTCATTGAAACAGGGGTGCCAAGGGGGAATTCTGCAATTCCGTTTTCGGTTTGGGTTGCGGCGGCGCCGCCGGCAGTTTTAAATATGCCGCCCGTTTCGGTTATTTTTAAAAGCTCGCCATCAACGCTTACCTTGCAAACACCGCGCGTTACGCTTCCGTTTTCGCTTAATGTGTTTTCCGCCCAAAATCCTGCAAGGCAGTATTCTTTTTCGCTATTGGTAGGCAGTGCCGCCAAAAATTTATAGGTTTTTTGGAATGCATCGGGGCCGTAGTAATCGTCGGCATTAATAACCGCAAAAGGGCCGTTTAGCACATCGCGGCAGGCATATAAAACGTGGGCTGTGCCCCAAGGTTTTGCGCGGTCGGTTGGAACGGAGAACCCCTCGGGAATGTCGTTCAGTTTTTGAAAAACATATTCCACCTGAACACCGTGAAAAGCGCAAAATTCTTCGGCGCGGCGGCCGATTCGCTCATCGAACGCCTCTTTTATATCTTCGCGCAGAACTATTACAAGCCTTTTAAAGCCTGCCATAACTGCATCGTAAATAGAATAGTCGATTACAAGCTCGCCCGCGGGGCCAACAGGTTCAAGCTGTTTAATGCCGCCGCCAAAACGCGAGCCCATTCCTGCCGCCATAATAACAAGTGAACAAATGTTGTTATTCATATTCGCATCCTCGCATTCTTGCTAAATGGGATTTTGAATTTTATATGTAGCCAAAACTTAATCGCCGATTTTTTTAAATCTTAAAAAGGTTTCACCGCCGCGGGTTAAGGTTTCATTCCACTGCGAAACGGGGCGCACCCAAACATCGCCCTCGCCATACAGTGCGCGGTAAACCACAACATCTTCTAATGTTTCGCAGTCGCGCGCTAAAAACAAAACCTCATATTCGTTGCCCTTAAAATGGCGGTATTTGCCCTTAATTTCATCCCTATTAGTCGTTTTCATAGCCGTTCGGGTTATTCTTTTGCCAGCGCCAGGTGTCTTCGCACATTTCTTTTATTCCGCGCGACGCCTGCCAGCCTAAAAGCTCCTTAGCCTTGCCTGCGGCGGCATAGTTTTCGGGGATGTCGCCCGCTCTGCGGCCAACGATTTCATACTTAATTGTAATGCCCGATGCTGCTTCAAAAGCGTCTTTCAATTCTAAAACGCTGGTGCCGTTGCCTGTTCCAAGGTTGATAGCCTCGCAGCCTGTGTTGTTAAGAGCGTAATCAACAGCCTTAACGTGGCCTTCGGCCAAATCAACAACGTGAATATAATCGCGAACACAGGTGCCGTCGGGCGTGGGGTAGTCGCCCCCGAAGACATTAAGCTGTTCGCGCTTGCCTATCGCAACCTGCGAAATATATGGCATAAGATTGTTGGGGATTCCGCGCGGGTCTTCACCTATAGTTCCGCTTTCGTGAGCGCCGATGGGGTTGAAGTAACGAAGAAGCACAACCGACCATTCGTTATCGGCAATGTAAAGGTCTTCTAAAATTTGTTCAATGAACAGCTTGGTTCTGCCATAGGGGTTGGTTGCGCCGCGCTGCATTGTTTCATCGAACGGAACGGGGTTTTTATCGCCATACACGGTGGCAGACGATGAGAACACAATTTTCTTGCAACCATTCTCAGCCATAACCTCGCAAAGCGAAAGGGTTGAATCAATGTTGTTGCGGTAATATTCAAGCGGAATTTGAACCGATTCACCAACCGCTTTAAGCCCCGCAAAGTGAATAACTGCATCAATTTTATTTTCAGCAAAAATTTTTCTAACCGCCGCCTTATCGCAAAGGTCAACCTTATAGAATTTTAAATCTTTGCCTGTTATTTTTTTAACTCTTTCAAGAGATTTTTCGTTGCTGTTGCAAAGGTTATCGGCAACCACAACATCATAGCCGTTCTTAAGCAGCTCAACGCAGGTGTGGCTACCGATATAGCCTGCGCCGCCTGTAACTAAAATTTGCATAGCGATTAACTCCTTAAATTAAATTAGCCTAACTTATAAAACTCGCAAATTGTGCGATAGGTCATATAAACATCGAGTTTTGAAACGATTTCAACGGGGGCGTGCATTGCCATAACCGGAACGCCGAGGTCGATAACGTCAACCCCTAAATTAGCAATATATTTTGCAACGGTTCCGCCGCCGCCAACGTCAACCTTGCCAAGCTCGCCCGACTGCCAGATAACGCCTGCGTCATTCAGCATTTTGCGGATTTTGCCTGTATATTCGGCCGAGGCATCGGATGTGTCGTATTTACCGCCCGAGCCTGTGTATTTTGTGATAACGGCGCCGCGGTTAAGGTAAGACGAATTGCGGCTTTCGAAAGCTGATGGGAATGTTGGGTCGAACGCGGCGTTAACATCGGCCGAAAGGCAAATTGAATTCCTTAAAACGCGGTAACCCATGGTGCCCTGCATTGCCGCTAAATCTTCGATGAAATATTTAAGGAATGAAGAATTCAGCCCTGTGTTACCATCGGACCCTACTTCTTCCTTATCGGCAAGAACGGTTACGATGGTTTTAGCAGGTGACACGGCATCTAACACCGCCATTAAAGCAGGGTAGGCGCAAACGCGGTCGTCGTGCCCATAGGCTGCGATCATCGAACGGTCGAACCCGAGGTCACGTGGCTGGAACGAGGGAACAGCTTCAAGCTCGGCCGAAAGGAAATCGCCTTCGGTTATGCCGTATTTTTCGTTTAATATTTTCATTATATTAAGCTTAACAAGCTCGCCGCCTTCGTCGTCTTTAAATGGGTGTGAGCCGATTAAAATGTTAAGCTCTTCGCCCTTGATTCCCTGCGGAAGAGTGCGCTTGTTTTGCTCGCTTGCAAGGTGGGGGAGTAGGTCGGTTACCATGAAGCATGGGTCATTCACATCTTCGCCAACCGAGATTTCCACGCGTGTTCCATCGCGCTTTACTACAACACCAATGAGCGACAGCGGAATGGTTGGCCACTGATATTTTCTAATGCCGCCGTAATAATGGGTTTTGAAATATGCAAGGTCGGCGTCTTCATAAAGGGGGTTTGGCTTTAAATCGAGCCTTGGGGAATCGATATGCGCGGCGGCGATTGCAACACCCTCGCTCACAGGCTCAGAACCAATAACAGCAAAGATTGCCGCCTTGCCGCGGTTGTTTACATAAACCTTGTCGCCAGCCGAATACTTTTTATCGGGGTCAAACTCTTCAAATCCTTTGCCTTCAGCGGCGGCGATTGCCACTTTAACGGCTTCGCGCTCGGTTTTGGCGGCCTTTAAAAACTGCGCATAGCCAATGCAAAAATCGTGAGCCGCATTAAGGGTTTCTTCATTTACAATGCCACGGCCGTTTTTAGGGGTGTAGAATAACTGCTCTTTAAGTTCTTTAGCGGTGGTTTTTTCGCTCATTTTTAGTCCTCCTTGAAAGATTTATCGTTTAAAAAGGCCTTTAAAACCTTTTCACATTCTAATTCAAATTGCGCGTGGGTGGTGTTGTTGTGCAAAACAATATCTGCGCGGGTTGTGAAAAATTCATCACTTGCGGCGGCAGAAAGCCTAACTTCGGCATCCTTTTCGCTTAAATTATCGCGCGAGATAATTCTTTCTCTTCTAATATCTTCGCGTGCGAGCACCGCCAGAGTTTTATCGCAAATGTTTTGCAGCCCGCTTTCAAACAGGGTTGGGGCATCTAAAAGAAGCGCACTGTAGCCCTCGTTTTTAGCCTTTTCAATATTTTTGGCGATTTTGCGCTTTATATACGGGAATATGATGCGCTCGAGCCGCAACTTGCTTTCGGGAGTTTTAAAAGCGCGGCGGGCAAGTTCTTTTCGGTTTAAAGTGCCGCCCTCGATTATCTCATTGCCAAAAGCTATTGCAAGTTCCTTTAACAAAAGAAATTCGGTTAAGGTTACCTCGCGCGAGATTTTATCGGCATCGATAACGCAAAAGCCTAAATTTTCGGCCACTTTTGAAAGGCTCGATTTGCCCGAGCCCGTGGGGCCTGTTACACCTAAAATCTTCAAAGCGAGATCACCTCGAATCCTGCGGCGCGGATAAGGCGGTTATAAACAGCAAGGCCGATGCCGCCCTTTTTCGGCGCGTGCGCAAAGCAGATGCGGCAACCGATTTCGTCGAGCTTTCGCAGTGCATTAAAAAGGTTAGCGCCCTGCTCGGCAAAATCAGCCTCGCTTCCATAGGTTAAAAAGGGAACATCTAAAGCGCCCGCGTCTTCTTTATAGCAAAGGGCGAAAACGCCCTCATCCTTTTTGGAATTTACAAAGTTTACAAAATCTTCGCTGTTTCCCTCAACCATTATAACCCGCGCGGTGGGAGAATAATGCTTATATTTCATCCCCGGGCTTGCAACGGCTTCGCCTTCTTCTGGCTCTTGAAGCACGGCTTTATCGATTTCGATTTCGCCTATAACCTCTTTTAACTGCTCGGCAGTGATTCCGCCCGGGCGCAAAAGCCTTGGGCGTGAGCCCACAAACGAAACAACGGTTGATTCAAGCCCAACTTCGCTGTTGCCGCCCATAAGAATGGCATCAACTCGGCCGTTTAAATCGCGAACGCAGTGCTCGGCCGATGTTGGGCTGGGGCTTCCTGAAAGATTAGCGCTTGGCGCCGCAAGCGGCACACCCGCACGCCTTATAAGCTCGCGCGCTATGGGGTGAGAGGGAAGCCTCACCGCAACGGTGTTAAGCCCTGCGCTAACAACCGAAGGTATAACGCTCGATTTTGGCAAAATCATTGTAAAAGGCCCCGGCCAAAAATTTTCGGCACATTTTTTTGCCGCTTGAGGAATTCGGGTAACCAGCGGGGCTAACATTTCTTCGCCGCTTATGTGAACAATCAGCGGGTTATCTTGCGGGCGGCCCTTGGCCTTAAAAATACTTTCAACTGCCATTTCGTTAAGCGCGTTGGCCGCAAGCCCATAAACCGTTTCGGTTGGCATTGCAACAAGCCCGCCACACCTTATAATTTTCGCGGCAGTTTCAAGGCTTTCTTCCCGCTTTTCGGGGGTTAGTTCAAGCTGCAGAGTTTTCATTATTCGTTACCCGATTTAAGCATTTCGGTGCGGTAATAGGTTATGAGCGAATCAACAATTTCATCGATATCGCCGTTCATAATCTGCTCGATTTTATAAAGGGTGAGTCCTATTCTGTGGTCGGTTACGCGGCCTTGGGGGAAGTTATAGGTTCGAATTCGCTCAGAACGGTCGCCTGTTCCAACCTGTGCGCGCCTGTCAGACGCGATAGATTCAGCCTGCTCGGCCATCATTTTTTCGTATATTCTTGAACGCAGAACCTTTAATGCCTTTTCGCGGTTTTTGTGCTGGCTGCGCTCATCTTGGCATTCAACGATTGTGCCTGTGGGGATGTGGGTTATTCTAATTGCCGATTCGGTTTTGTTAACGTGCTGGCCACCCGCGCCTGATGCTCTGTAAGTGTCAATCTGCAAATCAGCGGGGTTTATGTCAACCTCTACTTCATCTGCTTCGGGCATAACGGCAACCGTTACGGTTGATGTGTGAATTCGGCCCGAGGTTTCGGTTTCGGGAACACGCTGAACGCGGTGAACGCCGCTTTCGTATTTAAGGCGTGAGTAAGCACCCTCGCCCTCAACCATCATGCTAACTTCCTTGTATCCGCCAAGCTCGGTTTCGTTGGCGTTAACAATTTCTAATTTCCAACGGCGCGCCTCGGAATACATTGAATACATTCTTGTGAGTGATGCGGCAAAAAGCGCTGCTTCTTCGCCGCCGGCGCCGCCGCGGATTTCGATGATAACGTTCTTTGAATCGTTCGGGTCTTGCGGCAAGAGCAGAATTTTAAGCTCTTCGGATATTCTTTCAAGGTCTTCAGTAGCCGCCTTTTTCTCTTCTTCGGCCAAGGCTTTAAGCTCGGGGTCGAGCCCGCCTTCGTTTAAAAGCTCCTGCGCCTGCTCGCCGTTATCTTTGGCGGTTTTGTATTCTTGGAATTTTTCAATAAGCGGGGTTAACTGCTTATGTTCTTTCATTAATTTTTTAAATGTTTCTTGGTTAGAGGCAACATCAGGGTCGGCAAGTTGTTCGCCGATTTCGTTAAAACGTTCCTCAACTGCTTTTAATTTATTAAACATACACTCTTCCCTCCGTTTAGTGACTTAAATATCTTCTTTCGGGATAACCTGTTTTATGCCTTTTTGAACCTTTTCACGCGAAATCATTACCTCGCGCCCGCACTGGGTGCACCGAATTTTAAAATCGACGCCCACGCGAAGCACCAAAAAGGTTTTTTCGCCACAAGGGTGAGGCTTTTTCATAATAAGTTTGTCGCCTATGTTTATGTTCATATTAGCCTCCGTTAAAAAACTTTAGTGGCATAAAACCGCAAATATGCAAAAAAACCACATACAACTCCGCAGAATATGTTTGTGGTTTTTTGGGTTAATTTAAACTACTTATCTATTCTGCCGTAAAGGGGTATATTGCCTGCATCGGTTTTCTTGGCAGTGGTTTCGGTTTGCGCGGGTGCGTTGCCTGCAGCTGCGTGAGCTTTTGAAGGCGCTCTTCGGCGGTCGGCATTATCGGGCACGATTACAATGTGCCTTCTTGAGCCTTCACCAACAGATTTTGATGTTACACCGTCAATGCCTTGAATAGCGGTGTGAACGATTCTTCTTTCATAGGGGTTCATTGGTTCGAGCGAACGGCTTCTTCTTGCGCGGATAGCCTGTGCGGCTGTTTTCTTTGCAAGGCCTTCGAGTGATGCAACCCTCTTTTCGCGGTAGTTACCAATGTTGATAACAACGCGGTAGTAGCCTGCGCCCTTGGCGTTTGATGCCACCGACGCGAGGTATTGAAGTGCATCAAGAGTTTCACCCCTATAGCCTATAACGGTGCCCATGTTTTCGCCTTCAATTTTAATTTCGGCGCCGTCTGCGTTTTCGGCAACCATCATTTTAATATCGGTGCAGCCAAGCTGAACCAATATGCTTTCAAGGTATGCTACAGCCTTGCCTGCGCGAGAATTTTTATCAATCTGCTCGGCAGGAACTGCGGGGGTTGCTGCTTCTGTGGCTGGTGCTGCTGGTGCTGCGGGCTCAACTTTTGGGGCTTTTTCGATTTTTGGCGCCTTTTCAGCCTTAGGTGCTTTTTCAGCCTTAGGTGCTTTTTCAGCCTTTTCGGGCTTTTCTTTTTTAGCCGGCTTTTCAGCGCGTGCCTTTGTGAGCTTTTCATCGGGCAGTTCAATAAACGCCCTAACCTTTGCGTCCTTTCCGCCGAAGATGCCTAATGTTTTTGCCTTAGGCATATCAATGATTTCAAAGTCGATAAATACACTGTCATCTATAATATTCTGCGCCCTTAAAAGTTGCTCGGCCTTTTCGCGCGCCTCGTCAACCGTTGGGGCAGTTCCAAATGCTTCTTTAATCAATTAAGAGTCCTCCTAAAATGGGCAGAAGGGCTTTATTGTTGTTCCTCTGCCATGTTCTTTTCGTAATTATAGCGCGCCGTTACCGATTTCATTCGGTCGATCGCTAAGAGGCGGTTTGCATTATATTTAACCGAAACAACCGCCTGAATTGCCCCTGAAATAATGCTCGATACTATCCAGTAGAAGCCAACAGCGCCCTCAAGCGAGAAGGCAAAGAAAAGTGAAATCAAGGGCATAGTGAGCATCATACCTGCCATGTTGGGCTGATCGGGGTTCATTTTTTTGTTGATTAAAAGGGTAACAATGCTGTTGAGCATTGCTGCGGCGAATGCCAAAATGGGAATGAGCCAGATGATTTCAAATTCGCTGAAATTCCAATTGAATTTAGGTTCGTCGGTTAAATTAATACCAAGCCAATTGAAATTCATGCTCTCCGCTGTCGCGCGCTCAGCTGCGGTTACAACGTGCTTACCAACCTTTTCGGCACCACCGAGAATTTTATTAAGAACTTCGGTTTGTTTTTCTAATTTTTCAGCCGCCATAGCAGCGTCTGCCCATTTAAAACCTGCTATATAGGTTAAGGGCTTCCTGATAACCTCGTATACACCCATCATAAACACAAGGCGAAGAATCATTGGTAAACAGCCGCCGGCGGGGGATACACCCTCTTTAGAATATAATTCCTGTGTTGCCTGCTGAACCTTTACCTTATCATCGCCGTATTTGAGTTTGATTGCTTCTAACTTCGGGCGAAGCTTTGCCTGCTTGAGGTTCGATTTTTGAGATTTGATTGTTAAGGGCAGCATAACAAGGTTTACTAAAACAGTAAACACGAACACAGCCCAAGCAAAATTATTATTAAAAAGCGACATTAACCATTTGAGCACAGCGCCCATTGGTGCACCTATAAATCCCATTTTAATCTCCTTGTCTGCCGCCGAAAAATCGGCACATTATAAAACAAAATCTCCTTAGCGGCAAGTGGAGATTTTTATTATGTGCCGTGGCAAAATGCCGCGCTAACAGCGCGCATTTTAATTGGTAATAGCGAATTTTCACGCTACTTGCCTTGTTTACCGCTTCAGTTTCTGCCAAGTGCAGGGTGAAGCGCCAAGCGGCCGCGCTTTAATGTTTGTTTTTTGGTTTTGTGCGCTTTTCGGGAACTGGGTCCCACCCGTGATTTTTATTAAACGGGTTGCAACGCAAAAAACGCCAAACTGCTAACGAAAGCCCAACTATAACCCCCCGCTTTTCAAGCGCTTCAATGGCATACTGCGAGCAGGTGGGCCTGAATCTGCAAGATGATACTGATAATGGAGAAATTGTTTTTTGATAAACCCTTATAAACCATATAAGCAGGCGCTTCATATCACGCCCGCCTCTGAAAGATGGCGTTTCATAGCCCTTTCAATATCGGTTGATTTAACAAGGGTTGTTTTAACCCTTGCAACAAACACAAAATCGTAGTTCCCGCCAAGATATGGCAAACAGTTTCTCCACGCGGCCATTATAACCCTTCTTGCACGGTTGCGTTTAACCGCGCAGCCTATCTTTTTACTGGTGGTTATACCTATGCGCAGCCCGCCACTTTTTTTGGGCAAAACATAGGTTACAAGCTGAGGGCTTATAAACGACCTACCCCTACCGTAAATACGGCGAAAATCCTTATTCAGGTTGAGGGTTGTAAAGTTCACAAAGATCATTCCGTTCGAGTTGTATGATTTCTAAATACAGTGAAAGACCACTGTTGTGGCCTTTCATTAATAGGTAAGAGTTTTTCTGCCTTTTGTTCTGCGGCGAGCAAGAACCTTTCTTCCGTTTGCTGTGGCCATTCTCTTACGGAAACCGTGCTCTCTCTTACGGTGAAGCTTCTTAGGCTGATATGTTCTTTTCATTAGTTTAACCTCCCTTATCCGCATAAAATATCGTTGTGTATTATTATTAGCCCATGCGGAAGGCCGTTCAAGTTATAAAAGTAGACAATAACACAACCTATCAAGATAGAATTATAATAAAAAACAACGCCTTTGTCAACTAAAAAATAGTGTAAACCCGCAAAAACTTTGTTTTCGAGCCGTTTCGCGGTGAAAACGGCAAGATATACCGCCAAATACACACTGCAGGAGGCGGCGCAGTGGGCGGGCGAGGTGTGGTGGGTGGGGGTGCGGTGCGGATTTGCGCGCGGCTGAGGTGCGGGCGGGCAAAGCCCACCCCTACAAATTCTGTGTTGGCTATCGGCTATACCGTAGGGGCGACCTGTGGTCGCCCGCTCGGCTCCCCCCGATGGGAGCTACTACGTTAGCGGCTTAAGGGTAGTGAAGTTTTACGTTTTCTCTCCCTCCGCCAAAACTTCGTTTTGCCACCTCCCTCATCATAGGGAGGCTGTGGTTGTTAGTTATTTTTAATTTGTCGGCTATGCCGACACCGAATTTATTCATTATTCATTATTCTTTTCACCACATAAGCGGCTACACCTCATCCGTCGCGTTATCACGCGCCACCTTCCCCTCAAGGGGAAGGCTTAGGGTGTTCATTGTTTAAATCTGTAGGCGGTGGCCGACACCGCACCTCTTCACATTTCACTATTACTTATTACCTGAAAAGCGGTGGCATTTCCGCCACCGCTTTTCCCCTCTTTGATTAAAACAGCTTTCCGCCAAAGTTTACAACTAACGCTGCGAAAACTATTGATACCATTGAAATAAGCTTTATAAGAATGTTGATTGCAGGGCCTGATGTATCTTTAAACGGGTCGCCAACTGTGTCGCCAACTACTGCCGCTTTGTGCTGGTCGCTTCCCTTGCCGCCGTGCTCGCCTGTTTCTATATACTTTTTAGCGTTATCCCAAGCGCCGCCCGAGTTCGACATAAACACTGCCATTAAGAAGCCTGTTGCAGTGGCGCCTGCGAGCATTCCAACAACACCGTTTGCACCAAGAACCAATCCAACAACAATTGGAACTATAACTGCAACGATGGTGGGGAGCACCATTTCGCGGAGTGATGCCTTTGTGCAAAGGCTAACGCAGGATTCATAGTCAGGGTCGGCCTTGCCGTCCATTAAGCCCTTAATTTCTTTAAACTGGCGGCGAACCTCTTTAACGATGGAATTTGCCGCTTTACCAACCGACTGCATTGTTATTGCCGCAAAGATAAAGGGCAGGCAAGCGCCTATAAATAAACCAACGAGGACCGCAGGATTCATAACGCTTAAATCAAACTCAAAATCCGAGTTTATGTCAACAACCTTGTTTTTGTAGGATGCCATAAGCGCCAGCGCTGTGAGCGCCGCAGAGCCGATAGCAAAACCTTTGCCTGTTGCCGCTGTTGTGTTGCCGAGTGAATCGAGCGCATCGGTTCTATGGCGAACCTCTTCGGGCAGCTTCGACATTTCGGCAATACCGCCTGCGTTATCGGCAACGGGGCCGTAAGCATCGGTTGCAAGGGTGATGCCGAGTGTTGAAAGCATACCAACAGCCGCAAGCGCAATACCGTAAAGGCCGAGGTTAGCAGACTCTCCGCCTCCCGAAACGAAAAAGGCAACTAAAATACAGGCCGCAATAATAACTATCGGCAAAATTGTTGACATCATACCAAGCGACAATCCGCCGATTATAATGGTTGCCGAGCCTGTTTCACTGGTTGATGAAAGATTTTTTGTTGGTTTATATGTATCTGATGTGAAATATTCGGTTGCTTGACCGATAAGCACGCCGGCTATAAGCCCTGCAAGAATAGCAACATAAAGCCCGATATGCGCCTTGCCTAAAACAAACCAAACAACGGGGAAGGCCGC
>JAZNGF010000055.1:0-64803 GCA_045576295.1 Acutalibacteraceae bacterium | reverse complement strand
GAAGGCAAACATCATTCAAAAAACGCACCTTTGTCGATAGACAAAAGTGCGTTTTTTGTTGGCGGAGAGGAGGGGATTCGAACCCCTGAGACGCTATTAACGCCTACACGATTTCCAATCGTGCGCCTTAGGCCAGCTCAGCCACCTCTCCAAATATTCTGCTGACAAAAACTATTATAAATGCTGCCACCTAAAAAATCAAGAACTATTTTCGGGTTACCCTAACATTTTTAACACAAACACTGCCGTTCGGGCAGGAAAGATTCAAGGCATCGAACACACCCAAAATGAGCCTGATCGATGCCTTAATATTTTACTGGTTTTGTAATCCTAAGATATAGAAGTATTCGTTAAAGCTCGGCTGATCTTTAAACGCCCCCTGCCCTACTAAACTTTCAAGCTGGGTTGTTCTTGCAGGGATATTATCAATTAAATCCATAACATTATCTTCGGCCACATCGTTACATTGAATAAGCTTATACTTATCCCCTATTTTGTAAACAAAATAAATTTCATCAATTGTGCTTTCTTCAAGCTCACCCGAGATTTCACATTTGCAGGTTGCAACGTAAATTTCTTCTATATCGGAAATTTTGAAAAAGTCATCACTTTTAAGGTCGCAAGCTTCGTAAAACTTGGTGTAATAGTCTTTTATATTCTGAGTCTTTTCATCATCAAGTTTTTTACAAGAACCAACAGTTGCCTTTACGGTAAAGTCCTCGCCGTATATATCATTATAAAGGCCAATCGCCGTTGTATTCATCACTTCGTAGTAATCTTCATTACTATCGCACGCATAAGAAACTTTGCGGTATTCTTCAGCAGATTCATATTTGCCTGTTGCTGCCACCATAACCTCATCATAATTGTAAAGCAAAAGGCTGTCGGCAGTTTTAAAATCGCACTTAGAGTATGCTTCACTATATGCGGTTACAACAGCTTCCGGAGTGTCATAGGTGGCCGATTTATCAGACTTTTTGCCACAACCGGCAATGCTTAACACCAAAACAGCGCAAACAAGCATTAGGCAAACAACCCTGCTAATTACGGTTGAATTTTCTTTATTTATAAACTTCATTTAAATCTCCTTTTATAAAATGCCTTTTTAGCATCATAAGCCGGTTTAGCGGTTACCAAACTAATTAATAATCTATCGGCATTTTCTTAACAGCACCCTTATTAAAGGTGATTTTAATATGTTCTTCTAATGTATCGCAGTATTCGCTTCTCCAATCCTTTAACAGAAGCTGCTCTGCGCCCTCTTTCCAGCGCTTATTGCTAACCGACATATAAACAAAGTTCATGCCTTCGTTAGACTGAAGAATTTTGTAATCGCCCGCTTTTCTTTCAGCACTGAAACACCATTCATTTAACTTGCCGCCTAAAACATCATCGGCAATCTGGCCACTTTGATAGTTTGTGATAAGGCCACCATTTTTAGCTGTTTCGGTGTCTTCTGAGTATTTGTTTACAAGTTCAGTGAATACTACTTCACTTTGGCTGCTAACTAAGAATTCATTCTGTATATCCATAATTTTTTTGTTAGCTGCAATTATTTCGTCTGCAGTTTGTGCCATTAAACGAATAACTCTAATATTAACAAGCGCCGAGTTTGATTCTGTAGCAGGAGCATCAACCATATAAACTGTGTATTTTGAATCTTTCTTGTTCTTAATAACCTTGGTGTCGCCTGCTTTGCGTTCTTTATCGAAAATCCAATCGCCTAATTCTTCGCCGCAATCAGCATATTTAACATCGTCGGTTTTTAAGGTGTTTAAATCATGCTCGTGAACGTGCCCGTCATCATCGTGGCTGTGATTGTTAACATGGTGTTCGTTAACTGCCGAAACGAATTCTTCGGGAGTTTTAGCTTTAGAAATTTCTTTAGCAAGTTTTTTGGCATCCTTTTCTTTGATATCATCCCCGTAGCTGATTTCATAAGAATAGTAGCTGCAATCACCTAATATTTTAAGGTTTTCAACCAATTTCTTCTGATATTCCTCATCAGTGAAAGCCGCCTTGCCAACAGCTGAATAATATTTTTGGCCTACTGCAATTAACTTTTCAGCATCGATTACGTCTGAATGGGTAATTCCGCGGCCAACCTTTTTAAGGTCAACTGTAGCAGTTCTGGCCTCGATTTCGGCAATTTCTTCCTCGGTTAATTCATAGCCTTCTTTCATTGCAGCCTCGGCAAATAAAATGTGTGCTCTGGCAACACTAACTGCCTCTTGCTCGAAAAACTCATACCATGTTGTGCCATCTTTATATGTACTCTTTTTAAGTGATTTTTCACTATCAATTGAAGATGTGTCAAAAGCACCATCATTCATAAAGTCTTGGTATGATTGATAGAAATAATAGGTTAACATAGCTGAGTTAACTTCGAAATTATCACTTTCATAAACTACCGACTTGCGAAGGTAATTACCTTTATCTAACCTGCTTTGGTTTACATTGTAGAAAACAACGCCACCGGCAATTATTAAAGCAAGCAACAAGCATATGGCTGCAATAATAATGTGCTTTTTAGGCAGTTTTTTGCCAATAGCATTGTTTACTGATTTTTGTTTCTGCATTTTAAACGCTCCTTTTATTTTAATCCTTTTAATTTTACTATTAATTCTACTGTTTTGTCAATACAAATCGTCCTCATATTTATAAAATTTATTAATAATTCACATAT
This sequence comes from Acutalibacteraceae bacterium, assembly GCA_045576295.1. Classification (GTDB taxonomy): domain Bacteria; phylum Bacillota; class Clostridia; order Oscillospirales; family Acutalibacteraceae; genus CAVALG01. The sequence goes on along the minus strand of JAZNGF010000055.1, from coordinate 62,117 downwards.
AATAATTTATTTTTTGTTTATATAATGTAAAAAAAGAAAAATATTCATAAAAGCATAAAAAAGTCTTGCAAACTCAAAATAAATATGTTATAGTGTTTTTCGGTCACATACATTTGTTTTTGGGTGGTGAACACGTTGAGTGATTCAAAATTTTATATTATTAAAGAAGAAGCACTGCCAACTGTGTTCCAAAAGGTAGTAAAAGCCAAAGAAATGCTTGAAACCGGAAAAGTTTCGAGCACAAGCGAGGCCGCTGCTGCCGCAGGCATTTCAAGAAGCGCATTTTACAAATACCGTGATATGGTTTTTAAATACAGCGGGAACACTTCCGATGAAATTGTAACCATTCAGGTTACGCTGCTTGATAAGCCCGGTGCTCTATCGGCCCTGCTTTCAGAACTACATTTGGTTGGCGCTAACATTCTAACCGTTAACCAAAACATTCCATCATCTGAAATCGCTCTTGTTACAGTATCTTTCAAATCAGATACATTAACTATCGACATAGGGACATTGCTTAAACGCATCTGCCAAAACAAATTTATGATAAAAGCAAAACAGATAATTTCAAGATAACGGAGGGTATTTTATGGTAAACGTTGCTATATTGGGGCACGGTGTTGTAGGCTCAGGTGTTGCCGAAATACTTATTAACAAACCCCAAAAAATTGCAGCCGCAGTTGGTGAAGAACTTAACGTTAAATACATATTAGATTTAAGAGAGTTCCCTGAACTTAGCTACTGCGATAAATTCACAAAGAACTTTGATGAAATCGTTAACGACAGTTCGGTTAAAGTTGTTGCCGAAATGATGGGGGGTGTAAATCCTGCATACGATTTCGTTAAAAGGTGTTTAGAATCCGGCAAGAGCGTTGTAACTTCTAATAAAGAGCTTGTTGCAAAAAAAGGCGCTGAACTTATTAAAATAGCCAAAGAAAAGAATTGCAACTTCTTGTTTGAAGCAAGCGTTGGCGGCGGCATACCTGTTATTCGCCCCTTAACACAATGCCTTTTAGCTAATGAAATTTGCAGCATTAAGGGCATACTTAACGGAACAAGTAACTATATTTTAAATAAAATGATTACAGATCACGTTTCAATGGAAACAGCCCTTAAGGAAGCGCAAGAGCTCGGATATGCCGAAAAAGATCCTTCGGCCGACATTGACGGTGATGATGCCTGCCGCAAGATTTGCATTTTAGCAACCTTGGCATACGGCAAGCACATTTACCCAGATTGGGTAACAACCGAAGGCATTAGAGATATAACCCTTGATGATGTTGCCTATGCTCACGATTATAACTGCGTTATAAAGCTTATCGGCAAGGTTAGCAAGTGCGACTGCGGCAAGATATTTATATCAGTCGCCCCCACCCTTGTTAAGAAAAGCGACCCTATTTCAAGCGTTCACGGTGTGTTTAACGCCGTAACAGTAACGGGTGATGAAACAGGCGACGTTATGTTCTACGGTAAGGGTGCCGGTAAGGCTCCCACCGCAAGTGCCGTAGTAGCCGACATTATTGACTGCGCAAAACACCTTGAAAAACGCAGAAACATAGATTGGGAAAACGGCACTGAAGACTTTATTGCCAACCCGCTTGACGAAAAGTGCGCTTGTTATATAAAGGTTGCAACTAACGACAAGGCTGCAGCTCTTGATGAAATTATGAGCACATTCAGCGTTGAAAAGGTGCTTTCACGCGATAATCAACCTGAAAACGAAATTGCCTTTATCACAAACGCAACAGCGCTTAATGAAATCAACAGCAAAACATCTTCCCTTAAAAACTGTTTGCTGAAGAATAAATTGCGCATACTTAATTAAGTTTGGAGGTTTTTAAATGAGTTTAATAGTAAAAAAATTTGGCGGCTCATCGGTTGCTAATACAGAAAGATTATTCAACGTTGCCAATATTATTATTGATGATTATAAAAAAGGCAACAGCGTAGTAGTTGTTGTATCAGCACAGGGCGACACAACCGACGACCTTCTTGCGAAGGCCAAAGAAATCGACCCAAATGGCGGCTCAAAACGTGAAATGGATATGCTTTTAGCTTCAGGTGAACAAATATCAATTTCACTTTTAGCAATGGCTATTGAAAAGCTGGGTTACCCTGCTATATCACTTCTTGGTTGGCAGGCAGGATTCCACACCGATAGCAACCATACAAGAGCAAGAATCAAAAAAGTTGATACCGAAAGGTTATTTAACGAAATTGAAAAGAATAAAATTGTAATCGTAGCAGGCTTCCAGGGGATCAACCGTTATGATGACCTTACAACCTTAGGCCGCGGCGGTTCCGACACAAGTGCCGTTGCAATTGCAGCAGCAATGAAGGCTGATCTTTGCCAGATTTACACCGATGTTACCGGTGTTTACACCACCGACCCAAGACTTGTTAAAACCGCACGAAAGATGAATGAAATAACATACGATGAAATGTTAGAACTTGCAACTCTCGGTGCACAGGTGCTTAATAACCGTTCGGTTGAAATGGCTAAAAAATATAATGTTGAACTCGAGGTTCTTTCAAGCCTTGAAAGAGTCCCCGGAACTATTGTTAAGGAGGTAGCAGACGTGGAAAAAATGCTTATTAGAGGTGTCGCAAAAGACAATAACGTTGCAAAATTTAGTATTATAGGACTTGAAGACAGCCCAGGCGTTGCATTCAAGGTTGTTAACCAAATCTCGAAGAAGAACATCAACCTCGACCTTATTCTTCAATCGGTTGGCCGCGATGGAACAAAGGATATTACTTTTACAACTGCTAAAGAACAGATAGAAGAAGCTGTTAAAGCAATTAATGAAATTAAAGATTCAACACCCTTCCAAAAGCTTGTTTACGATGAGGATGTTTCAAAGGTTTCCATAGTTGGTGCAGGAATGGAATCGCACCCCGGCGTTGCAGCTAAAATGTTCGAAGCACTGTTTGAAGCTGGCATTAACATTCAGATGATTTCAACCAGTGAAATCAAGGTTTCAGTTTTAATTAAGGCCGATGAAAGTGAAAGAGCTGTTGCTGCTATTCACAACAAGTTCTTTGATTAATTATCAATAGCAACAAATTAAGCCCGAGCAGAATACAATCTGCTCGGGCTATTTATGTGCGATAAATCACCCCTACGCAGAAAACTGCGTAGGGGTGAAAATTATAGCTTAATTACTATAAATCTGCAAAACCCTTATTATTCAATCGGGAATTTATCAATAACCTTAGATGTGTATTTTGCGATGATAACAGCATCAAGAATTGTTGTTTTAGCATCGCCGTTAACATTAGCTGCGGTTAAAGCAGTATCACCAAGTGAAACAAGGTTTGAAGTGTATCTTGCAACAGCAATAGCATCAAGAATTGTTGTTTTGCCGTCGCCATTAGCATCACCTAAAACATAGTCAGGCGCACTGCCGAGTGCAGGAATTGTTTCTGTTTTGATTGTTGTTCCGCAAACGGTACAAGCAGTGTGCTTAGAACCATCTTCGGTTTCGGTTGCTTCTTTATCAACAACCCAGTCACTTTCGGTGTGAGGAATCATATCGAGTTCAACAACCGAGCTGTAATCGCAACGTGAACATGTAGTTGTTTCGCTACCCTTTGCTGTACAGGTTGCTGCAACAGTTTCAACCTTGTAGTCGTGGCCGAGAGCTGCAACTTCATCTGCAGTGTAATCGGTGTCACAGGTTGAGCAATGATATGTTGTGTAGCCTTCTGCTTCACAGGTAGGAGCTGTAACAACGCCTTCACCGGCTGCAGTGTGGCCTAACATATCAATCTTTTCACCCTTAACAAGTGTTCTCTGGCAGAGGTCGCAAACTGTGTCGCCGGTGTAACCGTCTTCAGTACAGGTTGCAGCCTTTTCGCCTGTTTTTGTTGTTGTGCCATCATGAGCGCAGATTGATTCAACAATTCTTGTGTATTCAGCTGTAACGCCATATACACCGCAGTTGTAAGCAGCGCCTGAAGCACTCGGTGTAGCTAAGAAACCGAAATCAGCTTGGATTGCGCTATGTCCGAGGTTGTTGTAGTTAGCGAACTGAACATCTTCAGCAGCTGCTGCAGGCAGGTTAGCCATATCATAGCTTTCTGTTAATGTTGTCCACTTGTAGCTGTTTGCACCATCGTTATACTCGATCACGCAGTAAACGTCAACAACATTGTTATCAACTGTTGCATGATATGTATATGTGAATGCGCTCATATCTTTAACAACTACCGGGAACTGTGCTAATACATCATCAACAGCGTCGGTAAGTGCTTGACCTTCAAGGTATGCAGCTACTGTTTCTTCTGTTGATCTGTTAACGTCGATATTGCTGCAAAGCTTAACCATGTTTGCGCAATTAGCGGTTTCAGTTATCGGTGAGTGAACACCATACCAGTTACCACCGTAATAGAGGTACTGAACGTACATTAATTCACGGCGAATGGTTCTTGTGGTGTCAACATAAACACGATAGTAGTAAATACCGTTTTCATCGCGACCAACAAGAACACCAAAGTTGTTGTGACCGTTGTTTGCGTTTGCATCAAGAGTTTTACCGCTTGCAACAAGAGTTGACGGGAGATACTGACCGTCGGCATCTGCCGGGCGCTCTAAGAGCGATACAGTAATCATGTTGCTGTTAGGAATTTTAACAACATAAGCTTTGTTTGACTCATCATAATAATGGCCGTATTCGTATTGAGTTTCATCATGGATACCGTCGTAGTTTTCGTCGGTCCATGTGTTACGCCACCAGCTGAATGTATCGTCGGCAGCGCGGAAGTCTGCGATTGTTTCTGCAGAATTATCTACATCTGTGAAGTCCCAAGCATAGGTGTATGTTTCAACAAAGCCTTCGATTCTGGGGATTGTAACTGTGTATGTATCAGCACAGTTTGTACATTCATAATCTTTGTAACCTTCTTCTGCGTTTGTAGCAGGCTTAGAATCAACAACTACATAGCTGTGTCCGATAGGAGCAAGTGTTTCACCTACGTTAACTTCTTCACCACAGTAACCGCAAATAATGTTACCTGAATAGCCTTCGCTTTCGCATCCGGGAGCAACATAGCCTTCAATGATGTAGCTACGTTCGTCGTGGATACAGTCTTCCATTGAGGGAAGCTCGTAATCAGCTTCAACATAATTAATGTAACAGTCGCCTACCATATCAGCAGTACGATCGCCAACCTTTGATTGGAAAATACCAAACGCATACTTAAAGCCTGTGTGAGTGTTTTTGCCGTTATTTAAGTTTGTTGCAAAATCAGCGTTGTAAAGGTTTTCTGCGTTTTCGATAAAGTATTCAAGGTTGTAAACTTCTTCTTCGTAACCGAATGTGTAGCTTATACCTGCGCCGTTATCATAATCAATTGTTGTGATGATGTGTGCGCCATCTTCTTCGATTGCAACATCAAATGTGAAGTTGTAGAACTTGCTGTCATCAGCGGTATGTGTATATGCACCGCCTGTTGCAGTTTTGAAAGATGTTGTAGGAGTGATTTCTTCGCCGTTAACACTTACGATCTGGGTCTGTGTGAAATCTTTGTGATGAATACGTGTTGAGCTTGCAAAACCGGTTTTGGTTGCATTGTATGACATATAGAAAACATCACGGAAGAATGCGTTGTTAATGAAACGGAACTTGTAAGCATATACACCCATGTCGTCTTCTGCGAAAATAACACCGGGGTAGTTACTGTTGTTGCCGTTAGCGTCGGGTGATGAGCCGGTTAATGTCATAGATGTTGCAACTGCATCAACAGGAGTATTTAATAACATTGCCCTGTTGCTTCCGTTCCACGGAATAACAGCTGCACCCTTTTCTTCATCATAGCAAGCGTCGGTCATTGTTGAAAGCTTTGTGAAGTAGTTTAACTTAACAAAGTCTTCCTTAGGAGTAGCACTGGGGCTGAAATCGAATGTGTAGGTTGTGATCTGCTCTGTTTCGTCGAGGAATACAGGGTAAACATCTAAGTCAGATCTTACGTTTGTAAATACAGTATCCCAACCAATGAAGGTGTTGCCTACAGCTGAAGTAGGAGCATCAGGCTGTGTAGCATTTAAGCCTTCACCAACTGTTTGCTGATCGTGAACACTACCGTCTTCTGCGTAGAAGGTAACAGTATAAGGAGTGAGCTTATCTAAAACGAAAGTTTCAGTAATTTCACAACGTGAGCACTTGTTGATGTAGTAACCAGCTTCTTCGATGGTTGCATCAACGCGTTCGCTTTCAATCCATCTGTGGCCGAGAGCTGCTACATCTTTACCTGCAACAACAACAACTTCGCAGTTTGTACATACATAGTCACCGGTGTAACCAGCTTCTGTACAGGTTGCTTCTTTAACGCCCTGGAGTTCAGTTGTTTCGTGGAAGCAAAGGTCGCCTGCGTCAACATATTCAGCGTTCATAGCATAAATCTGTGTTGCTTTGTTATCAACATCAGCTGCGCCTGCAGCGCTGGAAGAATAGTATGTGCAATAACCGAAGTTAGGCATAAACTTTGTATGTGTGTAACCTGAAAGTTTTGATGCCATACCTGAGTTAGCTAATAATGACTCAAGGTTGTATTCAAGTGTTGTACTTGTGAATTCATAATCAAAGCTGTCATCAAGATAGTTAGCTGTTAAAACAATGCTGATGTTAAAGTCATCGTCTACTTGAACATCGTAGTTCCATGTAACAGCATTTATAGCAGCAGTGTTATGGTTAAGCGCTTTACCTGTAAGGTCAGTGATAACACTCTGTGCATCTCCGGTTACCTCAGTAGGATCACCGTTAACATAGTCCATTAGTAAACGATGGGTACCCGAGTTTGCTGTAGGTGTAGCAATTACATTGCTAATAGAGCCATCTGTGTTGAATTTATATGTGTAGTAGTAAACCGAATAGAAGAAAATGCCGTTTTTGAACTGTGGTGAAATTGCAAAGAAACCACATTCATCTGATGCAAATATTACCTTGGGGAATGACTGCTGAGAAGCAGCTGCATATAAGCTACCACCACTAAGGTTGAATGATTTACCAACCATACCATCAGGAGAGTTAATAAGTGCACCACGGAGTGCTGATTTAGAAGCGAGTGTATCATCAACGCCTGCTTCATAAGCACCGAGTTCTTCATTATATGTATGAAGTGATGTGCATGGATCGTTTGCTTCAGCACTGAGAAGAGTTGAAGCATTAAGCATCTCAGAGAGATATTCTTCACCGTTTGCTGTGTCGGTGAAATCCCACTCATAAAGAGTGGAGTCGCCGTTTTCTGTTACAGTTGCAGATGCAGTGAACGAAACTGTAAACATAGAAACGAGCAGTGCGGCACATAAGCAAAGGCTTAATATGCGCTTAAGGTTTTTTGCTTTCATATGTTTTCCTCCTTTGAAATATTCAAAATCAGCAATGCTGATAATTGACAAATATGTAATTTGTTTATTCTTGTATATAAATCAACCGCAAAATTACCAACATATCCCCCATTTTTATAAAGAATAAACAATTGCAATGTAATTATATCACACAAAACGAGGAATTAACATTGTAATTTTGCGCATATTTAATTGCAAATGTTTGCGCTGTTAATATTTACAAAAAACAATATCATTTTACAACAAACAATAAACCAACCCCGTTTTCAACAGGATTGGTTTAATAAATTTAAAATAATACGATTAGTTTTTAAAAGATACTTAAACTAACGATTTTTACCAACTTTTTTGTGTTTCTCGCTAAACTCAACCCAACGAACCCACAGCGGACCTGCAAGGAAGGCTGAAGAATAGAAGCCAGAAATCAAGCCAAAAATCATAGGAATAACAAATGTGCGAAGTGAAGTAATACCGTTAAGTTCTGAAACTATAAGTATTACAATAACAGCAAGGATTGTTGTTACAGTTGTAAGAACAGACCTTGAGAATGTTTGGTTGATACTCTTGTTAACATTTTCTCTAACTGATATACTGGGGTATAACTTTCTGTTTTCACGAACGCGGTCGTAAACAACGATTGTATTGTTAAGCGAATAACCAAGGATTGTTAAAACAACCGCTATAAAGTTAGCATCTATCTGTAAACGGAAAGCTGCTGTGCACAAGAAAGCAACAACAACGTCGTGAACAAGCGCAAAGAACACCATTACACCGGCCGAAACACCGCCGATTTTACGGAAGCGGATGCCCATGTAAACAATAACTAAAACACCTGCAAGCACAACAGCCGCTATACTTTTAGCAAAGAAGCTGCCTGCAATGGTTGGGTTAACAGTGTTAGCGTCGCCAAGTTCAACCTTGTTATCAGCAAACTTTTCTTGAAGAACCTTAAGCATTTCAGTCTGCTGTTCGGTTGAAAGCGCTTTGTTAGAAGACAATGTTACAACAAGGTAGGTGGTTTCCCCCGAAAGGTCTTTACTTTCACTAACAGAAACCTTTTGATCAATTGTTTCTTCAATAATATCTTTTGCATCGGCTGTTTTAAGTTCGCCTGTGTATGAATAGGTGAATCTTGATCCGCCCCTGAAGTTGATGTCAAGGTTGATGCCAAAAACAATAGCCAAAATAACACCAACTAAAACAATAGCAAGCGAGGCAATTAGGCATTTGTTAAGGATGCCCGAAAAATTAACATTCATTTCGCGATATTTCTTAGTCATTTCTCTTAGCACCTCCATAAAGCCATGCACGCCTTAAGAATTTGAAGCTTGAAACGCCCTTGAGCATTACTCTGCTTACAAACACGCCCATTACAAGGTTGAACACAACGCCGGCAAGCAATGTGAAGCCGAACGAGAATACCGAACCTGTGATAGATGAGGTGAACAAGCCTGCTGTTATAAAATTGAAGCATTTAGCAAGAATACTATCGGGCGTGCCAAAGGCAGCCATAAGTATTACTGCAACAATAAGGTTGGTGATGTTACCGTCAACAACGGCCGAGAACGCCCTTTTGAAGCCTGCATCGATAGAGCCGTCGATTGTTTTGCCGTTGCGGAATTCTTCACGAATACGCTCGCAAATAATAACGTTAGCATCCACACCGATACCGATTGAAAGGATAATACCTGCAATACCGGGGATTGTAAGGGTGTAGCTTGATACACCGCCAAAGAAGCCCGAAACGCAAGCAATAACACCTGCTACCTGGCCAAGCAATGTAATTGACGAGATAGCACCGCACAAACGGTACCTAACAATTAATAAAACACATATTACCGCAAAAGCGATAATACCCGCCCAAAGCATTGCGTTAAGGGCGTTTTCACCGAATGTGGGCGAAATAACCTGAAGCTTAGAATCATCAACACTTAAAGCAAACGGTAGTGAACCGGCAGTGATCTTGCTGGCAAGCGCAGAAGCGGATTCGCTTGTGAAGTCGCCAAAGATGATTGCTTCGCCACCTGTAATAGCTTCGCTGCAGGTTGCAGTTGAGATGTTGGCTTCATCCATATAAATTGAAATGCTCTGGCCTGAGCTTGCAGCCTGCGCAGTTGCATTTGCGAAAGCATCGGCACCTTCAGAATTCAGTTTCAGCTGAACAACATAACCATTTTCTTCGTTGTAACCTGCCGTTGCGCTTGTTACAACGCCGCCGTTCATAAATGGTTCGGTTGAATTATCGCTTCCAAGGTAGAAGTTGAGCTGAGCAGTTTCGCCAAGTTCAGCAACAGCTGTAGCCGGATCAAACTCCTCTTCCCCTTCCTGCCAAGGGAAACGAACAATAACCTGATGATTATCGTAGTCGGTGTAAACCTCGCTATCTGTAATGTTTTGATTAAGAAGGCGGGTTTCGATAATTTCTTTTGCGGCATCCATATCATTATCTGTAATCTTAGCATCCTTAACATCAGGTGAGAACACTGCCTCTACGCCGCCCCTAATGTCAATACCCCAGCGGATATCGCCGGCACCTTTTATGTACACATTGTGTGTATCACCGAAGTAGCTGCTTATTCCATAAAACGCAGTGTAAACAAACGCTGCAACCAAAATAAGCGCAATAAAGAACTTCAGTTTTCCGGTACGCTTCATTAAAAAAACCTCCGTTTTTCAAATTCCTGCAACGGTTTTGAAACCGTTGCTATCTGTTCGGGTTATAAAATCCCCAAAACAGAACTGATAAAATAAATTATATAATTATTTTTATTATAAGTCAATAAAAACTTGAAATCAAACACTACCGTTTTTATTAAAACCACAAAATTCGGCACGTTTTGCAATGTTAAAGGCACAACATCCTGTGCCTAACATTTAGATTCAAATTAAGCTAAAAGAGCTTCTAAAGTGCTAAGTTTGATTGCGGTGCACAACAGGTCGGTTGCTGTAACCAAATCGCTAACAAGTGGGTACGATGGTGCAATTCTTATATTACTGTCGTCAGGGTCGTTACCATAAGGGTAGGTTGCACCCGCAGGGGTTAACACAAGGCCTGCGTTTTTGCAAAGTTCAACCGTTCTTTTTGCGCAGCCCGGTTTTACAAACATACTGATAAAGTAACCGCCAATCGGCTTTGTCCACCTTGCGATATCAAACTTAAGCAAATGCTTATCTAGCTCGTTTAAAACTGCATCGAATTTCGGGCGAATAATTTCAGAATGCTTTTTCATATGACCTAAAAGCGCATCAAGATCAGGGAACATTCGCGCGTGCCTTAACTGGTTAAGCTTATCGGGGCCAATGGTTTGGTACTGCATTCTTCCTTTAAGCTCTGCAACGTTTTTCGGGCTTGCAGCCTCGGCCGCAACACCGGCACCGGGGAAGGTGATTTTTGAGGTTGATGTAAACATAATAACATTATCCTCGTGCCCTAACTTTGCGCACTCGTCGTATATGTTAAGAAGCTCAGCATCTTCTTCGCGGAAATTGTGAATAACATAGGCATTATCCCAGAAAATTCTGAAATCTTTAGCAGCGGGCTGGAGTGCTGCAATGCGCTTAACCACTTCATCACTATAGGTAATTCCATCAGGGTTAGAGTATTTGGGAACACACCACATGCCCTTAACGCTTTCATTTGCCACTAATTTTTCAACCATATCCATATCGGGGCCATCTTCCAGAAGCGGCACTGTTACCATTTCAATGCCAAAGTGCTGGCATATTGCAAAGTGGCGATCATACCCGGGCACTGGGCAAATGAATTTCACCTTTTCTTGTAAAAGCCAAGGCTTTTCACCTGCAAATCCGTGAGTCATAGCCTGGGCAATGGTGTCGTACATCATATTAAGCGAAGAGTTGCCGCCAACTATAACGCAATCAGGTTCAACGCCCAAAACCTCTGAAAACAGATTTTTAAGCTCAATGAGCCCATCAAGACCACCGTAGTTACGGCAATCAATACCTGTGAAGTTTTTAAACCCTAAATCAAGGCTTACCATATTGAACATTTCGGTGCTAACATCCATTTGATCGGGGCCCGGCTTGCCGCGCGCCATGTCAAGGCTTAGGTTTTGCTGGCACCAAGAATCATATTCGGCCTTAACCTTTAAATATTCACTTTTTAATTGTTCTTTGTTTAATTCACTATATTTCAAAACGTATCTCCTCCAAACAATATACTTTAATATTATAATATATAAAGCCGATTTTTTCAATACAGTTTATAACATTTGTTTCCCATTATTTTAAAGTTTAATTAATAAAAATCAGGCGGCAGGAAATCCTGCCGCCCGTAGACTTTAATTATTATATATTCAAATAATAATTTTTATACTAAAACACTCTTAATTAAGCAACCGTTTCTTTAGCTAATAAATACATATTGTAGAAAATCTGTGCAACCTCACAGCGCTGTGCTGTGCCTAAAGGATCAAGTGTGTTGTGGCTTTTACCGTTAATAAACCTAACATAAAGCGCCATAAGCATAGACTCTTTGGCGTAATCACTTACTTGGTGATAATCAGTATATTGAGCTTTTGCCGCAAGCTCTAACTGATAAAATGCGTTGGGGTCCATTTCGGTGAAGCCTAAACTTCTCATTAACATAGTTACAAGCTGCTCACGGTTTATTAAATCACCAACGCCAAATCTGCCGTTTTCATAACCTGTTGTAACACCGTTTGCGTATCCCCAGTTAACTGCCGCTTCATAATAGCTGCCCGCAGCAACATCCGGGAATTGACTGCGCATTCCTGCATAAGCATCAAGATCCGCACCGCAAGCTCGCGCTAATATAAGCAAAAAGTCTTGGCGCTGAATACCGTCGGCTGTGCCGAAATATCCGTTTTCATAGCCTTTAACAAGCCCATGACCCGATGAATATATAACCGCATTATAATACCAGCCATTTGCGTCGGTATCGGGGAAAATTGGCTGTTCTTTCTTTACAAGGTTGCTGAAGAAATTGCCATTTAAATAACCCTGATCGTTAAGATTATACGAAATTGTATACTGTGTATCTCTATTAAGCGGCCATCCCCCTGCTCTTTCGTTATATACAATCTCATCACCTAACTCATCGATTATTATAACCTCAGAAGCGGTTAAATAATGATGTTCGGTTTTGTTTACAGTAACACGAATGTTATAAACACCCGGTTGCATTACAGTAGTACTTGTTAACAAAAGGTCGGATACTGTTTTAATTGTTTTACCGGCAAGCGCCTTAACTGTGGGAAGTGTTACGCCATCGGCGTATGTTTGCCAATTATCGTTTGTAGAAAAAGCTGAATTGATTTTATCCACAGTGCAAACTGAAAAGCGGTTAGTGCCGCTTGCGTTGTACTGATGCTGTCCAACAGTGGCTGTTACATAGTTCGAATTACTTGTGCTTGAATCAACATCTAAGGCTGAACCACCTAAAACAAGGTCTGAATAGCACTGCTCTGCAACTGTGCAAATATCGGGGAGGCCATTGTGCCTGCCTGCAAAGGGGCCATCAAGCCTATCACCTATACCTGTAACATAACAAGCATTAATTTTAGATGCAGAGTCAAATCCGCCAACAAAGCCACCCATGCTCATCCAGGTTCCGCAAGCTACATACCCATCAACAAAGCAGCCGGTTAATTCTGTGTCAGCAATGCTTCCTGCAAATCCGCCGAAATTCCAACCGTAAAGGTCGGTTGCCTGAACCTGATAACACTTTTGGCCTAAAACCATAGATGCATTCCAACCGCCGTTTGCATTAACATAAGCATAGCAATTTTCAAAATCACAACCGTTAGTGCTCGAAAGAAGAATGGTGTTAGCGCCTGAAGACTTAACTTGGTTGGTTGCTTGGCCTACAAACCCGCCAACATGGTTAGACACAGCTGCCACCATACCCTCAACGCCGCAGTTTTTGAAAGTGGTGCCAACAGCAACTCCGGCAAAGATACCTGTTCCCTGCTCATCCATACCGTAATAGGTTTCATAATTTGAACCCATTGTTGAACCGCCGAAAACATCACTGGTAACCTCGGCCTCAAGAAGTACAATGTTTTCAAAATATGCATTATGTGTAGCACCGAATAAACCAGTACACCACTGGGTATCACCGTCGCTCTGATACATTGAGTTTTGGTTTGCCCTTGAAGTGGCATCAATGCTAACATCGATCGCAAAATTCGTAATAGCATACTTAGGCTTACCATCAGACGATGTTGGGCAGGTGAATGTGCCTGTGAAAGGGTTTTTAAGATTGCCTATCGGCTCGAGAACCTCTCCACCGCAATCAATTGTTGCCGCAAGCACATAATCGCCATCAAGATTGTTTGCGATATTTTTAAGATCGTCAAGTGTTTCTACGAATGTTGTTGCCGCGCCAACAGATGCTACCGGTATGTAAAATGCTATAAGCAAAGTCGACAGCATTACTGCAACTAACTTGTGAACAAACTTATGTGTTTTTGTTTTAATTGTCATAAACATTTCCTCCAAACTTTTTATTTAATGTTTATAATTACTAAGATTATTGTATCAAATTACTTTTTAAACGTCAACACCATTAATTTCAAACTAAAACAATTTTTCTTTAAATTTTGTAGTTTTCAATAAATGTATTCAATATTAAAGATTTGGCGTAAAGTTAAACCACTTATAATTTCTTTTTGGTTATCAACCCCTTTGAATCACGTTTTACGTTATTACTGAATTTAAAATAAACCATACCCTCCTTTCTCAACTTTTTACAATATTATACTTAATATTTTGAGTATAGTCAAGAGGTTGGGTATGATAATATTTAATTGGTGATATGAATGATTAGTTATAAACCGTTTTATCAAACACTTTATGAAAAAGGAATCACAGAATACCACTTAATTTTCAAACAAGGCTTTTCGGCAAACACATTGCACCGAATTAAAAAAGGTGAAGCGATAAGCACTAAAACGTTAGATGCGCTGTGTTATGCCCTCGACTGCGAAGTTGACGATATAATTAAATTTGAAAAAGAATAGCACCTGAACCGCTAAAAGGTATCAGGTGCTGTTTTTGTTTAGGGTTTTAGGCTGAACAGTAACATAAAACTCCCCCAAACTTGTTTGGAGGAGTTTTCGCTTATGCTACCAATTAGATGTTGTTAAGATATTCTTTAATATCACTTACAAACTGATTGCCACATCGTGAAAGTTCACCGAGGACACGCTCTATTCCCTGTTCAGTTTTGTACCAATTTCCCTTTGTGATATTACAACAATGTACAGGGCAAACCTTGAATTTAACAATTGGAAAAGCCATTTGATACAACATTAAACAGCGGCGAGCGTGAAACGCCTTGCAAACGATCAATGCTGTTTTTATTTCTATACCTTTGCTTGCAACAATCTCTTTGGAACAAAAGGCGTTATCTCTTGTGTGCCCTGATTTATCTTCGCCTAATATCGCGTACTCAGGCACTCCGTTTTTCAAAAACACATCAGTAAAAAATTCGCAGTCGGTTTTATATTTTTTGTTGTATATCTCTGATTTTGAGCGAACACCAGGCCATTCATCACGTTTAATACTAACACCCCCTGAGGGGATTAGCCATTTTGCATATCCCTTACAATACAACTCTGCGGCATATTCCGGCTGCTCGGGATGGGAACCGCCCGGTAGGAAAATCGCATCGGATTTTTCAGGTTTATCTGATATAAATATGTAATCAGAAATATCTGTAATAATGCGATTTATCATATTGTATCCCCCTTTGCAGTTCTGCAAGATGCCACAAGCATGGCGCGAATAGAAGCGCATTTATTGGAAAGGGATTTGTACTGCATATCATCAATATAATTCGTTCTATATAAAAGCTCCAACCAATATCCCGTTTCACTGGCTTCCTTTAACGCTATTTCAAGTTTGGAAATAAAGTCTTTTTTACCTTGTGCATAGTTAGCTTCATGAATATTTGCTCCTATAGAAGTACCCGAACGACCAATTTGATTTGCAATAACAGTTTCATGTTGAGAGCGTAGATGTTTCACAAGGTTTATTATATTAACAGCGAAATCTATTGACATATCTGCAAGCTTGTTTTCTTTCACTTTAGCACTTCCTTTGTTTTAAGCATTTCGACTTTCAATGATACATCGGCTTTCAGCCGAAATGATGCATTTGCTTCGCAAAAATGATGTTGCTCGTTTCACTCGCAATGATGTGATGTTTGCCACTAAATGTAGCAGCCACACATCATTAGCAAAGCGACATCATTGGGCGTAGCCCTACATCATTTGCTAAAGGCAAACATCATTCAAAAAAAACATCCCAAGTCAAAAGACTTGGGATGTTTTTTTGGTGACCCGGACGGGAATCGAACCCGTGTTACCGCCGTGAAAGGGCGGTGTCTTAACCGCTTGACCACCGGGCCATAAAATTTGGTAGCGGTAGTGGGACTTGAACCTACGACACTTCGGGTATGAACCGAATGCTCTAGCCAACTGAGCTATACCGCCTTATGTCTGCTACCAAAATCGACAGCCTCATCATTATAGTACACTTAAACCCAATTGTCAATACCTTTTTTAATATTTTTTTAAGTTTTAATTGCACACCGTTCTTTATAAGCATAAAAATATAAATCTAACTCGTTTTATTTTACAAAATTCTGTCTTTGGTTTTATTATAATAACTCTCGCACATATATTTTATTAACAACTAATTATCAATTTTTTAAACTTAACGAAACAATCTGTACATTTTTTGGTACTGTGAGTTAGGTATACTAAAACATATAAAGGATGATGACTATATGAAATCACAAAAAGTTTTAATTTTTGTAACTGCGCAACCGCATTGCGAAGCAATTATAAACGAAGGTAAAAAGTTGGCTGAAAAACTTTGCACAGAGTTTGAGGTTGTAACGGTGCAACCCAAACGTGCCGAAGCCGAAACGCGCTCGCGCGATATGAAAACCCTTGTAAAGCTTGCAAAGAACACAGGAACAGCTATTAAAATTATTTACAGTAACCAGCCGCTTAATAGCCTTGTGTTACATGCCGACAATGTAAAGCCCATTCATATTTTCACCGGCGAGCAGGCTGAAAACAGCAAGTTTGTTTCAAGCCTTTCTGTTTTTTGCAACGCTCCTATTACAATGGTTTCAAAAAACAACAAATTCACCCTAAATCCCGCGCTTTTCTCTCCATCGCCGCTTACATAACCCATAAAAAACCTATAAAGCAACATTTATATTACTAAAACGGTAAATTGTGCACATTTACCGTTTTAATTTTTTAGTATTTTTGTTGATTTTACAGTAAAACTATGGTAGAATGGTATGGTAATTTATTATATTTGCCGCAGAACGTTTCTGCACAGCACCTTAAGGAGAGAATCACATGCAATACGGACATTTTGACAACCAAAACCTTGAATACGTTGTTACCCGCCCTGACACGCCAACACAGTGGATGAACTACCTTGGCAACGGCGGTTACGGCGGTATTATTTCAAATAACGCAGGCGGACTGTCGTTCGATGGCGACCCATCAAACCGCCGCGTAACACGTTATAAATTCAGCAACTATCCTATCGACCGTGCAGGTCGTTACATTTACATCCGCGATGAAGACACTGGCGAATATTGGTCGCCCACATGGCAGCCCGTTATGAAAGATATGCAGTTTTACGAGTGCCGCCACGGCCTTGGATACACCAAAATCACCGGCACTTATAACGATGTTAAAACAACCATTACATATTATGTTCCAAAGGGCGCACGCTATGAAATATGGGATGTTGAAATCGAAAACCTTTCTGACAAGCCGAAAAATTTAAAACTTTATTCTTATGTTGAATTCAGTTTCCACAACGCGCAGTTTGATATGCTCTGCCACTGGGAAATCATGGCGCTGATGTGCGAATTCCGCGACAATAAAATTGTTTGCGATTCATCGGCAAAGCAGTTAACCCATAAAGAAATGTTTGATTATATTTCAACCGACTTCCCCATTTGCGGATACGATTGCTCGCAGCGCGAGTTTATAGGCCCCTACCGCGATGAATCGAACCCACAGGTTCTCGACACCGGCGTTTGCAAAAACACTATTATGCATTCCGATAGCGCTGTTGGTGTTCTCTGCTCTGAGATTACATTAGCACCCGGCGAAAAGAAAACCGGCGCATACACACTTGGCGCTACAGAACATTTAGAAGATATCGACATTCAAATTGCCGAAGCGTTAGACCCTGAAAAGAGAAAGGCCGCCTTCAAAGGCATTGCCGAACATTGGCAGGGGCACTTAAATAAGCTTCAGGTTAACACACCTAATGAAGACGTTAACACAATGCTTAATATTTGGCATTCATATCAAACCAGAACCACCTTCGACTGGTCAAGATTTATTTCAATCTACGAGCGCGGTGTTGACCGTGGTTTCGGCTTCCGCGACAGTATGCAGGATGTTTTAGGTGTTATACACTCAATTCCTAATGAGTCAAAAGAACGCATTAAGCTTTTACTTTCAATTCAAAAGAACAACGGTAACGCAAAAACCGTTTACTTCCCCGCTTCTAAAAACTCAACAGGTGGCGGCCGAAGCGACGACCACCTTTGGTCGATATTCAGCGTAACAAGCTATGTTAAAGAAACAGGCGACTACGCATTCCTCGACGAGGTTATTCCATACGTTGACGGCGGCGAAGCAACCGTTCTTGGCCACCTTGAAAAAGGTATTGAATTCACAATGGCGAATTTAGGCCCGCGCGGAATCCCGAAATTCCTTGGAAACGACTGGAACGACAGCTTGTGGCCCATTGGCGAAGACCACCCGAAGTGGCGCCCTGCTGAATCAACCTTTGTATTCTTCCAGTTAGCACACGCCTGCTTTGAACTTTCTGAACTTTATAGCCATTTAGATCTTAAAGATAGGAAGGAAAAGGTAGACGAGGTTTATGAATATTGCCGTTCAAAGCTGGATACCATATGGGATGGTGAGTGGTTCATCAGAGCCTTCACCCCGAGCGGTGAAAAATACGGCACTAATGATGACGAATGGAATAAGATTTATCTTAATCCGCAGTCATGGGCCGTTCTCAGCCGTCTGCCAAGCAAAGAACAGGCAAACACAATGTTTGATAATGTTCTAAAATATCTGTGCAAGGATATGGGATTAATTTCGCACTATCCTGCTTCAAGCGGGTATGATGTTAGCAAAAAGTTCTTCTATATGTTCCCGGCAGGAGCACGCGAAAACGGCGGATACTTCTTCCACGCTAACACATGGGCTATTATGGCGCTTACAATGTTAGGCCGTGCAGATGATGCATACCGTTGCTATACCCTATCATTGCCAACAAGAAGAAACGACATTGCAGATGTTTGTATGACCGAGCCGTATGTTTATTCTCAAACAATGCTCGCGCCTCCGCACAATCGTGCAGGTGCTTGTGTAAACTCGTGGCTTACTGGTACAGCATCGTGGATGTATGTAGCCGCAACCCAGTATATTTTAGGTGTAAGGCCTGAACTTGAGGGATTAAAAATTGATCCTCAAATTCCATCGGAGTGGGATGGCTTCACAATGAGCCGCGAATGCCGCGGTACACTTTGCAACATAACCGTTGCCAAGGGTGAAGATAAGGGCCTTTTTGTAGATGGAAGTAAGGTTAATGGTAATATCATCAATTGGTCGCTTTTAGAAGGCAAAGAAAAGGTTACTATTCTTCTTAACAGATAAAATCTTCGGCAGCACTGAGAGCCTGATAACAGGCATCGGTTCTGCCGATATTTTTCACCCAAGTGTTAAAAATTTGAAAGGGGCAGATAATATGAACAAAGCCGATAAACCATTCAAGCGATTATTATCACTTGTGTTATGCCTAATTGTACTGAGTTGTTCATTATCAGCCTGCTCTTTTAATTTAGGTGAAATCGTATCCACCACCCTGCCCGAAAGCGATGTTTTAACGGTGCATTATATTGATGTTGATCAGGGCGACAGTTCACTGATCACCTTCCCCGACGGTAAAACAATGCTAATCGACGGCGGCCCTCAATATAATTCATATAATTTAATCAATTACATTTCAAACCTTGGCATTGAAACCATAGATTTACTGGTGGCTACCCACCCTCACGAAGATCACATTGGCGGGCTTGCCGATGTTTTAGAAAACTTCACGGTGGGCGAGGTGTTTATGCCGAATATTTCAGAAGCCGACACTCCCACAACAAGGGTTTACGAGCATTTTTTAACTGCCGTTCTGAACGAAGGTTGCGCCGTTAACGAAGCCAAAGCGGGAACCATTATATTAAAAGAAGAAGGCATCACCGCCGAATGTATATCACCAAACGGCACTGATTATGGCAACCTTAATCTTTATTCGGCCGTTATTAGGCTGCAATTTAACGATATTAAATTCCTTTTTATGGCCGATGCTGAAGCTAAAAATGAATCACAAATTATTTCCGACGGTTATGACATTGATGCCGATATTTTAAAAATTGGGCATCACGGCAGCACCACATCAAGCAGTAAAAACTTCATCAAAAATGTATCCCCCACTGTTGGGATTATTTCGTGTGGCGAAGGCAACCGATATGGTCACCCTCACGATGAGATTCTTGATTTGTATGATGATATGGGCACCGATGTTTACAGAACCGACCTTAACGGAACTGTAAAGGTTGAATGCAAAGGTAATAATTATACTGTTTCGCAAGAAAAATAACTAAAAACAACAAAAGCATCATAACTTTATACTGTTATGATGCTTTATATAAAACAAGCGGAGATGATAAACTTGGAAAGCAAGGTTTTAAATATAAACAAAAAAGGCAAGCTTGAATACATAACCTTTAAGTCTTTTGAAAACACGGGTGTTGTTAATCATGCTTTTACCACGCGTCACGGCGGCGTAAGCAGTGGCATTTACAGCCAAACGAATATGAGCTTTACAAATGGTGATACAAAAGAAAATGTTTTAGAAAACTACAATCGCATATGCAGCGCCATTAATGTTAAACCCGAAAACTGCGTTTTATCGCACCAAACACATACTGTAAACCTTAAAACGGTTACCGAGGCAGACGCAGGCAAAGGCATAACCCGAGAGCGCGATTATGAAAATATCGACGGGCTTGTTACAAATGTCCCGGGGATTGTTTTAGTAACACAATATGCCGACTGCGTACCACTATTGTTTTTAGACCCTGTAAAAAAGGTAATCGCCGCATCACACGCAGGCTGGCGCGGAACGGTTGGTAAAATAGGCAAACTGACTACCGAAAAAATGGCGCGCGAATTCGGCTGCAACCCAAAAGATATATTGGTGGGCATTGCGCCCTCGATAAAACAATGTTGTTTTGAGGTTGATGAACCCGTTTATGAAGAATTCAAAAACCTTGACTGCGTTAATATTAACGACATCTGCATCGAAAAAGCGGGCGGCAAATATAACATCGACCTTCAAAAAACCAACGCGCTGATATTAGAGAGCGCAGGAATACCAAAAGAAAATATTACAATAACCGATTTATGCACAAAGTGCCTATGTGCCGATTTTCATTCGCACCGCGGGGCGGCAGGCAAACGCGGCAACAACGCCGCATTGATAGCATTAAAAGAATTATAAATTTATAACACGTTAACTTTTAAGCACCGCACAGCGGTGCTTTTTGCGTACAACAAAAAAATCACTGCCCACATAAAGTGAGCAGTGATTTAAAAAGCTAATTAGAAATTAAGCATTGATAGCTGTAACAACGCCTGAACCTACTGTACGGCCACCTTCACGGATAGCGAAACGGAGACCTTCTTCAATAGTGATAGGTGTGATAAGCTCAACGTGCATCTCTACGTTATCACCAGGCATGCACATTTCTGTACCTGCGGGGAGTGAAATAACGCCTGTAACGTCGGTTGTTCTGAAGTAGAACTGAGGACGATAGTTGTTGAAGAACGGTGTATGACGGCCGCCTTCTTCTTTAGTAAGAATATAAACCTGACCATGGAACTTTGTGTGGGGGTTGATTGAACCCGGTTTGCAAAGAACCTGTCCACGTTCGATTTCAGTTCTCTGAACACCACGGAGAAGAGCACCAATGTTATCGCCTGCTTCAGCGTAGTCGAGAAGTTTACGGAACATTTCGATACCTGTAACAACTGTCTTAGCTGTTTCTCTGATACCAACGATTTCAACTTCTTCACCAGTTTTGAGCTGTCCACGCTCTACTCTACCGGTAGCAACTGTACCACGACCTGTGATTGTGAAGATATCCTCGATAGGCATGATGAAAGGAAGGTCAGCCTTACGGTCAGGTGTGGGGATGTAGCTATCAACAGCATCCATAAGTTCAGCGATAGGAGCATAAGCAGCATCACTTGTGTCGTTAGGAGCTTCAAGAGCCTTTAAAGCAGAACCCTTGATGATAGGTGTATCATCGCCGGGGAATTCGTACTTGTCAAGAGTTTCACGGATTTCCATTTCAACGAGCTCGAGAAGTTCGGGGTCGTCAACCTGGTCAACCTTGTTCATGAATACAACGATGTAAGGAACGCCTACCTGACGAGCAAGGAGAAGGTGTTCTTTAGTCTGAGCCATAGGACCATCAGTTGAAGCGATAACGAGGATAGCACCGTCCATCTGAGCAGCACCGGTGATCATGTTCTTTACATAGTCAGCGTGTCCGGGGCAGTCAACGTGTGCATAGTGACGGTTGTCGGTCTCATACTCAACGTGAGCTGTGTTGATTGTGATACCACGCTCTCTCTCTTCAGGAGCCTTATCGATGTTTGCATAGTCTTCAAACTGTGCCTGACCCTTTAATGAGAGATACTTTGTGATAGCAGCTGTTAATGTTGTCTTACCATGGTCAACGTGGCCGATGGTACCAATGTTAACGTGCGGTTTGGTTCTTTCGAATTTTGCCTTTGCCATTGGAAATTCCTCCTTAAATTTTTAATTTTAAGCTGAACGCCTATTATTAATTAGTTTATCAAACTTCTCTAAATAATTCAAGAGAAATTTGTTATTATTTCGCACGAGCCGAAATAATTTTTTCTGCGATTGATTTCGGAACTTCTTTGTAACCGTCGGGTTCCATAACATATTGGCCGCGGCCCTGTGTTTTAGAACGAAGGTCGGTTGCGTAGCCGAACATATCGCCAAGCGGAACGCGAGCATTGATCTGCTTGATACCGCCTGTTCTGTCCTCGAAGCCTTGGATTTCGCCACGGCGAGAGTTAAGGTCGCCGATAACGTCGCCCATGTAGTCTTCAGGAACAATAACTGTAACCTTCATGATAGGCTCAAGAAGTACAGGATCAGCTTTTCTTGCAGCTTCTTTGAATGCCATCGAACCAGCAATCTTAAACGCCATTTCTGAAGAGTCAACCTCGTGGTATGAACCATCGTAAAGTGTTACCTTAACGCCAACTACGGGGTAGCCAGCAAGAACACCGGCCTTAAGTGCGCTTTGGATACCAGCGTCAACAGGACCGATAAATTCTTTCGGAATTGAACCGCCGGTTACAGCGTTTGTGAACTCGTAACCCTTACCGGTTTCGTTAGGCTCAAGAATAATCTTAACGTGACCGTATTGACCTGAACCACCAGACTGTCTCTTGTACTTGGTTTCATGGTCAACCTTTGTGCGAACGCTTTCTTTGTAAGCAACCTGAGGCGCACCAACGTTTGCCTCAACCTTGAATTCGCGAAGGAGACGGTCAACAATAATTTCAAGGTGGAGCTCACCCATACCTGCAATAATGGTCTGACCTGTTTCTTCATCGGTGTAAGCCTTGAAGGTCGGATCTTCTTCAGCAAGTTTTGCAAGAGCTATACCCATCTTCTCCTGACCGGCTTTAGTTTTCGGTTCAATAGCAACACGAATAACCGGTTCGGGGAAGTTCATTGATTCAAGAATAATCGGATGTGCAGGATCACACAAAGTATCACCTGTTGTGGTGTTCTTAAGACCAACAGCAGCAGCTATATCACCTGAATAGCAGGTTTCAATATCTTCTCTGTGGTTTGCGTGCATCTGAAGAATACGTCCGATTCTTTCTTTATTATCTTTAACAGAGTTGTGAACGTTCGAGCCTGCATCAACAGAACCCGAATATACACGGAAGAAGCAGATTTTACCAACGTACGGGTCGGTTGCGATCTTGAAAGCGAGAGCTGAGAAAGGCTCGCTGTCAGATGCATGACGCTCTTCATCCTCATCAGTGTCGGGGTTTACACCCTTGATTGAAGGAATGTCGGTCGGTGCGGGCATAAAGTCAACAACAGCATCGAGAAGCGGCTGAACACCCTTGTTGCGGTATGATGTACCACAGCAGATGGGAACCATTTCGTTAGCGATTGTTGCTTTACGGATAACCTTCTTCATCTGTTCAACAGAGGGTTCTTCACCTTCGAAATACTTCTCCATGAGCTCTTCGTCTTGTTCAACGATAGACTCAATAAGCTCGGTTCTGTATTTATTAGCAAGTTCCTTCATTTCTTCAGGGATTTCTTCGCTCCTTACATCTTTACCAAGGTCATCATAATAAACAATAGCCTGGTTGTTGATAAGGTCAACGATACCCTTGAATGTATCTTCAGAACCGATAGGTAACTGAATCGGAACTGCGTTGCAGTTGAAACGATCTTTGATCATTCCTAAAACGTTGTAGAAATCTGCGCCCATAATGTCCATCTTGTTAACATAGATCATTCTGGGAACGCGGTATTCGTCAGCCTGTCTCCAAACGGTTTCAGACTGGGGTTCAACACCGCCCTTAGCGCAAAGAACGGTAACAGAACCGTCAAGTACGCGGAGTGAACGCTGAACTTCTACAGTGAAGTCAACGTGTCCGGGGGTGTCGATAATATTGATACGATGGTCTTTCCAAAAACAAGTTGTTGCAGCAGAGGTGATTGTGATACCTCTCTCCTGTTCCTGCTCCATCCAGTCCATGGTTGACGCGCCGTCATGGGTTTCACCCAATTTACGGTTGATACCTGTATAGAACAAAATACGCTCTGTTGTGGTAGTTTTACCTGCGTCAATGTGCGCCATAATACCAATATTTCTTGTCATTTCAAGAGATATTTTTCTTGGCATATAAGTCTCCATTCTGCCGCTTTAGCGGCGAATCATAAATATTTATGGCTTACCAACCGTAGTGAGCAAAAGCCTTATTAGCTTCAGCCATCTTGTGAGTGTCTTCACGCTTCTTAACAGCGTTACCCATGCCGTTTGTAGCATCGATAATTTCAGCTGCTAATCTTTCCTTCATGGTTCTTTCTGAACGGTTACGGCTGTAGGTTGTTAACCAACGAAGACCTAAAGTCTGCTTTCTTTCAGCGCGGACCTCGAAAGGTACCTGATAGGTTGCACCGCCCTTACGGACAGCCTTAACCTCTAACTGAGGCATAACGTTATCCATTGCCTGTTCGAAAACCTCAATAGGGTTCTTTCCGGTTTTTTCCGAAATGATGTCGAACGCACCATATACGATTTTCTGTGCTACACCCTTTTTACCATCTAACATGATGTTATTGATAAGGCGTGTAACGGTTTTGGAATTATAAAGCGGATCGGGTAAAACATCGCGTTTTGCGACAAAACCTCTTCTCGGCACTTGCATTCCCTCCTTCATAGTAATGATATCATAGGTACTCGAGCGACAAATCCCGTCAGCACCAAGCGAAATATGTTACCCGATAGGCAATTATCCCATCTATATATAACATCGCTTGATTTTTGCGATTTAGAATTCGTCAAAAAAGAAATTACTTTCCGCCCTTCGGACGCTTTGCGCCGTACTTTGAGCGAGACTGCATTCTGTTGGCAACACCCTGTGTATCAAGTGTACCTCTTACGATGTGGTAACGCACACCAGGAAGGTCCTTAACACGGCCGCCACGGATAAGAACAACGCTGTGTTCCTGAAGATTGTGTCCGATACCGGGAATGTAGGCTGAAACCTCGATTCCGTTTGAAAGACGTACACGGGCAATCTTACGCAAAGCAGAGTTCGGCTTCTTAGGGGTTGAAGTTTTAACTGCAGTGCAAACACCGCGTTTCTGAGGAGAATCGTTATCGGTCATCTTGCGTTTCATTGAGTTGTAACCCTTTAAAAGCGCAGGAGCCTTTGCCTTCTTCTCGATGGACTCACGCCCTGAACGAACTAACTGGTTAAAGGTTGGCATATCGCACCTCCTTACATATTTTTTGTGCCTCACAAGCTTTTTACACACTTGTGCACACTAATAAAGAATATCACCAAAACCCTATGCTTGTCAAGAGTTTTGGTGATATTTTTTTAGAATATTTTGATTTTTACGGCATTTAACCCTTGATTATTCTGCAGGGGTTGCTTCTTCTTCAGAAATTCCGCTTTCTTCGATGTTAACAGCTACAGTTTCATCGGTTGTAGCTTCGCATTCCCCTTCGCAACAATCGCAGTGGCAATCGCTTTCGGTTTCTTCTTCATCTTCAATAGTAGCCGCGCAGATACCTGTACCTGCAGGAACAAGCTTACCGATGATAACGTTTTCTTTAAGACCGAATAGTGGGTCAACCTTACCTTTAATTGCGGCATCGGTAAGAACGCGGGTTGTTTCCTGGAATGATGCAGCAGATAAGAACGATTCGGTTGCCAACGACGCCTTTGTAATACCGAGGAGAGTGGGTTCGGTTACAGCTAAAGATAGATTTTCTTCGCCTGCTTCCATCCTTGCCTTAACCTCGGCATTTGCCTTCCACACATCTTCTTTATCGTAAATCGCGTTGCCGATAAGAGCTGTGCTTCCCGAATCTTTTATGCGAAGCTTATGCATCATCTGGCGCACAATAACCTCGATATGCTTATCGTTGATATCAACACCCTGTAAGCGGTAAACACTTTGAACCTCTTTAATGATATACCTTTCAACAGCTTCAGGGCCGTTAACTGCAAGGATATCACCCGGGCAAACTGCACCTTCGGTAATTGAGTCACCCGCTTTAACCTCGGCACCTTCCTGAACGATAATGCGGTAGCCGAACGGAATGGTGTATTTTCTTTCGTCGGCATTTTCGTTATCTGTAATGATTACAACGCGGCTCTTCTTTTCTTCCGAAAACGAAACTGTACCCGAAATTTCAGCGATAATACCGCTTCTCTTAGGCCTACGTGCTTCGAAAAGTTCTTCAACACGGGGAAGACCCTGTGTAATATCTTCTGCCGATGCGATACCACCGGTGTGGAAAGTACGCATTGTAAGCTGTGTACCGGGTTCACCGATTGACTGAGCTGCAATGATACCAACAGCCTCACCCTTGGTAACAGGGCTTGCGGTTGCAAGGTTCATACCATAACACTTCTTACATACACCGTGATGGGTGCGGCAAGAAAGGATAGATCTGATTTCAATCTGTTCAATGCCTAAAGAGGTGATCTTTCTCGCATCATCTGATGTCATCATATGGTTAGAGTCTACAATAACTTCGCCTGTTTCTTCATCAACAAGGTCGTGAAGAAGATAACGACCAACAAGACGTTCTTCAAGCGGTTCAATAACCTGGTTGCCTTCTTTAATTGCATAAACCATTAAGCCTTCTTCGGTGTGGCAGTCGTCTTCACGGATGATAACATCCTGAGCAACGTCAACAAGCCTACGGGTAAGGTAACCCGAGTCGGCGGTACGAAGCGCGGTATCAGCAAGACCTTTACGCGCACCACGCGAAGAAATGAAGTATTCAAGTACGTTAAGACCTTCACGGTAGTTAGCACGAATCGGAACTTCGATAACCTTACCTGCGGTGTTCGAAATAAGTCCGCGCATACCTGCAAGCTGCCTGATCTGGCTCATAGAACCACGGGCGCCTGAATCGGCCATCATGAATATTGGGTTGAATTCGTCAAGGTTGTCTTTCAGCGCTTCACCAATGTCGTTGGTGGCGTTATTCCAAATCTTAACTACTTGGCCGAGCCTTTCATCGTTGCTCATAAAGCCGCGGCGATAGTCTCTTGTAACCTTGTCGATCTTCTTTTCAGCCTCAGAAATGTGTTCAGCCTTAACAGGCGGAATAACAGCATCGGCAACGGCAACTGTAACAGCACCCTTGGTTGAATACTTATAACCGGTTGCCTTAATATTATCAAGAACAACAGCGGTTTCAGATGTGCCGTGCTTTTCAATGCAAGCATCGATAATCTTACCAAGCTGTTTCTTGCCAACCTTATACTGAATAATATCGTCAAGCGAATTAACAGTGTTAGCTTTAGAATCTTTAAGCGAGAAACTGATTTCAAACTTAAAGCGGTTTTCAGGAACCGAACGGTCAACAAAGCCAAGGTCCTGCGGAATTGACTGGTTGAAGATGATAACACCTACAGTACACCAAACAAGTGCCGATTCGCCGTTTTTAGTGATACGAACACGGATAGGTGCGTGAAGGCCAACTTCACCGTTGCCATAAGCCATAATAGCTTCGTTAACATCGCGATATACGTGGTTTGCTCCCTTTTCATCAGGCTGGACAATTGTAAGGTAGTATGAACCAAGAACCATATCCTGTGTAGGAACAGTAACCGGCTTACCGTCTGACGGTTTTAAAAGGTTGTTAGCCGCAAGCATAAGGAAGCGAGCTTCTGCCTGTGCTTCGGCTGAAAGCGGAACGTGAACAGCCATTTGGTCACCGTCGAAGTCGGCGTTAAATGCTGTACATGTAAGTGGGTGCAATTTAATTGCACGACCCTCTACCAACACGGGCTCAAACGCCTGAATACCTAAGCGGTGAAGTGTTGGCGCACGGTTGAGGAATACAGGGTGATCTTTAATTACTATTTCAAGAGCATCCCAAACGGCATTATCTGCACGCTCAACCATCTTGCGAGCCTTTTTAATATTTTTAACTGCGCCAATCTCAACCAAGCGTTTCATAACAAACGGTTTGAAAAGTTCAAGCGCCATTTCTTTAGGAAGACCGCATTGATACATTTTAAGTTCAGGGCCTACAACGATAACCGAACGACCTGAATAGTCAACACGTTTACCAAGAAGGTTCTGACGGAAACGGCCCTGCTTACCTTTAAGCATATCGGAAAGCGATTTTAACGCGCGATTGTTGGGGCCTGTAACAGGCTTGCCGCGGCGGCCGTTATCAATAAGGGCATCAACCGCTTCTTGAAGCATTCTCTTCTCGTTGCGAACGATAATATCAGGTGCATCAAGCTCTAACAGCTTTTTAAGGCGGTTGTTACGGTTGATAACACGGCGGTACAGGTCGTTTAAGTCGCTTGTTGCAAAGCGACCACCATCAAGCTGTACCATCGGGCGAATATCGGGCGGGATAACCGGCAGAACGTCAAGGATCATCCACTCAGGGCGGTTGCCCGAAAGGCGGAATGCTTCCATAACCTCAAGGCGTTTTAAAAGCCTTGTTCTCTTCTGCCCTGTTGCGCCTTCCAGCTCTTCTTTTAATGACTGGCATTCCTTATCAAGGTCGATCTCGCATAAAAGTTCTTTAATAGACTCAGCGCCCATTCCGGCCTTGAAATCGTCCTCGTACTTTTCGCGCATTTCGTTATATTCAGCCTCTGATAAAAGCTGCTTTTTCTCAAGAGGTGTGTCGCCCGGATCGATTACAATATATTTCGAGAAATAAATGACCTGTTCGAGCACACGGGGTGTAACATCAAGCACAAGACCCATTCTTGAAGGAATGGTTTTGTAATACCAAATATGCGAAACGGGTGTTGCAAGCTCAATAGAGCCCATACGTTCGCGCCTTACCTTTGAGTTGGTAACCTCAACGCCGCACTTATCGCAAATCTTGCCCTTGTAACGAACTCTTTTATATTTACCGCAGTGGCATTCCCAGTCCTTCTGCGGCCCGAAAATCCTTTCGCAAAAGAGTCCGTCGCGTTCGGGCTTAAGTGTGCGGTAATTAATAGTTTCGGGCTTTTTAACCTCGCCATAAGACCAGCTTCTAATCTGTTCAGGAGATGCAAGGCCGATTTTTATTGATTCAAATTCAATATGCTCCATCAATTACTGCCCCTTTCTTATTCTTCAATGTCATTCTCGGTAGTGTCATATACATCACCTGACTGTTCTGTGAATTCTTCGGCGATGTCGTTGCCCTCTTCATCCTGTAAGGTGTAGCCTTCAAGGTTATCTGCAACGAGGGTTTCATTCATTGCTTCGTCCTCTGTGAATTTTGGTGCTGCAAGGCCGTAACCATCATCGTCAAAATTCTGCTTAAGGTCGATTTCGTTGTTATCGTGGTCGAGAACCTTGATATCAAGACCGAGCGACTGTAATTCTTTAATAAGAACCTTAAATGATTCGGGTATGCCCGGTTTCGGAACATTTTTACCCTTAACAATGGCTTCGTAGGTATCTACACGGCCAACAACATCGTCTGACTTAACGGTAAGAATCTCTTGAAGGGTGTATGCTGCACCGTAAGCTTCAAGTGCCCAAACTTCCATTTCACCGAAACGCTGGCCACCAAACTGAGCTTTACCGCCCAAGGGCTGCTGGGTAACGAGTGAGTATGGACCGATTGAACGGGCGTGAATCTTATCGTCAACAAGGTGATGCAGTTTAAGGTAGTACATATAACCAACGGTTACAGGGTTATCAAACGCTTCACCTGTACGGCCGTCGTATAACTTGGTTTTACCATCAACAACCTTTAAGGTTCCGTCAATAGCAAGCTTTGTCATTTCTTCGAGGTTTTCGGTTACCTCTTTAGGCAGCTTTTCAAGGGTTTTCTCGCCGGTTTCAGGGTTAACAGTTTGGGTTACAAATGTTTTACCCTCAAGCGGCTCTAAGAAACGCTTGTTTTCGCTGTTGAACTTAATGTCGCGGCACATACCTGCCTGAATGAAGGCATTGTATATGTCTTCCTCATGCGCACCGTCGAATACAGGGGTGCAAACCTTCCAGCCAAGGGCCTTAGCGGCATAGCCTAAGTGAACCTCAAGCACCTGACCGATGTTCATACGAGAAGGAACGCCGAGAGGATTAAGAACAATATCAAGCGGTGTGCCGTCTTCTAAGAATGGCATATCTTCGCTTGGAAGTATTCTTGAAACAACACCCTTGTTACCGTGGCGTCCGGCCATCTTATCACCGACCGAGATTTTTCTCTTCTGGGCAATGTAGCAACGAACAACAAGGTTAACGCCGGGGTTTAGTTCTGATGAATTGCTGCGATCGAACACCTTAACATCAATAACGGTGCCGTATTCGCCGTGAGGAACGCGAAGTGAAGTATCTCTAACTTCCCTTGCCTTTTCGCCAAAGATTGCGCGAAGAAGCCTATCTTCTGCGGTTAATTCGGTTTCACCCTTAGGTGTTACCTTACCAACAAGGATATCACCTGTGCGAACCTCTGCACCTACGCGGATAATGCCGCGCTCGTCGAGGTTTTTAAGTGCATCGTCACCAACATTGGGGATATCCCTTGTGATTTCTTCGGGACCTAACTTGGTGTCGCGCGCTTCAGTTTCGTATTCTTCAATATGAATAGAGGTGTAAACATCTTCTCTAACAAGCCTTTGGTTGATAAGAACAGCGTCCTCGTAGTTATAACCTTCCCAGGTCATAAAGCCGATAAGTGCATTCTTACCGAGTGAAATTTCACCGTTGCAGGTTGCGGGGCCGTCGGCAATAACTTCGCCTTCTTCAACCCTTTGGCCAACGTCAACAATCGGGCGCTGGTTAATACAGGTGGTGTGGTTTGAACGAAGGAACTTAATAAGCTCGTATTCGTCGATTTCGCCGTTATCAGCCTTAACCTTGATTTTTGATGCGCTTGCTGCAACAACAGTACCTGCACGCTTTGCAAGCACAACAACGCCTGAATCAACAGCGGCTTTGTATTCCATACCGGTACCAACAATCGGGCTATCGGTTTTAAGAAGCGGAACTGCCTGCTTCTGCATGTTTGAACCCATAAGAGCACGGTTGGTATCGTCGTTTTCAAGGAACGGAATCATAGCTGTAGCAACCGAAACCACCATCTTAGGCGAAACGTCCATAAGGTCGGCCCTGTTGGCTTCGATTTCTAAGAATTCATCTTTATAACGTGCATTAACCTTCGGGCGAATAAAATGTCCGTTCTCATCTAACGGTTCATTTGCCTGGGCAATGATATATTCATCCTCAAGGTCGGCCGAGAGGTAAACAACCTCATCAAGCACACGGCCTGTTTCCTTATCGATTTTGCGGTAAGGGGACTCAATAAAGCCGTATTCGTTAATCTTTGCGAATGTTGCAAGATATGATATAAGACCGATGTTGGGGCCTTCAGGAGTTTCAATCGGGCACATACGGCCATAGTGGGTGTAGTGAACGTCACGAACCTCGAATCCGGCGCGATCACGTGAAAGACCGCCGGGGCCGAGAGCCGAAAGACGGCGCTTATGAGTAAGCTCTGAAAGCGGGTTGGTTTGATCCATGAACTGCGAAAGCGGTGATGAACCAAAGAATTCCTTAATAGCCGCAACAACAGGGCGGATATTAATAAGCGACTGAGGAGTGATTGTATCAACATCCTGCGCCTGGATTGTCATCTTTTCGCGAACAACCCTTTCCATTCTTGAGAAACCAATTCTGAACTGGTTCTGCAAAAGCTCACCAACAGAACGAATGCGGCGGTTTCCTAAATGGTCGATATCGTCAACATTACCTACGCCGTGAGCAAGGCCCAAGAAGTAGTTAACCGATGCGAAAATATCATCAAGTGTGATGTGGTTAGGAACAAGTTTATCCATATTAGCGGCAAGAGCTTCTTTAATTTCTTCCTCACCGTCAACAGTTTCAAGGATATTCCTAAGCACACTGAAGCTAACCTTTTCTTTAATTCCAAGGTCGGAAATATCAAAGGTGATGAAATCGTTAATGTCAACCATATTATTGGTTAACACCTTAACCTCAATGCGTTCGCCTTCATTTTCGAGAACGTCGAGGTATACTTCACTAACGCCCCTTCTTTCAAGTTCAAGGGCGAGTTCTTTAGTGATAGGCTTAGAATCAACCTCTGCAAGGATTTCACCAGTCATTGGGTCAACCGCAGGCCTTGAAAGCACACGGCCTGTTATTCTTGCAGCTAAGGCTAATTTAAGGTTGTATTTATAACGGCCCACGCGTGAAAGGTCATACCTTCTTGGGTCGAAGAATAATTGTGATATGTGGGTTTGAGCGCCGTCAACCGTGGCAGGTTCGCCCGGGCGAAGCTTTCTGTATACCTCAACAAGTGCCGATTCGGTATCGGTTGTGGTATCTTTTGCGTATGTTGCGGTCATACGCTCGTCTTCACCTAAAAGCTCGTCGATCTCGAGGTTCGACTGAACACCGAGTGAGCGAACAAAGGTACTCAACGGAAGCTTGCGGTTCTTATCTATTCTTACATATAATATACCGTTAAGGTCGGTTTCGTATTCAAGCCATGCACCACGGTTCGGGATAATGGTTGAGCTGAACAAATACCTACCGGTTTTGTCTTGCTCGCAATCGAAGTAAACACCGGGCGAACGAACGAGCTGTGAAACAACAACACGTTCAGCACCGTTAATTACAAAGGTGCCCGATTCGGTCATTATGGGGAAATCGCCCATAAACACTTCGTTTTCTTTGATTTCACCGGTTTCCGTGTTCTGCAGGCGCGCAAGAACACGAAGGGGCTTTGCATAGGTTGCATCCCTTTCCTTACATTCGGCAATAGTATATTTCGGCTTATCGTCAAGGCGGTAGCTTATGAAATCAAGAATTAGGTTTCCTGAATAATCGGTAATTGAGGACATATCGCGAAATACCTCGTTCAAGCCCTCTTCAAGGAACCAACGATATGAGTTCTTTTGGATTTCTATAAGGTTTGGTATATCAATAACCTCATTGATTTTTGAAAAGCTCATTCTCTCGTTGCGGCCGAATTTCACAGGTTTAACGTTCACAGAATTCGTCATAAGCTTGCATCACTCCTTAAATTATTTGGTTCTTTTCCGCCTTTTGTTGTGCCTATTTAAAAAAGGACAAATAGCGGAAGGCACTTTTATTTTCAGGCTTTAAACCGCATTTTAAGCCAGAAAACCCGAATGCCATAAATCCCCCTACCCCATTTGGTAGATATAATGGGGTATAATATCACATCATTAGGCAATTTACAATTATATTACAAGTTAAATCAACTGTCAAGGCCTTTTTGCTCATAAATTACAATATTTTCATTAATTTCATAAATATCTCATAAAAATCAAACCTTTTCAGCAAAAAGCCTATAAAATCAACAATAAATAAAGAAAAGGCGGCACATTAAAAAAGTGCCACCCAAAGTTTCTATTTTATTTAAAACAACGCGACCTTACACGGTTATGTATTCGCGGAACACAGTTTTCTTACCGCCGCGAACATAAACCCTGGGAACGCGCTGCGAAACACCGCAAACTATTTCATAGTTAATGGTTGAACAGTGCCCTGCAACCTCGTCGGCGGTTATTTCATTTTCACCATCGCGGCCGATAAGGGTTACAATATCGCCCTCGCGAACTTCATCAATTCCTGTAACATCAATCATAATCTGGTCCATACATATTCTGCCGATTATCGGTGCGTATTCCCCATTTACTATTACCCTGCCCTTGTTTGAAAGGCTTCTGGGGTAACCGTCGGCATAGCCTATTGTTACCGTTGCAACGCGTGTTTTCCCGCTCGACCTATAGGTTCGGCCATAGCTAACATAATCACCCTCGTTTATTTCTTTAACCATTGAAACCACCGATTTAAGCGATAAAACCGGCTGTGGTTCAAATCCCACCGTTATATCGGCACTTGGCAGTAGGCCGTAAAGTATGCATCCTGCGCGAACTAAGCTTCCGCGGCCCGGTTCCTGCAGGCAAAGAGCCGCCGAATTACAACAGTGAACATTTTCGAAGTTTATGCCCCTACCCGCGAGTTCTTTTGTTATTGTTTTCAGCGCCGAATACTGAAGGTTGCAAAATGCTTCATCATCAGGTTCAAAACTATCAGCCGCTGCAAAGTGGGTGAAAATGCCTGTGTAGTTTATTCCGCAAAGTTTTATGCATTCTTCTATTTCTTTAGCAGTTTCTTTAACATTAAATCCCTCGCGGCAGTTAAAACCTATTCTACCCATTCCGGTGTCAACCTTAATGTGCGCTTTTATTTTTGTGTTTAGGTTTTGAGCTGCACGGCTTAACATTTGGGCATATTCCGCCGAAAACACAGTTTGGGTTATATCATACTCACAAAGTTTGGAAATATGCTGTTCGCTTGTATGCCCTAATATCAAAATATCAGTTTTAATGCCATATTCGCGAAGCAGCATTGCCTCGCGGATATTTGAAACCGCGAACCATTCACAGCCAAGTTCTTGAAGATAAGGCGCTATCTCCATGCAGCCGTGCCCGTAGGCATCTGCCTTAACAACCGCCATAATGCTGCGGCCTGCGGCAGACTTTTTAACATTTTTAAAATTTTCATATAAAGCATCAAGGTCGATCTCTGCCCAGGTTCTTTTAAGCAGTTCCAAAAAATCACCGCCTTTGCAAACTAAAATAGCCTTATATCTTATTTTACAACGGTTTGCAAATTAGTCAACACCCAACATTTATTTAAATCATCTACATTATTAATCCGTTTCAAACTTTAGCGCATTAATTTGCTCACAGATTTCTTTAAACATCTCGGCGCAGCTAACCGTTTGAACATCGCAGTCTTCAATCATTATTACCACAGTGTAGGTTTTTTCACCCTTTTCAAAAAATCCGCAAAACCAACCGTTGTTCTTTTCTCGACCTTCAACCTTTTGCCCCGTTTGAGCTGTTGCAGTTTTGCCTCCTGAAACTAACCCCTCACTATATGCTGCTGTTCCCGTTCCCGCGCGCAGGGCATTTATTAAAAAGCCTTTTATAATATTAGCGGCTCTCTCGCTCATAATTTCAGTGGTTCTACCTGCATTTTCAACATTCCCTTGCCCGTTTTGCGGAATGCTTCCTTTAAGCACAAAAGGGGATGCTGCGACCCCGTTATTAACCACCGCCATATACAGAGTGCTAACGGCCGCAGGCGAAAGCAAAAGCTCACCCTGGCCGATTGCAAGGTTGGCAAGAGCCGCCGATGAATCTATTAACCGCTTCTTATCCGGCAATGTTCCCCTTGGAACTACCAAACCTGCACCTATATTCTGCTCACCCTCGAACCCACATTTTTCGGCAACAGCATATACTTTTTCGGCGCCTACATCGGTAGCCAAATTGTAAAAATAGCAGTTGCAAGACTGCGCCACCGCAGTTTGCATATTGATTTCACCGTGCCCGTTCTTTTCGTGGCAAAAAAGTGTAACACCGTTTATAACCGTTTTGCCTGTGCAGTTATAGGTTGTGCCGGGTGTTACACCGCTATCGAGCGCGGCAGCCGCTGTTAAGATTTTAAAAACCGACCCAACGCTGTAATTAGTAAGCGCCCTATTGAGAAATGGCGAATTATCTTCCTGCAGGCTTAAATAAGGGGTTCTTTGGTTGAACGACGGGGCGCTTGCAACAGCCCTTATCTCGCCACCCGTTTCGGTTATGAAAACCGCGCCCGACGAAACTTTTTTAAGCTGGTTTTCGGCTATTTGCTGAATTCTTGAATCAACCGTTAAAACCACTCCGCCAACGCCGCTATTGTTTAGTTCAATTTTAGGTTCAACACCAAGCATATCGCCTGCCGCAGAAATGCTATACCTTAACACCGCGCTGTTTCCTGTGTAAAGCAGGTCATCACAGCCCTTTTCAATGCCCGAAACTCCCCTGCCTTCGGCATTTAAGTACCCTATTAAATGTGAAGCTAAATTATCGCCGCTATACCTTTGCGGAACGCTCACCGAAACCGTGCCAGGTGAACCGTCGCCCACACAGTCAACAAGAACCGCGCGTTTTGAATAAAGCCTGCTTAAAGGATACACCTGCACATCTTTATCTACCAAATTAATCAGCGCTTCGATGCCGCTGGGCGTTGGCAAAAAAACGGTCATATCACGGCTTACGATATTAGTTAGCGGAACCATATTTGTGTCGTAAATATTGCCGCGAACATCATAAAGTTCAATTGCCGAGGTTGACTGATTGGTTGCCGCTTCGGTATATTTTACATCACTTATTATTTGAATTATGCGCACTGCTCCTAAAAATGCTCCAAGCATCAGCACAAAAAACATTGCCACAGTTCGCATATAAAACCGTTTATTATATTTATCCATAACGAAACCCCCAAGCAAAGTTTTGCCCGGGGGTTAAAGTTTTAATCATTATTCCGATTTCATTCGAAGTATCGATCCCGCGGCAACAGGGGTGTTGCACGGGATTTTAAGCTCCATCATTGGGTGGGGTGCACTTTCAAGCTCGTTTCCGCTTGCATCGTAAAAACGGTCAACCGTTAATAAAAACGGCTTCGCGCGCGGCGGCAGGCAATCAAGCACCTGCCCCTTTAGGAATTTGTTTTTAAGCACCGCGGTTATCATGCCGTCTTTATAATCGGTAACCACTGCGGCAACCGAATAATCTCGGTTATACCCTGCCGAAAAGTAGGTTTGCGCGCCTTTGGGGTTACCGAAATAAAAGCCCGTTGAATAGTTACGGTGGCTTATTTTGTTAAGTTCTTCGGTTACCCATTCGGGGCACGGGGCCTCAGGGTTTGCAAGGTATGCATCAATCGCCCCGCGGTAGGCGTTTGTAACAACCGCTGTGTAATAGTGAGATTTGGCTCTGCCCTCGATTTTAAAGCTGTAAACCCCTGCCTTTGCAAGGTCGGCAATGTGCTCGGCCATGCATAGGTCGTTGGCGTTTAAAATGTATGTTCCCTTATCGGTTTCGGTAATATCGTAATACTGGCCTTCGCGGTTTGTTTCCATAAGCGAATAACTCCACCTGCAAGACTGCGCGCAGTCACCCCTGTTGGCATCACGCCCGGTCATATAAGATGAAAGCAGGCACCTTGCCGAAAATGATACGCACATTGCCCCGTGAACAAAGGCTTCTATATCAAGTTCACTTGGGGTTTTGGCGCGTATTTCGGCAATTTCGTCAAGGCTCAGTTCCCTTGCAACCACAATTCTGTCGGCCCCCATATTATGAAAAGCCCTTGCGGTTTCGTAATTCACTATGCCCGATTGAACCGATATATGCAGTTCCTGCTTGGGTGCATATTTTTTAACAAGGCCCATTGTGCCAATATCAGAAGCTATTATACCGTCGGCCCCTGCATCTGCAACCAGCTCTAAAAATGCGGGAAGCTTCACCATTTCTTCATTATGCGGTAATGTGTTGCAGGCAACAAACACGCGCGCACCGTTTTGGTGAGCATAAGCAATACCTTCGCGCATATCCTGTTCACCGAAATTAGATGCCGCAGTTCTCATTCCAAATTCTTCGCCCGCGATATACACTGCATCGGCGCCGTAATCAACTGCCGCCTTAAGGCGGGAAAGATCGCCCGAGGGTGACAGTAGTTCAAGTTGTTTTTTCTCCATTAAATTCTATCCTATCCATTTACCCTGCCTTTTAAGCGAGGATATTGTTTTATTATGGCCGCTTAATGTATCGTTGTAATAAAAATTATAATCACTGTCGGTTACGAAATAGCAGGCACTGAAACCTTCTGTGGGGTTAAGTGCAGCAGATATTGAACCTTCGCTTGGTGAGCAAAGCGGCCCCGGCGGCAACCCCTGAGTTTTATAGGTGTTATACTTATCACCATGGCCGTAATGGGTTGTAGGGTCTGAGCCTAAAAACTTAGGTTCATCCCATTCAAGCCTGTTATAAAACACAGCCGCAACATTGTTTTTATCGGTTTGCGACGCCGAGCTGCATTCAAGCTCAACAATAGATGCCATTGTTAAAATTTCATTTAAGCTCTTGCCCGATTCCTCAACTTGCGAATTGAATTTGTTCGCAACCCTTTTTTCAAATTCATCAAGCATTTTCATAATGGCAATTCGGGCACCATCTTCCCCACCCGAAGCATAAAAGCTATAGGTTTCGGGGTACAGGTATCCCTCAAGCGGATAATAAACCGTTTCGCGGGCACGGCTATCGAGAAAAGCATAATCAAATTCGCCATACTTGGCAACATCTTTAAATTCGTTTGCTGTGCAAACGCCGTTTTCTTCCATTAATTTGGCAATTTGGTCAACTGAATAACCTTCGGGAATGCAAACCGAAACAGTGTCGGATTGTTGGCCTGCCTTCTTTAACGCACCGGCAATGCTACCGTAATCTTTATTGTCTTCGAAAATATAAAGCCCATAATTGTAAGCGCCGTCGTGCCCTGCAATTTTCGAATAAACGCGGTATAAAAGCGGAAACCTTATAACGCCTGCTTCTTCTAAACGGGATGCTATCTGTGCGGTTGACATACCTTTATCAATAACCACCTCGTGCCTTCCGTTATTACCAATACCCATATAATCTGCAAGGCAGAAAAGCACCGAGCCAGCTATAATAATAGGTATTAATAGCAAACAAATAATGCGAACAACCGATTTAGAGGTTTTATTTTTGCCGCCCCTTTTCTTGGAATTGTATCTCTGTTTCATATCATCCCTGCTTTTTTAATTTAGTTATTTCTCGAAAAACTTTTTATACCGCACAATAGTTCTTATATATTTTTCGGTTACAATAACCTCAACCGTGCGGTCGTACCTGCCATGATGCATATAACTGCAAATATCTTGTGAATAGCAAATCCCTGCAGTTTTGCCCGAAAATTTTGCAATAAATCTATCGTAATATCCCATTCCGTAGCCCAAGCGATAACCGTTCCGATCGAGCGTGAAGGCGGGAACGAGCATAAGGCAGTCTGCGGTGTTTTCAAATTTTTCTAAGGTCAACTTCGGCTCTAACAGCGAAAAACTTCCCTTTTCCAAACAGTCGAACGAATCTATATAGAAAAACTCCATTTCGCGCGTGTTTGGAACGCAACGGGGAACCGCCACGCGTTTGCCGTCTTCCCAGGCGTTTTCAATTATTTGCCTGGTGCTAACCTCAATATCGGTTGAAACATAAACAAGCAATGTACTAACCGATTTATACTCGTTAAGGCGCCTCACGTTTTTAGCAACGCCGCTATCAAGCTCGGCTTTATAATCGGGATCTAATGCCTTGCGCGCCGCACGTTTTTCCTCGCGCAGTTTTTTCTTGTAAACACGCAGGTCTATCGGCTGCATAAGATACCGTCCTCCAACTCTTGGGCCTTCCTGTCATCGCAATACACTTCAACCAATTTTAACGCAAATTTGGTTGCAGCCCCTGCGCCGCAGGCTGTTATAACATTGCCATCGGTGCAAACTGCCACAGTTTGAACCTTGGCACCCAAAAGATGCTTTTCAAAACCCGGGTAGCAAACTGCATTTCTGCCCTGTAAAATACCCATTTCACCTAAAATCATGGGCGCTGCGCATATAGCAGCCACAGGCAGGCCACTGTTATAGCAAAATTCAGTTAACTGCTTAACCTTTTCAGAATTATTTAAGTTAGTTGTGCCGGGCATTCCGCCGGGGAGAATAACACCTTCGAGTTCATCGGTTGCCTGCACATTTTCAATTTCGGTGTCGCACACAACGCCAATTCCGTGCGAACCTTTTACAACACTGCCGCCAACGCCAACAGTTACAACCTCTTTGCCTGCTCTTCTTAACAGGTCAACAGGGGTTAAGGCTTCAATTTCTTCAAAGCCTTCGGCTAAAAAAACATAAATCATTATTTCACCTCAATAACCTTTAAAACCTCTTCCATAATGCGGCCTGATATTTCTTCTATACTTAAGGGTTCGCCGTTTTTAGAACATTCAATGCTAACCCAGCCGTAATGCTTTACTGCATAATATGCAGTTTTTCGGCAAGCATTAATATAGTTTAAGTCGGCTTCGTGAATGTCTTTTCGGCTTTCATCGCCACCATAACGCGAGCTTAAAAGTTTTTGCGAAACTTCGGGCGGCATATCCAAAAACACAACAAGGTCGGGTTTAGGAATACCCATTTTGTTGTATTCAGTTTCATAAAGCCAGCCTATAAACGAATCCCATTCTTCTTCGGGCAGTTTTGAGCACTGGTGAATTATATTAGAGGTTGTGTAACGTGCGGCTAAAACGGTTCCGCCGTTTTCGTAAAATTCGCCCCAGCTTCTTTTAAAACCTGCGTAACGATCAACCGCATAAAAAAGCGATGAAGCATAGCCGTTAACGCTGCCGGGTGTTGTTCCAAACTGCCCCGAAAGATACATTCTAACAAGGGCGCTTGATTCCTCTTCATATTGGGGGAACGACACTGATTTGCAATTTACCCCCATATTTTTAAGTTTTTCACCAAGTATTTCAAACTGGGTTGACTTGCCGCTTCCGTCAAGCCCTTCAATAACAATAAGTTTACCCACAAAATCAACCTACTTTATCTGTATTTTTCGCGCATTTCAGCTGCCTTGCCGCAGGTCATTTTTCCTTCGCTGCAGGGGCCGAATGCACATGGCGGGCCCGATTTTTTAAACAAGGTTGGGCAAACGCCTTTAACAAGCGTTAACATCTGGTCGGCAACCTCTCTAATTTCCCACTGGGCGCGGTTACAAAGCCTGTGGTGGAAGAAGTTATTTAAACTTCTTGTGTTCATTGTTAAAACCATATTTGTGGTGCAGGCATTAGGCAGAACAAACCTTGCGTCTTCAATGGCCTTCTTTTCGGCATTTCTTTCGGCGGTTTTTTCGTCGAACCCTTCGGCTAAAAACTGAGCCTTATGCTTTTCTTTTAATATATCGGCCAAGCGGTTATATTGCTCCATATCGTTTTGCATTGTTTTGTTGTAAATTTCAAGCGCTTCGGGGTTCGCGGCAATTTCGGGCGGGGTTACAAACTCGAAATTATGCTCTGCAACATAGCGCTGGCTTTGAACCGAAAACGATGCCATTCTATGCCTTGTTATCTGCGCTAAAAGCGCCCTTGAAACACCTTCAATTCCGAAGGTGAAATATGCGTGCTCGGTTGGGCTTTCGTGCCCGAGGTCAGAAAGCATATTAACAAAACTTTCGGTTTTTTCGGGGGTTAGACCCTCACGAATATTGTCAATTCCAACCGGCGAATAACAAAGTTTTGCCGCCGCTGCAACTGTTTTTTCAGGTTCGGGAGTATAGGTTAAAAGGGTAACTTTAGCCATAGTGTTCTCCATTCTGCCGCTGTTTTTTAATAGCGCCCCTGCCCGCGGCCACAGAATTTGGCACCAATCCATCTATTATATCTATTCTATTATAACAAAAAATGAGTTATAATCAAGAATTTTAATTAATTTCTGAAATCATTTGATTTTTTAATAAAATTTAATTAAAAAAGGTTCCATTAACTGTTTTTTTGTGGTATAATGGCGGTGATAATTTGGCTTTATTACTTTTTGGGTGCGGCCCATTAAAAAAGCAAACTAAAAGCCAATGCTGTTTTTAAAATTATTCGGGGGTTGAAAGTTATGAAAAACAAACACACACCTTATGGCGATCTTGCCATTGTTAGCATGAGCGGTTGCGAAGATATCTCATCAAAGGTTGATTACTATCTCAAAATGTTCAGAAACACCGATGAATCATTTGTAATCACTCCGCACTGCCCGCGTTTTGGCTCAGGCGAAGCAAAGTGCACCTTCCCGCACACAGCACGCGGCCTTGATGCTTATATCATTTGCGATTGCTTTAACTGGGGCGTAAAATATAAAATGTACGGCAGGGAAGTTTGCATGAGCCCTGATGACCATTACCAAGATTTAAAGCGCGTTATTGCCGCAATGGGCGGAAAAGCCAGAAGAATCACCGTTGTTATGCCAATGCTTTACGAAGGAAGGCAGCACCGCAGAACATCGCGCGAATCGCTCGACTGCGCTATGGCACTTCAAGAACTTATTGGAATGGGCGTTAAGAATATCATCACTTTTGATGCTCACGATCCTCGCGTTCAGAATGCAATCCCCAACGACGGGTTTGATAATGTTCAGCCCACATACCAAATGATTAAGGCGCTTCTGCGTGCCTGCCCAGATGTTGATATCGACAAAGACAAGTTAATGATTGTATCTCCCGATGAAGGTGCTATGTCACGTTCGATGTACTATTCATCAGTTCTCGGAATCGATATTGGTATGTTCTATAAAAGGCGCAATTATTCAATAATTGTTAATGGTAAAAACCCAATCGAAGCTCACGAATTCCTCGGCAAAGATATTCACGGGAAAGACGTTATTATTGTTGACGATATGATAGCTTCGGGTGATTCATTGCTCGACATTGCCGAACAGCTTAAAGCAAAGGGCGCTAAGAGAATTTTCGCATTCACAACCTTTGGCCTTTTCACAAGCGGATTTGATAAGTTCGACGATTACTATAAAAACGGCCTTATAACCAAAATATTCACAACCAACTTGGTTTACGGAACCGAAGAACTTTTAAGCAAGCCCTGGTATCAACGCGTTGATATGTCGAAATATATTGCATACATTGTTGACACCCTTAACTACGATAACTCAATAAGCGATCTTCTCAACCCGATTGACCGCATCAACAAGGTTATGGACAAGCACACAAAGGGCGAAAAGATCTAAATATATGCTAAAAGTAAAACTGCCCGCAGAGCTCTGGGGGCAGTTTTGTTTTGCCAAACAAACAAGCACTCACCAAATAGCGTAATGTTCTTAGCGGAGTTAATCAAAAGAGCCCGTCAACAAATTTGTTGACAGGCTCTTTTGTTATATTATGATGGGTTTGGGCTACCGCCCAACAGTATTGTGCGTACAAATGCGATGCTAGTTCTTGTCTTTTGAAAGAGTGCGTAGTAGTTAATTCCAATTATTAAATTTAATCACCACTATTAAATTTAATAAGAGTGTCCCAATCTATTGAGCCATCCTCTTTGCAATACTTGATGGTAAATTCTCTTATCATGCGATTTTCCGCTTTGCTATAGGAATCCTCAAACTCTTTGACATATTCATCTGGGCGGGTGCCCATAAACTCAATGATTTTGGTATAGAAATCCGCATCACCTGTGAGCCACTCCCAGAAATCCTTACCAGCCAGCTCAAGATAAAATTTCTCTTTGCCTGCCTTAGTTTTCTTTTTGCCGTAACCGTAACCAACTACCGGCAAATACGCTTTTCTGGCCTGTTGTGCTCGTTTTTGTGCGGATTGGAAATTCTGCTCCTGTCTTTTCCTGCTATCCGCATTAAAAACGGATGTACCACTCTTTACGGCGATACTGTAAATGGTGTTGTCCTTATCTACTGTAATATCAACACCTTCAGTAACTGCCTTTTGACCGCCAGAAACAACAATCGCAATGGGTTCAAAGAAACAGTTGCCGAAAACTGTTTCCTCACTTGATGATATGTATGCGGCGAGAATACCATCCACAATCTGTCCTGCGCTATTGATACCCTTTGCACGATACAGATATGGATTTTTTCTTTTAAGGATTTTATCCACATCAATATTGTCAAGTGTTCTGGTTAATGCGGTATAAAAATCAGTTAAGGCAGTACCCACCGCCTCAAACACCGCTTTTTCATCATAACTATTATTTAATGGTTCCATGTTCAACATTTGCTTGTCCCTCCAACTCGGATGGCATTTTGAATTTTATTGTGTATGCCTGTTCCTCTAATTCGTTTGACAACGATTTCCTGTTCACCGTTTGCAACTGCGACCAGAGTTTCACCTATCGCACGTGCAAGACCAACAGGAACGGCATTCCCAATCT
Source organism: Acutalibacteraceae bacterium (assembly GCA_045576295.1). Taxonomy (GTDB): domain Bacteria; phylum Bacillota; class Clostridia; order Oscillospirales; family Acutalibacteraceae; genus CAVALG01. The sequence continues at coordinate 18,037 of JAZNGF010000055.1, read as the reverse complement.
GGCGGTATTTATCAACCGTTGTACCGATGAATTTCCAATCATCTGGGAATTGCTGAATACGAGCATATTCAGCCACACTCAACGGTCTATCTTGTGTTGGATGGCACATCATTGTTGCCTTTTGTACTGGACTTGTAACAACCGTAGGACTTGGTTGCGAATATGACAAACGGCGATAAAAACCGACTTTGCCACCACCAGAAGAATATGCACCGCCCATAGCATCCTTCAAAATGTCAGCAGGCAAGTCCTTCCAGTTTCCACCTTCAGGAACCATTTTCAAAAACTGCAATCTGCTATCGCTAAATGTAGCACATTCACCATCTGCATTTTCAAGGTCTTTGATTACATCGCCCAGAGCAACCCAACGATATGCAGGATTCTGATGTATGCGGAAATGGGTAGGAGCAGGAAGAAAAATGTCCTCGTTATCTCTACTGCCTATCATAACAAATCTTTCACGGAACTGCGGAACACCATAATTGACCGCATCCAGAACACCGTAAACTGTTTTATAATTCAGTTTGCGGAACTCATCCAGAATAACATTCAATACTTTGGTATTGGTGTTGTTACCGTTTTCATCCTTTAATGCTGAGCTCATCAATCCCTTGACATTTTCCATCACAAAGAAACGAGGGCGGATTTCATCAATCATCCGCACAAATTCTTTGAACAAACTGCCTCTGGGGTCATTGATACCTAACCGCTTACCAGCCGTTGAAAACGGTTGACAAGGAGGACCTCCGCAAACTAAAAACGGTTCCCCGACTTTCATACCCACCTGTTCCAAAATGGAATCGGCGGATATGTTTCTTATATCACCTGCAATACCCTTATGACCGTTTGCATGCATAGTTTGGATGCAGGAACCATCAAAATCTTGACCTATTTGTATCTCAATTCCTGCCTGCATAAGTCCCAAATCAAGACCCATCGCGCCAGAAAACAAGGATATTGATTTCAAATTCATTTCATACCTCTTAAATATAGATTTGTTTAATTATATCACACTATCAGTACCTATTCAAGAAGTTTCAAAACAAAAAAACAGAAGGTTGTAGATTTACAACCTTCTGTAGAAACTCCGCTAAGAACATTACGCGATAGGCGAGTGCTTGTTTTATTAGTTTAATTATTTATTACCGCCGAATCCCTTTGCAGTATCTTTTTGAATAACGTCGTGTGCGCCGCCTTCAACAATACTTGTTGCAGAAACAAGGGTGAGTTTTGCCTTCTTTTGAAGTTCGGGGATTGAAAGCGCACCGCAGTTGCACATTGTTGACTTAACCTTGCTGAGCGAGAGTTGAACGTTATCTTTCAAATATCCCGCATAAGGAACGTAGGAATCAACGCCCTCTTCAAATGAAAGTTTGCCTGCGCCGCCAAGGTCGTATCTTTGCCAGTTGCGGGCACGGTTTGAACCTTCGCCCCAATATTCCTTAACGAAGTTGCCGTTAATGCTGAATTTTGATGTTGGGCTTTCTTCAAATCTTGCAAAATAACGGCCGAGCATTAAGAAATCGGCTCCCATTGCAAGCGCTAAGGTCATATGATAATCGTGAACGATGCCACCATCAGAACAAACAGGAACATAAATACCTGTTTCTTCAAAATAACGGTCGCGTTCGGCGCAAACATCAATAAGTGCTGTTGCCTGGCCGCGGCCAATACCCTTTGTTTCGCGGGTGATACAAATTGAACCGCCGCCGATACCAACCTTAATAAAGTCGGCTCCGCAGTCAGCCAAGAATCTAAAGCCTTCAGCATCAACAACGTTACCTGCGCCAATTTTAACGCTATCTCCATAGTGTTCTCTAACCCAGTCGATAGTCATCTTCTGCCATTCTGAAAAACCTTCTGATGAATCTATGCAAAGAACATCCGCGCCTGCTTCAACTAACGCCGGGATACGCTCGGCATAGTCGCGAGTGTTGATACCTGCGCCCACAACATACCTTTTATCTTTATCTAAAAGTTCAGTGGGGTTTTCTTTGTGCTGTTCATAGTCTTTTCTGAACACGAAATAGCAAAGTTTGCCCTCATCATCAACAATGGGTAAAGAATTAAGCTTGTTATCCCAAATAATATCGTTAGCTTCTTTAAGTGTTGTGCCGAGTTTTGCGCAAACGAGCTTATCAAGCGGAGTCATAAATTCTTTAACCTTTGTGTCGAGCGACATGCGGCTAACACGATAATCTCTGCCTGTAACGATACCAACAAGTTTGCCTTCGGCTGTTCCGTTGTCTGTAACGGCAACGGTTGAATGGCCTGTTTTTTCTTTAAGTGCTAAAATTTCGGCAAGGGTATCTTCAGGTGAAATGTTTGAATCACTTGTAACAAAGCCTGCCTTATAGTTTTTAGCGCGGGCAACCATAGCCGCCTGAGATTCAATAGTTTGTGCACCGTAAATGAACGAAATGCCGCCTTCTTTAGCAAGAGCAACTGCCAAACGGTCGCCCGATACCGACTGCATTATAGCAGACACAAGCGGAATATTCATAGTAAGTGAGGGTTCTTCGCCCTTTTTATACCTAACAACCGGGGTTTTAAGGCTTACGTTTGTAGGAACGCATTCCTTTGATGAATAACCCGGAATTAGTAAATATTCGTTAAATGTATGTGATGGTTCATTAATATATGTTGCCATTTCGAATTCCCCCACTTTAGCATAATATTTAAAATAAATTATATAACAAAACTCAAACTCAGTCAACACAAAATTGGAGTTTTTATGGTGATTTTACGCGTAATTTTGCGCTATTTGCAAACGTTTAGTGTAGCCTTTGAGTTTTTCAACTAATATCTCTTTTTATTAGTTGTAATGATCTTCGGTTGTTGCCTCACTTTGCAGTTCAGTTTGGCTGTAACTTTCTGCCTTTGCGTAATCATTTCTTGGGCGGTACCTGTTTAGTACCAAAAGAAGCGCTACCGCTAAAAGGCAAACTCCCAGCACAATTGCTTCGGCCTTTGTGAATTTCACAAAACCTTTATCAGAGTTTTTCTGCATTGTAAACAGCCCTTTCGCCGCCAATAAATTTTGGGCGGGTTCTCGCCGCAACAAGGTTAGCGCAACCTATTTTTTTAAGCGCAAGCCTTACAGGAACTGCAACCTCTTTCAAATGCATTCCAATTAAAGTGTCGCCAATGTCGAGCCCTGCGTGAGCCTTAATTTTTTCCACCGCTACTGCGCCTTTATAGTTTTTATAAACCTCGGCCGCAAAGCTGCCCCCCGCCGACGGTTGCGGAACAACATTAACCTCATCAAGGTAAAGCTTCTCAGCGCACTCGGCTTCAATAATAACCGCGCGGTTAAGATGTTCACAGCACTGCGCCGCCATATAAATGCCGCGCGCACTGAACACAGGGTAAAGCCCTGCATACACTGCATTCGCGATTTCGGGGCTTTTAAGAGTGCCTATTTTCTCACCCGCTATTTCGCTTGAAGAACAACCAATTATAACAACATTGCCTTTTTTTAGCCCTGCCACATTTATAAGTTCTTCGGCCGCGGCTGCGCACTGCTTTGTTATTTCTTCTAATTTCATAAAATCACATTCCTTCATATAACCCTGCATCCACCATTTTGCCTATCTCGCGGGTTACGTTTTCCTTATCTTCCTTATATGTAACGCCATACCATTTATCTTCTGCCACGGCAACCTTCACCTGCTTTTTGCCGCTTTTTATAAGCTCATCAACAACTGCCGGCAGGTAAAATTCTGCCTTTTCGGCGTTAATATTTTTCTCTAAAAACTCTTTAAAACCCTTTTCAAGGTGCTCGAAAATATCGGGGGTAAAGCCCCAGAAGTTCATTGAAACAACTGTGTCGGGTGAAAGCTTAGTTTCTCCATTCTCTGTAACGCACACACAATTTCCGTTAATTTTGGTGTGCTCGGTTACGCCCTTTAAAAAACCATCTTCGGTAACGCATACACCCCTTGAAACATAGCCGTTATCGGTAACGGTGTTTTGGAGTTTGAAACCAACCATACAGTAGTTGTTGTCTTTAAGCTGTTCAATAACCTGGCGGTATGCGTGTTTGCCGTAAAAATCATCGGCATTTATAACGGCGAAAGGTGTTTTAACAATATCCTTACAGCAAAGCACTGCGTGCCCCGTGCCCCACGGTTTTACACGTTCTTCAGGGCAAACAAAACCGCTTGGCAGATTATCGGTTTCCTGAAAAACATACTCAACGTCAATCACCTTTTCGAGCCTTTTGCCAACAAGCTCTTTAAATTCTGCTTCAATGGCGTGCTTAATAACAAAAACAACCTTGTTAAAGCCTGCAGCAGCCGCGTCATACACCGAAAAATCAATCATTGCTTGGCCTGCTGGGCCCACAGGCTCAACCTGTTTAAGCCCGCCAAAACGGCTGCCCATTCCTGCCGCCATAACTACTAATGTTGCATCCATATCAATACCCCCAAATTGTTTTAAAGCTTAGGTAATTCTATTATTATAACTTCGCCGCAGCTTGTGCAAGCATAACCCCTTTGCCCCTTATCGGTGCTTGTGGATTCGCGGCTGAGTGATGTGTCTTCAAAAAATTCGTGCCCTTTTGCGTGCGCACTTTCTTCCTTAACTTCGCCGCAGGTTGCACAGTGTGAGGTTATAACCCCTTTTGCTGTGCAGCTTGGCGCGCCGGCAGCACCTGCAGCTACCACAAAGTTGTGCTCTGTTACGGGCGCGGTAGCCTCTCTTGTTTGGCCGCAAGCAACACATTTTTCTGTTATTTTACCCTCTGACTTGCAGCTCGCAGGAACATTTTTTGAAGGATCGGGCGTGAAATTATGCAGGTGCACAACTGCCGTGCCATTATCTCCTGCGGTGCTTTGCTCACTGCCGCAATACAAGCAGTATTTTTCGCCACCCGAATATTCTTTATATTTATGTTTGCAGGTTATGTTTATCGGTGTTGTAATTCCCGCAACCTCGGCGTTATAATCAACCAACAAATCTTCGGTTAAGTTAAGGTTACCCACCGTTTTGCCCTCTTTAATTTTAAACTCAACTTTACATAAAATTGAGCCCGGCTTTTGAGCCCTTGCCGAGAAAAAGTTGGTTATAAACATTCCCGCCTGAGTGTGCCCGTTAATGTTACCCCTTTTAACACCAAGCCAATCTTCATCGCGAATTTCGCAGTTGCTTGAATCAATCTCGGGGCAAACATATTCTAAGCACGACGGATCGTAATCTATTCTAACGCTGCCTCCCGCAATGGTTTCCTCACCACGCAGCGTAATGGTAAGCGTTAGTATTCCTTTATCTATAACGGCATTTTTCTCCCAGTATGGCTCACTTTCTGCCGAAACACCAACGCACAGCGAGGTAAAGCAGATTATAAGCACGGTTAAAATCGAAATAATTCTTTTTTTCATTTTAATCACCAACAAATATATATTAACCTTGATTATCAAGTATAGATTTAATATCTTCAGGTTCTGCCAGCCAGTCGCTAAAGGCGGTGGCGCACCCTGCGGCCACGGCGAATTTCAGTGCCTTTCGGTAATCATAGCCGCTGTCGCGTGCGGCAAGAAAACCTGCAAGCAATGTGTCGCCCGAACCAACACAGCCAACCACCCTGCCCTTGAATGCAGGTTGGGCATAAATTTCGCCATCGGCTGTAACATAAACCGCACCCTTTTCGCCGCAAGAGCAAAGAACGCTTAAAGCACCCATAGCTATTATTTTTTTCGAATATTTAATGCAATCGTTAAGGTCGTTTATCTGAACGCCGAAAATCTCGCCAAGCTCAATATTATTAGGCTTTATAAGCGAAGGCTTGTATTTAAGAGATTTCTTTAAAAGGTCGCCCGCGGCATCAACCACAAGCTTAACACCGTTTTCACCCGCAACCGATAAAATGTGTTCAAACAGCTTATCATCTTCACATGTTGGAACACTGCCCGAAACCACCAAAATATCGTTTTGGGTTATGGTGCTGATTTTTCTTAAAAGCATATCTGATTCAGGGATTGTAATTCTCGGCCCCTTAGTGTTAATTTCGGTTTCTTCTTCGGCAATAAGTTTTATATTTATTCTTGTTTCGCCAAACGATAAATGCAAAAAATCGGCAGCGCACCCGTGAGATGCAACAATTTTTTCAAGCTTTTCACCATTAGGCCCACCGCACACGCTTATAGCGCGGTTATCAATTCCTAACCTGGTTAGCATTATTGAAACATTAAGCCCTTTGCCGCCCGGAACATGCCTTTCGGTTACGGGCCTGTTAACGCCGCCAACATTTAGGTTTTTGAGCGTGAAAAGATAGTCTATTGCAGGGTTTAAGGTTAATGTGTAGATCATTTGTTTCCCACCTATTAAAGAGTAATATGGTTTTCGTCAAGCATTTTTTGAAGCGCAAGTAGCACACCTATCTGCGCACTGTCGAAATTAAGGCCGCCCTGCATCCAAACTGCAAACGGCTCGCGAAGCGGTGCATCGGCCGAAAGTTCGATTGATGAACCTCCAGTAAACGCCCCTGCCGACATTATAACCTGATTTGTATACCCCGGCATATCCCAAGGTTCGGGAACAACGAACGAATCAATAGGCGCGCCGCTTTGCATTCCCTGGCAAAAGGCTATAAGCGCATCTGGTGAGCCGAGTTTAATGCACTGAATAATATCGGCCCTTGGCTCGTTCACGGCGGGCGAGGTTTCAAAGCCTAATTCTTCGCACATTGCCGCCGCAAAAACAGCAGTTTTAAGCGCTTCACCCGTAACGTGTGGCGCGTTAAACAGCCCCATAAAAAGTTCCCTTGTGTGCCCCAATGTGGCGCCAACCTCTGCGCCAACTCCGGGTGCTGTTAACCTATAAGAACAGCTTTCAACCAAATCGGCGCGGCCGCATATGTATCCACCCGAGGGCGCAATTCCGCCACCGGGGTTTTTAATAAGCGAACCCGCCATTATATCCGCGCCGTGTGCACAGGGCTCTTCCTTTTCAACAAACTCGCCATAGCAGTTATCGAGCATAACAATGGTGGCAGGCGACACTTTTTTAACCACGCCCGCAAGCTCGGCAATCTCTTTCACCGAAAGGCTTGGCCTTAGGCTATAACCCCTTGAGCGCTGAATGTAGGCAACCTTTGGCTTTCTTTCGGCGATAACCTTTTCGATCGTTTCAAGGTCAGGTCTGCCATCGCTATTAAGGTCTATCTGGCCGTATTTTATGCCGAAATCGGCAAGTGAACCATCAGAATATCCGTCGATTCCTAAAACTCCAATAAGAGTATCATAAGGCCTGCCTGTAATGCTAATAATCTCATCGTTCGGGCGAAGAACGCCAAAAAGCATAACGGTAATTGTGTGTGTTCCCGAAGCAAAGTTATGGCGTATAATCGAGCTTTCAGCACCCATGCAATCGGCAAAAACCTTTTCAAGGGTTTCCCTGCCCCTGTCGCCATATCCATACCCTGTTGACGGGGTGAAATGCGATTCACTTACCCCGTTATTTATAAAGCTTTTTAAAACCTTCTGCTGGTTATGTTTTGTTGTGGCTTCAATTTTTTTAAACGCAGCCTCGCACTTTTCCATAACCCTATCATTAAGTTCTAAAAGTCGGTTATCGATATCAAAAAAACTACTCATATTCTTCCCTAACTATTTTAAATTTTTATTCTGCAGTAGCTTCCCACTGCCTTAAATCCACATTTTTTATAAAAGCCAATGTTCGCATCTGATGAAACAACAAGCACGTTTTTACCCTCGCTTTCAAGGCCGCGGCATAAGCGCAACAAAACACTTTTGCCGCCACCGCTGCGCCTCTTAGAAGGCAGCGTTGCAACACCGCCTATAAGCGCGTTACACTCCACTTCGGCAGTTGTAATCGCGGCTGATGCTTCGCTTAAAGCATACCTTGCCGCATTATGGCGAACGCGGTGCGAAAAATCAACATACCAGTCTTCAAACGCGGGCAGCGAAATATCACCATCAGCCCCCGAAGATAAAATGTTGTATATTTTTTCAAAAGGCTTGTTGATGCCTGTTTGTATATTACCTTGTATGCTTTCATGAGTTTCATTCTCAAACTGCATAACAGTGTGCTTTTCAAGAACACTTGATGCATCTGCACACAAAAGCCCTTCGGTACAATAGCATTCAGATATACCAAGCGATTTTAGAAAGTTTTTAATTTCATCTGTATCGGCATTTTTGCCGCAGGAAACCGCCGCCTCGCCACCGAAAAGCATAATAACAGAAAGCGGTTCATCACCTGAATATTGGCACCACGCTAAAAATATATCGGGGTACGCCCCATAAATATTAAAAAGCGAATTTGCCTTTAGCGTGATTACATCGAAAAACGGAAGCTGCGGAAATTCTCCCTCGATTAGCTTAATCACCGCAAATTTCCTCAATCATTTTTTGCGCTAAATTAAAGCAAGAATTAATGTCATCAATATTCGCAACACACGATGGCGAATGAATATAACGGCACGGAACCGAAAGTGCCAAGGTTGCAACACCGCCCACCGATGTGTGAATTTTGCCCGAGTTATTCCCGCCTGCCACTGCCTGTTTTACCTGGCATTTAATGCCGTGTTTTTTAGCGGTTTCAAGCGCGGTGTTATAAAGCGAATTATTATAAAGGGTTGAACGGTCCATAAACGAAACCGCAACGCCCTCGCCCAAACAGCAAACCTTTGAGTTTTCCTGAACGCCTGCAATGTCGGCCGCTGTTGTGGCTTCAAGAACCAGCGCCGCATCGGGATTCACTGTGAATGTTGCGGCCGCAGCACCCGTGCAACCAATTTCTTCGCAAACCGTAAAGGTTGCATAAAAATCATATTCACTTTCGGCTTTGATTAAGTTTATAAGAACCGCACAGCCTGCCCTGTCGTCAATTGCTTTGGCCATTACCTTGTTACCAAGCTCGCAAAATTCAGTGCAAAAAGCGGCCTTATCACCGGGCTGCACCATTTTTTCGGCATCGCTCTTGCTGCTCGCCCCTATATCAACAAAAAGCTCTGAAATTTGGGGGAGTTTATCGCGCTCGTCCTTTTCAAGTAAATGTATGGGTTTAGAGGTTATAACTCCGTAATGTTCGCCGATTTTAACGCACCTTGAAAGCAAAACAGCCGCGTCGATTCCGCCAACCGTTTCGAACCGTAAGAATCCGCCTTCGGTAATGCCGATTATTATAAGCCCAACCTCATCCATATGGGCATCTATCATTAACTTTTTATTGGGCCTTTTCTTGCCCTTTTTAAACGCAATTATATTGCCAAGCGGGTCAACACTTGCTTCACAATAAGGCGATATTTCGCCGAGTATTGCTTCTCGCAGTGCATCTTCCCCGCCCGAAACGGCGTTTATATCACACAGTTTTTTTAAAAGTTCCTTCATAAGAATCTCCATTCTATTCTTTAAAAGAAAAAGCAAACTCGCTCAAAAGGCGCGCAGTGTTTTCTACATCTTCCACCTTTACCACCTCTAATGGGGTGTGCATATTGCGAAGCGGAATAGATAAAAGCCCGCAAGCAACGCCGCCCTTTGTAACGGCGATAACATCGGCATTGGTTGAGGTTGTTCCGCCCATTACATCGAATGTGTGAGGAGTGCCGCTTTCTTTAGCAAGCCTTACAAGCTCACCGCAAACCTTGTTTGAAAGCACGGGTGAAATTCCAATCATAACGCCGCTGCCAAGCTTTTGCGATTTTTCTTCAGGCACATCAGGCCCGTCGCCAAAGCCAACATCAACCGCAATTGCGTATTCAGGGCTAATTTCAAACGCCTTTATTTTAGCGCCTCTGCAGCCAAGCTCTTCTGAATGGCTGAACAAAAAGCAAATGTTATATTCGGGTGTTCCCTTTTCGCGAATAAGCCTTGCAGTTTCAATAAGTGCGGCGGCACCTGCGCGGTCATCAAGCGATTTTCCGCAAATACATCCGCCTGCAAGCATTTTTGGGGCAGTTGCATAGGTAACGTGCGAGCCTAATGGAATAAGTTCTTCAGCGCCTTCACCGAGCCCTGTGTCGATATACATATCTTCGGCCTTTTTTGGCTTTTCATCACCCTTTGAAAGGTGCGGCGGAGTGCTGCAGAAAACGCCGGTGTAAACTTCTTTGCCGTGAATGTGAACGGGCTGAGCCGCTAAAATTCTGCCATCGATTCCGCCGGCGGGCGCCACCTTCACAAAGCCGTTATTGTCGGCAGCGGTTACAACGAAACCAACCTCATCGATATGGGCATCGAACATTACAGTTTTTTGGGCTTTACCTTTTATGAACGCTGTAACCGAGCTGCCATCGTCATAAACCTTGTCGGCATATTTTTCAATTTCTTCGCGAACGGCCTTAACAGCGTTGCCCGTTTCGCCAAAGCCTTCAGCGCTCGACAGCTTCATTATAAGATTTTTTAAATCCATTTATATCTTCCTTTTAAATCAATTCGCAGGCTCGAAACCGTTAACAAGTTCTTTAAAACGGTTGCCCCTTGCCATAAAGTTGGGGAATGCATCGAAGCTCGCGCATGCGGGGCTAAGTGTTACAATGTCGCCCGCTTTTGCTTTTTTCTTTGCGGCGGCAACGCCATCATCAAGCCCCTGAACCCTTATAATTTCAAGGTTGCAGCCCTCAAAATCGGGGTGTGATGTAACGGCCGCTTCAATCTTATCGGCAGTGGGGCCCATAAGAATTAAGGTTTTAACCCTGTTTATAACGTGGGGTGCCAACGGCTCAAACGGGATATGCTTATCATACCCGCCCGCAAGCAAAATAACCTTTTGGTTAAAGGCCTTAAGCCCTGCAATGGTTCTTGTTGGGCTGCTTGCTATTGAATCGTTATAATATTTAACACCGCCTATTTCTCTAACAAATTCTATTCTATGTTCAACGCCTGCAAATTCGCGGGCTACCTTGCAAATGCTGTTAGCGCCTGCATAGCCCCAAACCGCCGAAATAGCAGCCAGGTAATTATCAACATTATGGCTGCCGAGCAGCCTTATCTCATCGCGGTGAATTATGGGAACAGACACACCCCTGTAAGACATATTAAGTGTGCCGTCACTTGATAACCATGCACCGTTGTTAACCTTTTGCTTCATTGAAAAGTTCATCTGCTGGCCGCGAACATCTTCAGCAAAACCTGCAGTGATTTCGTTTTCAGAATTAAGAACAGTTCTTGAGAAGGCATTTTGGTGCAAAAGCACATTCTTTTTAGCCCTAATATACTCGTCCATATCCTTGTGAATGTCAAGATGATTGGGCGAAACGTTGGTAACAACCGCAACATCAGGCCCTTTGCGCATTGAAATAAGCTGGAACGACGAAAGCTCAACAACCACAAAATCTTCGGGCTTTATCTTTTCAATATCGGGAAGAAGCGGGCGGCCAATATTACCGCCAATATGCACGGTTTTACCCTCGGCTTCAAGCATTTTTGCAATAAGTGTTGTGGTGGTAGTTTTTCCGTCTGACCCTGTAACGGCAAAAATGGTTGCAGGGCACAAATCAAAAAAAACCTCCATTTCGCTGGTTACAGCAATGCCGTTGCGGCGAGCCGCCTCAAACTCGGGCAAATAGAAGTTCATACCCGGTGTTCTGAAAATAATATCAACCTCAAGGTTTTTAAGGTAATCAGGACCTAAGCGAAGCTCAACTCCGCGAGCCTCAAGCTCATCAGCAAGTGGCCCTATTTGTTCGCGTGTTCTGCGGTCGCAGGCGTAAACGCGAGCGCCCTTGTCGGCAAAGCCAAAAATAAGCGGAGTGTTGCTAACCCCTATTCCGCAAAGCGCAATTTTGCGGCCTTCGATTTTTGAAAAAAACTGTTTAAAATCCATATCCGTTTCTCCTTCAAAATGAAGTTAAAGTGCAAAAAATAACCTGAACGGGCGCACATCGCCCAAATTTTAATCCTATATTTAAATATTATACTTTTTTTAAGCGTAAATATCAATGATAAAATGGTGATTTGTTTGCGTTAATCCTGTTATATTTGATTTTGGTGTTTTCTTGACGTTTTTATAAAAATCACATATAATATTAGCGAAGACTGTACCATTGCTCGCTTCGGGCGTATTGACAGGGACTTGTTTTTCTGTCAGCGTGGCAAGGTCTTCTTTTTTTGCGCTCGGTTTCGCTCATTTCGTTTCTAATCTCACCCTTAACCTCGCTGCGTGTTTTCTTTGCGGCGGCGCGCTGGTTGTTTCTGTCTCTAAGTATTCTAACGTAATTATGTGTTTGCTTGTTAACCTTTTCAAATAGGTTTTCCATAACGTCGTTTTCGGCCGCTAATATTTCACTTTCGGTTATATCGCCATTAAGGAACATTTTATGTATTGCGGCAATTTGGCCTTCGGTTTCCTCCTGCAGGGCATTGTTTTTCCTTTTCAACACCCTTTCATACGAATCATCATCAACATAATCATCGAGAGAAAGAAAATAACGTATATCAGGGTTTGACTCATCAAAAGTGCCAATGTTGTCGGTTGCAGATTTAATTTGAGTTGGCGAAAAAACAGAAACTTCTCCCCATCCTCCACTATCCATATCAGCGTACCAACCGTCATAACCGCGCTCTTTTAGATATTCCACCTGTTCGCGTTTATCCCTTAACCGATAAAATTCCGAAGGTTGATTATCGTAGTCGGCAAACTTGTTACCTGTCAAATAAACTTCAAATATATTGTTGCCGTATGCAGCCGCATCCTCTCTGTTTTCAGCAAAGAAGAATGAGCCTTCGCGTGGATTAAATTCATCAGGATTAAATGCTGTAAACTTCTCACTTGTTCCGTGATAGAATTTTTTGGGTGTGCCGTCTTCGTTTACCAAATGCTTGTCGACATGTTTAGGGTTGAAGTTTTTATCTTTCTGCTTGACAAAATCAAACAACTGTGCTACACTCAACGCATCGGAAGTGTAGGCGTATTTTCCTCGATTCTCTTCTGTGAGTTGAGAATATTGAGCACGAGACACTTCCGATAATTCTATTCTTTGAAGGTTATATGCACGGGTTTTGCCCGACAAATCATACTCCTCAACAGAGAGTTTTGCAATAAATGGTGCGCCGTTAACAGATATTGGTGTATAAAGGTAGTGCATAAATTGTGTGCTGCCTTTTTTGTTGCCTGAAGAATGTGCAGAAATTTGAGTGTCGAATAATATACCGTTAGATAATATCTCATCAATTTTGCCTAAAAGTTTCGTAATCTGCTTTTCGTCGCCGTTCTTTTTTGCATAAGATTTGCTATCATTAATAACTGTTTCATCAACAACAATTTTGGTTTTTAATTCTTCACAATATACCTCTCTTTTTTTATAGTTCAGTTTCGGGGTTTCACCATAAGCGAATTTAACAACATTTGCGGCAGATACATCATACGCTCGCCAATCGCCAAACCACGCGCGGAAAAACGGTGATTTTTCACCCAACTGCTGATAAAATTTATACGCCCATTTTTGTGCTTTCTTAATATCTTCCTGCGTAAACTCGTTAATAGATTTTCGGCCAATACTCCTTAAAGTTTTAACATCATCAATCGTAATCGGATTATTGTATTCACTGCCGCTTTGCGAAGGAAGATCGCCGAGATCAATATAATTACGTTCACCGCCTGCCGTATCTTCGGCGGCGGTTTTTTGTTGTGTATCGGCGGAAATATCAGTATTAACATCAGAGCCGCTGCCATATTTCTGTTCAGCCTCCGCAACCATTTTTGAAAAGCGGCGTTCAAGGTCGGCAAACTGGCTGTCATACCTATGCCCTGTTACAAGGTCGCGTATTTTGCGCAAGAAGTTTTTAATTGCAGCAAAAAATCCTCTTGCCTGTTCAGGATGATCTTTGTTCAAGCTGGAATAAAATTCATCAAAAACATCGTGACCTTCGGTTGCTCTTCTAAATAGCACATCGGTTGTAAAGTGTGCAACAAGCTCGCATTCCGCGTGCTCTCTGCTAACCGTTCTGCCGTTTTCCGCCCTTTCAGCCCTGATAATAAGGTCTATATAATCATCAGCCGAGTTGAACCCCTTGTCTTTAACATATTTGCTCACCGCCGGGCTTTTAAGCACCGCTTTAGCATACCCCGCGTATTCCGCTGTTTGCTCAAGGTAATACGTAAATTCGTGAACAAATATTTTATATATTGCGTTATCACCGCCTTTGAGGTATATCGCGTTGTTAGAATAGGAGGCGTGTTTTAGATTGCTATTGTATTTTTTATTAGCAATTTGTTAGAAATTTCATTTCTAGTTTGTTTTCAATTTTCTCTTGACTAATTAGTAAAAATTATATATAATACTAAAAGTCGCGAAAAGTGTATTTGTTTATACTGTTTTTCGCCTTTAATTTAACATGGAGACGTATCGAAGTGGTCATAACGGGGCTGACTCGAAACATAGTCGGGTCTGTCACACACTACTCTTTGAAACTCCGCTGTTTATCGGCGTTTACGCTGTGTGCATTTGCACTTTCAGAAAACCGCATCTCGCAGTTTTCTCGCAATTTGGTATTAAGGTTTTGCCTTTACAATTTTATATGGAGACGTATCGAAGTGGTCATAACGGGGCTGACTCGAAATCAGTTAGGGAGCAATCCCCCGCGAGTTCGAATCTCGCCGTCTCCGCCAAGGACTCCTTGAAGGTTTTATCCTTCAAGGAGTTTTCTCTTTTTATCCCAAGGCAGTTCCTATCGCCATCGCACTTGCTTTCTTGCTCTCACTGTCAATGTGACTGTATATGTTGGCGGTAGTGGATATCAACAATCCTCACAAGTTGAGTTATTGGTGTATTTCTTTTCGGGTATCGGCTGTTTGTCGATGAGCTTATAATAAATGTGAATTTCCCTCGGTGCCTTGCTGTACTTACCGGGGCATTTATCCACCGTTACAAACTCAATCAGCTCCATACACATCTCACGGGTGAGTTCCGGCACTTCCATATAGGCTTTCAGTCTGCGGATAAACTCGTCAACATCGGCTTTGTCCTTGTTGGCTTCTGCCTGTCTTTTCTCAATCTCGGAAAATTCGGCTTTCAGCTTCTGCCTTTCCTCCTGATACCGATTTAGCAAACCTACACAGATATCCTCGGGAATTTTACCTGCAACCTTATCCTCATAAGCCGCCGTTATGAGCTTTTCCAATTCTCCTACACGGCGGTTTATTTGATTGGCACGTTTCCTGTCCTGTGCAGTTTCCGTTGCCGTAATCTGCTCACAGCGTTTCAGAAACTCTGCTCTTGCTTTTGCTTCATCTGTCTGCACAAGGCTCATCTTGGAGCGAATGTCCTCCAAAACGATTTTGTTCAGCGTGTCCATCTTGATGTAATGACTGGAACAGGCACGGTCTCCGAACTTGGCATAACTGCCGCACTTGAAGTTTTCACGGTAATGGATTCTCGGGCCTTTTCTTGAATGCCTTGTGTTATTCCAACCCGAGTGCATCTTGGAGCCGCAGTCACAACAGAACACAAGACCAGAAAGCGGAAGTGTCGTTCCTCTTTTGGTTTTCTTACCCTGACTGACCGATGCTTCCATCTCACGGCACTTATCCCAAAGTTCCTGCGTAACAATGGCTTCGTGAGTGTTATACACCGTCACCACATCCTCGGGATCACGCTTAACCGTTTTCTTGTTCTTGTAGGAAACGGTCGTTGTACGCATCTGTACGAGGTGACCGAGGTAAATGGGATTGGTGATGATCTGCTTTACCGTACTGCACGACCAAAGATGATGAGAACGCCGAGTGTTAGGAATGCCGAATTTCTGTTCCTTGTAATCGGATGGAATCGGGATATGCTCATCATTAAATGTTTCCGCAATCTTATTAGGACTGATACCGCTTGCTCTCATTTCAAACATACGGCGCACATTGCTTGCCGCAGGCTCGTCACGGACAGGCAGACGGTTTTCGTCCTCGCCCTTCACATATCCGTAGGGAGCATAACACGCTCTGTACTTTCCTGCCTTTGCATTGGTTTCAATGACCGCACGGATCTTCTTACTGGTATTGGCTGCGTGCCACTCATTGAAAACGTTCATGATCGGCATCATATCCATACCGAAGCTTTCGCTGTTTGCAGTATCTACATTATCACCGAGGGCAATAAAGCGGATATTGTACATCGGGAAGATATAATCCGTATATTGTCCTACCTCAATGTAGTTTCTTCCGAAACGGCTGAGATCCTTGACGATGATTACGTTGATTCTGCCGATTTTGGCATCTTCAAGCAAACGCTGTACTCCGGGGCGGTCAAAAGACGTTCCCGAAACGCCGTCGTCGATGTAGGTGTCCACAAGCTCAAAGCCTTGTTCCATTACATACTTTTCAAGAATTCTTCTCTGATTTTCGATTGACAGGGATTCTCCGGAACGCTCATCATCGTTTGAGAGCCTGAGGTAAATCCCTGCTTTTGTATTTTGCAGTAGCTTTGACTGCATTCTTTCCTCCTATCCGTCAAAGCAGCCTGATTTGTATGCGCTACAGTATATCATGGCTTTTGTACAAAATCAAACTGCTGCTGACTTTATTTCTTCATATCTTCATAGGCCTGCTTCTCGGCAAGAGTGCGGATCACCTTATCAATGTCCTTCTCGCCGGTATAGTGGCTCACAACGGTATAGGAAGTGCCGTCAATTTCCGTTATTCTGCTTTCGGTGGGCATCATTTCATATTTCTTCTTCATCTCCTCCAGCGTTGGTTTTTTACCCAATACGCCAATAACTCCTTTCCTTTGAATTTGAATGAATTCCTCCGTAATTTATAAACAAACCTATGTACAAGGGGCAATGCCCCTTGGTTCGGTATTATTCTCTGTAAATATCATTTACCGCTAAGCGGTGGTGTCCCAACCCTTGACTGAGCTTCTGGAGCTTTCTCGGATCACTTTCAAGAAGCTTTTCACGGTTCTGATTGTAGGAGTGGCGAAGTCTGTGGAAGACAAGTTTATCAATACGGGGCTTTTTACCCGGTCTTACCTTCTTCTGACGGTCTGGATCGGTGAATTTCTTGCGGTGATTATAGATCCAGTTTTCAATAGACTTCTTTTCCAAGCAGGGACCGTACCGAATTGTCTTGCTGATGATGAAATCATCGTCCGTAAGTCCCTTCGACTTAGCTTCACGATACAGACGCTTCAACAATTCCAACTGTTCCTCGGTCTCGAACTTTACGAAACGCACCTGACCGCCCTTGCCCTTAATGTTAGGGCCTCCCCATCCAAGTGCCTGTTTCACATCACCCAACTTGAGCTGACAGGCTTCGATGATACGAAGCCCTAAGTGCCATCCGAGATCCAAACCGTCACGAACGTCAAACCGATTCATAGATTCAGCAAGCTCACGAGCCTTCTGATACTCGGTGAGCAGCCAACCACGGTTGTACTTTTTGGGTTCACGCTTCGGAAGCTTCAGTTCCTTATTTTCAGGCATTTTGTGTTTGCAACCGGCATACTCGCAGTATTTACGAAAACCGGAAAGTTAGGTCTGTATGGTGCTCGGTGCTTTATATGACTTCCAATGCTCCACTACTCTGCGAAAGTGCGTAGGGGTAATGTTTGACACCTTTTGCAGATTACAGGTATCTGCAAGATAATCACAGGCGTAGCAGAAGGCTTGAAAGTAGCGTTTGCGTGTTGCCTTACTTCCGTGTCGATCCTTTCTGTAAATCGAAGTAGCCTGCACCCGAAGATTCATACGCTTATTCATCTTCGTCTTATCTTCATCGGGTGTCAGTTTTTTGACCTCGGCTTGTGTTTCCGCTAACTGGTGCTTGTATTCCTCCGGGGAAAACGTGTCCCAATCTTTGTTGAACGCCTCATCCAAGATTTCAGTTACAATGTCATTCTGTTTTGAGTTTTCATCCATTGGCATCTCTCCTTCACAAATTTTTTGCCGTTGCGGTTAAGGCTTAGAAACTGTGTGCGGTGACCGTTCATTTGTCAAGAAAAAAAGCGTTCGGCAGGTCTTAACCTTAACGGTGGAGAGAATATAAAAAGCCATCTTTCATTTGGCAAGTAAATTACACAACTTTTTCAACAGGGTAAAAAATCGGCGGCGCAGGAGCTTCAATCAAGTCGGAGGCCAAGCGGTCT
>JAZNGF010000054.1:0-71572 GCA_045576295.1 Acutalibacteraceae bacterium | reverse complement strand
TTCATTATTATTTTCTTTCATTTGAAAAACCTCCTGTATTTTAGTAATGCGGTCGCCAAACCACTACCATTATACACGAGGTTCTTCTTTTATTTTAGTCTTTTTCGGGCTTGCACCAAGCTCGCCCTTTTTATTGTAGCTCGCTCTTTTTATTACCCCCGGTAGAACCGGGGGTTGTCTTTTGCGTCTAAAGACACCAACGCAAATAAAGGTGTAGAGCAAAACGAACCGCTCCACACCTTTATTTATTATCCGATTTTATTAATAATCTGTTCAGCAATTTTAATTCCGTCAACCGCGGCCGACATTATGCCGCCCGCATACCCTGCTCCTTCGCCGCAGGGGTAAACCCCTTCGAACGATGATTGCCCGTTTTCACCGCGAAGTATCCTAACGGGCGAAGATGAACGGGTTTCGGGCCCTGTTAAGAGCGCGCCTGCATCAGAAAAGCCGGGAAGTTTTCGGTTTAAAAGAACTATTCCCTCTCGCATTGCGTTGGCTACAAACTCGGGTAAAACATCATCAAGGCTGCCGTAAACAGGCTCGGGTTTTATGGTTGGAATAACCGTGCTATGTTCACGCGACGGCTTCATTTTAAGGAAATCACCCACCGTTTGGCAAACCGCCGAATAAGAGCCCGTATAAGCATAGGCGGCTCTTTCAATTTTTTCCTGAAAATAAACGCCTGCAAGCGGGTGCTCGCTTTCAAAATCGCGGCCGTCAACGCCAACAAGCAGTGCGCTGTTTGCGTTAACACCGCTTCTGGCATTATAACTCATTCCGTTTGTAACAACGCAGTTCTCATCACTTGCGCCATTAACAACATAGCCCCCCGGGCACATACAAAATGTGTAAACTCCCCTGCCGCTTTCCGTTCTTACATTCAGCTTATAATCAGCCGCAGAAAGGGCAGGATGCCCGCTGAAATTGCCATATTGCTGGCGGTTTAGGTTTTCTTGTAAATGTTCGATTCTCGCGCCAACAGCAAAGGGTTTTTGAGCCATTTGGAACCCACGCTCATACATAACGCTGAATGTATCACGTGAGGAATGCCCAATAGCCATAACAAGGTTATTGGTTAGCAGTTCATAGTTGCCATCAGGCCCATTTATAATCAATCGGCTAACGCCGCCGCCATTTGAGGCAATATCAACAAGCTTGTTTTCAAACCTAACCTCACCGCCAAGTTCAATTATTCTTTGGCGCATATTTTTAACAACAACCGCTAAAACATCGGTCCCGATATGCGGTTTGGCTTTATATAAAATAGATTCATCGGCACCAAAACGTACAAACTGTTTTAAAACCATTCTGCAGTAAGGGTGGTTTATGCCGCTGTTAAGCTTCCCGTCAGAAAAGGTGCCTGCGCCGCCCTCGCCAAACTGTATGTTCGAACGAGTATTTAGCCTACCCTCTTTTTGAAATGCTTCAATATCGCGCATTCTATCGTCAACTCTTTTGCCCTGTTCAATAACAATCGGGTCGAGCCCCGCTTTTGCTAATACGAAAGACGCGAACATTCCCGCAGGGCCAAAGCCCACAACAACGGGCCTGTAATTTGGCTTATTCGCAGATATTTTAAAAACATACGGTGTTTCGTTGTGCTCTGCAGGGGAATACTTTTTGCCGTTTTTAATTATTTTAGTCTTATTCCCGCTAACTAAAACCGAGCAACAAAACCTAACATTGCTTTTATCGCGCGAATCTACCGAGCGCCTGTAAAGCTCTGCCTTTTCGATATTTGTTTTTAAGAGTTTCGACATAACCGCGTTAAGGCTTCCAAAATCAGTGTCGAGCGGCAGATAAACATTTTTTAAAATTAGCATCCTTTTCCCACTTTTCTTCAGGGTAATTAAAAGGCAGGTGAAGGCTCACCTTACCTGCCATAAAATATTATTTTAAACCTTCGGCAATTGATAAAGCCGCCGCATTGGCGCTCGCCCAGCACCACGAAAGATTAAAGCCGCCGCAGTCGCCATCGATATCTAAAACTTCGCCAAGTGCATAAAGGCCCTTTACTTTTTTCGACATCATTGTAGAATCGAAAAACTGCGAAGTATCTGCGCCGCCTGCCGTAACCTGCGCGTTTGCCATTCCCGTTGTGCCTGAGCATTTAAACCTTAAGCCTTTAATATTTGCGGCAACGGTTTTAATATCACTGCCGCTCAATGAACCGCAATTAGCCGAAAGCGATAAGCCCGATAGTTTTAAAACCGCCTGCCCCAAACGCTTGTTAAGCATTCCTGTGAAAAAGTCTTCAAGCGGCCTATTATGTAGTGATTTCGCCCTGGCGCTTATAATGTTTTCTAACTCTTTTGTGGCAATTTCAGGGGTTAAATCAAGCAGTATTTCTGCCGATTTTTGTTGCCCCACAAAGCGCGAAAGCGCCATAACAGCAGGGCCTGAAAGCCCATATTCGCAAAACAGCACCTCGCCCGCCTCGGTTCTGCAAAGTTTTTCGTTCACGAAAGCCTGCGCCTTTGCATTCACCTTAATACCTTTAAGTGATTTAGCAAAGCCGCCCTCGGTTTTTACCTGAACAATTGATGGGCGTTGTTCGGTTATTTTGTGCCCGAGTGATTTAAGCAGTAAATAGCCCTTGTCCCCGCCGAGTTTGCCGCCTGCTATGCCGCCTGCGGCAATAACCAGGTTGCGCGTTTTATAAATTTTGTCGGCATTTACTTCAAACCCGAAAGATGTTTTGGTTACACACTTAACTTCGGCGTTTGTTATAATTTCGGTTCCCTTTTCGGCAGCCGAAAATCGCATACAATCAACAACTGAACCCGCTTGGTATGACATGGGGTAGCCCCTGCCATCAGGCTCGAAAACAATGTTAACGCCAAGCTTTTCGAAAAACTCTGCCTGCTTTTTTGGGGGGAATTTATCAAACGCGCTTTTTACAAATTCAGGTGTTTTTCCGTGATAATGTGCCACATCACACGATGCATTCGTTATGTTGCATTGGCCGTTACCTGTAACAAGCAATTTTTTCAAAATGCGGTCGCGCATTTCTAAAACGGTTACCGATATTTTAGGGTTCAGGTCTTTAAGCATTATCGCAAGGCACATTCCCGACGCCCCACCGCCAACAATTACAACATCGCGCATTTAAAACACCCCCAAACTTTAAAATCTATATAGCTTTTCACTATTTTTTATTTGGTGAAAAATCATTATCAACCGTTATAACGCAAACAAAGGTTTTGTTTATCTCGCGAGCCATTTCGCCAATTTTCGCGGTTATTTCTTCAGGTGAAAGGTTGAACCCGTGCGGCACAACAACATCAAAAACAAGGCTTGTTTGCTCTTCACCCCAAACAACCCTAAAATCGTGAATGGTGAGCCTTTCGTCAAACCGAGAAATTTTTTCTGCAAGCAGTTTTTTTGTTTGCGCAACGCGGCTATCGTTACAATCAACAGGGTCGATATGAATAATCGCTTCTATCCCTAAATTCTTATTAAGCAGTTTTTCGCAACGGTCAATCTCTTCGTGGCATTCAACCAAACCAAGGGTTGAAGGAACCTCAACATGGAGAGATGCGAAAACTCTGCCAGGGCCATAATTGTGAATAATAAGGTCGTGTATGCCTAAAAATCCGCCGAACGAAAGAACGATATTTTGAACATTTTCAACCATTTCGGGTTCAGGCGGCATTCCAAGAAGCGGGTTAATAGTTTCTTTAATCGATCGAACACCCGAAAACATAATAAAGCCCGAAACCAAAATCCCTGCATACGGGTCGATATTAATACTGGTAAACAATGAAACAACCGCCGCTATAAGAACCGCCGCTGTTGCAACACAGTCGCACAAAGAATCAAGAGCAGCCGCTTTCAAAGCCGAGGCTTTAAGCCTTTTCCCTAACCTGAAATTAACAGCCGACATCCATAATTTTATAACGATAGACAAAATTAAAACAACAAAGGTTACCGCCGAAACGTTAAGCTCTTCGGGGTGAATAAGCTTTTGCACCGAACCCCTTAAAAGTTCGAACCCAACCAAAACTATAATGCCCGAAACAATCACGGCCGACATATATTCAATTCTGCCGTGCCCAAAAGGATGGTCTTTATCGGGCGGTGCCGATGACATTTTAAAACCTAAAATTGTAATAACTGACGACCCCATATCCGAAAGGTTGTTGAAAGCATCAGCCATTATTGACACAGAATTCGCTAAAAGCCCCACCACAAGCTTTGAAACAAAAAGCACTAAATTGCAAATTATCCCTATAACGCCGCCAAGTTTTCCTGCGCGCTCGCGCGAGCCGGGCAATTTTTCGACGCCGTTTGCTGAACCCTTTGCAAGCTTACCCAAAAGCTTCGAATTCATGTGCTTTCCTCCTACATTTTAGAGCCTTTTGCACCCTTTGAACCGAATGAAGATGCATTTAAAATGTTCGTGTCGATAGTGAACATTAATTCATTCTGCTTTCTTGCGCGTTTAAACGCAAGAGAAATAAGGCGATCGATAAGCTCAGGATATTTTACTCCGCTGGCTTCCCATAAATAGAACGAAAGCGAGCCGGGTATGGTGTTAGCTTCGTTAATATACACCTTATCATTATCATCTGTATCAACAAGGAAATCTATTCTGCAAACACCCGAAGCGCCAAACGCCGCAAAGGCTTTTTTTGCAATTTCCTGAATTTCTAAAGTTTTTTCTTCGCTTAAACGTGCAGGCAGTTCGCGCCCGAGTGATGCCATACCTTTGCTTGCGCCCGATTTTGAGCCTTTAGAGCCGGAGCTTAAATATTTATCTTCATAAGATAAAATTTTATCGTGCATAATCGGTTCTTCAAGGGCAGATGCTTCGCAGTCATTACGGTCGCCAAGCACCGAGCAGTTAATTTCCCTAAGATTTGTAATAGCGCGCTCAACCAAAATTTCGCCCGCGAATGAGCAAGCAAGTGAAACCGCATCAATAAGCTCTTCACGTGTTTCTGCTTTGGTTATGCCAACGCTTGAACCAAGATTAACCGGCTTTACAATTACAGGGTAGTTAGTTGCCAATTCAATTTTTGAAACGATCCCCTCTTTATCGTTAGCCCAGTCTTTATCGGTGAATAAAATACAGGGCAAAACGGGCAGTTTTTCGGCTGCTAAAATAGTTTTAAACTTTGCCTTATCCATGCCAATAGCCGCCGATAAAATATCGCACCCAACATAAGGCAGCCTTAGCATTTCGCAAAGGCCCGAAACGGCGCCATCTTCACAGTTTGTTCCGTGAACGATTGGGAATGCAACATTTATGCGAATATCTTCGCGCTTTTTAAACATCTTATTATCAAGGTGCTTTAAACAAACGTTGCCGCCTTCACTCACAAGTGTTACAGGGTGAGCAGAAGCCTTAAGCGCCTCAACATTTTTATATGTATCAATTTCGAGGAAATTATCACCTGTGTACATTTCACCGTTTTTAGTTATATACACAGGAACGATATTATATTTTTCGGTATTCATATTATGCATTGCCTGAACCGCCGAAATAATTGAAACCTCGTGCTCAACGCTTGAGCCGCCGTATATTACTGCAACATTAATTTTCATAAAAATCTCCATTCTGCCGCTAAAGCGTCAGCACAAATAGTGCTATAAAAATCTCCTTAGCGGCAGGGGAGATTTTTTTGCCATGTGCCGTGGTCGTCTTAAGGCGCCATCGGCACGGCTTTTTATTTTTTGTTAGCGTGATTTTCACGCTAACATCCTATCCTTTCGCGCTCGCTAACGCTTTATAAAATAGCAAATTATTTTAGCCGGTTTAAAATTATAAATAGTTATCGGGAAGGTCGTTTTCAAACATAACAACCGTGTTACTGTCGCACATTGGGGCAAATATATCCATAGCTTCTTTGAAACTGCCAACTATGTGCAGTCGGCTTTCATCAAAGCCTTCTGATTTTACGCCATCTGCAATTGCTTTTGCGCGCTTTTCGCCAACAAGAATTATAACATCGGCATTTTTAGCAGCCTCACAGCCTAAATCGCGGTTGCACTGCTCTTCCATTTCACCTAATTCAACAAGCCCCGGTGTTACAAGTATGCGCTTCATACCATCAAAACTGCCAAGCACCCTTGCGGCTTCAAGGCATCCAACTTGGTTAGAATTATATGCATCATCAATTAAAATGCTGCCACCAATATAACGCTTCATCTGCAAGCGGTGCGGCGGCGCTTCAAGCTTTGAAACAGCGCCGATAATCTCTGCATCTTTAATGCCAAGCTCTTTCGCAACGGCAACTGCACCCGTTATGTTAACCGCGTTATGAGCGCCAAGCAGCTTAGAACTTAAACTTAGCGTTCCGCTTTTTGAAGTAACCTTAAAGTTAAGGCCGTTTCGGCTATATGTTATATCGTGGGCGCGGTAGTCGGCACCGTCACTTTGCCCATAAGAAATATGCGGGTAACATTTAACCTTTAGATGCACACCTTCGCTATCGATGTTTACAAACAGATTTCCGCCGCGGTTTACAACGTGGTCGGCAAGCTCGAACTTTGTTGAAGCAATATTTTGAAGGCTTCCAAAGGTTTCAAGGTGCTGGCTTCCAACGCTTGTTATTATGCCCATATCGGGGTTTGCAAGCTCGCATAATTCCTTAATATCGCCAACACGTTTAGCGCCCATTTCTGCAACAAAAACCTCGTGCTGCGGTTCTAAACGTTCGCGCACTGTTCTAACAATACCCATAGGCGTGTTAAAGTTTTCAGGCGTTATAAGAACATTGTATTTCTCATTTAAAATTTTGCCTAAAATGTATTTAACGCTTGTTTTACCAAAGCTGCCTGTAACACCCAAAACAAGCATATCCTGCTTTTGTTTTAAAAGCGCCTTTGCTTCGTTCAAAAACTTATTAGATATCATCTTTTCAGCAGGCTTCATTAAAAGCAAAACCAAAAAAGCAGTTAAAGGCGCCAGGTTTGCCAATAAAATAACAGCAATATAAATATATTCCGATAAAAGCGCGCCTAATGTAGTTAACACCGCAAACACAACCGCCGCACAGGCAAACATTCGCTTAACCCTTGGAGTAAAAACCAGCGGTTTTATAGACTTTTTGCGGCCACTTAAAGAAACCGGAATTCTAATAAGTGATAATGCCGCCGCTACTATAATAACTACCTGAAAATCGAAAATAATTGCTATGGTTTCTGCCACCGCGAAAATAATCGCCATAACAGTTCTTGCCGAAAATGCGCCTTTAAGCCAGCCGTAGTATCTTTTGGCAAAATAAGAGTTTTGTTGAAGCATTTGCAGCTGCCGCTCAAGCGCGAAAATGCCGCAAACAGCAATAACCGCAACCGACACTAAATATAAGTTCATGTAAACACCCCCGGGAATTTACGATAAAAAGCTTCTAAGGATCACAGATGCCTCATAAGGCTTTTGAAGGAATGAAAAATGCCCCGTTCCCTTTAAAACACAGAGGCCGCTGTCGGGAATTAGTTTTTCAAGCCTTTCGGCCATATAAAGCGGTGTGTCATCATCTAAATCACCCCATAAAAGCAAGGTTGGGCATTTTATATTGCCCGCAATCCCGCTCATATCGGTGCTAATCAGGTTTACAAGAGTTCTTCTCATAACGGGCGAAGCATTATTATAATCGGCAGAACCGAAATATGCCCTTGCCTTTTGAAGCAGGCCTTCGGTGTGATTTTTAATTAATGGCAAGGTTAAAAACCATTTAACGGTTTTAAAGGTGGAAATTTTAACACGCTTTTTAAAGCTTTTTTTAGCAGGCAGGCCTGCGGCATCAACAAGCACAATTTTAGGCGGGTTGAGCCTTCCCTCGCCGCACAGCTTTAAAATAACCCTTCCGCCGTTTGAATGCCCAATAAGAACAGGATTTTCAAGCCCCAAAGCCTTAATAAACTTTTCAACCAAATCGGCGTATTCTTCTACAGTCCAAGCGTCAGCCAGTTCCCCGCTTTTTCCGCACCCGGGGAAATCGAGCGCCACAAAGCGGCAACAGTCTTTAAGATTATTAATAAGGCAACGCCAAGGCTCAACCGATGAACCCCAGCCGTGAAGCATAAGAACGGTTGGGCCCGTGCCTTCATCTATGTAGTGAATATCTATGCCGTTTATATTAATATTAATAATAACTCACCCTTTTTTGCAAAGCGCACCTCGGCTACTTTACAGTTTTAATACAATCATAGATATTATAACAAATACATTATAAAAATAGAAGAGGAAAACCCAAATTTTATGATTTTTTTATTTGTTTCTTTCAAACTTTTTTATATAACCGTTTGAAAATATATCAGGAATAACCCTGTGAGGCGAGTCATTCAGCTGGTAATGCTCGTTATCGGGCGCTCTTAAATATATAAAATCGTTGTATTTGTTTAGAGGCTTTTTAAACTTTATATCCTCGCAAACCCTAAAAATTAAAATATCAAAAGGTTTTGCCAACTGAAATCACTCCCCAAAAAAAGTCTTCACTATTATTTTGGTTTTCGCGGGGAGTTTTATAAGAGTTATTATTTTCATTTATTGCTTATAAATAGTTGCATTTTCGCCTTTTATTATTGACTTTACAGTGCATAAATGTTAGACTTTAACTGGTGTATTTTATGCTGAAAAATCACAATTTTTGCAATTTTAAATCAGCATATTTTTAGGAGGTCATTATGTCTATATTTGATAAGTCAATTATTAAAACCAATCCGGTTGCAAACCCGAATTCAGTAATCAAGGGCGACAATTTCAGAATAACCGTTTTAACCTCGCGCCTTTTAAGGCTTGAGTATTCTGAAAACGGAGTTTTTGAAGACCGCGCAACAAAATTAGCTGTTTGCAGAAATTTTGAAACCCCTGAATTCAAGATGAAAGAAACCGATGAAGGAATCGAAATCATAACAGAATACCTACATATGTTTTATGATAAAAAACCCTTTTCTTATGATGGCCTTCGAATTGAAAAAGCCGTTAAAACCAGCCTTACACTCGGCGGCGGCAAGGGCAATGTTTGGCAC
The DNA here is from genome assembly GCA_045576295.1 of Acutalibacteraceae bacterium. Taxonomy (GTDB): domain Bacteria; phylum Bacillota; class Clostridia; order Oscillospirales; family Acutalibacteraceae; genus CAVALG01. Next base: position 62,590 of record JAZNGF010000054.1, on the reverse strand, counting down.
TATGGCGAAGAATTTGAAACATTAGACGGCACTTACAGAACACTCGATGGCGTTGATGGCGACATATTCTTCCAAGACAGGCCCGATGCAGATACTATAAAAAAATTAAAGCTTAGCAAAAGCCTTATGAACCCAAGAACAGGTATCTCGGTTATTGACGACAGCGAAACTTTAGCACTTAACGAAGATGGTTGGGCAGTTCCTGTGTCGAAAAACGGCCGCACCGATATTTACATTTTCTATTACTGGAAAGACTACAAAACCTGCCTTAAAGACTATTATAAATTAACAGGCGCCACCCCACTCTTGCCAAGGTATGCTCTTGGCAACTGGTGGAGCAGATATTACAGATACTCAGAAGAAAGCTATTGCCGTTTGCTCGACCGTTTTGAGAAAGAAAATGTTCCATTCTCGGTTGGCGTTATCGATATGGACTGGCACAGAACTGTTGACATTCCCAAAGAATACGGCGAAGGCTGGTATGTTGGATGGACAGGATATTCATGGGATAAAAACCTGTTCCCCAACCCCGAAAGGTTCTTAAACTATGTTCATAACAAGGGCCTTAAAACAACCCTGAACCTCCACCCGGCAGATGGTATCAGAGGGTTTGAAGACCTTTACCCGCAAATAGCTGAAGCAATGGGGGTAGACACCGAGAAAAAAGAACCCGTTGAATTTGATATTACATCGCCCAAATTTATGGATAATTACTTTAAGCTTGTGTTAAACCAGCTTGAAGAACAGGGTGTTGACTTTTGGTGGATCGACTGGCAGCAGGGCGGCTTCAACGTTAACGGATACGACACCCTGTGGATGCTTAACCACTATCATTTTATTGATTCTGCAAGGCGCGGCGAAAGACCTCTCACCTTCTCAAGATATGCAGAATTCGGCTCACACCGTTACCCTGTTGGTTTCTCGGGCGACACTATTGTATCGTGGGAATCATTAGCATATCAGCCCTACTTCACCAACTGCGCAACCAACGTTGGCTACGGCTGGTGGAGCCACGATATCGGCGGCCATATGCTTGGCACCCGCAACGGCGACCTTACAAGCCGTTGGGTTCAATTAGGCGTGTTCTCGCCTATTAACAGGCTTCACGCAACTAACGATAACTTCGGCTCAAAAGAACCTTGGGAATTTTCAAAAGAAACCGAACTTTCAATGAAGAAGTTCTTAAGGCTTCGCCATAAGCTCGTTCCCTACCTTTACACAATGAACGAACGCGCTCACTCAGAAGGGCTACCGATAGTTCTGCCCCTTTACTACGAAGAACCTGAAGCAGGCAACCTTTACAGGCACGGCAACCGCGACGGATACAACAAGGGCAAATCACCCTTCGAGAACCAATACTATTTCGGTTCGCAGTTCTTGGTTTCACCAATCGTTACCCCAACCGACAAGGTTTATCACTTAGCTAAAGTTTACACCTACCTGCCCGCAGGCAAGTGGATTGATTTCTTCAGCGGCATGATTTACAGTGGCGGAAAGGCTATAAATATGCACCGCGCATATGATGAAATGCCCGTGTTTGTAAGGCCAGGCGCAATTGTTCCGCTCGCTCACGATGATGTTATCGGCAACCTTGTTGAAAACCCCGCTAAGTTTGAAATCAAGGTGTTCGGCGGAGCCGACGGCAGTTTCACAATGTATGAAGATAACGATAAGGTTGAAAAATACCTTAAAACTGCTCGCACAACATTTAAATTCACAAACGGCAAGCAGGCTAAATTCGTAATCGAGCCCATTGTTGGCAACAGTGAGGTTGTTCCCGAAAAGCGTGATTATGTACTTGAATTTTACGCTTTAGAAAAGCCGGCCGCTGTTACTGTTAACGGCGCTAATGTTAACTTTGCCTTTGATGAATCACAAAACAAAACAACCATTGAAGTGAGCAACGTTTGCCCCACAGAAATGGTTGAGGTTATCATTGAAAACAGCGGTGAAATGCCAAGCAACAACATCGAAAAGGCATTATTCAGAATGATTAACGCTGCTGAAATCAGCCTGCCGCGTAAAAACAGAATTTTCGGCACTGCAATGGATGTTGCAAACGGAAATCTCGGCTCTATGGTGGCACTTAACCAATTAAGAGATGAAAAGCAGTTCCCGGGAATTTCACTGCTTATAGATGCCGTAATTGAAATGCTTTTTGCTGATAAATAAGGCGGCAATTAATCGAAAATGATATACAAATAAATTTTGTGGCACGCTCTAACATTGATATAATCCCCTTAGAGTAGACACTTGAAAAAACAAAAAGTTTTCAAGACTACGTTAAGGGGGTTATATCAAACACTTGGGCGTGCCACTATTATTTTAGGGTTTACAAACTATGGGAAATGCAGTATAATGCTAATGCAACACAAAATTCAATAAAATTACGGTAGTTTGGGCTTTCATCTTTTGGTAAAAGCACAGGCTCTTTTTTCAATCCAAACTGTCGTAGTTTATTGAATTTGTGTTGCAACAAACGGAGCCGGGTGTTTTTCAGTGCGTGGCTTCGTGCTACGCACTTTTTTGTGCAATAAATACCGAAAGGAAGATAAAGCTATGGAAAAAACATACTTACAACAGGTTGGTGAAAGGTTGATTCAATGCAGAACACGCAATTGCTTCTCTAGAAAAGAGCTCGCAGAACGCGCAGGAGTTTCCATCGATTCGGTCAAGATTATGGAGCGCGGAGAAGAAGCGGTTGGCATTGAGGATGCGCTTAAAATCTGCAAAGAATTAGACTACAGTGTAGAGTACATACTCACAGGTAATTGCGGCCTGCAGGAAATGGTTCGCCTGAACCAAAAAATCTTGAATTTGCCTGATATCCGTTTAGAAAATATGCAAACTATTGCTCAGGCTTTCTGGAGCACCTGCCCGAGGGCATACCGTTAAATAAAAAAGGAATTCAAATTTCATGTACAAACATAACGGAGGCACTTCATAAAGAAGCACCTCCGTTTTTGTGCATTAACATCCATTTTGCAGGGTTGTTTTCAATGTATTTCCAGGTTTCTATGTAGTCCTGTTCGTTACGGATGATATGGTCATAATATGAGCGTTGAAATATTGCTTCGCCGATTTCTTTTGTTATTAATATTTTCAACGATCGAACTATGCTTTCAACTCTTCTTGTAGGGGACGATGCCCACATCGTCCCGTTTTGAATTCTGATAATCATATGAATGTGATCGGGCATTATAACGTATTTTTCAATTTCAGGAACATTACGGATATATTTTTCAACAATTAAACCGTATTTTTTCGGGACGATGTGGGCATCGTCCCCTACGACATTACTTAATATCTGCTTTCGGTTTTTAGCACATACTGTAATAAAATACGCTCCGTTCTGCCCATAATCAAAATTCTCCAAACGGTTGAGTTTTCTGTTTGGTAACTCCATTTTCTCACCGAAATAATTTTACCAAAGTTTTTGATATATTTGCATTATTTCTTCAACTGTTGGTGTTCTGGGGTTAGTAGCAGTGCAAGGGTCAGCAAGCGCTGCCCTTGCCATTTCGGGTATAGCATCGAAATATTCCTTTTCGCTAATGCCTTCAATTTGCGAAACCGATAAGGGCATATCAAGTTCTTTAAGCATAAACTGTATGTAGCTTACCAGCGCACGGATTGTTGTTATGGTATTAAAGTTTTGAAGCCCCAGCATTCTTGCAACCGTGCAGTATTTCTTAACCTGTTTTGGGTATTCCTTTTTGCTTTTACTATGCTTATTAATATCAGAATTATATTCAATAATCGAAGGCAAAAGCATTGCATTTGCGCGGCCGTGCGGTATGTGGAAAAATGAGCCGAGCTGGTGCGCCATACCGTGATTAAGCCCGAGCGACGCAGTGTTAAACGCAAGCCCTGCAAGGCAGGAAGAAATGTGCATTTTTTGCCTTGCGTGTGTATCGTTATTATCAAGATACGAGCGAAGCATAAAGCTTCCAAAAATTTCAATAGACTTTTCAGAAAGCGCAGCCGAAAACTCATTGTTATTTATGCTAACATAAGATTCAAGCGCGTGAGTGAAAACATCCATGCCTGTGTCGGCAGTAATGTTAGCAGGAACCGAACGAACAAGTTCGGAATCTAAAATAGCTTCTTCAGGCAAAAGTGATTCGCTTACAAGCGGGTATTTTTTATGGTTTTCAGGGTCGGTTATTACTGAAAATGATGTAACTTCGCTTCCTGTTCCGCTGGTTGTAGGTATTGCAACCAAAGGCATACGGGGAACATTACCCGAATCAACCGCAACCTCTCTTATTGCCTTGGCAGCATCAATAGCGCTACCCCCGCCGATTGCAATTATAACCTCGGGTGAATATTCAGTAAGCTTTTGAACACCTAACGCTACCTTTGAAATGGGTGGGTCAGGCACCACTTCACTGAAAATATCATAGTCGATTCCCGCTTCGGTTAGGCGCGAAGCAACCATATGAACCATTCCGCTTTTAACAACATAAGGGTCGGCAATAATAAGCGCTTTTTTATAGTTGTATTCGGTTAAACGGTCAAGCGAGTTTTCGCCAAAATAAATTTTAGTTTTAATATCAAAGCTTTTCATATCTTCACCTATACGTTGGTTATTGGTTCAAACGTTTATGCGGTTACACCACAGGTTCTGCATCACCTGTAGATCCACCATCTCCTCCGTCATCAACAGGGGGGTCTTCTTCAGGTGGGGTTACCGGTGTGTCGCCCGGCGGTGTGTTGCCGCTTGAAGAAGTTGTTGATGAACTGTTATCGGGAACGCTGCTTCCTACATCTGAGCTACCGCTATCGGAGCTACTTGAGTCGCTTGATGTTTGGCTACTGTTAGTATCAGAACTTGTATGCTCTTCCGACGATGTAGAATCCGAACTATTATCGTCAGGCGACGTGCTTGAAGTCGAGGAACTGCTGTTTCCGGAACCTGAGCCCGAGCCCGAAGAATGATACCATGGTGTTTTAGAATAAGTATGTGTGCTTTCAAACTCCTCGGCGGTCATACCATCATAAATAACGGCGTGAACAAGATCCTTAGCATCATCAAGATTGAAATACACGGTTGATGCGCCATTTGCACTAAAGCCACCGTTTATAAGCATCGCATCTGATGGGATGCGAGCAGTGTTAAGTGTTACCCCACCCTTAGTTAATATCTTAGCAAGAGATAAAATTTCTCCGTTAGACATCGAGGTTTGTGTGCATGGGAGCATTGCATCAATAAGCCCGGGGTATTTTGAAAACGGCAGGTTTGTTGCCTTTTCAAAAAGTTTTTGCATAACATAGCGTTGGCGTTCGGTTCTTCCATAGTCATCGTTAGTTCCCCAGAAGTTTTTTGCCTTTCTGATACGTGCCCATGCAACCGCTTGGCGGCCTGTGAGCATCTGTGTTCCTGAACTTTTAACAAGAACAGCTTTTGTGCCCTCCTTATCGGCCTGTTCTTGAATACACTGGTTAAGCATACCTTTGGGTGCACCGGTCCTGGGCTTCATTTCGTCATCGGTAACAGGAACTTCTATTCCGCCAATCGCATCGATAATCTTTTCCATTCCGTAAAAATTAACGGTAACGTAATCGGTTATATCAAGGCCGAAATTTTTGTTAATAGTGTTTATGGCCATTGCAGGGCCGCCATTTGCATAAGCGGCATTAATTTTTGTTGTTTTATATCCTTCAATGGGAACAAGCGAATCGCGCATTATAGAAAAGATATTGATCTTGTTAGTTTTGCTGTTAATACTCAATATCATAATAGAATCGGTATTCCCTTTAAACGAAAGACCGTCGCGTGTGTCGATTCCGAAAAGGCCAATATTAATAATATCTTCCGAAATTTGTTCAACCTCGATAATTTCTTCGTCGATGTTGGTTCGGTTAATTCTGCCTATATATTTAAAATAAACAAAACTGCCAAGCATTGAAACAACAAGCAACAACGAAACACAACTAATAATGGCCGCCTTTTTTCCACGTTTTAGGTTGCGCCACCATACTGCAAAACGGTTTTCACCTTTTTTTGCAATTTTTTTTACAGACTTCTTTTTATAAACCTTCTTTTTACTTTTTGCCATACCACATATACTCCCATATAATCTTCCGGTTAAAACCAGGCAATAAACAATCCTAAAAACTACTGATTAAATAGAAAAATATCAACACTTACGTATAATTCTACCATTAAACATTATACCCCTTTAACACCATTTTGTAAATATCTTATTTAACCAAAATACATTCTATTATAACATTGAAGCAGCACGGAAATGAATAAAACCGTGCTGCTTCGTGCTATAATGGGTTAGGAGGGTAGAGTTATACATCAAGAAGGGTTGCGGCCCCCTTCTTTTGTATGTTCAAATTATAACGCAGCATTATTATCTATGTGTTTAATTTTTGTGAATTATTTTTTAACAAGTATATTTTATGAATTTTTGCCGAAAATACCTATAAGAAAACATCTGAAGGAAGGCAAAAAGATGAGAAACAAAAACACAGAAAACAATGCTAAAAAAACTAAATATAAGTTTACAAAAGGCGGATTTTATGCTGTTGTAGCCGCCTGTGTTGTTGCGTTAGGGTTCACCTCTTTTTCGGCATATAACATTATAGCCCCTAACGACGACAAGCCCAAAGCCGAAAACAATTACATCGTAAAAGAAGAAAATACTACTATTGATGAATCAAAAAGCATAGATAATTATAATTCCGAGCAAGACGAAGTTACAACCACCCCCTCACCCACCGAGGAAACACAGCCTGCAGCGGTTAATGCGAAGTTTTTTGTAATGCCTGTTACCGGTGAAATCTTAAAAAATTTTAGCTTAACTGAGCTTCAATACTCCGAAACCTACTGTGATTTGAGAATTCACCCTGGGCTTGATATTACTGCAGATAAAGGAACAGGGGTAACAGCATCGGGCGAGGGAACGGTTACCGCGGTAGAAAACAGCCCAACGCACGGAAATACAGTGGTAATAGATCACGGAAACGGCATAACAGCAAAATACTGCGGATTATCAGAAAAGCTTAATGTTGCAGTTGGTGATATTGTTGACTCCAAAACGGTTATAGGCACTGTTGGAGAGATACCATCTGAATCAGTTGAAAAGTCCCATTTCCATTTTGAAATGTATAAAGATGAAACCGCAATTTCACCCTTAGTTATGTTTGGTATGGAATAAAGACATGCACTCATTTCATATTACTAAATAACGGCCTGCCCTCGGTAACGTTTAAGGGCAAAGAAAACCCCACGGAAAATTAACCGTGGGGTTTTCTGATAATAAACTAATCAATAATCCAGAAATTCTTTTGAATTGCAGTGGCTTCAGGCTTTCCTTCAACCTGGATTTTAATAACAGGAGTAGTAACAGCCTTAAAATCGTCCTGCGAAAGTGCTATAAACAAACGTGCCCCCTCTTGGCGGAACGAAAGCTCTTTGCCGTTATGTAATAAACTAATTGAAAGAACCTTGTTTTTAATATCAGGAACGCATAATTCTTCCCCAGTGTAATAATAAAGGTGAACATACACATTATTATCTTTGGTTGTTAAAACAAACGAGTTGCTCCATGTGTAGGGTGACGGTTCCGAACCGTAAATAGCCTCACCGTTTGTGTGAACCCACTTACCAACCTCGCGGATAATGTCAACCGATTCCTGCGGCACTGTGCCATCGGCCATTGGGCCAACGTTTAAAAGCAGGTTGCCGCCGCCCTTTGTAATCTCACCAATCATTTTAATAACCTGGTGCGGTGTTTTATAGTCGTAATCTCCTGCGTGGTATGCCCAGTTTGAATTAAGTGTCATGCAAGATTCAATCATTTTATCCTTATCAACGCTTATCTTCTGCTCGCTTGTTGTGAAATCAAAGGGTTCGCAGTTGCGGTTGTTGATAAGAATATCGGGCTGCAACTCTTTAACATATTTGTTAATGGTTGTGCCGTCTGTTGGGCCGGGAGCGCCGCCATCATACCATAAAATATCAATTTTACCGTAGTTAGTCATAAGTTCTTTAAGCTGTGCGTGGTAATATTCGATAAAGCGTTTATTTGCCTCTTCGCTCTTCCAATCGGTATCTAAATACCAGTCACGCGCATAAGAACCGGGGTAATCAGGGTGCGACCAGTCGGCATAGGAATAGTAAAAGCCAACCCTTAAGCCCTCTGCGCGAACTGCATCAACAAATTCGCGAACAAGGTCCTTCTTCGGGCCCATTTTTACCGAATTATAATCGCTAACCTTGGTATCCCAAAGCGAAAATCCGTCGTGATGACGCGTTGTAAAAACAATATACTGTGCGCCGAATTCCTTTGCAAGCTTTGCCCATTCCCTGGGGTTAAAGTTTTCGGCCTTGAAATTGTTAACATATTTTTCGTTATATTCCTCATAGGGAATAAGTTCACGGTTTAAAACCCATTCTCCGCGTGCCGCAACCGAGTATGCACCCCAGTGTATAAACATGCCAAGCCTTGCGTTTTTAAACCACTCTTGCCCTTTAGTCATACTTGTTCTCCGTTCTTCCGCTAATATTAATAGGCAGCCAAACCACTCCTGCAGCGGTGGCAGGAGATTATTATGCTATGTGTAATAAACCAAAGCATTAAAATCCGCCTATATAATCTGTGCGCAAGAGCCGATATAACCGGCTCTTGCGCTTGAAATTTATAATTATTTTAAAACGTTCGAACGATCAACGTATGTGGTGTGGAGAATCTTATGCGCCTTATGGCTACCCGGCTCACCGAGATATTCAGCATAAAGTTCCTTAACCATCGGGTTATCGTGCGACTTTCTGTACTTCTGGTTAGCATCGTTGTTATAAAGAACAGATGCACGAAGTGCTTTAATGTCTTTAACAGCCTTAACGCTTGCAGGCTGTACAGGCTGACCGCCACCATTTACGCAGCCGCCGGGGCAACCCATGATTTCAATAAAGTGATAGGTTTCTTCGCCCGATTCAACCTTCTGTAAAAGCTCGTGAGCTGCGCTCATACCGCTGGCAACAGCGATGTTAACATCCATACCTGCGATGTTAAGTGTTGCCTTTTTAACAGGAGCGGTTCCGCGAACAACCTCATAATCAACTTCATCAAAGGTTTTGCCTTCTAAAAGTTCCTTAACTGTGCGAAGTGCAGCTTCCATAACACCGCCTGTAGCACCAAAGATAACAGCAGCACCGGTGTCTTCACCCATTGGGTTGTCAAACTCTTCGTCAGGAAGTGCTGTGAAGTTGATGCCTGCGCGGTCGATCATTCTTGCAAGCTCACGTGTTGTGATGGTAGCATCAAGGTCAGGAAGACCTGCTGCAGCAGACTGATCGTCACGAAGGATCTCGAACTTCTTAGCTGTGCAAGGCATAACAGAAACTGAGAAGATATTCTTCGGATCGATGTTATTCTTTTCAGCATACCAAGTTTTAAGAAGTGCACCAAACATCTGCTGAGGCGATTTACATGATGAAAGGTTAGGAATGAGGTTCGGATGATACATTTCACAGAACTTGATCCAACCGGGTGAGCAAGATGTGATAAGAGGAAGTGTGCCGCCGTTCTTAACTCTGTTAATGAACTCGGTTCCCTCTTCCATAATTGTAACGTCAGCGCTGAAGTCGGTGTCGAACACCTTATCGAAGCCAAGGCGGCGTAATGCTGCAACCATCTTGCCTTCAACATCAGTACCGATTTCCATGCCGAATGATTCACCAAGAGCTGCACGAACTGCAGGAGCAGTTTGAACAATAACAACCTTTTCGGGGTTAGCTAATGCTTCGTAAACCTTATCGGTGTCGTCTTTTTCTGAAAGTGCGCCTGTTGGGCAGTTAACAATACACTGGCCGCAAGAAATGCAGGCTACTTCGCCAAGACCCTTATCGAAAGCGCAAGCAATGCTTGTGTCAATACCGCGATCGTTAGCGCCGATAACGCCAACGTGCTGTTCGTTACAAGCTGCAACGCACCTGCGGCAAAGGATACATTTGTTATTGTCGCGAATCATGTGAGGTGCGCTGGTGTCGATCTCGTAAACGGGCTTAAATCCGTCGAAAACGCCTTCGTTCTCAATGCCGTAATCGTGGCAGAGAGCCTGAAGCTCACAGTTGCCCGAACGAACGCAAGATAAGCACTTACGGTCGTGTGTTGAAAGAATAAGCTCAAGGGTTGTTTTCCTTGCCTTGATGATTGCAGGAGAGTTTGTTGTTACCTGCATACCCTCAGAAACGGGGTATACGCAGGCGGCAACGGTTCTGTTCCCTCTGCCTTCGTTAGCTTCAACAACGCAGATACGGCAAGCGCCGATCTCGTTTCTTTCTTTCATATAGCAAAGTGTGGGAATCTCGAAGCCAACCTTTCTTGCAGCTTCAAGAATTGTTGTTCCCGCAGGTACGGAGACATCCATACCGTTGATTTTTAAATTAACCATTTTAACATCACTCATCGTATGTTTCTCCTTTATTATTGTTTGCTGATTGCCTTAAACTTACAGGTTCCGATACAAGCGCCGCACTTAACGCACTTATCAGGATCAATTTCAAGTGAAGGCAGTTTATGACCTTCTGCCACATAATCGGTTTTTGTGATTGCGCTTGCGGGGCAGCTTTTTGCGCACATTCCGCAGCCAATACATTTTTCTTTATCGATTGTGTAGGTTAAAAGATCTTTACAAGCACCTGCAGGGCACTTCTTCTCTGTAACGTGTGCAATATATTCATCACGGAAGAATTTAAGTGTTGAAAGAACAGGGTTAGGAGCAGTTTGCCCAAGACCGCACAATGAGTTAGCCTTGATGTAGTAGCAAAGCTCTTCGAGCTTGTCGATATCTTCAAGAGTTCCCTTACCCTGAGTGATTTTTTCAAGCATCTCAAGAAGTCTTCTTGTACCAACACGGCAAGGTGTACACTTACCGCAAGATTCATCAACGGTAAATTCAAGGAAGAATTTAGCCATATCAACCATACAGGTGTCTTCATCCATTACGATAAGACCGCCTGAACCCATCATACAGCCCATTGCAACGAGGTTGTCGTAGTCAACTTCGGTGTCGATAAGGTTTGCAGGGATGCATCCGCCCGAAGGACCACCGGTTTGAGCAGCCTTGAACTTTTTGCCGTTCGGGATACCGCCACCGATGTTATCGATGATTTCGCGAAGGGTTGTACCCATAGGAATTTCAACAAGGCCGGTGTTCTTAATCTTACCTCCAAGCGCGAATACCTTTGTACCTCTTGATTTTTCGGTACCCATAGATGCAAACCATTCAGCACCGCGAAGGATGATCTGAGGAATGTTAGCGAAGGTTTCAACGTTGTTTTCAACTGTTGGGCGGTTGAAAAGTCCCTTAACAGCCGGGAACGGCGGGCGAGGACGAGGCTCACCACGGTTACCTTCGATAGATGTCATAAGGGCTGTTTCTTCACCGCATACGAACGCGCCAGCGCCCAAACGAATGTGAAGATCAAAATCGAAGCCCGATTCAAATATATTTTTACCAAGAAGGCCGTATTCACGAGCCTGATCGATAGCTATCTGTAAACGTCTTACAGCGATAGGATACTCTGCACGAACGTAAACATAACCTTCGGTTGCGCCAACTGCATAACCGCAGATTGCCATAGCTTCAATGATGCTGTGCGGGTCGCCTTCGAGAACCGAACGGTCCATAAATGCGCCAGGGTCACCTTCGTCGGCGTTACATACAACATACTTCTGGTCGGCTTTATTGGGTGCGCAAAGCGACCATTTAAGGCCTGTGGGGAAGCCGCCGCCTCCTCTGCCGCGAAGGCCTGAATCTTTAACGCACTGAATAACATCTTCAGGTGTCATTTCGGTTAATACCTTACCAAGGGCAGCATAACCGTCCATAGCGATGTATTCATCAATCTGTTCAGGGTCGATAACACCGCAGTTACGAAGAACTACACGGTTCTGTGTTTTGTAGAATGCTGTGTCGGAAAGTGCAACGTTAACAGCTTCCGCTGCCTTTTCATCGCCTGTGTCGCTATAAACAAGGCGATCAACAATACGGCCTTTAAGAAGATGTTCTTCAACAATTTCCTTAACATCTTCAGGAGTTACACGACTATAGAAGGTTCCATCAGGGTATACTATTACTACAGGGCCAAGGGCGCATAAACCAAAGCAACCGGTTTGTACGATTTTTACCTCTTCTGTAAGTCCGTTAAGGGCAAGATTATCAGTGAATGCCTGCTGAATAGCCACACTACCGGACGAGGTACAACCCGTACCGCCGCAAATCAATACATGTGCACGAATCATTATTATACCTCCAAAAAATTATGAATTCTGGGCAGAAATGGTGTATTCAGAAACTACTTTACCGCCCTTAAGATGTTCCTCAACAACACGTTTAGCCTTTTCAGCTGTCATTTTAACGTATGTTGTTTTTTCTTTGCCTGCTTCGATAACTTCAACAACAGGTTCGAACTGGCAAATGCCAATACAACCGGTTTGTGATACCGAAACCTTATCTGAAAGGTTTTGAGCATTAACCTCTTCAACCAAGGTGTTTAAAACCGGGCGTGCGCCTGCAGCGATACCGCAGGTTGCCATACCTACAACAACCCTGATTTCCTGCGCACCTTCGCGGATAACTACCTTGCTTTTCATCTTGTCTTTTATTGCTTGCAACTCAGCCAATGATTTCATTATATTTCTCCCTTTCATTTAGGTAGCTTCGGGCCACCTAATTATTTACACTATATTGTTCGAGTAAATATTCCTTTACCCAGCAAATCACCTCGAAACTGTTCAGTGGAACATCGCCACCTAAAATCTCCCTCATCTGCCTTGTGTCGAGCTCGATATTAAGCCCGCACTTATTGTGCCTAAAAAGGAAATCGGTTTCAGGGTGACCTTGTATCAGTGTTACTATGCTTGAAACTATGTCACCAAGCGGAGTGTAATCAATGTGATTTTTATTAAAAGATGCGGTTACAACAGTACCGTGATTTTCGGGGTGTTCTTCCACAGTTCTTGATTCAATGGTTATTTCACCGCCGGTTTGTTCGGCCTGCATTTTAAGCAGTGGGATTCCCATTCCAACCTTCCTAGTTGTGCGGGTTGTGTAGAACGGGTTTTGAACGCTTCTCAGCACCTCTGCCGTCATTCCGCAACCGTTATCTTTAATAGTGATTTTAAGAAACTCATCAGTTTCATCTATTAGTATTTCGGTAAGTGCCGCGCCTGCTTTAACGGAATTTTCAGTAATATCAAGAATATTTAATGATAACTCCTTCATAAGCAGCTCCTCATTTTTTTAAAAAGCTCGTTTTTTATTTCATCACTGCTTAAATCTTTGGGCAACGTGAAATAAGCTTCGCTTTCGTTAATATTCCAAAGATAATGCGCATCAGAATTGAAAATAAAATTATCTTTGCCGAGTGCGGTAATACCTGAATACTTTTCGGCATTTTCCCTTTTGTGCAGTTCAGCAAGCCCAAACACCGAAGCGTTAGGGTATGAACCTAAAACCGCAATGGCGCTGTTTGATTCTTTATCAATATGCGCCGGGAAATAAACACCGTTATACTTTTTCACAAGTTCGGGCACCTCATCAAGCGAAATGCCGGTTGCGATAATGAGCAAGTTTTCGTCATTACCTATAACCTTATCATTTTCATCAACGATGAGCTGTTCACCGAATATTTCGGTTTTATTCTTTATCATAACCCTACGTGATAAAACCTCTTCTTCAAAGCCGGCGGCTTCTTCTAAGGTTTGAAACAAGCACACAACGTGAATTTCTTCAGAAGTTGTAAGCTCCATTCCCGCAATGGGGGTTATGCCATATCTTTCTGCCGCCTTAAAAAACGCGGGGCAGTTTTTGCATGTGTTATGGTCGGTAAGTGCCATAATATCAAGCCCGTTAAGGCTGCCCATTCCGGCAATGCTGTTTGGGGTTGATTCATTATCGCCGCAGGGCGACAGGCACGAGTGAATGTGAAGATCGTAATAATACTTTTTCATATCACTTTACCAATAAGGTTTGCGATGTTATATGTGCTATCATTCGACGACAGCAGGTTAACCGAACGCTCTAAAGCGGTTTTTTTAACGTCTTCATCAACCTCTACACCTTCGGCCAATATAACTGCCGAAACATCTGCAAGCGAAGCCACAGCCACCACATTAATGTTTGACATAATTGTTACCCAAACATTGCCGCTTTCTGCTCGTCCCATAACCCAACTTAAAAGGTCGCCGCAATAGGCGCCTTCTATCTCGCGTTCACCGCAAGGCAGTGCAACCGCTGTTAGGTTAAGCTCCCTTGTAAGCTCGTTAACAGTCATTCTTCATCACCGCCCGACTTCACCGTTTCATTACGGTATTTCAGTATTGGGCAGTTTTCAATAACCGCTTTGCTTTTAACAATATCCTCGGCAAAAGCCCTGCAGTTGGGCGCACCGCACGAAGCACAGTCAATGCCCGGAAGTTCACTTCGAAGAGACTGAATGTCGGCCATCATTCTGATAGATTCCATCATATTTTCGCTAAGCTGCGAAATGGGGTGATAGGTTGGAAAATCTCCAAACATATACCCGTTTGGAACCTCGCATTTTTCCTCTTTCGATAAAGAGTTTTGCGAAACCGGAAGATACCTTCTAAGGCTGCGAAGTCGTGCCTTTGCAACGAAGGGGTTTTCTATTGTTAGAACACCGCCAACGCAACCGCCTGTGCAGGCGTTAAGCTCGATAAAATCAAGCGCAGGAATATTTCCGTTTTCAACCTGATCAAGAACGTGGATAACATTATCTATGCCGTCAGCCGCAAGGTAACGGTCGTTAAATATTGCCGTTGCCTCACCGCCGCTTGCCGCCCAGCCAATTCCAATTCTGCCCGAATGGGATATGCTGTCAACCGATTCATCTGCTGTCATAGCGTTAATCAGTTTGAAATAAAGCTCACTAATGGGGATTACAACGTCAACCAAACTTTTATATCCTGCAAAACCGTTATTTACATAACTAACCTTTGCAGGGCAGGGCGATATAAAGAAAACTCCAATATCGCTGTCGCCGAGTTCAGGGTGTTCGTTTTTTGCCTTGTCCCTCGCAAGAGAAGCGGCAATCTCCATTGGCGGAAGCATATGAATGATATTGTCAACAAGAGATGGGAACCTGAGAGCTATTAGTCTTAAAACAACAGGGCAAGCAGAGCTTATTGCGGGTTTTTTAACATCTTCGTTTTTAAGGTAAATTCTCGTGTAGGCCGAAACCAGTTCAGCCGCAGCAGACACCTCGAAAACATCATCAAACCCGATTTTTTTAAGCCCGTTTAGAACATAGTCAACATTGTCAAGATTTTCGAACTGGCCGTAAAGCGAAGGTGCGGGAAGGGCGATATTCCATTTGTAGTTCTTCATCTCATCGAGCGAACCGCAACGGGATTTTTTTGCTTTATTAGGGCAAACCCTTATGCACTCACCGCAGTCGATGCAGCGTTCTTGATCAATAACTGCCTTGTTATCTTTTATTCTGATAGCTTCGGTTGGGCAATGCCTTAAGCACGATGTACAACCGTCGCATTTATTGGCATCAAGATAAACCGAATGTTTGTATATATCCATAAAATATACCTATAAGAAACTAATTAATATTTACCTTCATTGTAATATCGGTGCCTTCACCCACAACCGATTTAACTTCCATAAAATCGGTGTAGCGCTTCATATTAGGAAGCCCCATTCCGGCGCCAAAGCCTAATGAACGTATGCTGTCGGTTGCGGTGGAGTAACCCTCCTGCATCGCTTTATCAATGTCTTTAATACCTGGCCCTTTATCGGAAAGAAGTATTGTAACACATTCTTCCGAAACGGTAACCGTAGCGACGCCGCCACCGGCATGAATAACCATGTTTATTTCGCCTTCATACATAGCGATTGAAACACGGCGGATAATTTCGGGCGAAAGCCCTAACTGCCTTAAATTCTTTTTAATGCTAACCGATGCCTGACCTGCCGATGTAAAGTCGGACCCGTCAACATCAAATTTGAAAACTAACTCAGGCATTGCGAACCTTATTTCCTACAAGGCCGTTGCTGTAAAGTATGCCACAGGCCTCATACATTCTTTTTTCGGTTGCCAAAAGAACTATCCCGCTCTCGCGTGCGAGTTCAACCATTTCGGGTGTGGGTGTTTTTGAGCGAACGAAAACTATGCAAACCATATCCATCATTTCCGCAGTGCGAATAACCTGTGAATTAACAAGCCCTGTCATTAAAACAGCTTGGTCTTTAACATAGGCCAGAACATCACTCATCATATCGCTTCCGCAGGCGGAATAAACATGGTGGGAAAGAAGGTCTTCGTTGCAAATAACATCGGCATTAAGAAGTTCTTTAATAGTGCATATTGTCATAATCATTACCGTCTTTCTTTATTCAGAAACGGCGTTATTGCTGATTAGTTGTATTTTGCAAGGATATCGTCAACGTCATCAACGGTTAAACGTCCGTAAACTTCTTCGTTTACTGTTAATACAGGGGCCAAACCGCAGGCACCAATGCAACGGCAGGCAGTAAGTGAATACTTACCGTCAGGTGTGCATTCGTCAGCGCCGATTCCAAGCCTTTCAGAAAGCTTATCCATAATATCGCCGGCGCCCTTAACATAACAAGCGGTTCCAAGGCAAACCGAGATGTTGTATTTGCCCTTTGGTGTTAATGAGAACTGAGCATAAAAGGTTGCAACCCCGTATACCTTCTCAACAGAAACACCCATACCAAGTGCGATCTTTTCCTGTACCTCCAAAGGAAGGTAGCCGTAAATGTCTTGTGCTTGCTGCATAACAGCCATAAGCAAGCTCTTATCGTGCTTGTGAGCATCAATAACATCCATAAGCTGCTTTTCCTGTTCAGGAGTTCCGTTAAAAGGAAGTGTGCCTATTTTCTTTTTCATTTTCCTGATTCCTCCTATATTTGGGCCGAAACTTTCTAAAGCGGTGCGCAAAATGCACGCACTAACACATCATTCGACCATTGTGATAATTTTAACATACTTTTGCTGCAATGTCTACACATCTTTTGTTTTTTATAGCAATTTATTTTACTTTTTTGCTGGTTTTTGCGCCATTTTTAGGTTTTAATTTTTATATAAGACTTCCAAGTTGAAAATTTTATATTTTTATTCACATTTTGCGGGGTTTAAACGCCCGAAAAATCGAACTTCGGAAGATATTTTTCGCTGGCACTTCCCCGCTCTTGGGTGTATCCTTGAAACCCAAGTTCTGCGGCAAGCTCTGTGGCCTTTTGATATTCAAATGTTGTAACACGCCTGTTTATTTCGTGGTATCCCTCTAAATTTTCGCGCGGCACATACTGGCTCATAAGGCTTAAAAGAAAACTATCGTTCCCGAATTCGCTATAAAGGCTCCTGATTATATCAAGCGAATCTTTATATAACCCCGGCATTACAAGGTGGCGCACCAAAACACCTTTTTTGAGTATGCCGTTATCATCAAACTGTGGCTTACCCTTAGCACTGCACATTACCTTAAGCGCACCCAATGCCTTATTATAATAATCGGCCGCGCGGCAGTAGCGCGCACCGTGTTCCGGCGAAAAGAACTTAACATCGGGCATAAAAACATCAATATAATCACAAAGGCGTTTAATTACCTCACACGCTTCATAGCCACCACAGTTGTAAACAAAGGGGATATTAACCCTTGAAAGTTCAATGGCTTTGATTATTTTATCAGAATAAACAGTTGGTGTTACAAGGTTAATATTATGCGCGCCTGCCGCCTCTAATTCTTTAAAAATATCGGCCAAGCGGTCAACGCTTATCGGCTTGCCTTTATTTTTTGTGCTAATCTCATAATTTTGGCAAAAAGAACAATGCAGGTTGCAACCACTAAAAAACACCGCGCCCGAGCCATTTTCGCCCGAAATACAGGGCTCTTCGTAGTGATGCAGTGCTGCGCGCGCAACCAGCAGCTCATCCCCCACCTTGCAAAAGCCTAATGTTTTACTTCTATCAACCCCGCACTTCCTTGGGCAAAGGTAACATTCATTCATAAACTCCCCTCACATTCAAGTTAATTATAACAAAACCTATTGGTTTTAGCAAACAAAAAAACCCTCGGCTAATGCCGAAGGCTTTGATAATGTGATTTATGCAGTTTCTGCACTGTTATCGGCCGATTTAACCGATTTCGTTTTTCTTTTAATTTTAGGTTTTCCGCCGTTTAAAACGCAGTCTTCGGTTATAGTAACGCTTTTAATCGTTTCGTCAGACGGTATTTCAAACATAAGTTTCCCAAGAACGCCCTCAACTATTGAGCGAAGTCCTCTTGCGCCAGTTTTGCGTTCATTGGTAAGGCGGGCAATGGCCTTGTAAGCGGCAGGCTCAAAATCAAGCTGCACACCATCCATCCTAAACAACTCTTTATACTGATTAATGATAGAGTTTTTAGGCTCGGTCATTATTCTTTCAAGGGTTTTTTCATCCATATGCGAAAGGGTTGTCATAACAGGAAGCCTTCCCACAAGTTCGGGGATAAGCCCGTACTTTACAAGGTCTTGATGGGTTGCGTTGTGCATAACATTGTCGCCCTCAAGTTCTTGTTTTGACTTAACCTCGGCGCCAAAGCCAAGCGAACTCGACTTATTAACTCTTTTAGCGATTATCTTATCAATACCATCAAATGCGCCTGCGCATATAAACAAAATATTAGTGGTGTCAATTTGAATAAATTCCTGCTGTGGGTGCTTTCTTCCGCCTTGGGGCGGAACATTTGAAACGGTTCCCTCTAAAATTTTAAGAAGCGCCTGTTGAACACCCTCGCCGCTAACATCCCTTGTTATTGAAGTGTTTTCCGATTTTCTTGCAATCTTGTCGATTTCGTCAACATAGATGATGCCGTGCTCTGCTCTTTCAATATCGAAATCGGCCGCCTGAATAAGGCGAAGCAGAATGTTTTCAACATCTTCACCAACATAACCCGCCTCGGTTAAAGTGGTGGCATCGGTTATTGCAATGGGAATATCTAAAAAGCGGGCAAGAGTTTGCGCAAGCAGTGTTTTACCAACGCCTGTGGGGCCTAACATTAAAATATTGCTCTTACCTATTTCAACATCGCTCTCGCCTGTGTAGAACACGCGCTTATAGTGGTTATAAACCGCAACGGCGAGCGCTACCTTTGCTTCATCCTGCCCTATAACATAGTTATCAAGGTATTCCTTAATTTCGGCAGGCTTAGGCAACTTAAAATCTTTGGGCTGCTTTTTTGCACCCCTTACAGGTTCTTCATCATCGGTTATAAGCGAATGGCATATTTCAACGCATTCATCACAAATAAATGCACCTATACCCGAAATTAAATGGTCAACCTCGCCCTGGCTTCTGCCGCAAAATGAGCAAACCGTTTTGTTGTTGTTAGAATTGTTGTTTGGCATTTATATCAACCCTTATTCCCTGTTAGTGATAACCTTATCAACAAGGCCATACTCTAATGCTTCATTTGCCGACATAAAGTTGTCGCGCTCGGTGTCGCGCTCGATTTCTTCAAGCGGTTTACCTGTTGCATCAGCCAAGATGTTGTTAATGTTTTCTCTAATTCTTTTTATATGGTTTGCGTGAATTAAAATATCGGTTGCCTGGCCTTCGGCAGAGCCTAAAGGCTGGTGAATCATAATTTCACTGTTAGGGAGAGCATATCTTTTGCCCTTGGTTCCTGCCGCGAGCAAAAACGCACCCATACTTGCAGCCATACCAACGCAAATGGTTCTAACATCGCATTTAATATACTGCATGGTGTCATAAATTGCCATACCGGCGCTTACAGAACCGCCGGGGCTGTTAATATAAAAGTTAATATCCTTTTCAGGGTCTTTTCCTTCAAGGTATAAAAGCTGGGCGATAATAACGCTTGCCGATGCATTGTCAACCTTGTCAGACAACATAACTATTCTATCGTTAAGAAGTCTTGAAAATATGTCGTATGAACGCTCACCCTTGCTTGTTTGTTCAACCACGTAGGGCACAAAACTCATATCCATTGTAATACCTCCGTTTATAAATATTAACTCAAATTACTATTTTAATGCGGCGGATAGGAACATCCACCCGCCGCTTAATTTAAAGATATTATCGGCACTTAAAAAGAATTCTAAACAATTATTCAGAAACGGTTTCCTTTTCTTCTTCAGTTGCCTTTTTTGTTGTTTTCTTTGCAGCCGGCTTCTTGGCGGCTGTTGCCTTTTTTGCAGCCGGTTTCTTTGCTGGCTTTTCTTCTGTAGCTTCTGTCTTTTTCTCAACATCAGCTACATCAGCGTTTTCTTTAACAAGCTCAAGTGCCTTGCTAACTGCAAGATCCTTCTTGATTTCAGATGCGGGGATGTAACCCTTAACATCTTCTGCCTTCATTGAATATTGTGCTGCGAGCTTTTCATACTCAGCATCAACATCAGCATCAGCAACTTCAATGCCCTCTAAAGCAACGATCTTTTCAAGAGCTAAGCGAATCTTAACCTGTGTTTCGGCCTGCGGAAGGAAGTTCTTTTTAAGATCTTCAACAGTGCCGCCTGTATATTTCATATATGTTTCGAGGTTCATACCCTGCATTGAAAGCCTGTAACCAAAGTCTTGAACGCTCTGTTCAGCCTTCTTGTCGATCATAGCCTGAGGAATTTCAGCCTTAACAATGTCTGCTAACTGCTTAACAAGCTGATCTTCAACGTCAACATCTGCAGAGGTTGTTTTGCGCTCTAAAGCCTTTGCTTTAATGTCAGCCTTTAATTCGTCGATTGTGTCGAACTCGCTAACGTCTTTTGCGAATTCATCATCAATTTCAGGAAGTTCGCGAACCTTAATTTCGTTAAGTTTAACCTTAAATACCGATGCCTTGCCCTTAAGTTCTTCAGCCTGATAATCTTCAGGGAAGGTAACATTAACATCAAACTCGTCGCCTGCGTTGTGGCCAACAATCTGCTCTTCAAAGCCGGGGATAAATGCGCCCGAACCTAATGTTAAGTTGTAGTGATCTGCAGTGCCGCCGTCGAACTTAACGCCGTCAACCGAGCCTTCAAAGTCGATATCAACAATATCATCGTTCTGGGCTGCTCTGTCCTCAACGCTGATAACGCGAGCGTTTCTGTCAGCCATGCGGTTAATTTCAGCATCAACCTCTTCGTCGGTTACAACAGGGATAACGCGCTCTGCCTTTAAGCCCTTATAGCCTTCGATTTCAACTTCGGGTTTAACGGTGATAACAACCTTGAATTCAACGCCATCAGCCTTTGTCATAGAAACGAGATCAAAGTCGATCTTATCGTCAACAAATTCAAGGCCCGATTCATCAATAGCTACGCCAACAGCATCGGGGTAGATTATATTAAGGGCATCTTCAAAGAATACCTCTTCACCGTAGAATTTTTCAATAATTTTTCTGGGGGCTTTACCCTTTCTGAAGCCCTGAATGTTGATCTTGCCAACATTTTCGCGGTATGCCGCTTCAATAGCCTTTTCGAAATCTTCTGCGCTAACGGCAATGTGAAGCTCGTAGCGATTGGTTTCAACCTTCTTTGAACCTTTTAATATCATTTTTGATAACCTCCATTAAAGTATCCATACTAATATAGCACATATATTTTCATATTTCTATACCAAAAAGCAAAATTTCTTGAAAAAATCTTAAAAATTTCCTCTAATTTTCACTTTTTATAAGCATTGGAGTAAAATTTATACAGTCACACGACACAAGTTTAAACTTTACGCCCTCATATTCGTCGCAGGCGTTATATTTGCCTGAACCGTGAATATGGCCGTGATAAACCGTTTTGATACCGTGTTTTTTTATAACACTGAACAGTTCTTCACAAACCTGGCCGCCATACACGGGCGGGTAATGCATAAATAAAAGCGGCTTAAACCCTGTTTTTTCTGCCGCAAGAATTGAAGTTTCAAGCCTGCCTGCTTCTCGAAGAACAACCTTTGTGTCTTGCTCGGTGCTGTCATAAAACCAGCCCCTTGAACCGCAAACAGCTCTGCCTTCGGCAACTATAGCATCGTTAAAAATAATTGATATACTATCAAAGCCGTTAGCTTCAAAAAAATCGTTCACCTTTCGCTTGGTTGACCACCACAAATCGTGATTACCTTTTATAATAAGTTTTTTCCCCGGAAGCGAGTTTATAAACTCGAAATCGCGCACGGTGTTTTCAAGTTTAAGTTCCCAAGAAATATCGCCGGGTATTACAACTGTGTCATCTTCTGTTACTAATTCGCTCCAGTTTTGCCTAAGCTTTTCAACATACCCTTGCCAACCCTTAAAAACATCCATTGGCTTATCGGTGTTAAGAGATAAATGCAAATCTGAAATTGTAAAAATAGCCATTTTCTCTCTCCGTTTCTGCTTTCGTGGCCAATGTATTTTTTGTTTTTATAATATTTTTATAAAAAACGTTAATAATAATACAGGTAGCGTTATTACTGCCGAATTTTCAAAAAGGGGAAACAAATCATGAACGAAAATTGTATGCATTCTAAAGAAATTCAGGGCATTATGTGCAAGGTTAGCAACTGCAAGTATCATTCAACAAACAACTGTTGCCACGCAGGCCACATTGTTGTTGGCCCCGGCAGCTGCGACACCCCTAAGGGCACAGAATGCTCAACATTTGAAGCGAAATAACACCCATATTTCGGCAACAAGCACCCGTAACTTAAAGCTCGGGTGCTTGATTTTTTATTTAAACAGATAATCGTATACTGTTTGAAGCATATCCTGCTTATCGCAAACGGCGGTAAAGCGAACATCACTGTTTTCAAGCGCGCAGATTGAATCAGGGATCTTTGCGCCTGTGGTGCTGTTGAGTTCGCGAACCATATCGAACTCGTTTTGAAGTTCTGCGCCTTTTCCAAGCGCCTTTAAAACACTGCCCGAGAACTTATAAGGGCTTGCGGTTGAAACAACTATTACTGGCTTGTTATCACCGCTTTTTGCAATGTAATCATCGCAAACCTTTGCGGCAACCGCTGTGTGGGTGTCCATTAAATAGTTTTTGTTTTCAAAATATTCTTTAATGGTTGCAAAGGTATCTTCTTCGCCGCAGTAGCCTGCCGAATAGTTAGCATTTAATTTTTCTAAAATTTCGCTCGGCACTGTGAATTTACCGTCCAACGCTAAATCACCCTGAAGCTTTGCAACAGCTGCAGCATCGTTTTCATATAACTCATAAAGCATTCTTTCAAGGTTGCTTGAAATAAGAATGTCCATCGAAGGCGACATAGTTGTGTAGAAGTCGCGATTGCGGTCGTAAACACCGGTGTTAATAAAATCGGTAAGCACGTTGTTTTTATTTGATGCACAAACAAGCCTTGAAACCGGAACACCCGCTTTTTTAGCATAGTAAGCAGCCAAAATGTTGCCGAAGTTACCTGTTGGAACAACTGCATTAAAGCCGCCCGATAAATCGGCGCCTTCGTTTAAAAGGTCGCAATATGCCGAAACATAGTATACAATCTGCGGAACAAGTCTTCCCCAGTTGATTGAGTTAGCACTTGAGAACACAAAGCCTTTTTCTGCTAACTTTTCAGCAACTTCATTATCGGTGAATATCTTTTTAACGCCTGTTTGAGCGTCGTCAAAATTGCCCTTAATCGCGCTAACAAAAACGTTTTCACCCTTTTGGGTGTTCATTTGAAGCTTCTGCATTGCGCTAACGCCTTCGCTTGGGTAGAACACAATAATTTTAGTGCCCTCAACATCTGCAAAGCCTTCAAGCGCCGCCTTACCTGTGTCGCCCGAGGTTGCAACCAAAATAACGGTTTCTTTATCTTGGCCTGTTTTCTTAACCGAGGTGGTTAAAAGATATGGCAACAACTGTAATGCAAGGTCTTTAAACGCGCAGGTTGGGCCATGCCATAATTCAAGGAAATATTTATTGTTATCAACCTTTTTAAGCGGTGCGGGGTTATCATTATCGAAGCTGCCTACATAAGCGCCGTTAACGCAGTATTCAAGTTCGCTATCGGTGAAATTAGGCAAAAAGAATTTTAAAACATAGCGCGCCCTTTCGGGGTATGACATTTTGCAAAGCGCATCAAAATCTGCTTTTTCAAACTTTGGGAAGCTTTCGGGTACGAAAAGTCCGCCATCACGCGAGATGCCCTGTGCGATAGCCTGTTCAGCGCTCACGCTTACATTTTTGTCTCTTGTGCTTGTGTAGTTCATTAGTCTTGTCATTCCTTTCAAATAAGACCGTTGCCCTTAAAAAATTTATAGGCATTGTTAAAAAATATATTTTCGGTAGTGTTTCGCGGTATACCGCGAAGCACTAAATATTCGCATAGATTATGTATATGTTCCACACGCGAAAGCCCGCTGTGCATTTCAGCCCCATCAAAATCAGAGCCTATTGCTATGAAACTTTCTCCAACACTTTCAAGAAGCAAATATATATTTTTAAGTATACACTCAAAAACATCTTCGCCTAAAAACTGGGGGTAAAAGCAAATACCGATTAATCCGCCCTTCCCAGCTATCAGCTTTGCCATATTAATATCAATATTGCGCGGGTGTGATTTCACCTCACACAGTGCTGTGTGTGTAGCAAGGCAAACATCGGCCTTTTCGATCACGTTATAAAAGCTTTTTTGGTTAAGGTGCGATAGATCAACAGCGATTTTATAGCGGTTAAGCTCTTTTATAACACTTTCGCCAAACGGGGTTAGCACCTCAACAGAAAACGCGCCGCCTGCAATGCCGTTTGCATAATTCCAGGTTAAACTCGCTGTTTTTACACCATAATACCAAAGTTTTTCGATTCGGTCAAGCCTTTGCTCCAAACAAGATAAATTTTCAGCCGACAGAATGTACCCACCCTTAAAGCTCGGCAAAATGCCTGCGGCGTATGAAACTACCGATTCAAAGTATTCCCAAGCGCCCTCTGTTCCCTGCTCGGTAAAAACAGCAAGATTTTGAAAATACTTATTAAGCCCTTTAGCGCCCTCGTTCGAAACCGCTAAATCGGCCGAGTTAAAATCGCAGCGTAATCTTTGTGCCAGGGTTAATGTATCTGCGTGAAGATCGAAAAAGTTCATACGGTTACACCCCAAAAGCGTTTTCTATGTAGTTAATAGTTACATTTTGAAGTCCGCCGTTTTCGTGCAATTTAACTTCGGCTACATCGAACCGTACTTTTAGCGTTGTTGGGTTATACATTAAATAATAGTTTGCCGTTGAAATAATTTTGCTTTGTTTTAATGTGTTAACAAATTCTTTCGGCTCTGCCAGTGAATTTTGCGACCTTGTTTTAACCTCAACAAATAATAAATATTCATTATTTTCGGCTATTATATCTATTTCGCCAAAGCGGCTGTGAAAATTGGTTTTTGAAATTATAAAACCCTTTTTCTTCAAAAATTCTGCAACGAATTTTTCACCCGCATTGCCCGAAACTTTAGCTTTGCTTTTCATATAATTTCCTTAAGAAAAACGGCCTGTGAATTTCGGTTGGGCCGTATTTTAAAATTGCTTCGCAGTGCGCTTTTGTGCCATAGCCTTTGTGATTTTCGAAACCGTACTGCGGGTATTTTTCGGCATATTCATACATTAAGCGGTCACGCGTAACCTTTGCTAAAATTGACGCCGCCGCAATAGACATCGACTTGCTATCGCCCTTAACAACGGCTTCAGCCGGCACCTTTATATCGGTTGGGATTTTATTACCATCGATAAGTGCATAATCTGCCGCGGGTGTTAACATCTCAATCGCCCTGTTCATAGCCATAAATGTTGCGCCCAAAATGTTATGTTCTTCAATTTCTTCAACCGAAGCAAAGGCTATACCATAAGCGGTGGCCGTTTCGGTAATAACATCAAAAAGCGCTTCCCTCTTTTTTTCGCTTAAAGCCTTTGAATCGTTAAGACCTTCGATTTTGGCTCCGTTTGGCAGTATAACCGCCGCCGCACACACAGGGCCTGCAAGCGGCCCCCTGCCTGCTTCATCAACGCCGCAAATATATAAACTGCCGCGCTCTATAGCGGCGTTTTCAAAACTGTAATCAGGCATAACTTCAGCCCCTTTCAGGGAATTCAAGGGTTATTTTACCGAGCTTTCCGCCCCTGAATTCATCAAGCAGCATAACAGCCGCCCTTTCGGTATCGGCCACACCGCCGCGCATTATAAATCCGCGCTTTGCGGCGATTTTTTCAAGCAGCTCATACGGTTCATAATCGGCAGGATTTTCAACCTTATATCTTTCAGTTACCTGCGAAGCATAATTATCACGAAGCACAGAACACAGCGTTACCGCCAAGGTTTCAATGTCGATAACCGTGTCTTTAACGGCGCCTGTGAAAGCCAAGTGCTCGCCCACGGTTTGATCGTCAAACTTGGGCCATAAAACACCGGGGGTGTCGAGTAGTTCCAAATGTTTGTCGATTTTATACCATTGGTTGCCCCTTGTAACACCGGGCCTATCTTGAACAATGGCACGTGATGCCTTTGCCATACGATTAATAAACGATGATTTACCAACGTTCGGTATGCCAACAACCATTATTTTTAAGGTTTTGCCAACCATACCCTTGCTTTGGTAGTATTCTAATTTTTCTTTAAGCAGTTCCTTTGCCGCATTTACGAAAAGATTTACACCTTTGCCTGTTTTGCAATCAACAGGCAGAGCGATAATGCCCTGAGATTTATAATAATCTATCCAGGCTCTGTTAGCATTAGCATCGGCAATATCGCACTTATTTAAAAGAATAAGCCTTGGCTTGCCGCTGATTATTTTTGATAATTCAGGGTTGCGGCTGCTAACGGGCACGCGCGCATCAACTATCTCTGCAATGGCATCAACCAGCGAAAGACTTTCTTTGATCTTTCGCTCGGTTTTTTTCATATGCCCGGGGAACCACTGAATATTTTGATTGTCGTTCATTATAATGATCCTTTGCCTTTTGCAAAATTATGTAAATTGTTAGATTTTAAAACTTAATTAATATATTCCACCGAATTCATCAAGCGGCATTATGCGAAACAGCGCCTTGCCAAGAATATAGCGCACATCAACCTGCCCAATTGACTTTGAACGGCTGTCGAGCGATACGGCACGGTTATCACCTAAAACGAAAACGTGCCCCTTTTCAACCGTAAGAGGAAATGAAACGCCGTTCTCGTGTTCAACCGTTGGTGAGCATACATAAGGTTCTTCTAATTCCTTGCCGTCAACATATACTTTATTATTTTTATAATCAATATCAACCGTTTGGCCTTCGGTTGCAATAACACGTTTAATAATGGGTTCTTGGCTCATATTGGCTTCCTCGCCAAAGGCGTTACCGTAGTTGCGGGAAATTACAACTATATCACCCTGTTTTGGCTTATAAAAGAAATTTGAAATCACCAAGCGATCTGCATGGTCGGTCATATTATCTTTTGCACCGCCGTGAAGGGTTGTTTCCATTGAGCTTCCGTCAACCCCAACCACTGCAAAGCAAAAGGTGAACAGTAACACAATAACTACAACTGCTGAAACAATTATGTCATACCAATCGAAAATGGTGTTTATAACACTTTTTTCGTTTTCGGCCTTGTTTTCAAACACTACCTTTTTATTTCCAAACATAATAAAACACCGCCAAAATAATAAATTAAGGCGAGGACAGAAAACTACTGCCCTCGCCGCTTTTAGTGTTAGATTAACTCTTTAACCTTGGCAGCCTTACCTACTCTATCACGGAGATAGTAAAGCTTGGATCTGCGTACACGACCCTTTCTTACGGTTTCAACCTTAGCAACATTCGGCGAATGAACAGGGAAAACTCTTTCTACGCCTACACCGTATGATACACGGCGAACAGTGAAGGTTTCAGCAATACCGCTGTTGTTTCTTGCGATGATTGTGCCTTCAAAAACCTGAATTCTTTCTCTTTCGCCTTCGCGAATTTTAACGTGAACGCGAACGGTGTTACCGATCACGATTTCCGGCTTATCTTCTTTGAGCATGCCGGCTGTGAGTGCTTTTACTGCATCCATTCTTAATTTCCTCCCTTAATTTTGCAGACATTCATACCCCATTTTATAAAAAGAATGGACAGAGGAATACCCGTTTTAATGTCGATATTTCGGCATCAAACCCACCGATAAGGCTTCGGTGTAATCAAATGCTTTAAGAGTATACCACAAATGGTTTTAAAAAGCAAGAACTTTTTTATATTTCCTTATATTAATTTTAATAGTTTTCGCTGTTAAGCTCAAAGTATGCCTGTGGATGAGCGCAAACGGGGCACATCTGAGGTGCTTTTATGCCAACGTGAATGTGGCCGCAGTTGCTGCAACGCCATACAACAACCTCGCCCTTTTCGAAAACTGCACCCTCTTCAAGGTTCTTAAGAAGCTTTAAATATCTTTCTTCGTGGTGCTTTTCAATATCGCCAACCATTGAGAAAAGGGTTGCGATTTCGTTGTAACCTTCTTCTTTAGCCTGCTCGGCAAATTGTTTATACATTTCGGTCCATTCGTAGTTTTCGCCTGCAGCAGCATCTTTTAAGTTTTCAATAGTGCTGGGAATTGCCCTATCATGAAGCTGCTTGAACCAAATTTTTGCGTGTTCCTTTTCGTTGTTTGCTGTTTCTTCGAAGATTGCTGCAAGCTGAACATAACCCTCTTTTTTAGCCTTGCTTGCATAGTAAGTGTATTTGTTGCGTGCCTGAGATTCGCCTGCGAACGCGGTTAAAAGGTTTGCATATGTTTTGCTTTCGTTGAAGTTCATAGTAAATTCTCCTTTAAATTATAATTTAAAACTGCCTTCACTATATTATTGTTTGAAAGCAGAAATTTATTCCACAATTAATTCTTCAATTGATCTAAAATGATAATCGCTGTTTTTAAGAATATCGGGATTTTTAAGGGCAATGCGCGCCCCTTTTACAACTGTATGGGCAGGGTCATCCGATAAATTAACCTTTAAGCCAAGATTTTCTTCAAGAAGCTTGCTCATTCCGAATATCTGCGAACCGCCACCTGTGAGATATAAACCGTTTGTCATAATGTCAGAAACCAAGTCAGGCTCGGCGCTTTCAATAACCTGCCTTATACCTATGCAAATTGATTCCGAAATATCTTTTGTTGCGTTATAAACATCTTCAGATGAAATTTCAAATGTGCAGGGAAGGCTTGTTATAACATCAACGCCTTTAGCGCTCATAACAAGGCTTACAGGCCTTTTTATAACACAGCCGATTTGCTTCTTTATGGCTTCAGCGGTTAAATCACCTATTATAATGTTGTATTCCTTTTTAACATATTTAATAATTGCGGCATCAAAATCGAGCGAGGCAACATTAAGCGATGTGCTGGTGGCAAGGCCGCCCATTGAAATAACCGCAATATCGGTGGTTCCAGCCCCTATATCAACAACCAGTGTTCCAACAGGTTTTGTGAAATCAACACCCATGCCAAGGGCCGCCGCAACAGGCGCTTCTATCATACATACATTTCGGCTTCCTGCGGTTTGGGCAACATTCGCAACCGAACGGTGCTGAAGTGTTGTAACCTTAATAGGAACCGAAACCATAGCGCGGGGTTTGAAAACCTTGCGCCCAAGCGCCGTTTTCATATAGTGGCGCAGCATTTTTTCTGCCACCTTATAATCAGAAATAACGCCCCTTTTAAGCGGAAAAACCGTTGTTAGGCTATCGGGGGTGCGGCCAATCATATTATATGCCACATCGCCAAAGCATACAGGTTCCCATGTTTCGGTGTCAACCGTTGCAACCGAAGGCTGTTCAAGCAAAATTTTATTGTTTGATAGCAAAATAGTTTTGCTTGTTCCGAAATCTATGGCAATATCAGCAGGCATCAAAGCTCCCCCTTTGAAATTTAATTAATATATTTATTATAAGATATTATATATTTTTTTACAAGTGTGATTTTCATAGCTTTACAATTTTTTATTAAACATCGGCAACCGCTAAGTTATCACACGCTTCACAATTAAAATAGGCTTGTGGCAGTTGATTTGTGCCCCAAGCCTTTTTTATTTAGTGAATATCACATTAAAATATGCTGTTTTTATTTATGTTATACATTATCTGTGCAACTTCGCAACGCTGTGCGCCCACAAACGGGGCAATTTGGTTGCCGTTCTTGCCGCTGATAACGCCCCTGTCGATTGCCCAAAGAACGGCATCGCTTGCATAGCCCGACACATTTGCAAAATCAGGGTATTTTGCTTTAATTGTTTGCGCCGATTGCTCTGAAACGTCAGTGTTTAACCCTTTATATTTCGCATAACGGTAAAGGAAGGTTACAATCTGTTCGCGGTTAATCATATCGCCAACGCCGAAGTTTCCGTTTTCGTAGCCGTTAACAATTCCGTTTTGGTAACCCCAGTTAACCGCCGCTTCAAAATACGAACCTGTTGCTACATCGCCGAATTTACTGCCGCCGCTATATTCATTAAGGTCGGCGCCATCAAAACGCGCAAGCATTACAAGAAAGTCTTGCCTTTGAATACCATCAGCCGTGCCGAAATAACCGTTGTCATAGCCGGTCATTATTCCGGCTTCAACCGCATACCTTACGGCATTGCTATACCAAGCGTTATTTGAGGTGTCAGGGAAGATTTTCGAAATATCCAACTTAACATAATCGCAATTATTGCAAGAATTGTCGTTTTCATCGGTATATGTATGCTCACCTTCGCAATTGCATATTATATTTGCTTTCGCGAATTCTTCAACTTCCGCATACGCCATGCTATTCCATTCTTCACGAGTGCCTTTAAAATAAACAGTTTCTATATCGCAACCCGAAAAAGAATAAACATTTATGTTTGTTGTGTGTTTAGTGATGGTTATAGTGTTTAAATTATCGCAATCATTAAACGCCCAATCGCCTATACTTGTTACACTTCTGGGGATTTCTATGCTTGTAAGACTATCGCAACCTCTAAACGCATACTTGCCTATGCTTGTTACGCTGTTACCAATTGATATGCTTGTAAGCCCGCTGCAACCATAAAACGCATCATCACCTATGCTTGTTACACCGTTACCGATTGATACGCTTTTAAGCCCTATGCAACCCTCAAACGCAC
The DNA here is from genome assembly GCA_045576295.1 of Acutalibacteraceae bacterium. GTDB lineage: Bacteria > Bacillota > Clostridia > Oscillospirales > Acutalibacteraceae > CAVALG01. The sequence goes on along the minus strand of JAZNGF010000054.1, from coordinate 31,536 downwards.
TGTCACCCATGCTTGTTACGCTGTTACCTATTGATATGCTTGTAAGCCCGGTGCAACCATAAAACACTTTCCACCCTATGCTTGTTACACTGTTAGGGATTTCTATTTTGGTAAGAGCAGTGCAACCATAAAACGTAAGATTGTTTATACTTGTTACACTATCAGGGATTTCTATGCTTGTGAGAGCTGTGCAACCATTAAACGCACTCCATCCAATGCTATTTACACTGTTAGGTATGCTCACATTTGTAAGCCCCGTGCAACCCTCAAATGCATAATCACCTATGCTTGTTATACTGTTAGGGATTTCTATATTTGTAAGCCCGGTACAATCATAAAACACACCATAACCCATGCTCGCTACACTGTTAGGTATGCTCACACTTGTAAGCTCGGTGCAACCCTTAAACACATAATTACCTATGCTTGTTACACTATCAGGAATTGATACACTTTTAAGACTTGCGCAGCTAAAGGCATATTCCGGAATTACTGTTACACCTTGAGGTATCACAACATCTGTAACAAGCTCGCCGTTAAGGTATAAATATTCGGCATAATTAAGTGGACTTGAATAATGTTCAAAATTGATATTGCACCATGCCGCTATATCGGATATATATATATTTGCAAGACTATCGCAATCCTCAAACGAACACCATCCTATGCTTGTTACGCTATCAGGAATTGATACACTTATAAGCCCGGTGCAACCCTCAAACGCACGGTCACCTATGCTTGTTACTTTGTCAGGGATTTCTATGCTTGTAAGCCCGGTGCAACCCTCAAACGCATACCATCCTATGCTTGTTACAGGGTAGCCGCCGAGTGTTGACGGAATCACAACATCGCCGCTGATTGATGTGCTGACATCGTCGATCTCCGCTTTGCCATTTGATATATAGTATGTAAAATACCCTTCAGTTGCGGCACTGGCGGTTAGGTTAAACAACCCCATCGGCATAACCGAAAAAACCAAAGCAACAACTAAAACCACCGATAACAACTTTTTCAATTTAATCACCTTAACCTTTCAACATCAGAAAGAACTGTTTTAGAAATGTTTATCCCTATAATTGCCTTTATTTGGATTATTATACATTACAGTTAAGCATTACACAACACTTAATTCAAAAAATTAAAAGCGTTTTTAATAACATTACTCTTTTTACAAGCATAATTTATTTAGTTTTTATTCTGTTCAGCATTGTTTTTATTTTCGTGAGATTTCGGGCTTGCAACTGCTGTTAAGCAATAAACCGATTCAGCGCCCGCAAGCAGAAGCTGTTTTGCGCATTCGTTTAGCGTTGAACCTGTTGTTTTAATATCATCAATTAGCAGCACACATTTACCCTGAAGATTAACACGCGCCCTGTATGCGTTTTCAACATTCTTTGCTCGCTCTTCGTATTTTAAGGTATGCTGCGCTAAATTATTTCGAATCTTTTTAAGAACTCTGCTTTTATATGGCACCTTTAAACACAGGGCAACCTCTTTGGCAAGAAGGGCCGAATGGTCGAACCTGTTTTTACGCTTGTTCTCATTATTTCGCTTGTTTGGGTTCCTTGGAACACTTACAACAAGGTTTATTGTGGCATTTGGAAAAACCCTTTTAAAGCGTTTAACCATTTGCTTTGCAAAAAAGCGTGCGGCATATTTATTCGCATTAAATTTATAGGAATAAACACCCACTTGCGCACTTCCTAAATTGTAAAACGGCGCAGTAAAGCCTTTATATAAAATTCGCTTTTTAGCGCAAATGCATTCCTTTTTAGGCTCGCCGCAAACATTGCAAATGTTTTTTGGTATTAATAGGTCGTTAAAGCAATCCCTGCAAATATCAGTATCAAGCGAAATTGCATTGCCGCAGCAGGGGCAACGTTTAACAAAAACAAGGTCGGCCAAAAAGCTCAAGGCCTGTTTTACATAATACTTCAAAATTTTGAACCCCTTTGCCTTAAAAATATTACTGCTCTAACATAGCTTTAAGAAGGGTATATCTTAAGGTTTTTTTGTTGTTTTCAACCATTGAATAAACGTTTTGTTCGCGCCCCACAATAATAAGCATTTTTTTAGCCCTTGTAACCGCGGTGTAAAGCAGGTTTCTGTATTTTAGCTTTGGCGGTGTATCTACAAGCGGCATAATAACGCACTCAAATTCGCTACCCTGGCTTTTATGCACCGTTACAGCATAAGAGAGCTCTATTTGGCTTAATTCTTCAAACGAATATTCGGCAACACGGTCATCAAACCTGATTATTAAACTGCTTTCACGCAGGTTTATTTTTTCAAGAACACCCATATCACCGTTGAATACGCCTGTTCCGCTCTCATCGTTACTGTCGCGCCAAATAATGTCGTAGTTGTTTTTTATTTGCATAACTTTATCGCCTTCGCGCAGGCAGCCGCCCTTAAAGGCAATTTCGCGCTTACCTTCTGCCGGCGGGTTAAGCGCTTCTTGCAGCAATGCATTAATACTGGCAGACCCTGCGCCCATTAACCTTGATGGGCACAAAACCTGTATATCGGTTAGCGAGTTAAACCCGTATGCCGCAGGCAAACGCTCGGTGTAAAGCTCGCGAACCAGCGAAAGTGCCCTATCGGGTGAATTGGCCTTTAGCATAAAAAAGTCGCCGTCTTTACGGTCTAAAATCGGGTTTTCGCCCTTAACAATTAGGTGTGCATTTGAAACAATAAGGCTCTCGCCTGCCTGCCTGAAAACCTTTTCAAGGCGGGCGCAGTTTAGCGCACCGGAACTGATAATATCGTCTAAAATATTTCCTGCGCCAACACTTGGAAGCTGGTCAGGGTCGCCAACAAGAATAATGCGGCAACCAAGGCTTACAGCGTCTAAAAGCGCATCGAACAACAGTGTATCAACCATTGAAAATTCATCAATTATAAGTAAATCGCAATTTAAGGGGTTTTTAGCGCACCTTGCAAAAACGTGCTTGTCTTCCCCTTCTGACCACTCAACCTCTAAAAGGCGGTGTATGGTTTTGGCTTCCATTCCTGTGAGCTCGGTCATTCTTTTTGCCGCCCTGCCTGTGGGCGCGGCTAAAAGTATTTTAAGGTTTCGGCGCTGCATTGCTTTAATTATTGCCTTAAGGGTTGTTGTTTTACCTGTACCGGGCCCGCCTGTTAAAACAAGCGCGCCAAAATCGGCACTTTTTATAACAGCATCACGCTGAATATCATCAAACTCAACGCCAATTTCGTTTTCAATAAATGATATTTCACTGCCGCTTAAAGGTTCAACCCTGTTGCAACAACTGTTTATAAGGCTAAGCCTTCCTGCTATTTGGCGTTCAGCATCGAAATATCTTCTAAGGGAAATAAAGCGCCTATCAGCAATACTATATTCACACAAAATACCCTTAAAAATAAAATCATCGCAAGCATCGCTTAACCGCGCACTGTCGGTTTCAAGCATTTTAGCCGATACTTCAATTAATTTTTCGCGCGGAAGGCAGGTGTGCCCGTTAATAAGGTTATGCTTTAAAACATATTGCATACCGTAGCCGAGCCTTTCGGCGAAATCTTCATCAGGCTTTAAATTTCTTGCAATTTCATCAATCATTTCAAAATCGAAATCGAGCCCATCGCCGCACAAAAAATAAGGGTTTACTTTAACAATATTAACGCAGCCCGCGCCCAGTTTCCTTATTATCTCCATAGATATCGTTTGGCTAAAGCCCATACTGCAAAGCTCAAGCGACATATTTCGAAGAGATTTATGTTCCTTCATTTCTTCACTGATTTGAAGCGCGCGCTCTAATTTAATGCCCTTAATAGTGGATAGTCTTTCGGGCGAATTTTCCATTACATCAAGCGCTTTGTCGCCGAATTTCATAACAATTTTTTTGGCCGTTGCAGGGCCTATTCCGCTAACCGTTCCCGAAGACAAATATTTTAATATTGAAGCCGAGGTTGTTGGGATTAGTTTTTGGTATGATTCAACCTTAAACTGCTCGCCATAACTTTTGTGCTGTCCGAAGTTGCCCATAACTTCAATCTCTTCGCCAACCTCAATGTCGAACATATTGCCAACCGCTGTTAACTCTATATCACCGGCGCACAAAAGCAGAGCAACAGTATAACCGTTGCTCTGATTTCTGAATATTATTCTTTTAACCGTTCCCTGATATGTTTCAGGTAGGGGCGCGCTCATTTTTATGACCATTCCTTTCGCTACATCCTATAAAATGCTCATAAGCTCGCTTGAATCACAAAAAATCACATAAGAACCATCGGCCGCTATTTCACATCGCCTTTTGGTTTCATATTCAATGCCATCATCAATGGCAATAATAGGTGAACGCGATTCAAAAAAACCGCAACGCGCCCTTTCAATAGCGCACATAAGCTGCAAATCAGCATCTTCACCTGTAAGTTTAATAACATAAGCGCCCTCAGATTTTTTGGGCATAGATAACGCGGCGGCAATCATTCTTATAATGGTGGTAACACCAAGGAGTGATAACACCCCTATAACTATTCTTGCAAGCAACAAACCCATAACGGACACTCCATTCATATTATGTATAACAGAAAACCCTGCTGATAACATAATATGAATAGCCGCCGGTTTTTGCTAACACCCAGTAAGGTAGCAAAACCCGTAAAATGAAAAATTTAAAACTATTTAACTGTTACAATAACAGTGTAGGTGCCGTATGCCCAAACTGTATTCTTTTCATCAGAGCAAATTACGGCATTGATTGTGTATTCTCCTGCAGCCTTGCCTGATAGATCAACCTTTGCATAAATATCTTGGGCAGACAGTGAATAAACATCGCTTGATGGACCGCAGATTTTAACATTCTTAATGCTTCCTACGGCTGCCGCTTCAAGCCCTGATGACAAACCTTCAAACCTGATGTCGCTAACCGTGAACGATTTTAAAACAACCCTTGAAATATTAAGCTTTACACCAATAGTATCAATATTGTCAACCGTTTTAACCGAAGCGGGCAGATCAAGTTCAGCTTCAAAGGTTAAATTCGACCCATTAACATTTGAAAAATCAATTGGTTTTAATTGAACATATTTTAATTCGTCAACAACTTCAGGTGGCCCTATAACAGTAACCTTTTCTTCGCTTAAAGTGCAAGGTACCCCTGCAGTATATATAGCAGGTTGATTAATAAACACCGGCTTAACCACTAATTCCGCACTTTTATAAACAGGCACAGAAATTTTTATGCTTTGCTTTTCAAAGGTTAAGTTATCGTGGCTGAGTGCTTGGCCGTTTTCATCTAAAAGCTCAATTTTAGCATTAAAGCTTTCGGTTGACTTTATTGTTTTTTCAGCATTTGAAACTGCCCTTACCTCGGCAATTTTTTCAAGTTCTCTTCTTGGACCTGTGATTTTAAGGGTGTTATCGATGCTATCGGTTAGTGTTGGCTGGTCGGCTATAAGGCCTTCAACCGCCTTTATACCGTTAGCAACGGCCGTAACATTAAAGGTTTTAGTATCGATATTATCAAATGTTACGGTAATCTCACCTGGGGTAACCTCTAAAATCGAATACCCAACCTTGTTGCTTCCCTTAATCGCAGTAATATCAAGGGTGTATTCCCCGGCAGACGTAACCTGAGAAAGTGAAACACCAACATTAATATCATTCACCGTAAGGCTGCTAACAATATAAGTGGGGCCGCTAACCTTAACGCTCGCCACCATTTTCGACATATCACCAACAACATCAAGCCCTAACTGCTCAACCGCTGTGCCCTTAGTGTTAATGGCAATTGGAATATCTTTAATAACCTGCTCTCTTGTTGGGTTTTGATTAATACTTATCACAAGCCAAAAAACAACGGCAGCGACAAATGAAAAAATACCCACGAACTTTTTATTTTGAAGCAGATCACTGATTTTTCTGGTTTTCTTGTTCATCGTTTTTGTTCCCTTCATTTTGAGAGGTTCTGCCGAATTTCAGTTTGTTTTTCACTAAATCTTTAAATTGTTCCCTAATACCTTTGCTTTCTGTTTCCTCGTCGCTCATAATTTGATTTATAAGCTCTTCACGAAGTGAAATTGAAGTGAAATTACGTTTAATTGAACCATTAACAGCAATAGAAATCGTTCCCGTTTCTTCAGAAACAACAACTATAACTGCATCGGAATTTTCCGACATTCCTATTGCAGCCCTATGGCGGGTTCCGAGTTCCTTTGCTATAAGGTTGTTATTCTGCGCAAGCGGAAGAATACAACCGGCCGCCTGCACCCTGCCTTCCCTTATGATCATACCGCCGTCGTGCAAGGGGGATTTGGGGTAGAAAATATTGCAAATAAGGTCAGATGAAATTTCGGCATCTATAGTAACGCCGGTGCCTGCAATTTCGCCCAAAACCGTTGTGCGCTCAATAACCATAAGCGCGCCGCACTTTTGCTCTTGCATTTTAACCGAAGCGCGGCAAACCGCATCAATGCATTTTAAGGTTTCTTGGTTAACATTATTGCTGCCCGAAAACCTAAACATACCAAAACGGCTTCTTCCCACCTTTTCAAGCATACGGCGAAGCTCGGGCTGGAATACAATAGCAAGGGCAATTATTCCGTAATCAACTACCTTTATCATTAACCATTTAAGTGATACAAGGTTAAACCAAACCGAAATTAAATATATAAGTGCTAAAACAAAAATGCCCTTAAAAAGCTGTTTCGCACGTGTGTCTCTAAACAATTCAACCGCTTTATACACCACAAATGTCATTATAATAATGTCTATAATATCGGCAATTCGTATATTACTGAAGGCCGCAATTATCTGGCTAAATAAAGTATAAAAAAAGGCGTAAACATTCGAGAAGAAATCAAGCACATTTTCACTTCCCTTGGTATAAAATATAAACTTAAGCATAATACCGCTACTATATCTATTTTAACATAGATTTGCATCAATTCAATACCTTTATTTTGTATATTTTAATATTTTGAACCTCTTTTTTGAGAGTTTTTAATGTTTTTCAAAATCGCAAGCGTTTTATCAACATCTGCCACAGAATTAAACACCGAAAAACACACTCTAACGGTGCCGCTGTCGAGTGTGCCAATCCTTTTATGGGCAAATGGGGCGCAGTGAAGTCCTGCGCGAACGGCAATCCCCTGCTCACCCAAAAGTTCCGCCGTTTTTTCCGAAGGAACACCCCTTAAATTAAACGAAACGGTAGGAACGAATCCGCCCTTTGCGGGAGGCTTTGTGTAAAGGGTTGTACCGCCCATTGTGGCAATCCCCTTATAAAAACGCTGCGCAAGCGCAAGTTCATGTGAATATACGCTTGAAAGCCCTTTTTTTGTAACAAAATCAATACCTGCAGATATCCCTGCTATTCCTGCGGCGTTAACGGTTCCGCTTTCAAACCTTTCAGGCAGGTCGGGCGGTTGATTTTGGTTCACCGATTCGGTTCCCGTTCCACCCTCTATTAAAGTTTTAGGTATGGGGCGGCGTGCTATGAGTATGCCGGTTCCCATTGGAGCATAAAGCCCCTTATGCGGAGCTATGCACAAAAAGTCGATGTTATCTTCGGCCATATTTATAGGCAATATCCCTGCGGTTTGGGCGGCATCAACAGCAAACAACACGCCCTTTTCGGCGCAAAGCGCACCTATTTCCTTTATAGGGAAAACCTCGCCCGTTACATTCGAAGCATGTGTGCAAACAATAAGCCTTGTATTCCTTTTAATTAGCCTTTCAAACGCCCTAACACATGCGTCATCATCGCCTGGTTGAACCTCGGCAACATCACAGCTGATTCCAAGGTCCATTAATTTTTGCGCCGGACGCGTAACTGCGTTATGCTCGTACGACGAAATAATAAAATGGTCGCTGGGTTTCAGCACCCCTTTTAGAACAATATTAAGCGAGGTTGTGCAATTAGGGGTGAACACAACCTGTGTTTCATTTTCAGCCCCAAAAAATTCTGCAACCTTTTTGCGGCAGTTGTATATCATTTCAGAACACCGCCGTGAAGTGAAGTAACCCCCTCTCCCCGGGTTTGCCGATAGTTCTTTAAGCGCCATCATAACGGCATTTTTTACATTTTCGGGCTTGGTTCCCGTGGTGGCAGCATTATCAAGGTAAATCATCATCCACCAAACTCCTCAATGCTTTTAATTCTAATACCGGCCGATGTAATTATATGCTTTATATCGTAAATGTCACCGCTCACCACAACGCCGTAACCGCAACCACCGCCCATAGCACCCCCTTGAACTCTTTTAACAAAGGCCTGTATATTATTCTTCTTTAAAATATCGCGCGCCCTTAAAGCATAGGTAACGGTGCCTATCATTATTAAATACTTCATATTTATCCCTCTTTTACTTTTATAAAATTTACAATTGGTTTCAGGTTCAACCTTCACTTGGTCTAACCCTTGCCTGAATCAAACAATATTTCTCAATATCATAATATGCCGCTACCATCATTTGCGCGCCTAAAGCAACAAGCTACCACCAAAACAAAAAACACCTGCTATGCAAAACGCGCATAACAGGTTGGAAATTTTATTAGCCTTTATTTAAATGCAAATTATTTATAACAATAGATTTAAAAAACACATCGTAATGGTACAGAACCTTAACTTGAACGCCATATAAAGCCTTCTACTCTGTGTTTAATTAGTGTTTAACATTTTATTCAATACCTTTAGTTGCACAAGAAGGGCAACAGTTGCAATTTGAATCATAACAAACACCGCAATTTGGGCATTGCTCAATTCCCGATTCTTTGGAAAACTCATACGTAGGAAGTTGAGATATATTCTCCCCATTTTGAGATGTTGAGATATGAGCATACCGCTCGTCATCTACCTCAGAACTTTTCTTCTTAATCGGTAAAGCAACAACCATAAGATAACCAGCAATACCAAACAGTAAGCAGTACCAAAAGTATTTCTTTTAATTGTAGCCTTTTTTAAAAGCTATATCGTCAAACTCATTAGCTATAACAAAAGAAGCGATTAAATAAACCAGCACACAAAAAATAATGACAACGGCCATATTTATTACCCCCCAACATTAAAACATATAATCGTAATAAAGACTATAAATACAGCTATATAGCGGTGACCTTATAGCCTTCAGCTTCAACGGCAGATTTTAAAACGCCGTTATCAACATCTGATTTTAATGTAACAACTGCCTCGCCTGCAGTGTGGCTAACCTCGGCCGATTCAACCTCAGCAAGGGCTTCGAGTGCATTTTTAACGTGCGCTTCGCAGTGAGGGCACATCATTCCTTCAATTTTAATCGTTATTTTCATATTCTTTTCCTCCTTAGGTGCTTCTTGCGCTACATTTTCTGTGTTTTTGTCATTCTTATCTCCAAGCCTTGTGAAATTAAGCCTTAACGCATTTGTAACAACAAAGAAGCTTGAAAGGCTCATAGCCGCTGCACCAAACATCGGGTTTAATTGCCAACCGAATATTGATATGAACACACCTGCCGCAAGCGGAATACCAATGCAGTTATAAAAGAATGCCCAAAACAAATTTTGGTGAATGTTTCTAAGGGTTGCGCGGCCTAAACGTATAGCCCTGCAAACATCAAGAGGACTACTCTTCATAAGCACAACATCGGCCGAATCCATTGCAATATCTGCCCCTGCAGAAATTGCTATGCCAACATCGGCTCTGGTTAACGCAGGCGCATCGTTAATACCGTCGCCCACCATGGCAACCATTCCGTTTTCGCTATATTTTTTAACCGCTTCCTCTTTGCCACCGGGTAGTACTCCCGCCGAAATTTCGGTTATTCCAAGTTTTTTGCCAATAGCCGCAGCAGTTTTCTCGTTGTCGCCCGTAATCATAGCAACGCGTATACCCATATTTTTAAGCTGTTTTACAGCCTTAATGCTCTGGGGCTTAATAATATCTGCCACTGCAATTACACCTAAAAGGCTGCCCCGTTTGCTAAAGGCCAGCGGTGTTTTACCCTGCATAGAAAAATTTTCTGCCTTTTGCAAAATGTTTTTTGGCACACCGCAAACAGAACCTATAAATTTAACACTGCCGCCGTAAAGCTCTTCACCACCCATTTTGGCTGTAAGCCCGTTGCCGGGCAGCACCTTGAAATCATCGGTATTATATGCGTTTATGCCCAGTTCCTCTGCCTTGTTCACAACCGCCCTTGCCAGCGGATGCTCGCTTTTTAATTCAAGTGAATATGCAGCCGCTAAAAGCTCTTGCTCAGAAACACCCGGGGCGGCTACAATATCTGTAACGTGCGGCTTACCTTCGGTTAAGGTTCCTGTTTTATCAAACAGCACGGTTTTTATCTTACCCGTTGCTTCAAGCGAAGCGGCCGTTTTAAATAATATGCCGTTTTTAGCGCCCATGCCGCTTCCAACCATAATTGCAACAGGTGTTGCAAGCCCTAATGCGCAGGGGCAACTTATAACCAAAACCGAAATGCCCCTTGCAAGGGCAAAGCCTATTGTGTTCCCCAAAATCAGCCAAACCGCTATTGTTACAACCGCAATGGCAATAACTGTTGGAACAAAAATTCCTGAAATTTTATCGGCCGCCTTTGCAATTGGCGCCTTGGTTGCAGAAGCATCGCTAACCATTTGAATTATTTGTGAAAGGGTTGTATCTTCCCCAACCCTTTCGGCCCTGCATTTTAAATAGCCCGACTGATTTATTGTGGCAGCCGAAACGCGGTGCCCTGCGAACTTATCTACAGGGATGCTCTCACCCGTAAGTGCCGATTCATCAACCGCGCCGTTTCCCTCTAAAACAATGCCATCGGTTGGGATGCTGTCGCCCGGCCTTACAATAAATATATCGCCTATTTTAAGTTGTTCTATAGGAACCGTTATTTCGGTTTCGCCCTCTAAAATGCGTGCGGTTTTAGGTTTTAGCTCCATAAGCCCTTTAAGGGCGCTGGTGGTTCGCCCTTTCGATAAAGCCTCGAGCATTTTGCCAAGGGTTATTAATGTTAAAATCATACCTGCCGATTCAAAATAAAATTCGTGAAGGTAATGGGATGCGTGCTCGGGTGGTTGAACCGTCATTGCGAAAAGCGCATAAAAGCTGTAACAGGCGGCGGCAGTGGCACCGAGCGACACAAGGGTGTCCATATTCGGTGAACGCTTTATTAGCCCCTTAAACCCACTTATAAAAAACTTTTGATTTATAACCGCAATAATGGCAGTTAAAATAAGCTGAATTATACCAATGCCAACAAAATTACCAATTAAAAAGTTCGGCAAGGGCCACCCCCACATTGTATACCCCATTGAGATATACATAAGAGGCACTAAAAACACTAAAGAGGCTATAAGCCTATTTCTAAGGGTTTTGAATTCGGTTTTTTCTTCGGGCACAGCATTGTTAGAAGCATTTTGGCTGCCTTGAACCTTAGCGCCGTACCCTGCCGCCACAACCGCCGAAATAATTGTTTGCGAATCGGCAGAGCCTTCAACAATCATCGAATTAGTGAGAAGGTTAACGGAACATTTTTTAACGCCCTCTACCTTTGAAACAGCCTTTTCAACCCTGGCACTGCAAGCCGCACAGCTCATTCCGCTAATGTCGTATCTTTCCATAAAAATCTCCTTTTGTATATAACAAAAAGCCTTATTAAATGCTATTAGCATACACTAACTATATAGTTTTATTATAATGCAACCTCCACTTTACGTCAAGAATAAGCCTTAATACGCACACAGCAAATTTTAGTTTAAGCAATTTAACTCCCGCTTATTGACAAAACCCTTTTTGTTACATTAAAATAATATCATTATAATTAATATTCGAATTACTATTATAATGTAGGTGTTTATATGCCAAACAGATTTTCAAGAACTAAATTAATATATGGCGAAAATGCTATGAACGAGCTCTCAACAAAACGGGTTGCAGTTTTTGGAATTGGCGGAGTTGGCGGGTTTGCCGCAGAAGCACTTGTTAGAAGCGGCATAGGCGCGATTGATATTATCGATAACGACACTGTTTGCATTACGAACCTCAACCGCCAAATATACGCAACCGAGAAAACCGTTGGAATGGATAAGGTTGATGCCGCCGAGGAGCGCATTAAAGAAATAAACCCCAACTGCGTTGTTACAAAGCACAAGGTATTCTACACACCCGATACCGCCCACCTGTTTAATTTTAAAGATTACGATTATATTGTTGACGCTATCGACACGGTTTCTGGAAAATTAGCACTTGCCGAGAACGCAAAACTTTCAAACACACCCATTATATCTTCTATGGGCGCCGGCAATAAGGTGAACCCTGCAGCGTTTGAGGTTAGCGACATTTTTAAAACAAGTGTGTGCCCGCTTGCCAAGGTTATGCGCTCACTTTTAAAAAAACGCGGCATTAAAAAACTTAAGGTTGTTTATTCTAAAGAACTGCCGTTAACACCTTTAGAAGATGCGTCCGGTGAAGAAAATTTAGTATCAACCCAATCTAACCGCAGGCAAACACCGGGAAGCACTGCTTTTGTTCCCCCTGTTGTTGGGCTTATTATTGCAGGCGAAGTTATAAACGATCTTACAGGATTTCAAGGAGCGGGAATAGGCGTTTGAAATCTGCACCTGCATTTAACCTATAATAACTACCTATTATGTAATAAAACTTAGAAACGGAGATAAACAATATGAGAATGAGAAGAAAGAAAAACCTTGACGAAAGAATCAAAAACAGCAGCGACTACCTTATAATAGCTAACACCGAAAATCTTAACTACGATGTTGAAAGCACAAATGATGAAATAATTGATTTTAAAGGCATTTTCGGAAACGATAACCCCATTTGGCTTGAGATTGGCTGCGGCAAGGGGCAATTTGCGGTTGAAACCGCAAAGCTTAACCCTAATATAAATGTTATAGCAGTTGAAAAATGCAGCAATGTTATTGTTGATGCCTGCAAAAAGGCCACGGAAGAAAAGGTTCAAAATATTAAATTTGTAAAATGCGGCGCTGAATACCTTGCAAGATTTATTGAAGCACATTCGGTTGCCAGAATATTTTTAAACTTCTCTTGCCCCTACCCAAAAAAATCTTACACCTCGCACCGCCTTACAAACGAACGCTTCTTAAAGATATATGAAAAGCTTTTAGCTGATGGCGCCGAAATTCACCAAAAAACCGATAATATGCATTTCTTCGAATATTCTATTGAAGCACTGTCGAACTACGGGTTTACAATTAAAAATATTTCGCTTGATTTACATAACAGTGATTTTGAAGGCAATATCGTTACCGAATACGAAAAACGCTTTTCAGATCAAGGGTTCCCCATATACCGTTTAGAGGCTTTTTTGAAAAATTAACCCTTTTTTAACCTCTAATTAATAATCTAACCCAATAAAAAAGCAAATATTTCATGCAAAAAATACGGTGTTTTGTTAAATAATGTAATAAAAAGTAATAATTTAGGCGGTTTTGCATTAAAAACCGCCTTTTTTTGGTCTTTTTGTGATTTTCGTTCACAAAAATTTGTTAAACCTTACAATTATTTTTTTAAAAAACCTTGCAATCCCCGTAAAAAAGCTAATTATTACAAAGCTGTAATAATTTAAAACCCTTCGTTTTTTAAAGTTTTTTGTGCAAATTGCACAAACAAGTCGCTTCGCAAAAGTTGACTTTAAGAAATTCTCTGCATATAATCTTAAACGTGGCGAAAAACTCAAATCGGTGCCAGCAAAAAAGCACCAAAAAAACACACAAGTATTACAAAGCTGTAACTCTTGTGCAAACGAAAAGGAGAAACACCATGTTTAAGAAAGCAGGCTTGATACTCTCTGATTTAATTAGAAAAAGGTCAAGAGCCGTAACAGCATCAATTTTAGCCATTATAATGGCATTTTCAATTGTTGCAATCTACTCGGCATCAACAACAGTAATTATTGAAGACGGTGATAAATCTTTCAAATTCCGTTCTTCAGAAAGCAACCCTAAAAAAATCGTTGAGCTCGCAGGCATTTCGCTTGATAGCGAAGATTTAATCTATGTTAACCGCGACAGTGCCTTACCCGTTCTTACAATTAAGCGCGCAATACCAGTAAGCATTGTGAGCGGTGAGTTCAAAACAACATTAAAGCTTGCTAACGGAACTGTTAGCGACGCACTTGAAAAAGCAGGCTTTGCGCTTGGCGAAGAGGATCTTGTTAACTTTGATCTCAACGAAACAGTAACCGATAATATGGTTATTGAGGTTGAGGACATTGAATATAAGTATGAAATAGTAACAGAAGAGGTCCCCTTTGAAACAGTAACAAAGTACAGCACAGGCCTTGCAAAAGGTCAAACTACAACCACTGCAGGCCAAAACGGTCAAAGAGAGGTTAAATACTGCGTTAAATATGTTAACGGCATAGCTGTGGAAAAAACAGTTGCTTGGGAAAACATTATCACTGCACCTGTTAATGCAGTTAAAACTGTTGGCACCAGCGCGGCAATATCATCAAACAGAGTAACAGGCGGAACTATATCAGAGCTTGTTCCTCCCTTTGAAATTCCTCTTGATGCTAATGGAAAACCCATCAACTACTCAAGGGTTATAACCGGTAATGCAACTGCATATTACAACGCATACGGCCGCCACTGTTCAACAGGCGTTTGGCCAAAGCCCGGATATATTGCCGTTAACCCCAAGGTTATCCCCTATGGCACAAAGCTTTATATAGTTTCGGCCGACGGTAGATATAACTACGGTTATGCAATCGCAGCCGACACCGGCGGCTTCACAACAAACGGAAGCGGCACAGTTGCCGACCTGTTCTTTAACACCAGGGGTGAATGCATAAGCTTCGGCAGAAGGCAGATTGAAATTTACGTTATTGGATAAGTTTTTTAACCGCTGTTTATCAGCGGTTTTTTTGTTGCTCTAATATTTGGTTTTTAAAACAAAAGCCCTAAAACGGCAATATCATTCAAAAAGTTGACAAATACGATTAAATTAATTATAATTAAACAGTATATGAATTTATTTAAGGTAGGCTAAAGTTATGGAATGGATGTCGCTTAACGATTTAAGAGAACAATTTTTATCATTTTTTGAAAGCAAGGGCCATTTAAGGCTTGGTAGTTTCCCCCTTGTTCCAAAAAACGATAACTCGCTTTTACTTATAAACTCGGGTATGGCACCGATGAAAAAGTATTTCACAAGGGAAATAACCCCACCGAGAGACAGGGTTACAACCTGCCAAAAGTGTATTCGCACACCCGACCTTGAGCGTGTTGGAAAAACCGCACGCCACGGAACATACTTTGAAATGCTTGGCAACTTCTCGTTTGGTGATTATTTTAAAAACGAGGCTATCCCGTGGGCTTGGGAGTTTTTAACCAAAACCCTTGAAATCCCCGAAAACCTTTTATGGCCTTCGGTTTATGAAAGTGACGATGAAGCTTATGCCATCTGGCGCGATGTTATAGGCGTTCCTGAAGAAAGAATTGTTAAGCTCGGCAAGGCCGATAACTTCTGGGAACACGGAACAGGCCCCTGTGGCCCCTGCAGCGAAATTTATTTCGACCGTGGCGAAAAATACGGTTGCGGCTCGCCCGACTGCAAACCCGGCTGCGATTGCGACCGTTACATGGAAATATGGAATAACGTTTTCACCCAGTTTAACAATTTGGGTGATGGCAACTATGCAGAACTTGAACGCAAAAATATCGACACCGGAATGGGCCTTGAGCGCCTTGCCTGCGTTATGCAGGGTGTTGACAATATGTTCGAGGTTGACACTATTAGAAAAATTCTTGATAAGGTTTGCGAAATTTCGGGCAAAGATTATGGTAACGGCGGCGAAAATGATGTTTCTATCCGCGCTATAACCGACCACGCACGTGCATCAACCTTTATGATTTGCGACGGTATCTTCCCCTCAAACGAAGGCAGGGGTTATGTTCTTCGCAGGCTTATCCGCCGCGCCGCAAGGCACGGAAGGTTGCTTGGAATTAACAGGCCCTTCTTAACCGAAATTTGCGAGGTTGTTATTGCCGAAAACGCTTCTGGCTACCCCGAACTTAACGAAAAGCGCGAGCTTATAATGAAGGTTCTTTCAAACGAAGAATCTGCCTTTGCAAGAACTATCGACCAAGGCCTTGAAATTATAAACGAAAAAACCAAAAACGGCGGAATGCTTTCGGGTGAAGATGCCTTCAGGCTTTACGACACCTATGGATTCCCATTCGACCTTACACGCGATATTCTTGAAGAAAAGGGCATGACGGTTGATGAGGAAACCTTTAACCGTTTAATGAACGAGCAGCGTGAAAAAGCAAGAGCCGGCAGGCGCTCGGCTGATGCTGAATCTTGGAAGAGTGAAGGTGTATCGCTCGACGGTATCGCAGCAACTGAATTCACGGGCTACACCGAAACCGAAGGCGACGCTAAAATCATCGCCCTTATTGCTGATGGTGAACAGGTAGAAATGATTGGTGAAGGCAGCAGCGCAATTGTTGTTCTTGATAAAACCCCGTTCTATGGCGAAGGCGGCGGTCAGGTTGGCGACAGCGGCGTTATAACCGCGGGCGACGCAGTGTTCACAGTTGACAACACAACCAAAACTACAGGCGGAGTTTTCACCCATTTAGGTAAGTTAGAAGGTGGCTCACTTTCAGTTGGCAATAACGTTCGAGCTACAATTAATGTTAGCAGAAGAAACGCAATAAAACGCAACCACACCGCGGCCCACCTTTTACAGGCAGGTCTTCGCGCAGTGCTTGGCACACACGTTGAGCAGGCGGGCCAGCTTGTTAACGAAAAGGCTGTTCGTTTCGACTTTACACATTTCTCGGTTATGTCGGCCGAAGAAATTCAGCAGGTTGAAGATTGGGTTAACAACGCAATCTTTGCCGCATTAGATGTAGAAAACACCGAAATGCCTATTGCCGAAGCAAAAGCTCTTGGCGCAATGGCACTGTTCGGTGAAAAATACGGTGATGTTGTTCGCGTTGTTCACGCACCCGGCTACACAACCGAACTCTGCGGCGGCACACACGTTAACAACACCGCAAAAATCGGTTTGTTCAAAATTCTTTCAGAAGCATCGGTTGCATCAGGTGTTCGCCGAATTGAAGCTATTACAGGCGAAGGCGTGCTTCGCCACATTGCAGGGCTTCAGTTACAGGTTAACTCTGTTGCGGCTGCACTTAAGCTTAACAATTCTGCCGAAATTGTTACAAAGGTTACTGCCCTTTCGGCCGAAGTTAAAGAAAAAGACAGAGTTATTGAATCACTCAACTCAAAGCTTTCGGCTTCGAAGGTTGATGATATGTTCAAAAACGCCGAAGAGGTTAAGGGTATCAGGTTCATTTCTGCAAAGCTTTCGGGCGTTGCAGGCAATGCTTTAAGAGATATTTGCGATAAGATTAGAGATAAAGACCCTGGCTGTGCATGCGTTATCGCATCGGTAAACGGTGAAAGCGCAACAATTGCAGTAGCAGCCGGTGCAGATGCTGTTAAGGCCGGCGTTATGTCGGGCAAGGCTGTTGGTATGGTTGCGGCTATTGCAGGTGGTAAAGGCGGCGGTAAACCCGACTTTGCTATGGCAGGCGCTAAAGACTTAGCGAAACTTGATGAAGCTTTAACCAAGGCTAAAGATATTATTGCAGATATGATTAAATAATCAGAGGGAGAAAACTATGGAAGACTGCCTTTTTTGTAAAATTATAAACGGCGATATTCCCAGCACAAAAATATTCGAAAACGAATATGTGTATGCCTTTGCAGACATTGCTCCGCAAGCGCCGTTTCACGCTGTTATTGTTCCAAAAGAGCACATTAAATCGGCCGATGAAATAACAGCTGATAATAGCCACTTAATTGCAAAAATCTTTGAAGCAGTGGCAATAATCGCACGCGACAACAACCTTGAAAATGGATACAGGGTTGTTAACAACTGCGGTGAAGACGGCGGCCAAACAGTTGGCCACCTTCATTTCCACCTGCTTGCACGCAGATACCTGCAGTGGCCCCCCGGTTGATTATGAAAAAGTTGAAAATATCAAGTGAAGCAGTATACTTATTTGCAGTTATACTGCTTTCACTTTCTGTTGCGATGGTTACCTGCACCGATTTTGGCGTTTCGATGATTGTGGCACCCGCCTACATTTTAAGCCTTAAATTGAGTTTTTTAAGCTTTGGCCAGGCTGAATATATTGTTCAGGCGCTATTGTTAATTGTTTTTTGCATTTTAATAAAAAGGGTGAAAATCACTTACCTATTTTCATTTGTAACAGGGTTAATATACGGCGCTTTTCTTGATTTATGGCGCTTTATTATACCTCACTTCAACCCCGAAATCACACCTGCAGGTTCCCTTTCAATGCCGCTTCGTATATGCTATTTTGCAGTGGGCATTCTCACAACCACCTTGTCTATTGCACTGTTCTTTAAAACATACATATACCCACAAATTTACGACCTGTTTGTGAAAGGCGTTTCGGAAAAGTATTCATTAAATCAGTCGAAATTCAAAACGATATATGACCTTTCGTTTTTAGTTATTTCTGTTTTAATGACACTTTTAATTTTCGGTGGCATAAAAGGCATAGGAATTGGCACCGTAATAACAGCCGTAATTAACGGCACATTAATTGGCTTTTTCAGCAAATTTATAAACCGATATTTTGAAATTGCACCCCGGTTTAAAAAATTTGCCAAAGGCTTTGAATTATAATAGGAGTAGCGATTATGAGTGAATTTTATTCAATGAACATTGCAGGGGTTGACTGCAAACTGCGCTTATGCGAAGTGAGCGACAGCCTTTCTATTGCGGCGTTTATTCTTTTTGGCAACACCGAGGTAACAGTTGCCAGCGCCACAGAACTTATTAAAAAATGCCCCGAATTTGATGTTATTGCAACACCCGAAGCTAAAAGCATTCCTTTAGCTTATGAAATTTCGCGCCAATCAGGCAAACCTTATGTTGTTGCCAGAAAGGGCACAAAAGTTTATATGATAAACCCCATCGAGGTTGATGTTGTTTCTATAACCACTCAGCGCCCGCAGAAATTATATTTCGGGGAAGATGAGGTTAACATGCTTAAAGGCAAACGTGTTCTTATTGTTGACGATGTTGTGTCAACAGGGGAATCACTTGCCGCCACACGCAGGTTAGTTGAACTTGCAGGCGGACAAGAGGTTGCAACAGCCTGCGTGTTAGCCGAAGGTGACGCAGCCGACCGCGATGACATTATTTTCTTAAATAAATTACCGCTATTTTTCAAATAAGATAAAAACTTCAAGCGCAGCAGCACAAATGTGCCGCTGCGCTTTTTTGCATTAAGATTTAATTTTTTTATAAAGTTTAACCCAAAGTTTAAAGGTTGCAGGCCAAACACCCGCCGCAAATAACGCAATTATAAAATATCTAACCGAATCGGCAACGTAGCCACTTAAGCCTATAAATGAGAACGCATATTTAAGCGCAAGCCTGATTAACAGGGTAAGCGCTGCGCCTAAAACCACTTTAAACACCTGAACCGGAAGCGGAGCTTTCACAGAAAAACGGGTATAATATTTATCAATAAGCCTTGAAGCCACCACCGCCAAAGTGACACCTACCATAGTGTAGGCGTTTTTTAAGGCGTGTTTTGATTCAGCTTCGGAACCCGAAGTGCTAACACAGTAAACAAGCAAAGCAACCGATAGCACAACAAGGCAGGTGTTAAGTATTATTTCGGCAGTTTTGCTGTTTTCGGCTAAATCTAAAGTTTTGGAAACGGCCGCCACAATAATGAATGTAATTATAAGCGAAAACAAGACATCTGACAAAAAGTGAACACCAAGGTATAACCTTGAAAAGGCAATCAATAAAAGAATTACCGCAAAAATGTCGCGAACCCACACCTTCTTAAAAAAAGCCAATAGGTTCCCAAAAAGCACTGCCGCATTTGCAGTGTGCCCACTTGGGAAAGAATAGCCTGTTGCAGCGCCTTTCGCCCCTTTTACGGGCTTGAACATTGGGTCCTGCACCCAAGGGCGGGGCCTTTTAGCAAGGATTTTCAAAAACTGGTTAACCCCTAACGAATAAAGCGCCGAATATATAAATTTATACCCCAATTTTTTATTAATACACCAGAATATCGGCAGTATCAAAACAATCGTAACAGCCGATTCCCCAAGCCGCGTAATGACAGAAAAAACAGCATCAAAAAACGGCGTTCTTATACTCTCTATAAATTTTAAAATATCCATAAATTTCCCCTTAAATAAGCAAAAATTTAATGTTATTGTAAGCGCCAAGACACATTTTGTCAAGTTAGCTTACATTTTTATAATATGGTATATGTTAATGAATAATTTCTATTGATATTGTTTCATTTTATGGTATAATAATGTAATAATCATAATATTGCATACATAGGAAGGTAGCGCTTTATGAAGTATAATATAGCCCTTTCGGGCAGGTTTGATCTTAAAAATTATGGTGATTTATTATTGCCCGAAATTTTAAAGAAAGCAATGAAAAAAAGAGGCCTTGATTTTGAACTTTTCCTGTTTTCACCTAACAGTTCTCAGTATGATGAAGGTAACACAGAAGTTTATTCAATCTATGATATGGAAAGAGTCCATAAAATACACCCCTTTGATGCAGTTATTATCGGAAGTGGAGCAACAATCAGTTATGAAACTGTTCCCCTATCATTACCCGACTCAAACGATACATTATTCTACAAAAATTCAGACACATGGCTTTACCCGTCGAACTTTGCAATTAAACACAATATAAAATTATTATACAGTTTACCGCAGGTGCCTCAACAGATAGAAGAGGGCTTAGTTGAGCTCACCCATTTTTTAATAGAAAAAGCCAACTATATTTCATTAAGTGATGAAACTTCCAAAAACAACTTGTTTTCTTCACTCAAAGGTGTAGATGCACCAAATGTTAATCTATTTCCTGATATAGCAGGCTCAGTATCTGAATTTATTGAAATATCAGAACTTGATAAAATTAGGAAAAGCTTCGATTTAAACACTCCTTATGCAGTTCTGAATTTTAATGCATCAACACCACAAGAGGATGAAATTTATCTTAAAGCTCTTGTTGAAAAACTAAAATCCAGAGGGTTAGAAATCGTCTTTCTACCATTAGGAGAAGAAGAATATGATGCCCTTTTTATGAATGATTTTAACCAAAGATCAGGAAAGCTATGCAAGCAATTGGATAAAGATCTAACCACATTAGAAAAGACCGCTTTACTTGCAGGGTGCGAGATCTATATAGGAACAAATTTAGATGCAGCTATAACAACAATATCTTACTGTAAAAAATCGATATGTTATAACTGCAGCCAATCATTTAAACCACATGAAGCCTTTAGTCAATATAACATAGGTGAATTTGCGGTTGACAACGGTAACGAGCTTGTAAAGATTTCTTACAAAATATTCGAAGGCGAAAATTTCAGTCCAAATCTTACAAAAACAACAGCAAGCATTAATCAACTTTTCGATGATATATTTACACATATAACCAGCCCCAAAAATGTAGCCGACAACAGCACAGAAAACGCTGATAGGTTTTATAGCCTTTCAACTAACATTCTAAGCAAAGTACAAACCTTTAATTCTATTGACCGCGAAATTTTCAAAATAAAAGCAAAGAATAGCGAATTAAAAAGAGTTATTGACCAAAAAGACAACGATATTTATGCGCTACAACAAAACTACGCTCAGCTTAACGAAAGGCTTGTAGAAGCGTCGATTAAAAATCAACAAATATTGTCTTCACAATATTGGAAAATAACCAAACCATTCCGCATAACGACCGAAAAAGCAAAAAAAGCATTAAATAGGTTTGTTTTCACCCGTAACATAATAAAAGCATTACAGATACTGTTTTCTTTTGGGCCACGCGAATTATTCCGCCGCATCAAAAAAAATACTGCCACCTCAATTTCTTCCACAATTACCGAAAAACAAAGAAAATTTGAAGAGGGAACGAAATTTAATCTGGATATAAAATTCAGTATTTTGGTGCCGCTTTATAACACCCCTATTGATTTTCTAAAAGAAATGATCGATTCGGTTCAAGCGCAAACCTATAAAAACTGGGAATTATGTTTGGCTGACGGCAGTGATGCGAAACATCCCGAGGTTGAAGAGTACATCTCACAACACTATGAGAATGATAATAGGATTGTATATAAAAAACTTGAGAAGAATCTTGGGATTTCAGAAAACACCAATGCTTGTATTAAAATGGCAACCGGTGATTATATAGCTCTATTTGATCACGATGACATTCTCCATCCTTCAGCACTATTTTCGGTTATGAAGGAAATTTGTGAAAAAGGTGCCGATTTTATTTATACAGATGAAGCAACTTTTGAAAGCCCAAATATAAATAAAATCATTACAGCACATTACAAGCCGGATTACGCACACGAAAACCTGCTTGCAAACAATTATATCTGCCATTTTTCAGTGTTCAATAAAAAAATACTTGATCAAACCGGCTTGTTCCGCCATGAATACGACGGAAGCCAAGATCATGATATGATTTTACGATTAACCGATAACGCCAAAACAATTGTGCATATACCAAAAATATTATATTTTTGGCGTTCTCACCCCAATTCTGTAGCATTGGATATAGAATCGAAGGCATACGCGATTAATGCCGGTATCAGTGCCGTTAGAGACAATATTGCGCAAAATGGATGTAACGCTTTGGTTAAAAGTTCAAGAGCGTTTCCAACCATTTATGAAGTTCACTACGAAATAACAAATTTCCACAAAGTTAGCATTATTATACCTAACAAAAATCACAAAAACGATTTAAAGCGTTGCATAACATCTATTTTGGCATTATCCACTTACCCTAATTATGAGATAATTATAGTCGACAATGGATCTAACGACAATGTTTTGGAATATTACGAAGAAATAAAGCAAAACCCGAAAATTAAAATCGTATCACTCGACATTCCATTCAATTTCTCAAAACTGAATAACTATGGAGCCTCGCAGGCATCGGGCGATTATTTCCTTATGCTCAATAATGACACCGAAATTATTACCCCTAACTGGATTGAAGAACTGTTAATGCACGCTCAACATAACTATGTAGGCGCGGTTGGTGCAAAACTTTACTACCCTGATAATACTATTCAACACGCTGGAATAGTTTTAGGCATGGGTTCTGACAAAGTTGCAGGGCATATCTTCTACAAAATCCCCAAACAAGAGTTGGGCTATATGGGAAGATTATGCTATACACAAAACCTGTCGGCTGTAACAGCCGCTTGTATGATGGTGCGCCGCGATGTTTGGGAAAAGGTAGGCGGTCTTGACGAAGGATTCGCGGTAGCATATAATGATGTAGATTTCTGTTTACGCATACAGAAAGAGGGCTACAAAATCGTATGGACACCGTTTGCTGAACTTTACCACTATGAATCTAAATCCCGAGGCTCGGATAACTCCGGGCAAAAGAGAGACCGTTTTAATAACGAAGTGAACAACTTCAAAACTCGTTGGAAAGATGCTCTTGAAGCAGGAGACCCATATTTTAATCCCAACTTTAGTCTTGAGCACTCTGACTTTAGGGTGAAATCAACAGATTAATTGTGCAAACTATCATAAGTAAACGCTTTTGTTAAAAAAGAAGATAGGAGAAGTTAATGAATACTTGTTTTAAAGGCTTTAAAAAATTTTTTGTTGATTTTAAAAAGTTCTTCCCATTGCTTCTAAACCTTTCAACAAAGGATATAAAATTAAAATACCGCCGTTCGGTTTTAGGCATTATGTGGAGCATTTTAAATCCGCTCTTCACAATGATCGTTTTAACACAGGTTTTCGGGCTTTTATTAAAAGTTCCCGTTGAAAACTTTGCAACATATTACATTATTGGTGCATCTATATGGAATTTCTTTTCAGAAGCCACCTCCATATCTATGATGTCGGTAATAAGTTCGGCCCCCCTTATTAAAAAGGTATACATACCTAAATACATCTTCCCCCTTGAAAAGTGTATTTTTGCTTTAATTAACTTTTTATTCAGCCTGATTGCAGTTATCGCGGTAATGCTGTTCCAGGGCGTTTACCCGAGTTGGTCGATGCTTTTAGCTCCGTTGCCAATAATTTACTGCTTTATGTTCTCGGTTGGATTCAGCCTTATTTTAAGTGCTTTAACGGTATACTTTAGAGATATTATGCACCTTTACAGTGTGCTTTTAACGGTGTGGATGTACCTTACCCCCATTATTTACCCTGAAAGCCTGATTGCAAACAACAAGTTTGTTTATACTGTTGTAAAATGCAATCCGCTTTACCATTTTGTTAAGTACTTCAGGGATGTTATGATGCGCAACACCATACCTTCTCTAAATGAGAACCTTATATGCATAGCAATTTCTGTATCTACTCTATTAATCGGTTCGCTTATCTTTAAAAAAGCCCAAAAGAACTTTATTCTTCACATTTAAGGAAGGGGGATTTACGATGAACAAAGAAAATGCTGTTGAAGTAAAAAATGTTTCTATGCATTTTAATATGTGCAAAGAAAAGCTTGAAAGCCTTAAAGAATATTTTCTTAAGTTAGTTTCAAAAAAGCTGCGCTTTGAACGTTTCGTTGCTGTTGATAATGTATCATTCAACATAAAAAAGGGCGACGTTTTCGGTATCGTTGGGCTTAATGGATGCGGCAAAAGCACAACGCTTAAAATAATATCGGGCATCCTATCCCCCACTATGGGCACAGTTGAAACCGCCGGCACCATCGCCCCGCTTATTGAGCTTGGCGCTGGATTCGATATGGATTTAACCGCAAGGGAAAACATCTACCTTAATGGTTCGGTACTTGGGTATTCTAAAAAATTTATGGATGAAAAGTTCGACGAAATCGTTGAATTTTCCGAAATGGCCGAATTCCTTGATACTCCTATGAAAAATTACTCATCAGGTATGGTGGCTCGCGTTGGTTTTGCAATTGCCACTATGACTAAGCCCGATATACTTATCGTTGACGAAATATTAGCCGTTGGCGACTTCCATTTCCAACAAAAATGTGAAGACAGAATCAACAAAATGATAAACGACGATACAACGGTTATAATTGTATCTCACTCGATTGAGCAAATTGAAAGGCTTTGCAAGCACTGTATGTGGCTTGAAAAGGGCAAAATAAAAATGATTGGCGAAGCAGCTGACGTTTGTAATGCCTACAAAAATACTTGATTAAAACTAATAAAAAGCACGGTGCACAAAATTGTGCATCGTGCTTTTTTGTTCTATTGTTCTTGAGAACCACTATTTTCCGAAGTTGTGCCCTGTGTGGAACTGTTCTGAGCATCGCCCGAATACTCTTCACCTTTATAAGAATTAACATCCATTTTAATAATACTGTCAACATTCACCTTGCCGGAAGACGGTGTTGCGTTGATAATAACACCGGGCTGTGCATTTTCATCGTATCTTTCGCTTATTTCAATGTTTTCATAAGCAAATCCTGCCCTCATTAGCTCTATAATGGCTTTATCAGGGTCAAGACCTATAACATTCGGTATATTAACTTCGGCACTCCCCAGGCTGACTACAATAGCAATTTCAGTATCTTTGGCAACCTTTTGCCCCGCAGCAGGTGATTGGGATACAACCTGCCCCTTTTGCACGCTGCTGCTATACTCTTTTGCCTTTAAAATAATTTTAAAATAATCGGTATAGTTTTCATTGCCTACAATATCTTTGTAGGTTAACCCAGCTAAATTTGGAACCTCGTAATACTTAGTGTTGTCAACAGGTTCTAACGAGCTTTCTTCACTTGATGAAGAGGTGTTAACCTCAACCTTCGATGAAACCTTTTCTTCTTTTTCGTTGTTTCCGTTGGTAACCAACCAGATAGCAACTACCATTCCGATAAGTATTACAACGGTTATAACCGCAGAAATGATAGCGTATTTCGCGTTTCCGCTCTTCTTTTTCTTATCGTTTGAGCGTGGCTCATGCTTTGCTTCCTGCTTATGCTTTTTGTTATCCCCGCCCAACGACATAACATTTTTTATTTGAGCAATATCGGGGGTTCTATCTTCAGGCAGGAATTGCAACCCGCCCGCTAACATTTCAAGCGCAGACTGCGGCAGCTCTTTAACCAATTTTGAAGGAATGGTCATACGGTCTTCTTCTAATCTTTGAAGCGCCTCAGGCGGCGGATTACCCACAACAGCCCTGTAAATCACAGCACAAAGGCCGTAAACATCTGTGGATTCGCCTTCATCCCCTGCCTTACCATATTGTTCGATAGCTGCAAACCCTGGAAAAAGTTGCGAAGTCATGCAGCTATCAGCGGTGCGTTCTTCAGGAATGCAAATACCGGAAATTCGCATTTTTCCGTCATTTCCAACAAGCAATGTATCAGGGGAAATGCCGCGGTGAAGAATTCCTTCGGCATGCATATCACTTAAAGCCGACATAATTGGCACAAATAATGTTCTAACCTGTTCCCAACTCAAAACTCCGCCGTTTTTGATTAAAAACTCGCGAAGTGTAACAGCGGGAATGTTTTCGGTTACTGTATAGGCGGTTGAACCGGTTTCAAAAATATTTTCAATTGTTAAAAGTGCAGGATTATCGCAAAGCTTTGTAAGGCTTTTATGAAGCTCGATAAACTTCATAAGGCAGGAGTTATATGTATATGAATCAGCATCATTAACTAAAACCGTGCCGTTTTCATGCCTTGTGCAAAGCCCGGTGGGGAAAAACTCATGCACCCTCACAACAGCTTTCTTCTCACGGTCGAAAGCTATATATGTTGCACCCTCGCCGTTTGATTCTATAACACTTCCAATAATATATCTGTTAGCCAATAGGTGCCCGTGTTGCAAAAGATTTTCAGGATTTTGTTCGTTAACATCTTTTCCGCAGATTGGGCAAGGCTCTCCATCCTCAACGCGGTTCATACATCCATAACAAATTCTGGTTTTAACACTCATTTTAAAATTCCTTTCACTCCAAATTAGAAGTAACGGTTAATTGCGTTTAGGGTTGCGAACTTATAAAATCCCCTGCTCATCAAGAGAAAGCGAAAAACTGCCGATAAATTCATCAACAAAAATATCGGCTGCCGCGCAATTAAGAGACTTAATCTTCTCTCTTGTTGTAGACTCGGCAACAGCAAACTCGCGATTACCCATCTTAAGTTCTTCAAGGCACTTGACAAGTGCTGAAATTTTATCAGCCGCCTTAACCAACTTAATAAGTTCCGTGTCGGTTTCATAGTATATGCCTTCAAATTCCTCCTGCATATCTTCGGGAGCCAAAGAAACAATCTTTTTAATAGCTTCATCTTCAATCATTTTATAAGAAGAAGCTATTTCACTGTTGTAATATTTAACAGGGGTTGGCAGATCACCGGTTATGATTTCAGGAGTATCATGAAACAGTGCTAATAGTGCCGCTCTTTCAGGGTTAAAATTTTTTCCAAGCCGTTTATTTGAAATAACTGCCAAGGCATGAGCTATAAAGGCGGTTTCAAGAGAATGCTCACTTAAAGTTTCTTCGCCGGTGTTGCGCATTAGCGCCCAACGATTTATATATTTCATTCTAAATAAAACTGCATAAAAATGCGATTTCACTCTATCACCGCCAAACATAATTACTCTTCTAACATAGCATAATCATATTGATTATTATACCATAAAATGATACAATATCAATATAATAATTTTTACAGGAGAACACTGTGTAATGAAAGTTACAAGCTTAAAAAAAGAAAGAGGACTTGGCCTTGCAACGTTTTTGGTTGCACTTTTAACCGCCAGCCTTTGCTTTATACCCTTTATGTTAATGCACGATGGGTATTTTATATTTTTTGGGGATTTTAATGTTCAACAAATCCCATTTTACCAGTCTTGCCATGAAGCTGTGCGCTCGGGCAACATTTTTTGGAGCAGCACAACCGACCTTGGCGCTAATTTCATTGGTTCATATAGCTTTTACCTTTTAGGTAGCCCGTTTTTCTGGGTTACATTATTGTTCCCTAATAATTTTGTTCCCTACCTTTTAGGCCCGCTGCTTATTTTAAAGTTTGCATTTGCCGCACTAACAGCATACCTCTACATTCGCAGGTTCACAAAAGCACCACAAGCCGCAATGCTCGGTGGGCTTTTATACGCCTTTTCGGGTTTTAGTGTTTATAACATATTCTTCAACCACTTTCACGAGGTTATTATAGTATTTCCTCTGCTTCTTTTAGGGGTTGAACTTTTCTGCGCCGAAAAGCGCCACGGAGTATTAGCTCTAACGGTGTTTGCCGCCGCATTTATTAACTACTTCTTTTTCTTCGGAATGGTTGTTTTCGTTATAATATACTACCTTATAAAAATGCTTTCGGGCTGTTGGAAGTTCTCATTCGGAAGATTTCTTCTTATGATGTTTGAATGCGTTTTGGGGCTTGCAATGTCGGCCGCGTTGCTTTTGCCTGCGCTTGGGGCAATTTTAGGCAACGGCCGCATCACCGAGTTTTTAACCGGCTGGGGCGGAATTTTATATGGCAAGGAATCAATTTACGGAAACATTATTCAGTGCTTCTTCTTCCCGCCCGACCTTCCTGCAAAACCTGTATTCTTCCCCGAAGCCGATGTTAAATGGTCAAGCCTTGGGGGCTGGCTGCCACTTATGGGAATGACAGGTGTCTTCACCTGGATGCAGGGCAAACGCGGGCACTGGTTGCGCCGAGTTATAGGTGTTATGATTTTTATGGCTTTGGTGCCCGTTCTTAACAGCGCATTTTATGCCCTAAACGCCGCATATTACGCGCGTTGGTTCTATATGCCGATTCTTATGATGGCACTTTCAACAGCTATGTCCATTGAAGACCGCGAGGTTAACTGGTGGTCGGCTTATCGTTGGTGCCTTTTCATAACCCTTGGAATTACCTTGGTTGTTGCACTATTCCCCGCTAAGAACGACGGCGGCAATATTACTTTAGGGCTCTATACCCAATCTGAAGATGGCGTTTATCTTTTCAGGTTTATAATAACCGCTGCTGTTGCTTTGATTTCGCTTATTATTGTGGGAATTTTAATACCGTTAATTAAAAATAATATAAAATTCTTCTACAAAACCGCAATACCCATTTGTATGGTTATAACGGTGCTTTACACGGCATTTTTTATTTCAAGCGGCCAAAGCCATTCCTACCTTATAAAAGATGTAATGATTGATTCGCTGATTGAAGGAGAAATTGATTTAGATGATGACGGCGGATTCAGGGTTGACACCTACGATTCGGTTGACAATACCGCCATGTTTTATGGGTTTAGAAGCATCAACGCCTTCCATTCAATTGTTCCGTCATCTGTAACCGAATTTTACGAGTTTTTAGGAGAAGACCGTTCTGTGGCCTCGCGCCCATCGGCAGAACTTGAGTCTATACGCCCGTTGCTTTCGGTTAAATATGTTTTAAACCTTCAAGGGCAAAAGCCCTTTGAAACCGCTGAAGGAACCCTTATGCCCGGCTACACCTACAAAGGCAGCGAAAGTGGGCACGATATTTACGAAAATTACAACTATATCCCCATGGGCTTTGCCTATGATTATTATATGACCGAGCCCGATGCAAAATATTTCGGCGACGAGCATATCGATGAAATGATGCTTAAGGCGATTTTACTTGATAGCAAACAAATAACGAAATATCGTAATGTTTTACCCTCGATTAAAAGTGATTATGATATTGGCAACATTTCACTTGACAGCAAGCTTGAAAAGGTTGAATTTGATTATGAAAACTACGCAGCCGACTGCAAAAAACTTGCCGAAAACTCCTGCAGCAATTTTGAATACACGAATTACGGGTTCAAGGCTTCTATAACGCTTAAAGATGATAACCTTGTGTTCTTCTCGGTTCCATATGATAAAGGCTTTAGCGCAACCGTTAACGGCAAACCTGCAGAAATCGAAAAGGTAAATGTGGGCTTTATGGCAGTGCTTTGCGAAAAGGGCGAGAATGAAATAGTTTTCACATATAACACCCCCGGATTAAACCTTGGCGTGAAAATATCGCTTGCTGCGTTCTCTCTTTTTGCAATTTATATTATCACCATGTTTATAGTTAAAAAGATTAAGCCTGCTTTATTCACACCTGAATACCCCGAAGGCGAAGAGCTAAAAAGCAAATTTTTAACCTATGAAATGGCCGATATTGTAAATTCTCAAGATGAAAGCACCCCCGAAAACTCAGGCGACACACCACCCGAAGACATTGCCAACGAAGAGGAACTTATTATCACACCAACTGATAATAACCCCACCGAAGAAACTCAAACCCCAACCAAAGCAACCTCACCCGATATATCAGACGAAGAATTCTTCAAAGAAATTGATCATACCGGACGTGACCAAGGCTACTATGGCGGAATACCCGGCGGATTTATTGTTGATGACACGGTGCTTGATGATGAAGACATTGATTAATTACATCACCCAGTACGGGAGTGAATAATTATAGTTTAAGGAGAAATATATGCCTCGCTTTTTCAAAGAAAATTTAAAAGAAAGCCCTAACATCACAGGGCAGGATGCTGCGCATATTATTCGCGTGCTACGGATGAGCGTTGGCGACACTTTAGTGGTTAGCGACACAGCCGGAACCGACTACACCTGCAAGATTTTATCGGCCGACCCTGCAAATGTTGAGTTAGAAATAATTGAAAGCAGGCCCAACGCAACCGAGGCTGGCACAAGCTTAACACTGTTCCAATGCCTGCCCAAAAGCGATAAAATGGACCTTATTGTGCGCCAAGCAACCGAAATTGGCGTTAAAGCCGTTGTTCCAGTATTATCCGAGCGCTGTGTTTCCAGGCCCGATAGTAAATCAATTGCAAAGAAAATCGACCGCTGGCAGAAGATTGCAGCCGAAGCTGCAGGCCAAAGCGGCCGCGGGGTTATACCTAAGGTTCAAAGCCTTTTAACCTTTGAAGAATGCACAAAAGAACTACAAAAGTTTGACCTTTCAATATTCTTTTGTGAACGCGGCGGGTTTCCATTAAAAGATTTAATAAAACCGCAGCATAAAAACATTGCAATTGTAATAGGCCCGGAAGGTGGATTTTCGTTAGATGAAGAAGCAACCGCAAACGCTGCTTGTGCTGCAAGCGCAACCCTTGGCAAACGCATACTTCGCTGCGAAACCGCACCGCTTGTTGCCGCCGCCTGCGTTTTACAGCTTTGCGGAGAAATGGACTAAATTTAACTATACTTTCACATACTATAATAATTAACATTTTTCAATGATGTATCGCCTTGTGGCGATATGATGTTATGCTTCGCATAATGATGCTGCTCGTTTTTCTCGCAATGATGCGATGTTTGCACTAAAGCATTAGCGAAGCGACATCATTTCCGAAGGAAACATCATTGGCGTAGCCAACATCATTTGCCGAAGGCAAACATCATTCAAAAAACGCACCTTTGTCGATAGACAAAAGTGCGTTTTTTGTTGGCGGAGAGGAGGGGATTCGAACCCCTGTGCGATTGCTCGCAAACTGATTTCGAGTCAGCCCCGTTATGACCACTTCGATACCTCTCCAAATGAACGGCGTTATTATATCAGCCGCAG
>JAZNGF010000053.1:0-45338 GCA_045576295.1 Acutalibacteraceae bacterium | reverse complement strand
ACCGACCCTGTTAAAAAATCTATGGAGCTTTTGCCACTCGGCCCGGTTGTTATTATTGATACCCCGGGGCTCGACGATGAAGGACAGCTTGGGCTACTTCGCGTTAAAAAAGCGCGTGATATTCTAAACGAAACTGATATTGCAGTTTTGGTTGTTGATTCGGCGGTTGGCTTAAGCGAGCTTGATAAAGAACTTATCAACGAATTTACCCAGCGTAAGATAGATTTTATAATTGTTTATAACAAAATTGATTTGGTTGAAAAAAACTCAAACGTAGCAACTAATTCGGTATATGTAAGCGCTGTTACGGGCGAAGGTATAAATGCGCTTAAAGAGCGCTTAGGCGAATTTGCAAGCAAAAAAAAGAGCCAGCGTTTTCTTGTGCGCGATCTTATTGACAGTGGCGATATTATTGTGCTTGTGATTCCAATTGATGAATCAGCGCCGAAGGGCAGGCTGATTTTACCGCAGCAAATGGTTATTAGAGATATTCTTGATGCTAATGCTGTTGCCGTAACCTGCCGTGAAACCGAGCTTGTGCATACCCTTGAAAGCATAAAGCAAAAACCACGAATGGTTATAACCGATTCGCAGGCCTTTAAACGCGTAAGTGAAGATACACCAGATAATATCCCATTAACGTCGTTTTCAATACTTATGGCGCGCTATAAAGGTGATTTAGAAACGCTTGTAAACGGTGCGCGAGCACTCGAAAATTTGAAAGACGGCGATAAGGTGTTAATTGCTGAAGGCTGCACTCACCACCGCCAATGTAATGACATTGGAACAGTAAAAATGCCGAATTGGATTGAAAAATTCAGCGGTGCAAAGCCTGATTTTTCTTTTACTTCAGGCAACGAATTCCCTGATGATTTATCGAATTTCAAATTAATTGTTCACTGCGGTGGATGTATGCTGAATGAATCGGCAATGAAAAGCCGTATTGAAAAAGCGGTGAATTCGGGTGTTCCTATTGTTAATTACGGCGTTGCGATTGCGCATATAAACGGCATATTAAAACGTAGCTTAAATCCTTTTGATGGCATTAGTAACTTATTGAAATAAGCAAACAGCCGACTGTACCTATAATAGGCAGTCGGCTGTTATTTTATATAGTTATACTCTTTTCCATGTTCTTGGGCTAAATAGAACGAACACAGGCAAAATCTCAAGCCTTCCTATCATCATAATAAATGATAGAATTAACTTTGATACGCCGCTGAACTCGGCATAGCTTGCGTATGGGCCGGTTGATTCTAAAGCGGGGCCAATGTTAGAAATGCAGGCTATTACCGATGAGAAATTGCTCAAAAAGCCGTGTTTTACCGTGTATTCGCCGGCATCGGATGTAATGGACAGAATCTCACCATTTATTGGGTCGAACGATAGCACTAATGTTGCAATAACTATTATGATGAAATATAAAGTTATAAAAGAGAAAACAGAATACATAGTGCTTGATTGCAGCGTTTTTCCCTCTAACTTGGTGTTTGGAACATAGTGAGGGTCAATCAACTTTTTAAAGTTGTTGAATATCCCTTTAAATGCAATAACAACTCTTGAAACCTTAATGCCGCCCGCGGTTGAGCCTGCCATAGCACCGACAAGCATTAATAAAACCAAAATGGTTGTCGCGGCTGTAGGCCAAACATTGTAATCAGTTGTAGTAAAGCCGGTTGTTGTTAAAATTGATGCAACCTGGAAAAATGAATGCCTAAAAGTTTCTTCTGTTGTGTAAATCTGCGAAAAGGTTTCGATTCTCGCATTTAAGCTTAAGAAAATCAGTAAAACAGCAGCTGCTACTGTGAATAGATAAGCTTTTAATTCCTGACTTTTTAAAACGGTTTTGATTTTACCTATAAGCAATAGATAATATAGGCTGAAATTACACCCGAACAACAATAAGAATGTTGCTATTACGTATTGTGAAAAAGGATTTAATTGTTCCATACTGCCGTTTATAAAGCCAAATCCACCTGTGCCTGCAGAGCCGAAGCTTGCAAGCAGACTATAGAAGAATTGCTCGCTTTCATGCCCGGGGATAGGTTTATCGAACATTAAAATGATAATTTCAAGAACAGTTAGCCCTAAATAAATAAGGTAAAGTATTCTTGTTGTAACCTTCATTTTTGAAACAATTTTACCAACCTGCGGGCCGGGGCTTTCAGCACGTAAAAGGTGCATAGATGAGCCTTCGTTGCTTTCGGGAATAAATATAAGCACAAAAACAAGAATTCCCATTCCGCCAATCCAATGCGAAAAACTGCGCCAGAAAAGTGTTGAGTGTGAAAGTGCCTCAACATCGGTTACAATGCTGGCACCCGTAGTTGTAAAGCCCGACATTATTTCAAAAAATGCGTCGATAAATTTTGGGATTTCGCCATTAATTACAAA
This sequence comes from Acutalibacteraceae bacterium, assembly GCA_045576295.1. GTDB lineage: Bacteria > Bacillota > Clostridia > Oscillospirales > Acutalibacteraceae > CAVALG01. The sequence goes on along the minus strand of JAZNGF010000053.1, from coordinate 42,944 downwards.
TGGGATAGCACCTGAAAGCGCAAAAACAAGCCAAGCAAGCGCGGTTAATGCAAAACCTTCTTTTTGATAAAAGGTGTTTCTGCGAGGCTTTGGAATCTGCAGCAAATAGCCAAGCGCTGCTAAACCCAAAACGGGTATAATAAAGGCTAAAATATGTGTGAAAGGTTCTTTGTAAATAAGGCTAACCGCAAGGGGAGCGAGCATTAACAAGCTTTCTAAAATCATTATTTTGCCTAATATTCTTCCAAGCTTAATATAATTCATAAGTTTTTGCCTCATTCGAAAATATCGGTTAAATCATCGAAGTTTTTGTGTGTTGTAACAACAATAACGTTATCGCCAAGCATAATGCTTGTGTTACCGTCGGGGATGATAACTTCGTTCTTTCTGATAATGCACGCAACCAAGCAGTTTTCTTTGATATTTAGGTCTTTTAATGGTGTGTTATAAATCTTTTCATGCTTTTTTGCAAGGAATTCAAGCGCCTCAACCTGATTGTTAAGCAGGCGGTACATTGTTAAAACGTTACTACCGCGTGTGTTCGCAAGTGCGCGAATGTAGGTTGTGATGCGGCTTGCAACAATATCTTTAGGCGAAACGGTGTTTTTAATTCCAAGCTCGCCCAGCATTCCGTAAAGGTCTTCGCTTTTAATTTGTGCAATGATTTTTTTAACATTCATCTTATCGGCAAACATTGACACAACCATATTTTCTTCATCAATGTTTGTAAGCGCAACAAAAGCATCCATTGCTTCAATGCCTTCTTCTAATAAAAGGTCGTGCTGTGTGCCGTTGCCATTAATAACAGTAACGCGCGGCAATAGTTCGGCTAATTCTTCGGTGATTTCCTTATTGCTTTCGATAAGTTTGATGCGATATTTCTTTTTCGACAGTTCACTGGCAAGGTAATAAGAAATTTTATTACCGCCAACAATCATAATATTCTTAAGGGGAGATTTAATAAGGTTGATTTCCGATAAAAAGTCGCGCAAATAATTGGCATCAGACGTAAAGTGAACTCTATCACCTTCGTTAATAACAAAGTTACCTGAAGGGATATAAACCTTGTTATCACGCTGAACAGCGCAAATAAGAACTTTAGAACCCAGTTTCTTTCCAAGCGTTATAAGGCTTTCACCAACAAGAGAACAACCCTTTTCTGCAACAACTTCAACAAGCAGAGCTCTACCTTTGGCAAAACGTTCAACCTGAGCAATTGAGGGAAGGTTGATAAGACTAAAAATTTCGTTTGCGGTGTCCTTTTCGGGGTTAACAATCATTGAGATGCCGAGTTCATCCTTCATTTCAACAATTTGTTTGCGGTAGTCTGGGTTTCGAACTCTCGCAATGGTGTTTTTAACGCCAACCTTTTTTGCAACAAGGCATGCGAAAATATTAAGCTCATCACTATTTGTTAAAACAATGGCCAAATCAGCACCGCTAACACCGGCTTCTTTCTGAATGTCACTGCAAGCGCCGTTACCAACTATTCCCGATACGTCATAACGTTCGATAAGGGTTTCAATTTTATCCTTATCTTCATCAATAATAGTAATAGTATGGTCTTCTCCGGAAAGACTTTTGAGTATTGTTCTGCCTATTGTTCCAAGGCCGATAATAACAATTTTCATTTAAAGTTCGCCTCTTTACTTATAAAAGAAAATATAATTCTTATATATAATACAACAAATATTATTAACAGTAAAGTACCTAAATAATAAAAAACGCAACACCTTGAAATCTTTGGTATTGCGTTTGTAGTGCTTGGTTAAAAGAATTTACCTTTTTCTTTAAATGGCAAATCGTATTCGATGGTTTCAGGCGCAGTTTCAAGTATCTCAGGGTTAGATAAAATAGAGACAAATCTTCTAAAGGCCCTTGAATAATACAACCCGCTGGCAATGCGTTCATCCATTACAATACCAAGGGGGATATATTTAACCTCTTTAAACTCACCGTTAACCTTTTCAACCTTTTTTTCAAGAGTTCCCATAGTAATAAACAGGCTGGTGGTGCCAAAATTGTAAATGTGGTGAAAAATTGAATGTGCCCTAATGCTTGCAAGGTTAGAGATAGTAAGGCTTGTGTGGAAAGGGCTAACGTTATCAATAATTGATTTTGGTAGCCACCCGTGCTTATCAAGCCACTTTAGAAATGATACACCAACCGAAAGAACACCTGGAATTTTCATAAGTCTCACGAATTTATCCATTCCGTTTTCTTCATCGGCATTTCGGCTGTCTTCAATAAATTTATTGATTTTATCATTAACATCAAAAATAGTATCGGTTAATTCAAAGGAAACCTTGCCCATAGTTTCATCAGAATCAGAACCCGGCTTTAAAACAACCATTGCAATTTGAATGTCGTTGTGAGCATATACCTTTTTATTAACAACAAATCTGTTAAGCTCAGGGAATTCTGAAAGAACACGAACGTATGCTGCAATGAAAAGTGATAAGTGGCTTATACGCAGCTTTTCGATTCTTTTTTTGTTAATATAGTCGTGCATTGATTTGTAAGGAACCATAATAGTAAGATAATTCAATGCATCATTTCTATCCTTCATAATGTGAGGAACAACGCTATACATTGGGTTAACGCCTTTAACCCTTCTGCCGTCTTTTCGCATTATAACTACCCCAATCCATATCCATTTAAAATACATAGCAATTATATAATAGAAACCGCATAAGGTCAATAATTTTTACGTTTTTTGACAATGTTTCTAATAAACCTAAAGGTTTCTTTTTCGCCTTTTTCTTTTAACATAATCAGCAAAAATTCAAGGTAATCAGATGTTTCCCCATGTATTATCCTTGTTTTCTTGCCGCGATTAAAATATTCAATCGATGAAGCGTCATTATAATTTTCACCCATATAAGTTTTGCTTGCAGCAACTCTGTCGCAAAACATTTCGGCTAAATATTTAAGCGGCATCTTAACCGGTTCAACCAACTTTGTTTTAGGGTTATAATCGGTCCAATATTCAAAATGATGGCGATTTCGCCCCTTATGATGAAGCCAGGCGCGTGAAAAACCGTTAGTTTCGCGTTCATGCTCATTTGGACTGCGAACGCCTTGAAAATGTTTAGCTCCTGCCAAAAACTCAGTGGGAGAATACTTCGATAAGTCGTGAAAAAGGCCTTGAAAGCCAATTCCTGACATAAAACAATGGCGTATTACCTTGTGGCGATGCTTTGTTATTACCATAAAGTGTTTAATTGGGTGAAAATTCATATAGTAAACATTCCTTAAATTAAAAATAGGGGAGAGGGCTACTTTTTTGTCCAGGTTAGAATATTATCATCAACACCGTCAACATCGTTTGCAATGTAGTGGTTTCGTGTAGTGTTGACATCGCGGTGACCTAATTTATCGGCAACTAAATTTATGTTGCCGGTTATTTCGTAAAGTTTAGTGCCATAAGTTTTTCGTAGCTTGTGCGGGGTTATATGGTATTCACAACCAACAATTTTTGCATACTTGGTTATCATGGTTTCAACCGCGTGAATACTTATTCGGTTACCTTTTAATGATAAAAAAACTGCATCTTTATCGTCTTGATTAGTTGGTGTTATTTTAACGCGCTCTTCTAAATAATCTTCAAAGGCTTCTTTAACTTCATTGCTGAGTGGAAGCTGAGCTGATACTTTGCCTTTGCGAAAAACGTCGATAAATGTGTGGTTTTCATCTTTTTTATGGTAATGACTTATATCTATGCCAACGCACTCAGAAACGCGTATACCGGTGCCTAAAAGCATCATAGCAATAGCGTAGTCGCGCTTGCGTGTTTTAGCAAGGTAACTGCGGCTCGCTTTTGGTATCCTTTCATCACCGTTTTTTATTGCACTTAAGAATTCTGTAACTTCGCGGTCGTGCATACGAATTACTCTTGAATTACGTGCAGCTTTAGGTTTTTTTACCAACAAACAAGGGTTAGCGATTATATAGTTCTTTACGCAGAACCATTCAAACATAGAACTAATTGCACACATTTTGCGGGCAACACCGGCAGTTGAACCAAAGCCGCTGATATATCCGTAATAATCGGCTATTTCTGACGAAGTAAATTTATAAACAGTTTCTAAAGGAATATATTTAACTGATTCAACAGATTTGTTTAAATAGAACTCATAAACCCAATCTAAAAAAGTTTTTATATCATATGAATATGTAACTCTGGTTCTGGGGGTTGTAATAGCATTAAGGTAATTAAAATATTTTGTAACAAAATCGGGCATTTCAAATAAATTTGCTTTAATTGTTTCAGCGCATTTAGCAGAAACCTCTTTGCGGTAGGCGCTTTCGTTTTCTGAAGGCATAATATTAAACCTCCTTAAATTACTGTGAATTGCTATAATTCTTCGGGTTGTATCTTATTATAGCATTTTAGGTCTTTTTAGTCAATACTACGGCAGTAAATTGTTATTTATTCCCGTAGTTTTAATTTTAAGATACCTGCCCTGTTATATAAAAAATAATAACAGCACCCTGAATTTCAAGGTGCTGCTAAGGTAAAATTAGTGGTTTGGTTCTTCAATTGGTTTTACATCAACAAATTCTTCTGCTTCGCTGTCACCAATATCTCGAATTAAGATAAACGGCGTTAACTCGTCGTCTTGTCCTGCAGGATTATCACGAATAAGCTCGGCTAAGAATTCATCGGTTTTATCGGCTAAATCTGAAGACTTACCTAATATCTCAACAGAAATATCATTTGCATCAACACACATGCAGCTAATGCCAAGTTTTGATTTAATGTTTTCACAAACTTCATTTGGATTTTCAGGGTTTAACACAGCAAGTGAATGGTAGGTATCAAATGCAGAGTGCTCGTAAAATCCATCAATTCCGGCAACATCCTGCCCAACTATCTCGTAAAATACGCCGCGTTTACCAAAAATTTTGCCAACACCTGCGCAAAAAGTTGCCCATAAAATAAGCGGCAAGCCCTTCATATTAATGGCAAGCTGAAGTTTATATGGTTCGTTCATTCCAATGCCGTTGTTATTAGTTGTTGCGAACTTTGAAAGGAACTTTGCAAAGAATCCAAGTTTAACATCTTCAATTTTAACGGTATTCCCTTGGCACATCGAAACAACTTTTTCACCAAGCATCAAAATGTCACCCTGTTTATAAAGCGGTATTACATATTTATTGATGTTTTCAACTAAATCTTCACCAACGGTAATAAAATGGGTTTTAATTCCATATCGTTCAAATCTAATACCTTCGACCTCGCGTAAACCTCTAACATAATACTCAACACCGCCGAGTTCCCTTTTGTTTTCGGCTAAATTTTTGTTTCCTTCATACCAAAAAGCCATTATAATCTCCATTCTGCGTCTCTGCGTCAACAGTGCAAAAAAATTTATACATCTTTATTATATATTCCCTTTCAACCTATGTCAATAAAACGATTAATAAAATATTAAAAAACTATTCCCCACTTTTATAATTAATATTAACAACTTATATGTCGATTTAAGCTGAAATTTATGCAATTAGCACAAATAGTTCGACACAGTTATATTAATTATTGTATATATATAACGATATTGACAAATTATTTATGATATGTTAAAATAAATACAGAAGGAGGCGGTAGTATGAAGGCTACAGGAATGGTCCGTCCTATAGACCATCTTGGTAGGGTCGTAATACCAAAGGAAATCAGGAAAAACCTTGACGTGGTTGATAGTGTAGATTCCTTTGAAATTTATGTTGATGAAAACAAAAACATAATTTTAAAGAAATATCAGCCCAACTGCATTTTCTGTGGTGAAGTTGACGGGATTTTCACATTTAAGGGAAAAAATGTATGTCCCGAGTGCGCTAAAAAGATAGCCGAAAATTCTTAAACTTCAGAGCATCTTGGGAATTTTATTTTTTGTTTTTATAATTTTCAAGCAGACTTTCGTTAAGAAAGTCTGCTTTTCTTTGTTAATATTTAGTTTTTGATGTTAATAGCTAAATCATCAAGCTGAATATCATCAACCTTCGAGGGCGCGCCTGTCATAAGTTCGGCAGAGGTTGCAACCTTCGGGAATGCTATAACATCACGAATTGAATCGCAGTCGAGCATTATCATAAGAAGCCTGTCAAGGCCAATGCCCATTCCCCCGTGAGGTGGTGCGCCATACTTAAACGCATCGGTTAAGAAGCCAAACTTTTCATAAGCTTCTTCATCAGAAAGTCCAAGAGCCGAGAACATTTGCTTTTGAAGGTCGGGATCGGTTATTCTGATTGAACCGCTGCACAGCTCAACGCCGTTTAATACAAGATCATAAGCTTTTGCAAAAACCTTTTCAGGGTTTGATTCGAGATACTCAATGCAGTCGTCCATAGGCGAAGTGAATGGGTGATGCATTGCGTCATATCCGCCTGTTTCCTCGTTATATTCAAAGAACGGGAATTCAGTGATCCACAAGAAGTTATATTGATTCTGCGGGATGATATCGAGTTTTTTAGCAACCTCAAGCCTTAATGCACCAAGAACACTTAAAACTGTATTCTTACGGTCGGCTACTATTAAAACAACATCGCCCTTTTCAGCACCGGCAGTTTCAATAATTGCTTTAATCTCATCTTCTGTCATAAATTTAGCAAATGAGCAGTTAGGTGCATCATCAACCCAGCGAATATATGCCAGGCCTTTGGCTCCTATTCCCTTTGCTGTTTCGGTGATTTTGTCAATCTCTTTACGTGTAAGGGTTGATGATGCATTTTTAGCAGTAATTGCGCGAACTGTGCCGCCATTTTTAACGCAATCAGCAAACACACCAAATCCGCAATCTTTAACTATATCAGATAAGTCTTTAATCTTCATATCAAACCTTGTGTCAGGTTTGTCAGAACCGTAGTTTTCCATGGCATAGGTATATGTCATACGTTCTATTGGAAGATTAATCTCAACATCAAGAATGCGTTTAAATAACGCTGAAACCAAGCCTTCGCCAATTTTAAGAACATCCTCAACATCAACGAAAGACATTTCAAGGTCGATTTGAGTGAACTCTGGCTGCCTGTCAGCGCGCAAGTCTTCGTCTCTGAAGCAACGTGCAATCTGCACATAGCGGTCGAACCCTGAAAGCATAAGAAGCTGTTTGTATAATTGGGGTGACTGCGGAAGCGCAAAGAAACTACCCTTTCTAACACGTGAAGGAACAAGGTAATCTCGTGCGCCCTCAGGAGTTGATTTCACCAAAATCGGTGTTTCAATCTCATAGAAGCCGTTGTCGTAAAAATAATCGCGTATAACCCTAATAACGTCATTGCGCATCATAATATTTCTCTGTAGAGGTTCACGGCGTAAATCAAGGTATCTGTAGGTTAACCTTAATTCTTCATTAGCCTTAGTGTCAGCAAGGATTTCAAAAGGTGGTGTTTCAGAAACCGAAAGAATTTTCATATCATCAACAGCAATTTCGATATCCCCTGTGGGAATATCTTTGTTAACTGATGATCTCATCCTAACAGTACCCTTTGCCATTACAACATATTCACTTCTGGCAGCAAAAGCCTTTTCAAAAACCTCGCGGTCGGTTTTATCATCAAACGCTAACTGAACAATACCAGTTCTGTCGCGAAGATCGATGAATATAAGTTGACCAATATCGCGCTGCCTTTGAACCCAGCCTGCAACGGTAACTTCTCTACCGTTATCACATTCTCTTAAATCACCGCAGTAATCAGTGCGGCGAAGTTCTCCCATTCTATCAAGTTTCATATTGTACCCCCAAAAACAATTTAGGCATTAAAATTATCAATAGATTCTGTTAAATTATTAACCGCAATATTAATCTTCATATCATAAATAGCGGTAACAATTCCGTCGCTTAAATTAGCCTCTATTTCTTCACCGGTTTGCATATTCTTAATTTTGCAAGCGTTGTTTTTAAGTTCATCATCACCAATAACAACACTAAACTGAGCGCCGATTTTATCGGCGTATTTCATTTGTGCTTTTAAGCCGCGGCCTGCAACATCAGTAACCGCTTTAAAGCCTTCGTTGCGAAGTGCTGTGCAAATTTCGGTGGCTTTAAGCGCTGCAGATTCACCCATAGGTGCGATATATAAATCAATAGGTGATTCGGGCTTTATGGGGCAGTTTTGCGCTTCGAGCACCATCATAAGGCGTTCAATTCCCATTCCAAACCCGAGAGAAGGAAGCTCAGGGCCACCCATCTGAGAAACAAGGCCATCATATCTGCCGCCACCACATACGGTTGATTGCGCACCAATTGAGTTTGAAACGAATTCAAAAACAGTTTTGGTGTAATAATCAAGGCCACGAACGATGTGCGGATTAACTGTGAATTCAAGACCTGCCGCACCAAGGAACTTTTTAACCGAATCAAAATGATCGCTGCATTCTTCGCACAAATAGTCAATCATAACGGGTGCATTGGCGGCTATCTCTTTGCACACAGGCGACTTGCAGTCAAGAATTCTCATTGGGTTTCTGTCAATCCTGTCAAGGCAGGTATCGCACAGTTCCTGCTTTCTTGATTCAAAGTATGTCTTTAGTGCCTCGTGATATTTTTTGCGGCATTCGGGGCAACCAATTGAGTTTATTTCAAGCGAAAGGTCGCGCACTCCAAGCTCGTTTAATAATGTGTTAGCAAGCAAAATAACCTCGGCATCTGCCGCAGGGCTTTTTGCACCAAAACATTCAACACCAAATTGGTGGAATTCACGAAGCCTGCCTGCCTGCGGTTTTTCATATCTGTAACAACCGCCGATGTAACAAATCTTAACGGGTAATGTGCCATAAATAAGTCCGTGCTCAATAACACTTCTAACAGTTCCTGCGGTAAGTTCAGGGCGCAGTGTAATAGAACGTCCGCCTTTATCGTCAAAGGTGTACATCTCTTTTTGAACAACATCGGTAGTGTCGCCAACGCTTCGTGTGAAAACCTCGGTGTGTTCAAAAACAGGCACCCTTATTTCAGAAAAACCGAATCTCGATGCAACATCGAGCATTTTTTCTTCAACGTATCTCCATTTATAGCTGTCTTGCGGTAGAACGTCGTTAGTTCCCCTGATAGCCTTATTGATGTTCGACAATTAAAATCAGCCCTCCAAATTTTATTACGCAAAAAGTCCCTCATCTGCAAAAATGCAGATGAAGAACGTATTGTCAAAATTATTTTTTAACATATTCACGCCAATCAAGGTCGCCTCTTTCAAGGCCGTGAATAAGCATTTCAGCTGTTGCAATATTAGTAGCTACAGGGATATTATGAACATCGCACAGCCTTAATATTATTTGTTCATCAGGTTCAGTGCTTTTGGCCGAAATAGGGTCGCGAAAGATTAAAACAAGGTCGATTTCATCGCAACCGATTCTTGAAGCGATTTGCTGTGCACCACCCTGTGAACCGCTTAAAAATTTAACTATATCAAGCCCTGTTGATTCAGAAACTAATTTACCGGTTGTTCCGGTTGCAAGCAGTGTGTGCTTACTTAAAATTCCACAATAAGCAATGCAGAACTGTACCATTAGTTCCTTTTTAGCATCGTGGGCTATTAAAGCAATATTCATATTCATTCTCCCTTCGTTAATTAACACACTTAAAACATTACAAATTACAATTTTTTTAAACTAGGAAGCGGGTAATGTCCGCCGTCAATTCTGGCAGAAATCCTGTAAAACGCTTTAGATGCTTTGCCATATATTAATGCAGTTCCCTGCCCTAAAATTTCTTGAACTTTAAAATCTTCAGGCACAACACCTGCAAGTTTTATTCCTGAATTATCAATTAAGTCATCAACGCTGAAACCTTGCTTTTTAGCTAACTTATAATCAAATCTGTTAATAATAAGCTTTGCATCCCAAACACTGATTTCTGATAAAAGCAACGACATTTGCACAGCGTCTCTTAAGCAGACAGGATCGGTATTGCATACAACATAAAACTCGGTTGTGTTTGGTAACAAAGAGTTTAGTTGCATATCAGTGCCTGCAGGCGAATCAATAATAACATAGTCAAAATCATTTGCAACGCTAATTATCAAAGAAACAAGTCTTTGTTTATTAACCGACTCACGCCTATTAGAAGCTGCCAATAAAAACAGATTATCTATATATGGTGATGGTAAGAGTGATTCTGCGAAGTCAACCCCGTTGTTAACTACATCTGACATATCAAAAACAAGTTTATCAGAAACATTGAGTAGCATATCAAGGCAACGCAAGCCTTCATCAAAGTCAATCAATAAAACTTTTTTGCCTCCGGTGCACAGAGCAGTTGCTATGCCAACCGATGCGGTTGATTTTCCTACACCGCCCTTACCCGAGGTGATTACAATAATTCTTCCCACAATAACCCCTCAAAACATTTAAGATACTAACATTTTAGCATAAATTTGCATCAAAGTCAAAGATAATATACATCAATTTACTGTAGTAAAGTGTTAAAAGAAGAAGAATAAATCTCAGTTTTTGAACCAAAGAAATACTCATCAAGTATAGCTTTAGCAACAGGCCCTGTTGTTGTGCTGTATTGGCCGTGTTCAACAACAACCGAAATGGCTATTTCAGGCTTTTCATATGGTGCAAAACAAACAAAAACACTATGGTCTTTCCCAGAGTTTTCAGAAGTACCAGTTTTACCGGCAACGCGTATCGGATAGTCAGAGAAATATGCGCGTGCAGTACCTTCTTCCGTAACCGAAAGCATACCTTCTTTTACAATATTAATATTAGTTTGAGAAACACCGGTTTCTGCCTCAATCACCGGTTGGTTGTTTTTAACAACTTCGCTTAAATCATACGTTTTTATGGTATTTAATATTGTTGACTGATAACGAGTTCCGCCGTTTGCGATTGTGGCAGTATAGATAGCAAGCTGTATAGGAGTAAACGCATTATCTCCCTGACCTATTGCTGCGCTTAAGGTGTTACCTTCATACCATGTGCTGCCCATCTTCTGGCTAAACTCGGGTCCGGCAAGCCTGCCTGAACTTTCATCTATTTCATCAGGGTTGCCTGTTTTCACACCAAGCCCGAATAGTTTGGCATAATTATTTATAGAATCAATACCAACCCTTCTGCCAACATCAAAGAAATAATAGTTACAGGATTTTGACAACGCAGTGATAAGGTTGATACTTCCATGCCTATGCATACAGGTTGGGCCATTTGAAGAATAGTAGGTATATCTCCATGCACAAGAAATATGCTCATCGCGTGTTATTGTTCCGTTTTCAAGTGCTGCACAGGCAACAAGTGGTTTGAAACATGAACCAGGAGGATAAACACCACTAAACGCACGGTTATTTAGCGGTATCCCCTTTTTATCATTAATTAGCTCTTCATAATTATCATAATAACTGTTAAGGTCATACGACGGATAATTGGCAGCAGCAATAACTTGTCCGGTTGCAACCTCAACAACAACAGCAGAACCACCGGTGATTTCTGGATTGGTTTGCCTTGCTTCATTAATAACAGACTCTAAAGAGTTTTGTGCCGTTTTTTGAATTTTTTTATCAAGTGAAAGGTAAATAGTGTTTCCACCAACCGGTTCTTTAGTAACCTCAGATGATATTATGGTTCCGGAATTATCAACAGAATACGAAAGAATGCCATCTTCGCCGTGTAAATAATCTTCATAAACCTTTTCAACACCGAACGAGCCTATCGTATCGTTGTAAGAGTACCCCTTCTCACGGTATTCTTCCCAGTCTTCGGCAGTAATTTTACTCATTACACCAATCAAATGCGGCGCAAGAGTTGGGTCAACATATTCTCTATAGGGGTTGGTTTCAATTGTAACACCGCTTAAATGCGCATAAGATTCTTCGATGTATGTTAGCAATTGTTTTGAAACATCTTCAGCAAAGATGTAGGATGTGTAAATAGAAAAATCCGATTTTTCCATTGAATATCTAACACCCATAAGAATTCGCTGGGTTTCGGTATCCAAGCCTTCAAGGTTATACCTTGAAACCATTTCATCATAACAATTTTCAGCGGTAGCATAATTGTTAAGTTCCAACCTGCTTTTCAAAACAGAAATATCAGTTTTACTACCTTCAAATACAAAAGGTTGCGCCTTAGACATAGGCAACAAGTCAACCCATTCTTTTCCGCTTTGGCTTAATAGGTCGGTAAGTTCTAAAATTGTGCTGTTTACAGTTTGCATATCTATTTCAGCATAGTTGAACACAACATCATATCCGTCTCGGTTAACAACAATCGGCCTACCATATCGGTCAAGTATTTCACCACGTGCAGCCTTAATTGTTTTATCAATTGTTTTTGTATTACCAGAAACAGAAGCGTAATCATCGGCCGAAATCAGCTGAAAATCAATAAGGCGCAGGCCGAAAACAGCCATTACAACAACTAATACGCAAAAAAGAACAACTAAACGTTTATTAACCTTTCTTTTGCGTCGTTTTTTTATGCTCATCTAAAAAACCTCAATGTAGTAAAATCAATTTTCATAACAAAATTTGTGCCAAATACTTTTAATAATAATGTAGGCGATAACACCAAATAATGTTGTATAAAAGGTTGATAAAACAACCTTGTTTAAAAATAAAAACCAAAAACCCTCTGCTTTGAAGGCGTTGAAATATGAAACCAAAAAATGAAGTAACGAATACAAAAAATTAAAAATAAAAGAAATAAATACTCCCGAAACTATATTAGTATTAATGTAAATTTTAGAAAAAACACCAGCGCACAAACCAATGCTCATTAAAACCAATATATTGAAATATGGGTTTGCAACAGCAGTGCAATCAAGCAAAAAGCCAATCGCAAGCCCAAAGAAAAAGCCTCTGAATCCGCCTAAAAACATAGCGGTGTATACAACAATAGGAACAAACAAGAACAAAGGCGAGTAACCAATTGATCCAAAACCTGAAGTACAAAAATAAACAAGGTAAAGCAAAAATGTTAAAACCGAAATTATTATTAAACAAATAGCTTTACCGTTTTTATAAAACCTTATCATTTTGCATCCCCCGTATCGGTATCACCTGCGAAAACACCTTGACCTGAAAAATAGGTAATAACCATTACATCGCGGATGTTATCAAAATCGACAGTAGGGATGATTTCAGCATATATACTTTGGCTAGCCGTATCAGTCTTAATCTCACTAATTTTACCGATAATTAAACCTTTTGGAAAAACACCTCCACCCGATGTTGTTATATAATCACCAACGGTTACAGATGAGTTTCTTGAAAGATTATTAAACATTGTTTTACCTTCTGCCGATAACTTAACTGTTCCGCTTATAATGCCTGCATCAGAAGATCGTGAATCAATGCCACCGATTTTAATCCGATTATCAAAAACAGTTTGAACGTTACAATAAGTTGGCGCCGCAACACTTACGTAACCAACAAGGCCATCGCTGGTTATTACCGGATCATTAACCGAAATACCGTCTAAAAGGCCTTTATCAATAGTAAAGTTTTTAAAATCATTGGTTGAATCTTTTGCAATAATCTTGGCTGAAGCAAACTGATAGTCTGGGTTGCGTTCTTTAATTTCTAAAAATTCTTCATAAAACTTGTTTTGGTTGATTGCGTTTTCATAATCAACCAACTTGTTTGCAAGCTCGGCGTTTTCTTTTTTTAATGCGTCATTCTCCTTAATCAGTTTACTGTTATCATCAAACTTATTAGATAAATCAGTAAAGTAATCAGACACCGCACTGGCACCCTTTTGAAAGGGCGAAATAATAGTGCCAAGTATTCCACCAACAGGTGAAGATGTTGTGCCGATAACACCAACAATAACCGATAAAAGAGAAACCACTAAAAACACCGAAACTATAATTTTAAATTTTTTGCTTCTAAAGAAAAATCTCATTTTTTTCTCCGTTCTGCCTTAAGGCTTTCAGAAAATTAAATATATCGTTTTACGGTTTTAAAAACATAGTTATCGAATGACTCGCCCGATTCGATTTTTTTAGCCATACCTTTAATAACGCAATCTTCAGGCTGTTCGGCGATTTTCACAGGAAGCCCGGTTTCATCAGCAATAAGTTGTTGAATGCCGCGAAGATGGGCACCACCGCCCATAATTGTAATGCCGCCATCAATAACATCAGCAGCAAGCTCGGGAGGAGTTTTTTCAAAAGTAAGTTTTATTTCATCAATAATGCTCATTACAAGTTCTTTTAAAACCGTTCTAACTTCAACCGAGGAGACGGTAACGTTTTTGGGTAAACCATCAACAATATTACGCCCCTTGATTTCAACCTCACCCTCACCCTCAAAAGGTAAAACCGAACCGATATCAAGTTTTATCTGATTAGCAGTGCGCTCTCCGATAATAAGATTGTGCTTCTTTCTGATATAGTTAACAATAGCTTCATCAAAATGGTCGCCCGCAATTTTAACCGATTGTGCAGTTACAATATCACCAAGAGAAACAACTGCAATTTCGGTTGTGCCGCCGCCGAGTACTACAACCATATTACCTGCAGCTTCATTAACAGGAAGCCCTGCTCCAATTGCTGCAACAACAGGCTGCTCAATAATTGTTATATCGTTAGCGCTGGCGCCTGCCTGCCTAACAGCATCATAAACAGCTCTGCTTTCTACTTCGGTAACACCTGAAGGAACCGAAACGAGAACCCTAACCTTTGAAATAAAACTACCCCTTAAAACGCTGTGAATAAATCTTTTAATCATAGCAGCGGTAACATCAAAATCTGCAATAACACCGTCTTTAAGCGGTTTAACAGCAAGTATTGAGCCTGGTGTGCGGCCAATCATATCGCGCGCATCCTTACCAACAGCTTTTACAATATCACTTCTAACATCGTATGCAACAACAGAGGGTTCTCGAATAATAACTCCTCTTCCCTTTGCATAAACAACCGTGTTCGATGTTCCAAGATCTATAGCTATATCCTTAGTAAACATTAATAATCAACCCCAAATAAATAATACTTCTCATTATACCTATCCATTATACTTCATAACACCCATAATTAACAATAGTTATTTAATAATTTTTATTAAAAATTATTAAATAAATCCCCGATAATTTTCGGGGATTTATCAGTTATTAAGTCTTTGAGCATGAAATTCCGGAGAATCACTATTAAGGGGCAAAATTGCGTAACCTCTTTGTAGAAGGTTTTCAATTATAGCAGGCAACGCCTCAACAGTTGAACTTTTGTTACCGGTATCATGCATCAAAACACATATCTGCTTTTTGTCGGTTCCATCGCTCATATAACTGCCCCTAATAACCGAATCAAAAATCACATTCGGGGGTGTCATAAGTTGGCCGTTAATGTTCTGCATTAGCGAAGCCGTAGTGTCATTAGCAACAACGTTCCAATCAACATATTTATAGCCGTTTTGCACAACAGTTGTTGTAAGCCTGGTCATAATACCGGGGCAAATTTTACTAACTGCATTATCGCTACCGCCTGGAAAGCGTATGATTTTCGGCCGAAAACCAAGTATTGATTCAACCTTACCGCCAACCGCATTTAGGTCGTTCATAAAAGCTTCGTCGCTGCTGTATATTTGCGAATACACATGAGTATCAGTGTGCAATCCAACTGTGTGCCCTCTCTTGTGAATATCATCAACATACGACAAATTAGAAGTGCCGACAACGAAAAATGATGCTTTAACCTGATAGCGGTCTAAAATATCAAGGATTTCAAGAGTTCTCTGCGAAGGGCCATCGTCGAAAGTTAAGTAACACACTTTTTCAGGCAGCTCAATAGGTTTAGTTTCTTGCGCATCCACTTTAGCAGCGTTGTTACCATCACCTTCTGCTTGTTTGTTTTTATCATCTTTAG
Source organism: Acutalibacteraceae bacterium (assembly GCA_045576295.1). Classification (GTDB taxonomy): domain Bacteria; phylum Bacillota; class Clostridia; order Oscillospirales; family Acutalibacteraceae; genus CAVALG01. Next base: position 27,144 of record JAZNGF010000053.1, on the reverse strand, counting down.
ATTTAGTTGAAGAATTATTCGATGATGAATCACCAAAAAGTGCCGAAGTAGAAACAACGTTATTTTTTATTATAAAAATCGATGATAATATCAAACAGAATATAAGAAGGGATGAAATAATATACAACGCAAAGCTCGACACTGTTTTATCTTGATATAGTTTTGCAATAAAACGTTTAATATTTATCCCTCCTGTATATACTTTATTCCAAATAAATTGCAAATAGTCATCTTTCTTCACGGAAGTATGGTAACCCTAAATGCTGAGGCGGCTGATTTTCTTTCTTATCACGCATGCTTATAATTACAAGAACAATTATTGTAACTAAATATGGTAGTATTTTTAAAAGTTCTTGATCTTTGGTGCTAAGACCTAAAATGAAGGGGCCGATAACATACAGCGCGCCGAAAACCATAGAACCCAATATTGCAATGTTAGGTTTCCAAACTGCGAAAATAACAAGCGCAACAGCAAGCCAACCGAATTGGTCGAGAATATTGTTCTGCCAGTTTGCTGCAGCAAAGTCCATAACATAATATAGCCCGCCCATACCAGAAATGATTCCGCCAACACAGGTTGCAACATATTTATATCTATCAACATTTATACCGGCAGCATCAGCCGTTGCTGGGTTTTCTCCCACGGCGCGCAAATTTAATCCAATGCGAGTTTTGGTTATCACTAATGCTACAACTATTGCAATAACAATCGCAAGATATGTCATAAAACCGTAAGACAGGAATATATCACCGAAAACTCCAAGCTTATTTGCAAACGGCAGCGAAGTTCTGTATGCTTTGCCGATTTCAGGGAACGCTGCAACTCCGGTTCCGCCCATTTGCTGATTTATTATGCTACCAACAAAATTACTTAGCCCGACACCAAATGTGGTAAGTGCAAGGCCGGTAACATTTTGGTTGGTTTTAAGAGTAATTGTTAAAAATGAGTAAATTAAAGTTACAAGCAAAGAACCTATAATGCTGCACCCAAGGGTAATTAGAATACTAATAAGTGGGTTGAAAGCAGCGCCTGATTTCGTATAAAAATATGCGCCAACTATTCCGCTAATAGCACCGCTTGCCATAATACCGGGCGTGCCAAGGTTAAGGTTTCCTGATTTTTCGGTGATAATTTCACCTGTTGAACCTAAAAGAAGGGTTGAACTAAGCCTTATTGATTGCTGAATAAAGCTAATAAACATTGTAAAATTCATTATTTTGCCCTCCTGTTAGATTTTCTGAAATTAATTTTATATCGTGTGAAAAATTCAAAAGCGATAATAGAAAAAATAACAATCGTAGTCATAATGTTGCCAATGCTATTGTCAATTCTAAATGCAGAAGTTGCATATTTACTACCAACATTAAGAAAAACTATAAGCATAGATACAAGAATCATTAATATTGGATTAAATCTCGACATCCAGGAAACCATAATTGCAGTAAAGCCTTGGCTATCAACAATTGATGATTTAATTGAATGTTTATCACCTGCAACAATCATAAATCCTGCAAGGCCGCAAATTGCGCCGGAAATTGCAACAGTGCGAATAATAACTTTTTTAACATTAATACCAATATATCTTGCGGTGTTTTCGCTTTCTCCAACAACAGAAATTTCATAGCCCTGCTTGCTGTATTTAAGATAGATGAACATAAACACAGTAACACCGAGAACAATTAAAATATTAAATAAATATTTTTTATCAAAAAGCTCAGGAAGGTATCCGAACCCTGTTCGCTCATTTATAATGCCTAAGTCGCTTCTGCCCGAACGGTCTTTAACCATAATAAAGTAAGAAACCAATGTCATAGCAACATAGTTCATCATAAGGGTAAAAAGTGTTTCGTTTGTATTCCAAAGAGCTTTACAAATAGCAGGAATAACTGCCCAAATAATTCCGGTTATAACGCTTGCAAGCAGCATAACTATCAGCAGCATTCCATTGCTCATAGTGCCACCAAACTGTATCATACAGAAAGCAGAAGCTAAGCACCCCATAAGAACCTGGCCTTCGGCGCCAATGTTCCAAAATTTCATTTTGAATGCAGGAGTAACAGCTAAAGAAATGCAAAGAAGAATGGCTACAGAATGAAGAGATTCAACATACTTCTTGTTTATTCCTGAATTTGCAACTTTTGTTCCGAAAACACCCTCAAACATAGATTTGTATAATTCAATAGGGTTTTGTTTAGTTATTAAAACAATAAGTAAACTGCACAAAATCAAAGCCGTTGCAATACCCAAAAGATGAACGATAGCAGATTTTGCAAAACCCACATCATCGCGTTTAGTAATGTGAATAAGAGGCTCACGGCTTTGTTTAAACTTAACGTCAGTCATTCTGGTCACCTGCCTTTGATTTAGTCATAAGGAGCCCAAGTTCTTCTTTAGTAGCGGTTCTACCGTCAATTATTCCTGTAATAGAACCCGAGCCAATCACCATAATTCTATCGCAGAGTTCAACTAAAACATCAAGGTCTTCCCCAACAAATATAACAGCAACGCCTTTGCTTTTTTGCTCGTTTAAAAGATTGTAAATTGTATAAGATGAATTAATATCAAGCCCTCTAACAGGGTATGCGGCCATAAGCACAGTTGGAGATGCAGCGATTTCGCGGCCAACAAGCACCTTTTGAACATTACCCCCCGAAAGCCGTCTTACAGGGGTGGTAGCTGCAGGGGTTACAACCTCTAAATCTTCAATAATGCGCTGAGCTAAATCTTTTGGGCCTTTTCTTTCAAGGAATGCAGATTTACCCTTACGGTAGCTTCTAAGCATCATATTGTCGATAATATCCATATTACCAACAAGACCCATACCAAGTCTGTCTTCAGGAACAAAAGAAAGTCGCACACCTAAATCTCTAATCTGCATAGGAGTCTTATCGCGAAGGTTTTCTTGGTTGCCTGTTTTAGGATCAAAATAAACAATCTCACCCTCATCAACCTTCTGAAGCCCGGCAACAGCTTCTAAAAGCTCGCGTTGACCTGAACCCGCAATACCTGCAATTCCCAATATTTCACCAGAACGCGCTGTGAATGTTACATCATCAAGAACCTTAACACCCTCACGGTTTATACAATCAAGGTTTTTAACAACAAGCCTGTCTTGAGGGTCAACCGGGTCATCCCTTTGAATGTTAAGGGCGATTTTTTTGCCAACCATCATTTCAGTAAGTCCAGCTTCATCGGTATCCTTTGTCGCAACAGTTCCGATGTATTCCCCTTTTCTGAGAACAGAAACTTTATCAGAAAGAGATAACACTTCATGGAGCTTGTGTGTGATTATGATTATAGCTTTATTGTCGTCGCGCATACGGCGCAAAACGTTGAATAATTTTTCAGTTTCTTGTGGAGTAAGTACTGCAGTAGGCTCATCAAGAATTAAAATATCAGCTCCGCGGTATAATACCTTGATAATTTCAACAGTTTGTTTTTCCGAAACCGACATCTCGTGAATTTTCTTCATAGGGTCGATTTCGAAACCGTATTTATCAGCAATTTTCTTAATATCAGCAGCTGCTTTTTTTATATCAAACCTGCCTTTAGACTTTAAACCTAAAATGATATTTTCAGTTGCAGAAAACACATCAACAAGTTTAAAATGTTGATGAATCATACCGATTTTATAATTAAACGCATCTTTAGGTGAACGGATAACAACCTCTTCACCGCCAATAAAAATTTGGCCGTCATCGGGGTAATAAATACCCGAAATCATATTCATAAGTGTTGTTTTTCCGCTGCCGTTTTCTCCGAGAATTGATAGAATCTCGCCTCGGTACACTGTAAGATTAACATCCTTGTTTGCAACAACACTACCGAAGGTTTTAGTTATTCCTTTCAATTCAATAGCCGCTTCAAGTGCCACTCAACATTCACCTCAATTTAAAATAAAAGTTTATATTCTCTTTTCAAAAAATTACATGTGTAGTTTTTTCAAAACGGAATATATCAAAATTTGGCGGAGCACAATAGTACTCCGCCAACGAGTGCAGAATTAGTTTTCCGGTACTGTAATACCATCGATAATAATGTTAAAGTAAGGAGCAGCTCTCTTCTCAGATTCAATGAAACGGCCATCAACAATTGCTTCTGTATCAGCAACATAGTCACCGTTATCAACAACGTCAGCAAGATATGTTGTGAGCTTTTCTCCTCCAACTGTGAAGTTATCAGTGCTGAACACCTGTAATTCACCCTTTATGAGCTTTTCTTTAGCAGCATCAATTGCTTCAGCAGTTCCTTCAGCAGCGTTAGCTGTGAGCTGTGTTAACTGAACAGCGCCTTCTTCAAGTGTTGCGCAGTAGTCAGAAGGAATAGAAGTACCATCGATCATAGCTTTAATGATCATTGTCATATAAGGCTCCCAAGAGATCTTTGAAGAAACAATAGCGGTGTTGGGGCCGATGTTTGAAGTGTCAACGTTGTAAGCAACGTTGGGAACGCCTGCGGCTTCACAAGCAGAAGGAGCACCCGAAGAGTCAGCGTGCTGGCTGATAAGTACGCAACCGCTTGCAATAAGGGCCTTTGCAGCCGAGTTTTCTTTTTCAATGTCAAACCATGACTGTGTGTACTGAACTTCCATTGTAACGCTGGGGCAAACCGATTTTGCACCAAGATAGAATGATGTGTAACCTGAAATAACCTCAGCATAGGGGAACGCACCAACATAACCCATTTTAGTATCAGCTTCAGTAATTTCGCCAGCCTTGATCATTTCGTTAAGTTTCATACCAGCTGCAACACCTGCAAGGTAACGACCCTTGTAGATTTCAGCAAAAGCGGTGTGATAGTTACCAAGAAGCTCGGTCTGTCCGCGAACGCCTGTAGCGTGGCAGAACTGAACATCAGGGTATTCTTTAGCAGCCTGAATGAGGTAAGGCTCGTGACCAAATGAGTCAGCGAAAATTAATTGGCAACCTGCGTTAACAAGTTCAACTGCTGTTGTGTAGCATTCGTTACCTTCAGGAATACCTGTTTTCATAAGAACCTGTGAATCTTTAAGGCCTAACTTTTCACAAGCAGCTTCAGCAGCGTCCATGAAGTTTTTGTCATATGTTGAGTTAGCATCGTGTAAAAAGATGAAACCAACCTTGAGATCTTCAAGGGGTACTGCAGTGATGGTGTCAGCAACGGTCTTTTCAACTTCGTCGATAGAAAGAACAGCCGCATCATCAGTTTTAGAGTTGGTGTCTCCACCGCAGCCCGCAAATACAACAAGCATTGCAAGGGCAAGAATCAGCGCGATAATCTTTTTCATTGTTTTTCCTCCGATTAAAATTTAAAAATATTTTATAAGCCCACTGGGCAAATAAACAAAAAACCAAAATTAAGAATTAATCAATAAATTCAATGTTACCGTTGGCAGTCATTGAGGCAATGCGAGCAAGCGACTCAACGCGAATACCGGTGCTTCTGATTATTTCTCCGCCGTCTTGAAATGCCTTTTCAATAACAATACCGGCACCAACAATAGTAGCGCCCGACTGCTTAACAATATCAGCAAGGCCTAATAAAGCTTGTCCTTTAGCTAAAAAATCGTCGATAATCAAAACGCGATCATCAGATGTTAAAAAATCTTTTGAAACGATAATGTCATATGTAACACCGTGTGTGAAAGATGCCACCTTGCTGGTGTATACATCACCGGCAATGTTTTTTGTTTTTGTTTTCTTGGCAAACACAAGAGGAACGTCAAAAACCCCAGCGGTTAAACAAGCGATACCAATACCCGATGCTTCTATTGTTAGAATTTTATTAACGCCGCAATCTTTAAAAAGGCGGTAAAATTCTTGGCCTAATTGGCTAATAAACTTAACATCCATTTGATGGTTTAAAAAACTATCAACCTTTAAAACGTTACCGTCTCTAACAATGCCGTCTTTTAAAATTCTTTCTTCAAGAAGTTTCATAAGCGTACCTCATCATAGTGCAATTAACCCTTAATTTCTACAAAAAAACATAAATCTATTATATAACTACCATAAATGTTAGTCAAGTATTAATAATATATAATAATATATTAACAAATTATTTTATTGGCATAAAAATTGTGAATTATTTATAACTTCACACTTAATGAAGCTATTTTATCGCCTGCTGGCGGCACCAAATTTTCAAAACAAAGCTCACTGGTAATAATTTCACTAAAGCAGCCTGGCAACGGTTCATAAAACCGCAAATTGAAACTGTTTTTCCTTTTTCTGCATCCCTTAATGCGCGCCTAACAACATCCTCTGCCTCTAAAAAGCGGCTGTAATACTTTATTGTGTCATCACTTGCTGCACGGTTGAAAAATTCAGTTTTAACCCAAAATGGGCAAACCGCAGTTACTCCTATACCTTTGCTTTTAAGCTCCACCGAAAGCGACCTTGAAAAACTTAAAACGAACGATTTGGTTGCTGAATAAACCGCTATGCAAGGCACAGGCTGAAAGGCCGAAATTGAAGAAACTTCAATTATTTGTGAGCCCTTAACCATAAAAGGAATTGAGGCATAGGTTAGTTTTATCAGCGCAGAACAATTTAGTTCAAGCATACCAACCTGCTCGTTTATATCAAGCTCATTAAATCTACCAAATTTACCGTATCCACTTGCATTAACAAGCACATCTATTTGTGGGTTCAACTCACTTAAAAGCTGACTATATCTGTCAAAAGAACTGTTTTGTGTTAAATCAAGGCATAGAGGCCTAACTTTTGTTTTGCAATCTTTTTGCAGCCCGTTTAACCTTTCTTCCCTTCTTGCAATAACCCAAATTTCATCAAGATCAAAGCATTGGTCAATCTGTTTAACGAATCCCTTACCGATTCCGCTTGTTGCCCCTGTTATAACTGCAATTTTCATAATATCTCCATTAGGTTAAATTTAAGTTACGGCTATATTTGCCGCTAATTCTTTGCGGCATACAGGATATCATCTTGTAGTTTAACCCAAGCGTCCTCGTTTTCAACATAATAGACAGGGCAAAGTTTGCCAACAACATCATAATGGCGGATTATGTTAGGTTTACCCTTAAAACCATTTATTTCACATAGCCACGCAGAAAGTTTAACAAGAGACGCATATGTTTTTTCATTGAACTTACCACTTTCATCAGGGTGGCAAACTTCAATAGAAATGGTGTCTTTATTTCGATTATTGCTTGCAACCGAGCGCTCATAAAGCGGTAGGCACTGAATAACCTCACCATCAAGACCTACAACAAAGTGTGAACTAACCTCGGTATCTTTCATATTGAAATAATTACGGTTAGCCTGCGCTGTTGTGTTAGGGTTACCAACATAATGAATAACAATTGCATTAATATCGGCAAGTTCCCACCCTGTTCGCGATTTCCCATCAACATCCAGAAGCTGTACATCGATCCATTCAGGAATTTCTGCCTCTTTCAGTGCATTTACTCTTTGCCTTGCTAAATATGGCGAAAACACACCACTTTTGTTTAAAACAAACGCGGTTAAAGCCAAAATTATTACACAAAGAATAAAGCAAACCCATTTTCGTAATCTGCGTTTGCGTCTTTGATTTGCTTTTGTATAAGTGCTTTTATGTTTAACAGAATAGTTGGTCATTAAATCACACCTTGAAATAATCAAACAGCGCGAAAAATCACGCTGTTTTTTTAGTGGTTTTTGATAAGTTTCTGAATATTGTAAGCGTCAACAGCATAGCGATCGGGAATAAGGCAGAGCAAAGCAATCCGCCCTTCATTCCACTACCGTGAATAACCAAAAAGCTTGATAGAACCGACATTAACTGCGGGCCTAACGTGCAGCCAGCGTCGCCTCCAAGTGCCAAAAGCCCGAACATAGCTGTTGAGCCACCTAAACTGCTGTTAGCAGCAAGCGCAATTACACCCGGCCACATAATGCCAACCGAAAGTCCGCAAAGCCCGCATGCCAGCAAACATACTATCGAGTTAGTGGCAAGGCTGGCAACCAAATAGCTAATAAGGCAGGCTGCAGAGCTTAACAACAAGAATTTTTTAAGATTAATTCTATGCGATAATGCTCCATAGAATGTGCGTGATAGCGCCATAAGAAGCGCGAAAAGGCAGGTTCCAAGCAAATCACCCAAGGTTTTTGAAACATGGAGCCCCTTTTCAGCAAAATATGACGACCACTGCCCCATTGCCTGTTCACAAGAGCCTGCGCATATCATCAAAACAAGGAAAACCCAAAACAATTTATTTTTTAAAAGCCCTTTGAAGGTTGAATTTTCGGTGGCGTGCTGAGCTCCGTGTTCATTAATCGGAACAAAGCAAAACATTACACCGGTTATTAGGGGCACAATAAGCCAAAGCAAAACAAGCACACTCCAGTTGTTTCTACCTGCAGTTACAAAAAACACTGTTGATAACAAAACAACTAACACATGACCCCAGCAATAGGCAGAATGAAGAAATGATATTTTTGAGTTCTTAATATTTTCAGAATCGTGCGGGATACCGTCGACAATGGTGTTAAGTGAAATCTCCATAATTCCACTGCCAATAGCATAAATGCAAACCGATATAATTACTGCTATATATTTGTTACTTAAAATTTGCGGCAAAACACTAAGTAAGCAAAGGCCGACAACAGCAAAGGCTTGCGAGGCAACAACGCACTTTTTAAGGCCGATTGCGTCAACATATTTCGAACCAATAAGGTCAACAAAAATCTGCAAACCGAAGTTAACAAAAATTATGCTTCCAAGCTGTGCAGTTGAAAGTGAAAATTGATCTTGCAATGTTACGAACAAAAGCGGTGCTAAATTATTAAGAATTGCACAGGTAATGTTGGCTAAATAGCAAGAAATAACCGTGTGCTTATATGTAAGCTTCATATTATCACCAAACAAAAATCTCAACACGATTATGTTAGCACATATATTAAATTTTTTCAATAATTATTCATAAAACTTGTTTTGTTGTGTTTTGCGTGTTATAATATCATAAATATGTATATATTTGCAGTAAAATTGCAGTTAAATAGATTAACGGAGGTTATGATATGAATGCGAAACTTTTAAAATTATTATGCAATAACGCAAGGTATTCAACCGCCGAGCTTGCGGTTATGTTAGGTCTTAGCGAAGACGAAGTTATTGCAGAAATGGATGAAATGCAAAAAAGTGGACTTATTTGTGGATATAAAACAGTTATCGATTGGCAAAGATTCGATGATGCTAAGGTTTCTGCTGTTATTGAGCTTAAAGTTACCCCTAAAACCGATGCAGGTTTTGAATATTACGCAGAAAAAATAACAAAATACCCTGAAGTTGAAACAGTTTACCTTATGTCGGGAACTTACGACCTTTGCGTTATTGTTAAGGGGAAAACCTTTATTGAGGTGGCAAACTTTGTTGCCAAGGTTTTAGCACCTATGAACGGCGTTACCTCAACTGCTACCCATTTTGTTTTAAGAAGATATAAGGAAATGGATATTGAAATTGGATCTAATAAAGAAGACGACAGAGGGAGAATCGGCCTGTGATAAATTATGATAAAATCGTGAACCCGACAGTTCGGGACATTAAGCCATCGGGCATACGAAAATTTTTCGACATTGCCGACAGTATGGATAATGTAATCTCGCTTGGCGTTGGTGAGCCCGATTTTTTAACCCCTTGGCACATTCGCCAAAAGGCTATCGATTCGCTTAACAACGGTAAAACAAGATACACATCAAACAGCGGCCTTTTAGAGCTTAGAAAATCAATTAGCCGCTATTTTAAAAGAAATTTCCAGCTTGAATACGACCCTGCAGGCGATATTCTAATCACTGTTGGTGGTAGCGAAGCTATTGATTCTGCTATCAGAGCCATTGTAGGCAGCGGCGATGAAGTTCTTATCCCCTCACCTTCGTTTGTGTGCTATGAGCCTATAACGGCGCTTGCAGGCGGAACACCTGTTGTTATTCCAACCAAGGTTGAAAACGATTTCCGCCTTACAGCCGACGAGCTGCGCGAACATATAACACCAAAAACCAAAGCTTTGATTCTTCCCTTCCCTAACAACCCAACCGGCGCCATTATGGAAAGAGAACATTTAGAAGAAATCGCCGAGGTTTTACGCGGTACTGATATAATGATAATATCTGATGAAATATATTCTGCCCTTACGTATGGTGGCATTAAGCACACATCAATTGCGCAAATTGATGGTATGAAGGAACGCACAATTGTTATTAACGGCTTTTCAAAAACCTATTCAATGACTGGTTGGCGTTTAGGGTATGCGTGCGGCCCTGCACCTATTATTAAATTGATGACTAAGATTCACCAATTTGCAATTATGAGTTCGCCAACAACTTCGCAGTATGCCGCTATTGAGGCTATTGAAAACGGCGAAGACGACATTGAAAATATGCTTGAAGAATACGATTCTCGCCGTAGAATTATATTAGACGGTTTCAACAGTTTGGGGCTTACCTGCTTTGAACCAAAAGGGGCGTTTTACATATTCCCCTGCATTAAAAGCACAGGAATGTCTTCAGAAGAGTTTTGCGAAAAGCTTATTGAAGAAGAGCGTGTAGCTTTGGTTCCAGGTAACGCCTTTGGCGACAGTGGCGAAGGTTATGTTAGGGTATCGTACTGTTATTCTATCGAACATATTAAAACCGCACTTTCAAGAATTGAACGCTTTTTGAAAAAACACTGCAAATAATTACTAAAAAACAACCCGAAGTTGTATGAATTACAATTTCGGGTTGCTTGTTTGTGATTTGTATATATGATAAAATAATCAAGAAGAGGTGTTTATTATGGCAATAAAGAGCGCAATAAAGAATCTTCGAACTGAAGCCGGCTTAACGCAAGAACAGTTCGCTGCTGTTTTTGGCGTATCACAGCAGTCTGTTCAAAAATGGGAGTCAGGAACCGCCGTTCCCGATATTGAAAGAATAGTAAAAATCGCGAAATACTTCGATATTTCACTTGATGCACTAATAATGGGAAACGGCAACCGCATAGTTGATGAAATGAATAACGCAAAAAGGATAATACCCGAGTATCAAAACGTTCACGATTGGGAGTTTTATTCCTCTAACCTGCAGGTTGAATATAGGCAGTGTGTAGAAGAAGGGTTAGATGTTGAAGCCTACAAGGATGTTTTTTCTTCGGTTGCAAGGCTTCCTAAAAATGAAATTAAAAAGAAGCTTGGTGATACTTTATTTGAAATTGTTGTTTCTGCCAAAGCAAAAGAAGATTATAGATACATAGAACCATCAAACCTTGAGCAAATTAAAGATTTAAGAAAGCAAAGTGTGCCGCTAAAGCCAGTGAACAAAGAAAATTTAGAAAATAAAATTCACGGTGCTTGGATTGGTAGAATTTGCGGTTGTATGCTTGGTAAATCGGTTGAAGGCATTAAAACCGATGAACTTGTTCCCTTTTTAAAAGAAACCGATAATTACCCAATGCATAGGTATATTTATAAAAGTGATTTGTCTGATGAAATTATAAATAAATATAAATACTGGTTTGCATGCCGAGAATATGCCGATGAAATTGATGGTATGCCGATAGATGACGACACTAACTATTTAGTTTTAGCGCAAGAAATAATTGAAAAATACGGCAAGGATTTTACTGCATTTGATGTATCCCAAAGCTGGTTAACCTATCAAAGCAAAAACGCCTATTGCACAGCTGAACGCGTTGCCTTTTGTAACTTTATTAAAGGGTTTGCTCCGCCACAATCAGCAGTTTATAAAAACCCGTTCCGCGAATGGATAGGCGCGCAAATAAGGGGCGACTATTTTGGTTACATTAACCCAGGAAACCCCGAAAAAGCCGCAGAAATGGCTTTTAGAGATGCTTCAATCTCTCATATCAAAAACGGCATTTACGGTGAAATGTTTGTGGCCGCAATGCTGGCCGTTGCCGCCACAACAAATGATATAGAGGAAATCATTCTTGGAGGCCTTTCAGAAATCCCTTACACTTCAAGGTTATATGAAGACGTAACGATGGTAGTTAATGCATTTAATAGCAAAACATCTGCAAAAGACTGCTTTGATATGATTCACAAAAAATTTGATGAACATACAGAGCACGACTGGTGCCACACGTTATCGAACGCCATGATTGTGGTTGCGTCGCTACTGTATGGCGGCGGTGATTTTGGTAAGTCTATCTGCATGGCGGTTGAAACAGGGTTCGACACTGATTGTAACGGTGCAACAGTTGGTTCTGTGTTGGGCCTCGCAAACGGCATAAAATCAATCCCTGAATACTGGCAAAAACCTATAAATGATACACTGCACACATCAATTTTCGGCGTTGGAACAGTTAAAATTTCCGACCGCGTAAAGTTAACACTGGAACATATAAATAAAAAATGAGTATATAAAAATTATGACTTCAATAGCCTGATATAGTGATTTGCCTCACGCAGTACATGGTCTGCAAGCAGAGGCAGTATTATCGAACGTATATCGCACTGCTGTATCCCCTGTGTACCTGCCGTTTTAAAATCTCTGAACCTCATTGTTTCTTCTAAAGAATCTGCAGAGAATGTTTTATCATGCGCTCGGCGGCATTGTTCAAGCAATTCTGCATAGTCTTTTGCAAAACCGTCGGCAGCATTAATCAATTCAGTTTCGGTCGGGTCAAGCAGGCCGCGTATAAACTGTGCGTGCTCCATCATTATCTGGTTCCAGAAGCATTCAATGTCGTTTATTGATTGGTTAGATAAGCATCCGTCTATTTCAAGCGTTTCAATATATTGGCGATATAACTTAGCTTCCCTTATAATGTGTTCTATCAGCAGTGGATAGTTCACAGTAAACATATTGCAGCTTAAAACGTTTCTAAGAATATTCTCTTTAAAAGCAATTAGCCCGTCTAAAAGGCGCAAAGCCCATTGATTTAGCTTTTGAACCTTAAAGCGGATGTTATCGGCGGTATTATAGCGAAATTTACTTTGCAGATTCATTTCGCGCCTGGTTATATCTTTATTTATTGAAATACCTGTAAACGCCTCGCTTTGTCTTTCTGCCTCGGCAGTGAATTCGGTAATCAATTCACCTGAATCCAGCACCTCTCTACCTACATTACCGTTAGCAAGCTGTACGGCCTGAGATAACAAAGCTTCAAATTCTTTTTTGAAATACTCAGCTTTATTAGAAAAAGCAGGGTCAGCAGGGGTGAAACCTGCTTTTAAAAAGAACGAGTGCTCCTTCATTATGCGGCCGAAAAACAAATGCAATTCCAAAGATTTACAGGTATAATTATCGCAATACATATTGCCCTCCGTTAAATTAAAAATTCACATCAGTACAGTATATGTTGGTTAATGAGAATGGGTTATGATGAATTTTTAAATTAACCTTTGCAACATAAATTAAACATACACTTTGAATATAATAAATAAACAAAAGAACGCCCTCCCCTAAACGAGGTGGGCGTAAAACATTTGTAGTACTTTACTCTTAAACGGTCGTGCGGAGTCGACTATTTTCGATTAACGAGATTGTAAACGTTTTTACCAAACTCATGCCAAATTTCATTCCATTTATCAAGGCATGAAATAACCACAATTACTAATAACACAATTACACCTATGGTGATTATGATTAATTTATTTTTAGCCAACCAATTCAAAAAAGCGCGAATATTAACCAAATTATTCTCTTTTAATTTGTGTTATACCGTTTAACAAAAATAAAAAAGCCGCTATTAAGCGGCTTTTTTGGCACGCTGAAAGGGACTCGAACCCCCGACCCTCTGCTTAGAAGGCACATAAGACTTTTCTTACGAATCGCTTCAACAAGCCAAAACTAAGGGGTTTTTATTTTATAATACACACATTGTACACACATTTACATTATAATTTGTTTGCCTTGGTTTAATTTTAACCAATGTAAAAGTGCGGATTTTTCAACTATTAGTTTCGAGTTTAATCTTATGCTTGGAAAACCTTTGGTATTCATAAGCTGATATGCTTGTTGCTTTCCGCATTTAAAAATTCGTTGTATATCACTTGTATTATAAATTACAGGTTCATCTTTGTCAATATCTTTCAGCGTTTCATTGAACGCATTACTCATCTAATTTTATCTAACTCCTCAATTAATTTTACAATTTCGTCCCAATTATGAATTCTATGAATTATATCGGTTAATTTGTCTTTATCCACTTCTCTATTCCAAGGCTTATCAAATAACACTTTTATATAACTTCCCTCATATAAATTGTGCAATCCGTCATCCACAAGTACATCGCCTTTAACAAGTGATTTGTTGCTTGTCACAATAACATGAGACCAAGGAATTTCGGGCAATTCCCTTTGTAACCATTCTGCTTTCCATTTAATTGTATCTGGGTGTGCAGAGGTTACTATGTATATTTTGTGACCCTGAGATAAAAGTTTTTGAATCCCCCTCTTTTGCACCTGACATTATTCCAACATTATTCCAAAATGCCTGAAGGTGTAAAGGGTTATAAATCTCGTCCTCTGTTAGAGTAGGAAACGCTTTACACATTTCCCACTCATTAACATCTTCAAAATTCACAGAGGTTCCGTATACACAATTCAAAGTATTTACCCAATTATGCACCATTGTGTTTATTACTTCGTCAAAATCAAGTAAAATCTTCATTTTATTCAACCTCTATGTAAATTTTCTTGAATCCATTCGTTAATTTTAGTTTGAAGTTCTTCCATAGAACCCTCGTTGTAAATATAAAAGTCTGGATTTACATTGTCGAGTGCAGTTTCCGATGGGTGACTTTGTTGCTCTTCAGTAAGGGAACTCTCAAAATTTGGACGAATAACTCTAATATGTGTAACATCAAAGCCATTGGAAATCAACTTATCAAGCTCATTTGGAAATCGTGTATCAGGAATAAGCACATAATCCCAATTTTCATTAAAATATGTTAACACAAATGAAATGAAATCAACCCAAAAATCAGGCACTTGTTTGCGAATAATGTCTGTTCCAACATACTGCAAGATGCGTCTGCCTTTTTCATCTTTGTTACCGTCCCAATCGAAGAATGTTCGACACATATATTTAAGTAAGTCAGCATAATGTGTTACAAGAACCTTATTGCCGTCTGCTTTAAGACAATCTCTTAACAATCCAGCAACGGTATCCTTGCCATTCTGTGCGTGACCTGATATAGCGAGAATTTTCATTTTATTCCTCCTTTTATGAATTACACATATCCTTATAATTATGATACGATTCAAATATTTCTTCTAATCGTAGATGTCTACCACAGCTTCTTGCCTTAGATTCATTGCAAGCACCAAATTCCTTACCATTTTTCTCACATTTAGGAACAAGATAATCATCAAGTTCAGGAACCTGTAAAAGAACTTGTCTACGCATTTCCCATGCAAGATTTCTTATTTCCCACTGAGCACAACTACACAATCTTTCATTCATAAAGTTCATAAGTGCTCTAAGGTTCATCTTAACTTCAAGTGCAGTAGTGCAAGCGTTGGGAAGAACCATACGAGCGTCTTCATTGGGGACTCCAAGGTCTTGTAAATCTTTATATGTTTCCATAATTTTTGTGATGCAACGCTGATAATAATTAAAAGCTGTACTGTCTTTTTCAATAGATTTGGGGACTACATACTCAAATTCATTTTCACTGCAATATCTCTGACTTCTCTGTGCGTAACTTGCAAGTCTATGTCTTACCAACTGATGTGATAATGCTCTACTAACTCCTTCAATATGGAAAGTAAAATCGCAAAACTCAGTAACACTGGTGTGACCTGACTTAATGCAATGCTTCATAATCTTTCCATCACCAGTTGGCTCACTATTATAACAGTTACTTGCTGCTTCTTCGATAGCAAGTATAGGGTCGTTTGTAATTCTTGTTAGTTCAACTTTCAATAATCTATCTCCTTAATTCCATAATAACCTTTTGCACAATCTTCGGAACAAAATTTGTTTCCGTCATCGTCAGTCAAAATTTCATATTCTTCATACAAGTCTTCTCCACATTTATCGCACCGACCTATTTTCTTGGGTTTATAGTTCGGACACTGCGGAGGGCAGTTTGTATATTTACATTCTTGGCACATTATTCTATCTCCACCCATACATCTAAATTTTGAACATTGTAAGGCATCGGGTCATTGTGAGATGAAATATAAATATCTAATCTATTCCCCTTTATAGCCCCGCCTCTATCTTGGACTGTTCTCCAACCAATGCCCTTTATATATATTCGTGTTCCAAAAGGGAGTTTTGAAGTATCAGCAGCAACCGTAACTCCTTCTTGAACTTTTGCTCCGCTTGCCGTTATTCCGGTTTCTTTCCCACAACATTGTTTACAAGCGCAATAATATGTGATTTTATATTGACCTATATAAGCAACTCTATTTTGTTTTAAGGTTTCTAAGTCGGCTTGGAAAGTTTCTAAATCAGCTTGAGTAGATGTTAGTTTAGAAGACGAGTCTTGCAGTTGAGAAGATAAATCTTGGTTAGACTTTTCTAAATTTGCAATCTCTGCCGCTTGGTTTATAATGTTATCTTGCTTAATCTTCGCTTCTTTTGACACATCTACATAGAGATAGCCAAAGGCCAATAATACAATAATTAAGAATATTATTA
The DNA here is from genome assembly GCA_045576295.1 of Acutalibacteraceae bacterium. Classification (GTDB taxonomy): domain Bacteria; phylum Bacillota; class Clostridia; order Oscillospirales; family Acutalibacteraceae; genus CAVALG01. The sequence continues at coordinate 10,569 of JAZNGF010000053.1, read as the reverse complement.
TTAAATTCTTTCTATTTGAAACGCTGATATAATCATCCTTTCATTTTTTCAAATTCTTCTTCGTTGATTATCTTAATACCAAGTTCTACGGCTTTCTTATATTTGCTTGAGCCTGACTGTTCATTGGTCAAGAGGTAATCAGTCTTCTTACTTACTGAACTACCCATTTTTGCACCAAATCGTTCAAGTTCTTCCTGAATAGTTGTACGAGTATAGTTGTTTAATGCACCGGTAACAACAATTGTTTTACCTGTGAACGGAGAGCTTGTAGTTTCTAGTTGTTTTTCTGTAGAAATATTGAGTTGAACTATAAGCGTCAAAATTTCTGTTCTATTAGACTCGGCATTTAAATAGTTTTTAATATTAACAATAACTGAAGGAGTGAGTGCTGTTTCATATGTTGTATCAAGCAACATATCTCCGTCAACGATTGTTATGAAGTTTGCAACCTCTTTAGCTGTATTCTTTCCTATCAATGGGATTCCCAGAGCACAAATAAATTTAGCAATCGTAGTATTACGACTATCTTGAATGCTTTGCCATAATCTATCCCAAGACTTTTCGCCAAAGCCGTCTAATGCAATAATTTCATTCTTGTATTGAATTAAACGATAAATATCGGAAAACTTATTTATCCAACCGTTTGAAATAAACTTTTCAAGTCTTGCTTCTGACAATCCTTGTATATCCATTCCGTCTTTAGAAACGAAGTGAACGAACTTATCAAGCATTCTTGCTGGGCATTCTTCATTAGGACAATGCAATGTTTCTGAGCCATTATCATTATGCACTTCTAAGTCTGCTCCACAAGATTTGCATAAAAGTGGTCTTTTATACGAATTTGTACGAGTTAAGTTATTGATTACTTTTGGGATTACTTCGTTCATTTTAGCAATCTCTATTGTGTCAGAAATACCGAGTTCAAGATTTTTAATATATGATAAATTATGCAGTGTCGCACGAGATATAGTTGAGCCACCTATTTCTACTGGGTCAAAAATGGCAGTTGGAGAAACAACACCATTTCTACTCGTATTCCATTCGATATCTCTTAAAATAGTTTCTGCTGTCTCAGCCTTAAACTTGAAAGCAAAAGAAGATTTTAGGTGGTGTGAAGTCGCACCAAGAGATTCTGAATATTTAATATCATCATAAGCAACTACAAGACCGTCAATAGGCATTCCATACTTGTCAGCAATAATTTTTAAAAATGTAATTGACCTGTCATCAAAGGCATACAATCTTGGCACTACTTCAAATCCAAGTTCTTCAAGATAATCAAGGCGTTTTGCAAATGAGTTGTTATCATATCCGTCAACAAGCTTCCATGCAATAAAACGAAGTTTGCGTTGTGCGGCAATTTCGCTATTAAGCTGTCTTACCGACCCACTTGCTAAATTTCTTGGGTTCTTAAATTTTTCTTCTTCCGGCAATGTAGAGTTAATCTCTTCAAAGTCGCTATTTAAAATGATAATTTCGCCGTCGATTACCAATCTGCCACTATGCGATATGGTTTGAGGTAAGTTCATAAATGTTAATGCATTGTGATATATATCTTCACCAATTTCGCCATTGCCTCTTGTTTCTGCTGAAACAAGTTTTCCGTTCTCATAGCAAAGTGAGCAAGTAAGACCATCTTCCTTTAGCATTGTAACGATTGGTTTGCCATCAATGAACTTTTCCATTTCTTCTATATTAGTTGTCTTTGCAAGTGACAGCATTGGATGGTCGTGTTTTACCTTGCGCAGCTTGCTGACTGCTGTATATCCAACATTTTGAGTTGGCGAGTTAGTCATTATAAAACCCGTTGTTTCTTCAAGATTTTTTAACTCGTCAAATAAAAGGTCGTATTCTGCATCTGACATTACACTGTCAGAATTATTATTGTAATATTCATTACGAGCTTTGTTTAATTGTTGTGTAAGTTCTTTAATTCTGTTTTTATGCAACCGATGTCCTCCTTGGGCGGTTTATTTCGTTATATTTTTTAATTTTTTGATATTTGTTGTATTTTCGTTTAAGAAAAATGTGCGAATCGTTATATAGCCAATTTAAAATTTTTTCTACTCTTACTCTGCCACCTGACTGTAAGATATAAACATCTGAATGATTATTTGGGTATAGTCGTAATTGCACACCTGTTTGTTCAAATATTATTTTAGAAACAGATGATAAAAAATCATAATTTCCACATATAGATACCATTGACTTTGAAATATTGTCAGGAGCAAATATGCAACCGTCTCCATCTATGTATCCACGTATAAAATGAGAATATAGGTTTTCATTTAGACAATTAGGAAATTTTATTTTGAAAGCTTTGTTTTGAAAAACGCCCAGTTCTGTAAGTCGATTTGAAAAATATTTGCTTTGGACTCGAAAATGAGAATAATACTTTTGAACTTGTTTGTTTAAATATTTTTTAATTGGTTTATTATAATCAAGTAATTCATAAAATTTTCTAAGAATTTCTTCATCTTCATTTTGAAGTATAATATGTAAAGAGTGCCTTTCTGGGCGATGTGAACCATCAGCATACACAAAGCCCAAAAAGTAAGCTTTTTCTTCAGTGTCGATATTATCTAACCAATGAACATTAAAGTCATTTGCTCTTCGTATGTTTTCAAAGTGTCTATCATTTTCTCTTACGATTTTATAAATGCTTTTCTGCGATATGTTATATTTTTCTATTATTTGAGGTATCGTTAAAACACCGTCATTGTAATCCTTGAGAACTTCAAGTTTATTAACTTCATTAATTGTTTTTCTTATATTTTAATCTCCTAACTGTGTCCATGTATTTCGTCTATTATGGCTTGTTCTAATACAAGTTGAAAATGCTTGAGGTTCTGCTAATAACAGACATCTCTTTTTTGCTCTGGTTAACAATGTGTAAAGTATACAGTTGTCAAGCAATTTATAATGAGTATTATCTATAATACCGATAACTGTTTGTTTTCCTGCACCTTGTAGCTTATGTACTGTCATAGCATAAGCAAGGTCAAGTTGTTCTAATTCTTTTAATTGATATGTAATCTTTTTATTTTCTGCGAACTTAACATCACAACATTTTGTCTTGCCATTTTCATATATATCAGTTACATACCCTATTTCGCCATTAAAAACATTTTTGTCGTAATCATTGACCGTTTGCATTACTTTGGCACCAACTCTAAATTCGGTATCGTTGAGTTTAATGAATCGTGTTTCATCAGGTAACAACTTGTTTTGAATCACCTTGTTTAGTTCTGATGTGCTATTTAAACAGTCCTTTTTTCGAGGAACTGCTATTACTACATTGTCCACACCATCTGTTTCGATTGATTTTAAATATGTATTAACGGCTATTTTAAATAACTGTTCTCTGTTATTTCTAAACATATAATACATATCTTGCAATTCCCCGTGAATGATTTTAGGTTGTGCATTTTCGGTTACTGGATTTACATTGTCTCTGATACGATTTGCATCTGATAATATACCTGATTTAGCCGCCTGTCGCATTGGTTTAGTTAAGTTGTTTACACATTCTTTGTTTAATATATCTATTAAATCAGAGAATGTATTACCATACCCTATTGGTGGCAACTGCTTGTGGTCGCCAGATACAATAAATCTTGTGTTTTTACTAAGAGCTTTAACTAATGCCAAGAATAAACTTGAACTTACCATAGAACCCTCATCAAGAAAAACAACGTTTGAATATATAGGATTATCTTCGTTAAAAGTAAATTTACCCTCACCCTGACAACCTAACATTCTATGTATTGTACTTGCTGGGAAACCAGTTGCTTCTGTAATTCTTTGTGAAGCCATGGCACTCAAAGCACAAGCAGATATTGAATAATTGTTCATTTGATATGCTTTAAGCACAGCTCTCATAATACTACTTTTACCTGTACCTGCCTTGCCAGTGATAAAACTTACAGTATTTTGCAAGGTTTTATAGATTACCTTTCGTTGTTCTGGCACATACTCAAAACCTTGCTCGTCTTCAGCGGCTTTGATAGCATTCTCAATTTGTTCGTCTGTGAATGAAATGTTGCTGATTTGTTTACTTTTATCAATTAAAAGTCTGTGTATTTTATTTTCAACATTGTAATAATGTTTTAGACCAACTTTTCCGTCCTCACAATGTAAGAAAGAATCAGAAGCAAAAAGTCTGTCCATATGTTCCATACACTGCGGAACATTGTTACTTATTGCACTTTTTAATATACTCTCAGATACCCAAGTATGTCCTTCGCCGTCGCCTAATTCACTCAAATAATATCTTGTAAAAGCAACTAAACGCTCCAAAGAATTGTATAATTCAGGTTTAAGCTTCATTGCCAAGTCATCAATCTTTTTAAAACCCAATCCGCTAATTTTTGTCATTATATAAGGATTATCTAAAAGCTGTTGTTTAAGCAATGCTGCATTCGGCTCTTCGTTTTGCAGTTTTTTAATCATTGCAAATGTAACACCAAGAGGTTTGAGCATTACAATAATATCTGACATTATATAGTTGTCAAAAATCTTTTCTTTAATTCTATTCCAAGTAAAAGCCTGAACGCCTTTTACTTTACTGTAGTCAATTTCGTCAACCTTACCACTTACTACATCTTCAACAATATTTGGATATGCAGCAAGCAGATTGTTAGCAACGTCTTCGGATATTAAAGATTTTAAATAAATCATTTGCGATTCTTTGCTTTGAGGGATTAATGCAGTAATTGAAATCGGTTCATATTGCCAACCAAAACGATTATCTTTTTTAAGTCTACATTTCAGTCCATACTGACCACCAATTTGTAATCTTTGCATCTTTCCAGAAAGAGTGCTTATTTTATCAGTTCTTGATTTATCGGCTTCGTCAAAAGGATTTAAAGATGGTTGAACACCTACCGGCATTTCATCTGCATTACCTGAGAATTGATAAACACCCCAACAAGTATCGTCACTATAATATCTTTCATCAACGATTGTTATTTTTAATTCATAAACTATATCTGTATCAAAATTCTCGATTATATAAGCACCCCTTTCTGCTTAGTTTGTTGTAACCATACCTCATAAGGCTTTAATTTTTCTAACACTACCCTATCTTCGTTATCTTTTTTAACCAATAAAGCAAGTTGCTGACCAGCCTTAACCATATCTTCATATTCTTTTAATTTTGAATGCCATACAATACATTCAATTAATCCAAAGGAAGAATAGATATTCATAAACGCAAATTGTTTTTTATTTTTATCTTTCTTTTTTTGTACCTTTGCGACAATGCCGACAATAGTACACTTATTACCAATCTCAACTTCACTAAAAGGCTCTAAGTATTCATAAGCTTTGTCAAAAGGATTGTTGTTAAGGAATATTTGCAAACTTTCAAACTCCCAAAACTCTTCATTCCTTAAATATTTGTCAAAACACTCCGATTGAAACGCTTTGAGTTTTTCTTGCTCGTTAATTTCGAAGTTCTGTAATCTCACCTTGTTGTAATCAGAAAGTAAGCGTTCCTTATCGACCTTTTTGCCTTCTCTATAATCATCAACATTTAATCCAAATGCCTCAAGTTTACTGTAAGGAGACGGAACGGAAGAGACAGGCTTGAAATTCCCCTTAGTATAAGTTGACATTAAATATTTCATTAACGCCTTCTTTTTATCCTTACAGGGTATTGCTCCAGATTTAATTAACGAAATGATTTGCGTCTTCTTTGGATTTACTCTGTCTATAAAGTCTTGCATTGAAGCGAAATTGCAATTTCTATTATTTAAAATTTCAGTTGCAAAACTTTCTCCAATACCTTTTATTGCCGATAATCCAAATAAAATTGCTTCATTGTTAATTGAAAAATTCATTTGTGATTTGTTAATATTAGGTGGCAGAACTTTAACTTCAAACTGTTTTGCGTCTAAGATATATTTATTAAGCATTCCCGCTTTATCTTTATTAAGGTTAAATAATGCCTTAAAAAAGTACATGGGATAATATGTTTTTAAAAATGCAGTTTGGAAGCATATTACGGCGTAACTGAAGGAATGTGATTTGTTAAATAGATATCCACCTTTTTGAGATAGGTCATCACTAATCATTTTTGCAATTTCTTCACTATATCCGTTATCAATAATCTCTTGATATAGTTTTGCTGATTCTTCCTTGACCAACTCAATGTTCTTTTTTCCAATCGCCTTTCTGAACAAGTCAGCACCGCCGTAGCTTCTTCCACCGAAAGTTCTTACTATATCAAGCAATTGTTCTTGATAAATCATACAGCCGTATGTAGACTTTAAAATAGGCTCCATATCAGGATGAATGTACTTAACTTTACTTGGGTCGTGCTTACATTCTATATATTCTTCAAGTGCTCCCATAGAATCGGGACGATATAGAGCAAGGACTGCCGATAAATCTTCAAGAGAATTTGCTTGAAGTCTGATTAATAAATCTTTCATACCGGCGCTTTCTACTTGGAATACACCATTAGTTAGTGCTTTGTTGAGTAATTCGTATGATTTAGTATCATTTTCAAAAACGGGATTGTTAATATTAATATCGTATTCGTCAATATTGAGGTCTGTCTGAATTTCTTTAATCATATTTAAAGTTTGAACACCCAAAATATCGAATTTAATAATGCCTATTTCTTCGATAATTCTCTTATCAACTTGAATTACATGTTCGCCATCTCCACCGAGTTTCATTGCCATATAATCATTAATATCGGTATCAACAATGCCTACGCCACCAGCGTGGCAAGAAACGGTTTTAATTCTTCCGCTTAATTTACTTGCTATATCAAATAATTCTGCGTACTGAGGATGTTCTGCGATAAATTTCTCATTGTTTTCAAGACACTCAGCAAATGTATCGTAAGAAAATCTCTTGCTCAATTTATCCATTTCGTTGTAATTGAACCCAAGAACCTTTCCTACGTCTTTAATTGCAACGACTGGTGTGATATATGAAAAGTTAATTATCTGACAAACACGATTTTCGCCGTACTTATTAATTAAATAATTAATAACAGTTTCTCTGTCAGACACATCTGTGTCAGTGTCCGGCATCGAAATTCTTTCTGGATTTAAAAAACGCTCAAAAATCAGACCGTACTTAATTGGGTCAAGGTCGGTAATATGCAAACTGTAGCAAACTAAACTTCCTGCACAACTGCCTCTGCCCGGCGCAACCATAATATTTTTTGACCTTGCAAAGTTAATAAAATCCCAAACAATCAAAAAGTATCCGTCAAAGTCCATAGTATGAATGGTTTCTAATTCGTAGTTAATTCTTTCTCTGTAAATCTCTTGTTTTTCTTTAGGAAATTTATCAAAACCACGCTTAACCCAACCCTCATTAACGAGATGTTTTAGATATGTGTAATTGTCATCAAATCCTTCGGGTAATGGAAATGTAGGTAATTTTGGACTTTGAAAAGGCATATTTACCTCTTCAATCATATCGGCAATAATGTTTGTATTTTCTAAACCGATATCAACATTTTCTTTGCCGATTTGTTTGTCCATAGTTGCATGAATTTCTTCTTCGCTTTGCAAATAACAACCTTCATATGTTTCACTCATTGTTTCCGAATCGTGAGCAATTTGCACGTGTCTTGCCTGATAATATAAATCTTCTTTTGTAGCAGCATGGCTATCGGTTGTAATGATATATGGAGTGTCGGTAACTTTTGAAAGATGAAGAATTTTTTGATTATATATTTCTTGGTCGATGTGATTATGGCTCTGCATTTCTAAATAGAAATAAGGAAATATTGATTTATATTCATTGACATACTCAACACATCTATCTAAATCGCATTCCCTTGCTATTTTAGAAGCCAAACAAGCTGAAGAAACAATAAGATTGTTTGCGTAAGGTGCAAAGTCACTTAGCTGAACACGAGGCTTGTAATAAAAGCCTTCCAAATTAGATTTAGTAACTAATTTATTGATTGCTTTTCTTCCCTCTTCGTTCTTTGCGAGAACAACTAAGTGGAAATACTTACTCTCCTTATCCTTAATTTCAGTATCAAAGCATTCATAGAACTCAACACCATAAATCATTTTGATATCTGGGTAATCTTTTTTAATCTTATCAAAATAGCACCATGAATACTCGTTTCCGTGCTCTGTGATAGCAAAGGCCGTAAGGCCTATTTTTTTTGCCTGTTCTAAATATTCTTTTGGAGTTGCATAACCATCTAATAAACTGTAATGTGAGTGGTTGTGTAACGCACTATACAATTAATCACCATCCTGCTTCTTCATCGTCTTCTATATCTTCCTCAGTACCTTCTTTAGTACCATTAAAATTAATATCTTTAATATTTACTTGAATCGTTCTTACACCGTTAAAATCATTGATTTTAGGTTCACCCACCAAGTCAAACATAACAATTTCATTTTCGTCCCAACAGTTGTCAAACCATTTTAATAGCTCATTTGCGCCAAATATAATAAACTCGATATCATTAAAAGAGAATTGTAATGTATCAGCGTTTTTTCCTTTTACTGCAAAATCTTGTTTTCTCAACTCTATGTTTTCAATCGCAATTAAAGGTGTATCAATGCCTTTTGCCACTATATTTTCTAATTGCGCCATTTCATTAATTAAAACAAAATCAACATCATTCATATCTTTAATGAAATCAACACGGTATGTAGTATCATAAACGACATCTTTTAATCTTTCGTTAAGTTCCCGAATACCATTTTCTACATTATCGGCATTAATGCTTATTCCAGCAGCATTAGGATGTCCCATACAGTAATTAAAACTTGGACACGAATTAATAATGTCTTTAAAACTATCAATAGGGCTATTGTCAAAGTTTCTCATACTGCCACCAAAAACCTTTGTATCATCATCTGTTTTCATTTCCTTTAATAAAATACAAGGTTTATTAAAGTGTTCAGCAACTTTAATGGCTACTACGCCAGTTAATCCTTCATCTAAAATTGTTGTAACATCTGCGACAACAACCTTGTTTTCTGGGTTTTGTTCACCAAGAACTTCGATAATTTTTGCAATACCACTTTTGCGACTGTTATCTTGACGTGATTTTGCGTTTTTACTTATCCTTGCCGCACGGTCAAAAATATTCTCTTTTATCGTTTCAGTTTGACCACGTTTCTTATAATCGAACTCTTCATAGTCCCCTATCATTGCTCTAAAAACAAGTTCTTTATCTTCGTCTGAACCGATGCGAATCATACCATTAAGGACTGGTGTTAAAGACCATTGAACATTATGTATGTTAATCTTGCCTTTTAAACTATATTCCTGAGCATTGATTAAAGCCTTTAAGAAATCATTTTGAATATTATTCAAGCCTTTATCAACAATATGTTTAGTTTCATATGAACGCATATCCATATCATCCGAAATGTTTGCCCAAGCGCATAAATCCAAAAACTCGTCAGCATATTCAACCCAAAATTCACTATCTAAAGCAAGTAAAAATTTATACACAATTCCTGCGCCAGAGAAATCTTTATTTTCATATTTTTCGCTTGTTTGATTATTTACAATAATTGCATTAGGGTTATCAAATTCTTTTTCGTGATGGTCAAGAATTATAATGTCTATTCCCTGTTCTTTTATTTTCTTACATTGTTCGTAATCATTAGTGGATGCATCGGGAATGATTAATAATTTAGTACCTTCAGGTATAACAACATCTGCGCTCAAACCGTGTGCTTTTGCCTTTTTATGCAATATATAAGAAACTGGATAATTGCTATCAAGCTTTTTAATATATAGATACATCATTGCTGCTGAACAATATCCGTCCACGTCAGAATCTACTAAAACTGCAATAGGAGATTTGTTATTAAAATGCTCTACAAAACATTCTACGGCAACGTTCATATTTGAAAGCAAACTGTAATTAATAATTTCACTATCTGAAAGGTTTAAATATCTATTTACATCCTTAATACCACGATTTTCTAAAACTCGTATCTTAATATTTTCATTATTTGAATTTTTATATAATTTATATTTCAATCAATCACCTATCTTAATTTGTAAATATCAATCATAAATTTCCACTTCATACCGATATAATGCTTCATATAATTTTTGAGGTATATCATTTCTAAATTTGTCTGCTACCTCTTTTATGTATCTTTCTTTTTCACGTTTATACTCATTAAATGCATCTATTTCATTCTCAAATGAATGCAAACCTGCTTTAGATTTGCCGTAATTGCTAACATAGGCTCTATATTTGCCACCGTCTTTTTTCGATATACCAATGCTACATTCTCCTCTTTTGCTATCACATTTTGTAAAAATAGAATTAATTAAAGCAGTTACAAACACACATGTTTTTGGAGAATATTCTTTATTACCCTTTACTAATATATCTTTATCTAAACACATTTCTTGTCCAGATATTTCGTAATAATTCTCTTCAAACCACTTTGCAAAATTTTGATAATTATGCCATTCTTCACAAACATAACATTGTAAATATGTAGGCCTTGTAGATAAATATTTGGGGTTATAACAACGATTCATCATGTTAAACCAATAACTATACGCTTGATAATCGCTTGTATATTTGCCATATCCAAAATA
>JAZNGF010000052.1:0-30441 GCA_045576295.1 Acutalibacteraceae bacterium | reverse complement strand
AATGAAAATCGGCAGGGTTATAACACTTACCCACCGAACCGGACTTGGCACAAAACTGTTTAATGAAAGCCTTAACGTTATAAAAGAAACCCTTAACTGCAAAAAACTAATCGTAAGCGCCCAAAAACAGGCGCTCGGCTTTTATGAAAAAATGGGCTTTACAGTAACCTCGGGCGAATATTTAGAAGAAGGCATTATCCACCTTGAAATGGAGCGCGAAATATAATTCAAAATTTATTTTAACAGGCCGGTTTTACCGGTCTGTTTTTATTTTAAGTAACATAAACCAAGCCCCGAAACATATAATAACTTGAAATATGAAGAAACGAGGGCTTTTTATGGAAAATAACCGTTACCCGTTTGTTAATATACCGCTTGGCTACGCTTATGATGCGCTTGAACCGTTTATTGACGAAAAAACCATGTGGCTACACCATATGAGGCACCTGCAAACATATATAAACAACCTTAACGCCGCACTTGAAAACAAACCTCGCCTACAAAAGCTAACGCTTGAACAATTAATAAGAATATCCCCTCAACTGCCCGACGATTTATCTGAAAAGGTTAGAAATAACGCAGGCGGTGTTTATAACCACCGCTTCTTTTTCAATGGGCTTTCGAGCGAATCGAAGGGGGCGCCGCACGATAACCTTTTAAACGCCATAAACCGCCGCTACGGTAGTTTCAGTAATTTTAAAGTTGCATTTAAAAAAGCGGCACTTTCGGTGTTCGGCTCTGGTTATGCGTGGTTAGTTTATTGTTGCGGCGACATAAAAATCATAACAACCCCAAACCAAAACAGCCCTGTAGAGTGTGGCCTCTCCCCTATTCTTACAATCGACGTTTGGGAGCACGCATATTACTTAAAGCATTATAACCTTCGAGCCGACTACATTGATGATTGGTTTAATGTAATCAATTGGTGCAAAGCAGAGAAAAACTTTCTGCATAATCTTAAAAGCTAAACCTTTACTAATTTAAAAACCGCAAATTGTTTTTCAGGCCCCGTCTTGAAATAACGAATAATATATGTTAAAATGTTTAAAGCGTGAAATTATAATTAACTTTATAAGGAGTTACACAATGAAAAAGCGCAAACTGCTTGAAACATTAAAAGAGCTTATTGAAACTAACGCGCAACTGTCGGCCCAGAATGAAGAGCTATTGGCACGTGTTGGGAAAGAAGAACAACACCCCGCCGAAGTCCCCTTCACCGAATCGGCACTTAAACCCGAAAAAGATTTTGAAAAATTAAAATCTGATAACCGAATTTTATCTCAAGAGCTTATTGAAGCAAAAGCAACGATTCTTGAACTTACCAAGCAATTAGAAGCCGCCTCTTCCCCACAAGCAGAAGAACCTGCGGCAAATAATCAGACCGAGCAAACAACCGAAGAATCTGTAACTGTTTTTCCGATTGATAGCACAGATAAAGCTGTCGACACAAAACAAGACAACGAAATCGACCTTTTCATAGGCCTATCATTAAACATTACCGATGAACCTACAACAACCGAAATCAACGAAGTTGATTACATTGTTAAACCAATATTTGATGAAAACAGCACTGCCAGCTCGGTTGATGATATTGCAAATCCGGTTGATGACAGTGATAATCCGATTGATGATACAAAACTACCTACCGATAAAATCTCGGCGGATATTACCGATTGGCAAATTGATATGGCATCGAAATATATTGGTAAAGCTATTATTATGATAACCGAGTTCAACAACGATATTTCCGACTCCACATCTGAAAACAAGCAAGACCTTATCACCTTAGCACTTGGCAAAAGCGAAGGCTTCAAGGCAGAAATCGTTGATGCAATATCGGCTTGCGGCACTCCCGAAATTGCCGAAACCACAGCCGAAAAACGAATTGATGAGCTTAGAAGATACATAAATGCTCTTCGCCTTTCGGTTTAAAATTCACAAAGGGTTAACATTTAATTAATAAGATTCATTATTGTTGAAATATATGCAGTGTTTAATAAATGCATTTATTAAAACAAGGGGATTTGTGCTTAATATGGATATTAATTTTTTAAAACGCAATGATATTTCGTTTAAAGAAAAGCTGAAAAACATTTGGGGTTATTACAAATACTATATTTTGTTCACTGTTTTTATAATCGTGGCAATTATTCTTTGGATTTCATCCTGCTCGGCGCAAAAAAAATACGACATAACTGTTGTTGTAAACGTTGGAGCAGAACTTTCCCCCACCGCGTCAACAAGCCTTGCAAGTGAACTTGAAAAAATATGCCCCGATTTTAATGAAGATGGCGAGGTTCTGGTTGAGGTGGTTGACTGCTCATTCAAACGCTCAAACTACGCAGACGAAAACGCTATCGACGAGCTTCAAACCCTTGATGCGAGATATTTTTCACAGTTTGGCGACAAAAATAAAATATTATATATACTGTCGCAAGATGCACTTGATGCTATAAACAGGCAATCAAACTATGAAACCATTGTTGACGGAGAAATGTTCCCCATTTCAGGCACCGGCATTGAAACCGCTCTCTGCCCCGATGGTTACCGAGATTTAGGCGACTGTTACATCTTCTGCCGCGCGGTAATTGGTTCAATTAAAGGTGAACGCGGTGTTGAAACCTACCACAAGCAGGCTTGCAAAATGCTTGATATAATAATTAAGGAATATTCACAACAATAATCCCCTGCCCTTATGGGCAGGTTTTATATCCGCCCGTGGCGCAACCGGATAACGCAACAGATTCCGATTCTGGAGAATGGGGATTCGAATTCCTCCGGGCGGGCCAACAAAACACCAAGTCAGAGGCTTGGTGTTTTGTGTTTGTATCCGCGAGGATACAACATCGTTTTGCAACGCAGTTGCAAACATCATTTGACCAGTAGGTCAACATCATTTCTCCTAAACGGACACAAAATGATGTTGCGACAAGTCGCAAACAGTGTTGTCTACGGCAAACGATGTTGCACTTCGTGCAAAAGAATGGTATACTTTCGTTGAGGTGATAGAAATGAAAGAAGATAAGCTTTCCGATTTGTCAATGCAATTATCAATTGATATTCTGAATTTAGTAAAAGACCTTCATCATAAAAAAGAAACTATTATCTCAAATCAAATCGGTAGAAGTGCCACAAGCGTATGCGCCAACATTGCCGAGAGTAAATACGGACATAGCCGAGCCGATTTTATTTCAAAGCTTGAAATTGCATTAAAAGAAGCAAGTGAAACAGGAAAATGGCTTGAAATGCTTCACAGAACTGACTATATAGACGAAACTGAATATAAAAAAATCAATAAAACTTGTTCTACAATCAGAATTTTATTGATTGCTTCTATAAAAACTGCAAAAGGAAACAAAAATGGTAAATTATAAAATAGAAAAATTAGATATTAAGGATTACGAGAAATGTAACAACATTTGGAATATGTCGCAGTGTGAATTTACTGAAGTTTTTCGCCGTGAAATTGAAGAGACTAACCGAACTGTGTTTATTTATAAAATTGATGATGAATTTATAGGCGAGATTGCGTATGTTGTCAACATGCAAGACAGCGATTATACCATACCCGGTCGTAGAATATATATTTCCCGTTTAATCGTAAAACCAACACATAGAAATCAAGGAATAGGCGGTACTTTAGTCGATTTTATTTTAGAAAGAGTTAAAGAGTTAGGATGCAGTGAAGCCACAATAGGCGTAGATAAAGATAATCATGTGGTGTTACATCTTTATAGAAATAAAGGGTTTACTAATTTATTATATGACGGCGAAGACGAATATGGAAAGTTCTATAAATTGATGAAAATATTATGAATGTTGTACGTGGGTTCGAATTTCTCCACAAAAAGATTTTTATGTCTTTTTTGTGGTTTCTTCGCAATCAGCCCAACGCACCTTTTCCGCTGCGTTGGGTTTAAATTTTAACGAAACGGTTTAAAACAAAGGAGATGCGTCTATGACCGAAAAACTATACGATAAAGACAGTTATATTAAAGATTTCACCGCCACTGTTTTATCCTGTGAAATGTGCAGCAACGGATATAGAATCATTTTAGATAAAACCGCATTTTTTCCTGAAGGCGGTGGGCAGGGTGCCGACCTTGGACTCATTGAAAACTCAACTGTTCTGGATGTTCAAACCGATGGAGTGAACATTTTTCACTTTACTGATATGCCAATAGAAGCAGGTGCTACGGTTAACTGCAAAATTGATTGGAGCCGACGCTTTAGGCATATGCAAAACCATTCGGGCGAGCACATTGTTTCGGGCATTATACATAAACTTTTCGGTTTTGATAATGTTGGGTTCCATTTAGGAAGCGAAGATGTTACACTCGATACAAACGGCAGCCTTACTAAAGAAGATATTAAGAAAATTGAACTTTTAGCAAACGAAACGGTTTACAAAAACACCAAAATCACTGCCCGGTTCCCATCCCCCGATGATTTAAAAAGCATTCCCTACCGGTGCAAAAGCGAGATTGAAGGCCCTGTGCGCATTGTTACAATTGTGGGGCTTGATGCTTGCGCCTGCTGCGCACCACACGTTAAAAACGCAGGAGAAATCGGCATAATAAAAATTTTAAGTTTTGAAAGATATAAAGGCGGCACAAGGGTTCACCTAAAATGCGGTTTTGATGCACTTGCCGACTATAACCTGCGGTGCGAAAACGATTCTAAAATCAGCTTTCTTTTAAAGGCAAAGCAACTTGAAACCGCCGCTGCAGTTGAAGCACTTTATGAAAAGCAGGCAGAGCTTAAAGCCAACCTTACAGATATTAAGGCTAAATACCTAACCACAGTTGTTTCAGCAAAGCCTGAAGGCGATAATTCCCCCATAATTTTGAACCAAGACTGGGGCGCAGATGACCTTCGGCGCGCGATTAATGTGTTAATCGAAACCCGAGCCGGAATCAGCGCAGCATTTGCAGGCAGTGATGAAACCGGTTACAACTATGTTTTAGGCAGCAAAACCGAAGATTTAACCGAAATCACAAAATCGCTGAACTCGGCGCTTGATGGCAAAGGCGGCGGAAGAGGAACAATGATTTTCGGCAGTGTGCGCACAACCGAAGAAAAAATCCGCAATTTTTTTAAAGGGTGAAAAAATTGGCTAAAGATAGAATCGAAAAATTTATTGCGTCAAAAAGCGGCCTTTCAAGAAAAGAAGCCAAAGAGGCAGTTAAAGAAGGCAGGGTGAAAATAAACGGCACAATAGCCGATAAACATATTCAGTATATCGACCCTGATAACGATAATATTGAACTTGACGAAACCTTTTTAGGCAACGAAAAATTTGTGTATATTATGATGAACAAGCCAAAAGGTGTTTTAAGCGCATCTAAAGACACGCGACAAAAAACAATTATCGACCTTTTGCCCGATAGTTTCAACAAACCCTCACTCTTCCCTGTTGGCAGGCTCGATAAAAACACAACAGGACTTATTATTATCACAAACGATGGCGAGTTCGCCCACAAGGTTATATCCCCCAAAAGCGGTATCCCTAAGGTTTATAAAGTTACGCTCGACGACGATATACCCGCAAGCGCCGTTCGCAAGTTTGCAGATGGAATAACATTAGCCGACGGCACAAAATGCCTGCCGGCAGAATTAAAAATAGGCGAAAACAGAAACGAATGCCTTGTAACCATATATGAGGGTAAATATCACCAAATAAAAAGAATGTTCGGCACAGTAGGGCTTGGAGTGAACGAACTTCACAGAAAATCGGTTGGCAATTTAAAACTCGACAGTAGCTTAAAAGAGGGCGAATTCAGACTGATTTCAGAGCTGGAAGTGAAAATGCCAAATTTAAACCCACAACATTAAACCAAGTTTGTGCAAAATGCTTCATGTGTTGTGCAATATACATAAACGCTTAAAAGAATATTTATAAGAATAATGCATTGAAAGATTTTTCGAATTTTGTTATAATACTTAATGTCAAAAATGCAGTACATATTTATTTTTAAGGAGAGTATTTATGTCAAGTATTTCTTTAAGAAACGTTACAAAAATCTACAGCGGCGGCGTTCAGGCTGTTAGCAACTTCAATCTCGACATTGAAGACAAAGAATTCATCATCTTCGTTGGTCCTTCAGGCTGCGGTAAGTCAACCACACTTCGTATGGTTGCAGGCCTTGAAGAAATCAGCGGTGGCGACCTTTACATAGGCGACAAGAGAATGAACGACGTTCACCCCAAAGATAGAGATATAGCAATGGTGTTCCAGAACTATGCTCTCTACCCCCATATGACAGTATTTGATAATATGGGATTTGGCCTTAAGCTTCGTAAAGTTCCCAAGGCTGAAATCAAAAGGCGTGTTGAAGAAGCCGCTCGAATTCTCGATATATCACATCTTCTCGAACGTAAGCCTGCTGCTCTTTCGGGTGGTCAGCGCCAGCGTGTTGCACTTGGCCGTGCAATCGTTCGTGAACCTAAAGCGTTCCTTCTTGACGAACCGCTTTCAAACCTTGATGCTAAGCTCAGAACTCAAATGAGAATTGAGATTTCAAAGCTTCACAGAAAGCTCGGAACAACCTTTATTTACGTTACACACGACCAAACCGAAGCTATGACAATGGGCGACAGAATCGTTGTTATGAGAGACGGTGTTATCCAGCAGACTGCAAGCCCACAAACACTTTACGACTTCCCTGCTAACAAGTTCGTTGCAGGCTTCATCGGTGCACCGCAGATGAACTTCTTCGATGCAACCATTGTTAAAGAAGGCGCTGATTTCTTCGCTGAAGTTTCAACCGAAGGTGAAGATTCTACAGTTACCGCTAAAATCAAGCTTCCTGCAAGCAAGAACGAAGGCGGCAAGCTTGAAGATTATGTTGGCAAGGTTGTTACATTAGGTATTCGTCCTGAATCAATTTATGATGACCCAAGATACATCGACGAAAATCCCGATGGCATCATTGAAGCTGAAGTTGAAGTTGTTGAGCCTATGGGTGCTGAAAAGTATATCTACCTCAACTTCATCGGTCACGACATCGTTAGCCGCGTTAAGCCTGATTCAACCACACAGGTTGAGCAAATTATCAAGGTAGCTATCGATACCTCAAAGATTCACATCTTTGATAAAGAAACCGAAATGACCATCACTAACTAATTATTATAATTATAGAATTCACCGCAGTGTTCCGAATGGTTCACTGCGGTTTTTTCACCCGTTTCTCCCTATTTCCCCTTGACAATAATCCGCGCGATGAGTATAATTTATTACTGTAATGAAAATTTGCGGGCATAGTTCATTGGTAGAATATCAGCTTCCCAAGCTGAGGAGGCGGGTTCGATTCCCGTTGCCCGCTCCAACAAAAAATGCACTTTTGTCTACTGACAAAGGTGCGTTTTTTGAATGATGTTTGCTTGTCGCGCAAATGATGTCGTTTCACTAATGATGCCGCCGGCGCTATGATGTCGGCCTCGCCTAATGTTCCGGGGCAAACATCGCATCATTGCGACTCAAAGGAGCCACATCATTATGCGAAGCAAATGCATCATATCGCGCAAGCAATATATCATTAAAAAATCAAACCTATCTCGAAATCCTGCTTCGCAGGAGGAATAGGACGAATTTTATTTCATCTGAAGTCGTAGGCTGAGGATTTCATCGCGCTCCGCGCGATTTCATTAAACTCTTCACTTTTTGATTAATCTAAAATATTTTTACTTCTGTCAAGAAAAAGACTTGACAGATGCATTTTGTTAATGTATAATACTAAGGTCATTGAAATTAAAGGTGGCTTATTATGGCTTCTAATTTTGAGGTTTCGCAGCTTATTGATTGCTACGGCTCGCTTTTATCCGAAAAGCAGTATAACGTTATTTACTGTTATTATAACGAAGATCTTTCCCTTTCGGAAATTGCCGAAAACGAAGGAATCACCCGCCAAGGCGTGAGCGACAGCATTAAGCGTTCCGAACGCTTCTTGCGAGAAACCGAAGAAAAACTTAAAATAATAAAAAACTCTCGGGCCTTAAGGGCATTCGCCGAAACAGTTTCAGACAATGAAACCAAACAACGGTTAATCGCCCTGGTTGAAGAGTTGTATTAAAGGGGGTAACGGTAATGGCCTTCGAAAATTTATCTGATAAACTAAATTCTGTTTTTAAAAAACTAAGGGGCAAAGGCAGGCTTACAGAAAGCGACGTAAAGGATGCAATGCGCGAAGTAAGGCTGGCCCTTCTTGAAGCCGACGTTAGCTATAAGGTAGCTAAAGATTTCACCAACCGTTGCACCGAAAAATGCATTGGTGAAAACATCCTTGAAAGTTTAACAGCAGCTCAAATGGTTGTTAAGGTTGTGCGCGATGAACTCACCGAACTTATGGGTAGCGAAAACGCACGAATAAACACATCAAGCAAAATCCCAACCGTTATTATGATGTGCGGTTTGCAAGGTTCAGGTAAAACCACCCACACCGCAAAACTTGCTAAAAAGCTTAAATCCCAAGGGCACAGGCCATTAATGGTAGCCTGCGACATCTACCGCCCTGCTGCGATTGAGCAGTTAAAGGTTTTAGGTAATCAAATAGATGTTCCCGTTTTTGAAAAGGGCACCCAAAAGCCCGAAAAAACCGCTATAGAAGCAGTTCGCCAAGCTCGCGACTATGGTAACGATTTTGTATTGTTAGACACCGCCGGCCGCCTTCACATCGATGAAGAATTAATGGAAGAATTAAAACGCATTACAAAAGCGGTTGATGTTAACGAAATACTCCTTGTTATCGACTCGATGGTGGGTCAAGATTCGGTTAACATTTCAAAAACATTTAATGAACAGCTTGAAATCAGCGGCGTTATTCTTACAAAGCTCGACGGTGATACCAGAGGCGGTGCTGCATTATCGGTTAAAGCGGTTACAGGCAAGCCTATTAAATTCATCGGTGTTGGAGAAAAGCTCGGCGATTTAGAAGAATTCCACCCCGACCGCATGGCATCAAGAATCCTCGGCATGGGCGATGTTCTTTCGCTTATTGAAAACGTTGAAAGTAAAATTGATGAAAAGCAGGCACTTGAAGCCGCAAAAAGGCTTGAAGAAAACAAGTTCGATATGAACGATTTGCTTGCTCAGTTCGGGCAGATTAAAAAAATGGGCTCACTTAAATCTATTCTTTCAATGCTCCCCGGTGTTGAAAAACAGATTCGAGATGTTGACATTGACGACAGACAGATGTTAAGGGTTGAGGCTATTATCACCTCGATGACCGCTAAAGAGCGCAAAAAGCCCGAAATACTTAATGCATCGCGCAAAAAGCGCATTGCGGCAGGCTCGGGCACATCGGTTGAAGATGTTAACAAGCTTATAAAACAGTATGACCAAATGAAAAAGATGTTCAAGGCAATGAACACAAAATCGGGCAAACGCAAAATCAAAAGAATGCCCGGAATACCTGGAATGCCGGGGATGCCCGGAATGCCCGGCGGATTCCCGCAAGACTATGATATGTAGTTAAAAAAGTTTTACTTATGGTAACCCATTGGTTTTAACTTTTATTATAATTTTTTTGGAGGTAAATAAAATGGCAGTAAAAATCAGACTTCACCGTATGGGTGCTAAAAAGGCACCTTTCTACCGTGTAGTAGTAGCAGATTCACGTTCACCAAGAGATGGCCGTTGCATCGACACTATCGGTTATTACAATCCTATGACCGAGCCTGCAACAGTTAAAATCGACGTTGAAGCTGCTAAAAAATGGATCGGAAACGGCGCTCAGCCCACCGATACCGTTAAATCTTTACTCAAGAAAAACGGCGTTCTTTAATTCTAAGAGGTGAACCTTATGACCGAATTGCTTACAACTATCGTTAAAGGCCTTGTTGACAACCCCGATGCTATTAACATCACTGTTGACGAACCTAACGAAGAAGGCGTTACAGTTTACCACTTAAACGTTGCCGAAGAAGATATGGGCAGGGTTATAGGCAAGCAAGGTAGAATCGCTAAATCTATCCGCACTGTAATGCGTGCCGCTGCTAACCGCAACGGCGGAAAAATAGCAGTTGAAATTGATTAATTGTAAAAAGGATGCGTCTCTATTAATTTAGTAGGCATCCTTTTTGCGCTTTTAAAAGAAAAAACAAAGGTTTGAATTATAATGAGTAAATATATATTTTTAATAAAGCGAATATTCAGCCTTGATTACAAAAGGCTTTTTAAAACAGCAAGGCAGGTGCACAAAAAGTGCGGCAAGAACACTGTTGTTCTGTTTTTTGATATAATTTCCTGCGGGCTTAAATACCAAGCAGGATACCTTGATTATTTGGTGTTTGAGTTTTATAACCTGAACGCCGAACAGCGCGCCTCACACGTTACAAGGGGTGTTAACAACTATTACGTTAAACTGCTTAACGACCCTGAATATTCAAAACTGCTCGATGACAAGGCCGAAACCCTTAAACTTTTCGGGGATTATGTTGGCCGCAAGTGGTTACACCTTCAAAACGCAACCAAAGAAGAGTTTGCAGAGTTTGTAAACTCTGTTTCAAAAATTGTTGCCAAGCCTATTGATGCATCGCACGGAGATGGCGTTAGGATAATAACCTCGGCCGATGTTAAAAACAGTGATGAACTTTATGATGAACTAACCCAAAACGGGCAGTTTTTATGCGAAGAGTTCGTTGTGCAGCACGAACTTATGAATAAAATATACCCCGGAAGCGTTAACACCATCCGCTTTGTAACAATAAACCATAAAGATACCGTTCATTTTGTTTATATAGGGCTTCGCGTTGGCAACGGCAAGCAGGTTGATAACCTGAATGCCGGCGGTATGGCAACGGTTGTTGAGCAAAACGGCCGCATCAAGTGCGCCGCCGCCGATAAAGACGGAAACGTTTATTTAAGCCACCCTGTAACGGGCACTGAATTTATAGGCTACGAGCTTCCCCTTTTCAGCGAAGCAAAAGAATTTGTAATCAACTGTGCTCGCCTTATTCCCCAAGTTGGCTACGTTGGGTGGGACATTGCCATTGGTGAAAACGGCCCCGTTTTAATCGAAGCCAACGCCTACCCCGGGCACGATATTTACGGCCTGCCGCAACACCTTGAAAACGGCTATGGAATAAAGGAAAACTTTACAAAGATTTTCAGGTAAATAAATTTTGGAGAGTAAAATGAAAATAGCATTCCACACACTTGGATGTAAAGTTAATAAATATGAAGAAATGGCGCTTTCGGCACAGCTAAGCGAAAAGGGTTTTGAAATTGTAACAGTGCTTGAAAGCCCCGATATTTACGTTGTGAATTCATGCACCGTTACAGCCGAAGCCAGCCGAAAAACGCGGCAAACCGTTAGAAAGTTCAAAAAATCTTCGCCAAACTCGGTTATAGTTATAACCGGCTGTATGGCGCAAAGTTTCCCCGATGAAACAGCAAAAATCGAAGGCGTAGATTTAGTTATAGGCAACACCGAATACGCCCGCTTTGCCGATATTCTTACAAACTTCTTAAAAACAAGAAATGGCAAAATAAATGTTTTCGAACACAAAAGTGATGAGCCTTTTACCGAAACACCTGTGGCATCTTTTGAAGGCAGAACCCGCGCGTTTATAAAAATTGAAGACGGTTGCAACAGGTTTTGCTCCTACTGCATTATCCCTTATGCCAGGGGCAGGGTTCGCTCACGAAATGTTGAAAATATTAAGCGTGAAGTTGAGCGCCTGGCTCAAAACGGTTTTTGCGAAATAGTTTTAGTTGGCATTAACCTTTCGGCCTTTGGGGCTGACAGCGGTGAAACACTTTGCGACGCGGTTGAGGCGGCATCATCAGTTCAAGGGATAAAACGAGTTCGCCTCGGTTCAATAGAGCCCGACCAAATCCCCGACAAAGTTTTAGAACATTTGGCCGCAAACGATAAGTTTTGCCCCCAGTTCCACCTGTCACTTCAATCGGGTTGCGACCGCACACTTAAAACAATGAACCGCCATTACGACACCGCATTTTACAAAGACCTTGTTGACAAAATAAGGCGCACATTCAAAAACGCTTCCATCACAACCGATATTATGGTTGGCTTTGCTGGCGAAACCGAAGAAGATTTTGATGCTTCACTTAAATTTGCCCGCGAGATAGGCTTTGCAAAGGCCCACGTTTTTGCATATTCGCGCCGAAAAGGCACCCGCGCTTATGATATGAAAAACCAGGTTGAAAACGCGGTTAAAGAGCAGCGCTCGGCAAAAATGATTGCCGCATGCAATGAAGCAGCTCTTAAATTTCACCGTTCACAGGTTGGTTTAGTAGAAGAGGTTCTGTTCGAACGCGAAAAGAATGGCGTTTGGGAAGGCTACACGCGAAACTACACCAAGGTTCTGGTGAGTTCAAGCGAAAACCTGTCGCACACCATTTGCCCCGTTAAAATCACATCGGCCGAAATCGACTATTGCTTAGGCGAGCTTATCTAACCCCCTACCCTTTTAAAATGTAATAAAGCACAGCAAAGCCCCATATAATGGTATAAACCGATATTTGGGGTGAAGCGCGTGAAAACTACAGTTGAGGATAGGGCTGTAGCACTTGGGGTTTACATCACCCGAAGCGGTGCTACTGTCCGTGCAACAGCCAAGCGATTCGGCATAAGCAAATCTACCGTACATAAAGACGTATCTGAAAGGCTTAAAAAGTTAAACCCAAAGCTATACGGTGAGGTTAGGGCTGTTCTTCAAAAGAACAAGGAAGAACGCCACATACGCGGTGGACTTGCAACAAGAAAAAAATATAAAGGCATTTAAAGTTTCCGCACCGTTGTTTCGGTGCGGATTTTTTTGTTTTATCGCCATTTATTATTAAAAAAATGTTTTAATTATCGTATAATTCTGTTATAATAGAAAATAATGCAAAAATAAGGAATGAGTAAATTATGAATCAAAACGAAAAAATGGCCGAGCTTTTGCTTGGCGACGTTAAAAACTCACCCGAATATTACGAGAATATGTACCCTGCCAGGAACCTTCCCGAGGGCGCTAGGGTTACAAGAATTGCGCCAAGCCCCACCGGCTACCTGCACATTGGCACATTGTTTGCGGCGCTTGTTAACCGCGTTACCGCAACAGCCACCGGCGGCGTTTTTTACACAAGAATTGAAGACACCGATAAGAAAAGAGAAATCGAAGGTGGTATCGACGATATTATTAACGGACTGCACACCTTTGGAATAGATATCGACGAAGGCTTTATTTCGGGCACCGAACAAAAAGGCGAGTATGGCCCCTACCAGCAAAGCCACCGCGCCGAAATCTACCGCACCTTTGCAAAACAGCTCGTTTTAAACGGCCTTGCCTACCCCTGCTTTTGCACCGCTGAAGATTTAGCCGAGACAAGAGAAAAACAAGAAGCCCAAAACATTAGAACTGGTTATCACGGCGAATGGGCAAAACACAGAGATATAACCTATGAAGAAGCCAAAGAACTAATCGACGCGGGCAAGCCCTTCGTTGTAAGGCTCAAATCGCCCGGCAATGAAAGCAACAAAGTGTTTTTCGACGACTGCATTAAAGGCAAAATTGAAATGCCCGAAAACGATGAAGATTTTGTAATTTTAAAGTCTGACGGCATCCCAACCTACCACTTTGCGCACGCGGTTGACGATCACTTGATGCACACAACCCACGTTATTAGGGGCGATGAATGGATTTCATCAACACCTAAACACCTACAGTTATTTAAGCTATTAGGCTTTAAGGCGCCAAAATACGCCCACGTAGCCCCCATTATGAAGCTTGATAACGGCGCTAAACGAAAAATCTCAAAACGTAAAGACCCTGAAGCCGCTGTTCACTTTTTTGCAGAACAAGGCTATGAAGCTCAAAGCGTTATAGAATATTTAATGACTATCGGCAACTCTGACTTTGAAGATTGGCGCAAGGTTAACAAAACCGAAAGCTACAAAAAATTTAAGTTCAACCTTAAAAAGATGAGCGTTTCGGGCGCGTTGTTTGATATTGACAAACTTTGCGATATTTCAAAAAATGTTGTGTCAACACTGAATTCCGATGAAGTTCTCGGCAAGTTGCTCGCCTGGGCAGAAGAATACGATAAAGATTTCTTCGAACTTTTAAACCGCGACCGCGACTATGCTAAAAAGATCTTTGCTATCGACCGCGATTGCGCGAAACCCAGAAAAGACATTTATAAGTGGGATATGGCAAAAGACTACTGCGCATATTTTTATGATGAACTTTACACTAACAGCTTTGAATTACCCGAACGCATTTCGGGAAGCGATGCTGTGAAAATCCTTAAAGCATATAAAGAGGTTTATGATGCGCAGGATGATAATGGGGCCTGGTTCCAAAAAATCAAAGACGTATGCCCTGCCGCAGGCTTCGCTGACGACACAAAGGCTTATAAAGCCAACCCCGAAAACTATAACGGCAACCCTGCAGATGCTTCAACCATTATTCGCGTTGCCATAACAGGAAGGCAAAACACCCCCAACCTTTGCGAAATTATGGCCTGCATAGGCAAAGAACGCTGCATTAAAAGAATTGATGAAATGATTGCATTTTTAGAAAAATAATCGCACCCTTAACAACGCCCCTTTGGGCAGAACGGAGCAGAAAAATGGAAGAGATTAAAGAAAACCTTACGCCTTCAAATTTTATTCACGATTTTATTGATGAAGACCTTGAAAACGGTGTTTACAATAAGGTTCAAACCCGTTTCCCGCCTGAACCTAACGGCTACCTTCACATAGGTCACGCTAAGGCTATATGCATTGATTTCGGCACTGCTGAAAAATACGGCGGCACCTGCAACCTTCGCTTTGATGATACCAACCCAACTAAAGAAGACGTTGAATATGTTGACGCCATAAAAGAAGATATTGAATGGCTTGGCTTTAAGTGGGATAACCTTTATTATGCATCAGATTACTTCGACTACATTTATGAATGCGCCCTAAAACTTATCGATAAAGGGCTTGCTTATGTTGATGAATTAAGCGCCGATGAAATAAGAGAATACCGCGGAACATTAACCGAGCCCGGTAAAAACAGCCCCTATCGCGACAGACCTATTGATGAAACACGCGACCTTTTCAGAAGAATGACCGAAGGCGAATTTGAAAACGGCACATTGGTTCTTCGCGCTAAAATTGATATGGCATCGCCCAACCTTAACATGCGCGACCCAATCATTTACCGCGTTATGAAGCAGCACCACCACCGCACTGGCGACAAATGGTGCGTATACCCGATGTATGACTTTGCTCACCCATTATCAGACGCAAGAGAAGGCGTTTCTCATTCGCTTTGCTCATTAGAGTTTGAAAACCACAGGCCGCTTTACAACTGGTTTTTAGAGGTTCTTGATATTGAAATGCCCCCAAGGCAGATTGAATTTGCAAGAATGAACGTTAACTACACCTTAACCAGCAAAAGAAAATGCCTAAAACTCGTTAACGATAATTTGGTTGACGGCTGGGACGACCCAAGAATGGCAACCCTTTGCGGAATGAGAAGGCGCGGCTTCCCTGCTGAGTCTATTAGAAATTTCTGCGAAAAGATTGGCGTATCAAAAGCCTACAGCGTTATCGACTATGCGCTTATTGAATCGTGCGTTAGAGACACATTAAATCAAAACGCAACCCGCTGCATGACGGTGCTTAGGCCTTTAAAGGTTATAGTTGACAACTACCCCGAAAATCAGGTTGAAGATATTGAGGTTCAAATCAACCCCAACAAGCCCGAGCTTGGCAACAGAACTGTTCAGTTTTCAAGAGAAATTTACATCGAGCAGGACGACTTCAGCCTTAACCCGCCACCCAAATACTTTAGGCTTTGCCCAGAAAGAGAGGTTCGCCTTAAGGGCGCATATTTTGTTAAATATGCTTCCTGCGAGCAGGATAGCGAAGGCAACGTAACAGCCGTTCACGTAACCTACGACCCTGCAACACGTGGTGGTGATTCACCCGATGGCCGCAAGGTTAAGGGAACAATTCACTGGGTATCATGCGAGCATTCGGTTGATGCAACCGTGAAGCTCTACGACCGCCTTTTCAACGTTCCCAACCCGTCAGATGAAGAGGGCGTTTCAAGCTACCAAGATAACCTCAACCCCGCTTCCCTTGAAGTGTTAACCGGATGCAAATGCGAAATGTTTATGGAAGAAGCAAAACCGGGCGACACATTCCAGTTTATGCGCCAAGGCTACTTCTGCGTTGATAAGTATTCGGCACCGGATAACATTGTTTTCAACCGCACAGTTGCACTGAAAGACTCATTCACTCCTAAAAAGTAGGTGGTAGCTCACGCTATCACAAATTAAAAAGCCGTGTCGATGGTGCGCAAGGCACTATCGACACATGGCTATTAATCTCCACTCGCCGCTATGGAGATTTGGGTCTTGAAATTTAAGCTTAAACTTAAGCGGCAGAATGGAGATTAACATGACTGTTGGCGAGATTTACAACTACCTTAACGAAATTGCACCGTTTAACACAGCATTTGAATATGATAACCCGGGGTTACTGGTTGGCGATAAATCGGCCAAGGTTACAGGCATTACACTTTCGCTTGACTGTTATAACCAAACAATTAAAGAAGCGATAGAAAACGGCAGCAACCTTATAATAACCCACCACCCCATTATATTCGACCCATTAAAATCGGTGCTTGAAGGCAGCATTGTTCACAGCCTTATAAAAAACGGTATATCACTCATATCGGCGCACACCAACCTCGATATGGCTATGGGCGGCGTTAACGATGCACTTTGCGAAAGGCTTGGCCTTTCAAATGTTAAGCCTCACAACCCTGTTGCAGAAAACGCCTATGAGTTCCGCTCGGGCGAATTAGCGGAAGCGATGGATGCCGATGAATTTGCCAAAAAGTTGAGTTGTGACCTTAATGTTAGGGTTAAATACTGCGGCGAAGGCCAAATTAAAACCCTTGCAGTTTGCGGCGGCACAGGCGGCGGGCTTATGAAAGA
The DNA here is from genome assembly GCA_045576295.1 of Acutalibacteraceae bacterium. Taxonomy (GTDB): domain Bacteria; phylum Bacillota; class Clostridia; order Oscillospirales; family Acutalibacteraceae; genus CAVALG01. The sequence continues at coordinate 13,496 of JAZNGF010000052.1, read as the reverse complement.
TGTAATAAGCCTCGGCATTGATGCATTAGTAACGGCCGACTGCAAGCATTCATTTTTCGTTGAAGCCGACCGCACCGGCTTTGCCCTTTTCGATTGCGGCCACTTTAACACCGAAGATGTTATTATAGAGCCGCTTGCCGAAAAGCTTTGCTCTCGTTTCCCTAATGCTAAAATTGCCACATCGCACTATAATAACATAAAATACACAAAATAATTCATAGTGTTTTTTAACAACCGCTGAAGCATTAACTTCAGCGGTTGTTTACTATTTGATGCCGATTTACATTCTTAACGTGGTGTGTTATAATAAATTAAAACAGCAGTTTATTCGGGGGATTTTACTTTTATGCATTCAAAACTTAACACAGCTTTGGTTGAAAGCTTTGGCGAGCTTGAAAAGCTGTGCAACCAAATATACGGCTCTCACCACGGTGTTACAAATTACATAGATGACATGAACTCTTTATCTGATAGCGGTAAAGCCAATGTTCAAAATTGGGATTACTGCCTTAAAAGGCTAAAAAACGTTCGCTATAAGCGAAACAGGCTCTCTCACGGGGATGTTTCGTTTGATGATCCGTGCGCTGAAAAAGATGACATTAACTTTTTAATAAATTTAAAAAACAGCATTTTGCAACAAACCGACCCTTTGGCACTTTACCGCAAAACAAAAAGTGCCCCACCTAAACTCAAACGCAAAAAAAGGCAACCTACACATAGCACCCAAGGCAATTCAAGCGCCACACTTGCAATTTGCATTTTCTTGGCTCTTGCAATTATATTTGCGGTTATATTATGGTTTAATTCACACAGCATATAAAGTTTTTAAATTTATCGATTTAATTTTGCACACAAAAAACGGCACAACGGCTGTGCCGAGAAATATAAATTTTGAAAAACCTCCCAAACAGTTAAGAGAAATGCAATTAAAATCACGTAAAAAATAACAGGCGGCGGCAAGTAATCTTGCCGCCGTTTTGATGAAGTTATGTAGTGGTATGATACGATTAACGTTAATTTTGATATTACAAAGTCAATAGTTACAGTTGAAGTTGATAATCCAAGTATATTACCGGATTGAAACACGCATATTTATGTGATTCCCAACAACTATATACTATCCCATTATTGAGTTATTATAATTTTGCAAACTCAGAGTCAATTTCGTTGTAGTAATTATCGTACTCTTCGTATTCTTGTACAAACTTATTAAACTCTTCGGCTAATTGCATAAATAACGCTTTTGTGTTATTAGACGCAATTTCACAGTCTTTAACAATAGCAGCTTTTTTCTTGTTAGTAGAAACCAACTTAATTATGCCGCCAACTGCTCCAATAGCTGTTCCAACCAACAACACAGGACTCAGAGCAATCGCCCCAACTATTGAAAGAGCACCTATACCAAACCAAATGAAACACGGCCAAATTTTTTCAAGGGCAACCAATCCTTGAGCTTTATTGTTGAAATACTCTTCAATTTTGTTACATTCAGCATTGATATTTGAAAAATCAGCTTTTGTTTCATATTCATTAATTTTTATATCGAGCTTTTTCCTAAACCTGCTTCTGTATGCTTCAACATTACGTTTTATAGCCTCGTAATTTAAGTTTTTTGTAAGTTTTAACATCATATGCCTGATAGTTGGATTCATTCCGTCACAGTCTTTTTTGTAAATCCAATCAATCATCTCGGTTATAATAGTAAACTCGGTTTCATTATGAATGAGCCATTCATCATATTCAGCTTTTGCTGCTTCAACGTTTCCGTTGTGTGATATAACTAACTCATTATATTTAATTTCATTGGAAACGTCTTTTTCGGTTTGGTTAGTTTTAGCAATAAGATCATCGATAAACTTATTAAGAAAATCATTCTTCTCTTTTACCGTAACATTTACAGTTTTAAGTATAAAATCTAATATTTTAATATTTGATTTTGCTAACATCAATTCACTCTTAAGAAAGGCCATTTCCTTGCAATAATTTGCAAGCAACGGATAATCTATTGAATCATTAGTTTGGTATGCTGCTAAATAACGCCTGACTCGTTCGATGATCTCATCTTCACTATATCCGCTTCTCGAAATGTTTTCGTTAATAAGCTGATTGATGAAACTGTTAATTGCTGAAATCAACTCATCGTTGCAATTTTTTTCTATTGTTTTATTTATAATAGAGAACATCAACATAAAATTCTGTTGATCTTCACCTGTGCGAGCACAAGTAATATAATTTGAAAACCACTTTAGTGCAACGTTATCTTTTCCAATTCTAACATGAAAAGCAAAGAAAAATATGCTTGTGTTTTTCTTATCTAATTTACATGCACGTTCAAGTGCCTTTTCTGCAAGTTGTCTGTCATTATTTCTCCATGCCATTATGCTTAACAAGGCACATGTCAACCAATAATCAGGAAGTTGCAAATGCTTTACCTCAACTGCTTTTGTAATCGTCGCGTCACTTACAAATGTAGTTTCGATATTATTAAGCAATGCTTGAACTATTTTTCTTACCGCCCTATAATTAGCGAACTCATAGTACATCTTGTTTTTGCAAGCTCTAATCTTTTTATTGGCAGTCTCAATGTTTTTAAACAACTTGTACATTTCTTCTATTTCGCACTGTAATTCATAGGCTTGTACGGTTCTCTCATGAGAACTTAAAATACGATTTGTACCATTATTTAAGGTGTTATTTATTAGGCCGGTTAAATTATTCCAACTGTTGCTAGCATTTGATATACCGCTAGACAGTGCATACAATTCATTTTTAAGCTGTGAATTAATACGTTCCTGCTGAGCGACAGCAGCTCTTATTTCACTTAAACTACTCATTTATACCACTCCCTTGTTTAACAGTGTGCCGGCACAGCCCGCTCTGCACCCCAACTTCTAATTTTATTAACTTTTTCAGGATTACTTTTTTCAATAGGAACCACCGTGTTAAACCGTTCCCTAATAACCTGCATACTAATGTAATCTTGGCCGTATATGAACATTAGTTGGGCAACCTCTTTTATTGCATATTCTATTTCAGAAAATGAAAATCCATCTGACAGTATAACCAATTCATTTAACTGTTCATCTTTGAATTTAATATGCAAACATTTGTCTGCATATTGCTTTATTGCCAGCAACCTTTCTTCTTCATTGGGTAAGTCTACAAAGAACACTTCCGAAAATCTGCCTTTTCTGAATAATTCAGAGGGCAACTTTGAAACATCATTAGCAGTGGCAACAAGAAAAACGCGGCTTTTTGATTCCTGTAGCCAAAACAGAAACTGACCGAGAATTCTTTGGCTTGTGTCGTTACCGCCATCCGAAACAGCAAGAGCCTTCTCAATTTCATCTACCCATAAGATACATGGAGAAACATTATCTATAAACTCTAAAGCCGCTTTCATTTTGCGTTCACTTTCGCCCATCCATTTATCATAAATAGAACCAATATCGAACCTAAATAAAGGAAGTTCCCATTCTTTAGCAATCATTTTGGCCGAATAAGACTTTCCGCAACCCGGCACTCCTGAAAGTAAGATCCCCTTAGGACTTTCCAACCCGTATCTATTTAGTTCAACATCTGATGCGAAAAATATTTCTTTTTTCTCAGCTAACCACTTTTTCAGATTGTCTAATCCCGACACACGCATATCTCTATCTACATTAACCTGTTGGATAGAAGATACGGTTGTATACAACTTGCTTTTTTGGCTTGTTAATTTAAAAATGTTTTCAGAAAACAAACCTTTCGATGATACAATTTCATTAGAAAGAATATTTTCTATTTGTATTTCCGAAAAACCTCGTAACAATGTTGCCGCTCTTAGAATCTCATCCTCATTCCATTCAACAGGAAATCTCCCTTTATATGCTTCAACAAATTTTCTTACTTGTGTTCGCCGTTCTTCTAAATCCGGGAAATCAAGTTTTGCAATCATACCGAATTGCGTTACCCGTTGAAAAACATTATCCGGTGTGATGAGAATAAGTGTAGAATCAGATTCTTTAGCTAAATACAGCATATTAATAATCTCTCTGGTGTATAGTGTATCTTCGCTGATTTTTTTAACATCACCATACACAAAAGTGGCTTTACGCTTCTTTTTAAATACAGAACTTATGAACTGAAGAGGGTCATTTTCTGCATCAATAATATTTGTTGTTGAATTAGAGCTAAACTGAGTAACTTGTTTAGAATCCGTATAATAATACATATCTATACCCATATCTGAACTAATACTTGAAAGCATCCGCTCCACTCTTTCTCTTTCAGAAGAGTCGATAATAATAAGTGGCGTTCGAGCATATATGTAGTTTTTGATTTCTTCTTTGGTTTCTAAATAATTACTCACTATAACCCTCCTTAACCAAATAGTTTTATGCGTTTTATCATATACAACTCATCTTCTAAAAACGAATTGTTCTGTTCTATGCATTGACTGTACATCGTATTAAGCATCAATTGCCAAAATTTTTTCGTTTCTTGAATTATAGAGCTACGCAATTCCTTGCGAAACTTAACGCTCATAAAGTCAAGATTCAAGAAAAACATACAACCATTAAATTGGTTAGCTAATTTAATGAATAACTGATAAATGTTATCGTATTCGTTATACATCATATGTAACTCAAGTTCTTTGTTGAAAGACTGTATATATCTGCGTATCATTATATTAATAGTCTTTATCAATTGTGTTTCTAAGAACTCTACCGTTTCTGCTGATGCAACGCACTCTCCCATACTTAAAAGCTGCAGTTCTTTATTACTGACATTTTTTCTGCATAACACTTCAAAACAATCAAGCCAATCGCTGTAAGTTTTTGGGGAATCAACAATTTCAAACGCTTTTTCCGCAATCATTACTTGATGAATGTATGCGGCGGTTCGAGATTCCAAGAAGGAAGCTTCTTATTCATTTCTTTTAACCTTGAATCCATATCATTTTGAGCATTTGAAGAAGATGAACCAAAATTTTCTTTGATTTTTTCCTCCATCATTCTTTCAAATTCAAGTTCTTCGTTAGGATTATTAACATTGTTTGTGCTCATTATTTTTACCTCCAAATTTTGTTTATATATAACTTAATTTTGCAATAACTTCGTCTTTCTTGTAAATGTTTTCTGTGAAATAGCGCTGGAACTCTACTATCTGAGCCATTGTGCTTTCCAAATTATATACCGCAGCATTAACACGTTCTTCAAACTTCTTTTTACCATTCATAGCTCTCCAAAGAAGGAAACCAACCGAACCTAACATAAGAACAATGCCAACTATTAAAGCCGGAGTAAAACCATTGTTTATGGTTGATACAACCGAAGCAACAGTTATGATTAATGAAACAAAGAATACAATAACAAGTGCGATATTAAAAGTATTTATATATACCATTCTGAACTTATTGTTTTCAAAGAAGTTTTTCATGCTTACTCTTTGTTCATCAAGATCTCTACCATTACTGGTTCCTGTCCACTCGTCAATCTTAAAATTATACTGCAATGGGCAACGTTCTTTGACTTTCATCGTCCAATTATCCAAGGCGGTTTGGAACCACGCCTTTGTGCTTTGTAATCCGAACTTTCTAACCTGAACATTGGTTTCTTCATTGTCGTCATAAATAACCCAATTCACCATCTGTTTACCGATGTTGTAATGTCCGCCTTGCGATTTAAGCATTGCCTGGTGTTGTGATTCTGCGAGTTCTTTATCGCCCTCGTTTTCAATTACAAGTCTAAAATATTCTTGTTCTTTTTTCAATTCAAGTTCTTCTGCATCGTAATTGGTAATAAGCGATGTTAAAACAGCATCAACTCTGCTCTTATAATTCTCATCGGTACGGGTTTCACTTTCTACGCTAAGTCCTTCAACCAATTCAATGAGCTTGTCGTATTTTGATACATCAACAAACGATCTTTGAATATCTTTAGAGTTTGTGCAGAAATTACTAATCATTTCATATTTGAACTCAGCACGCATATTAAACTTTTCAAAATATTCTTCATAGCTGTTTACCAGCTCTTGGCAAATAACAGCATCTTCAGAAATAATGCGTATCCAATCGTTTATTATACTAACAACATCATGCTCAAGCTGCTTATCCTTCCCAAAAACACCATTCATAAATGCTTGAATCATAACAGCTGTTTCTTGTTGAAGCATTGTAGGATCAAGTGTTTTACAATATACTTTAAACCACTCTCGCGCTGTTTCAACCCTTTGAAACCGCAAATTCAACAAACAGAAAAACAACGAAGTTTTTATCGCATCTCTTCTTCCGCTTTCAGACAAAGCATTTTTTGCAACCTCAGGATAATTGTTTACCCATGCAGTAACAGCAAGCAACGCATACGAAAGCCAGTATCTTGAACTGGTTATCCATAATTCTTCTGATAATTCTTCGATTGTGCTATTCCTTACTAAGTTAATATCAAAATCGCGAACAACACCAATGATAGTTTTTCTTATAGCGTCATAGTTGCCGAACTGCTCTTTAATAATTTGATCAATTCGCATTATATTTTCATGAGCAATTTGCTTTTCTTCACCGCGCATAATATCAGTTCTGAACTTATCAACTTTCTGATATACATTTTCAGCTGTTTCCTGTATTCTTTTTGTAGACGCATCAACATTTCTTACGTGTACGCTTACATTAGAACTAAACGTTTCAACTGCACCATTAAGTTGATTAATAGCACCATTTACGTTAGCCATAATATTTTACCTCCTTAAAACCTATCAATTGCATTTTGTAAATCTTCTATAGCTTCTCTTTCTTTTTTTACAAGCCTTCTCCAAGCGCTCATTTCATCTAATGCGTTTCTAAGTTTAACAAGTGTTAAACGACATCTTTCAGCAATTTCTTTACCCAAATCAACCCATCTTCTCCAAACTAAGAAACCGCTAACTATTCCTAAAGTGACTCCTAACGTTAAAAGCACGGGAAACGCTTTAGAACCTATTACCAATGCTGAGATGGCAAGCAATAACAAAGCCCCTGCACACATTAAAATAAATATCTTGAAATATTTATCTGACATTATATAGCGGAACTTGTTTTTATTATAATGTTTCGTAACAGTTTCCGCTGCTGATTCATATTCATTTTCGTTGCAAGTCAACTGACACCCCGAAATACTTCCACTGGAGTCCAATTTCAAGGTGTACCTGTCTTTCAAAAGTTTACTTTGTTCATCGAAGTAACTAATAATTCCTTTTGAAATACGTTCTTTTAAATATGATAAAGAGAATCTTTTTATAGTTATGTTGGTGTTTCTATAATCCTCGTCAAAAGCCCATTTCAGCATAAGATCAGCAAAAGTTTTATTTTTTACCATTTCGCCATAGCTTTCTGCAAATTTTTTATTTGCTACAGCCATATCTCCATTAGCCGCAAGAATTGATTCGTTATATTTTATTTCTTTTATAACTTCGAATTCTTTTTCATCATAACTATTAATAAGGTCATATAATACATTCTCTATCTGCTCAAACATATTGTCAGCAGTTTCTTCTTCCATTTGATATATTTCATCATAGTGCTTTGCCATTGCACCTATTTTTTCCATACATGAAAGAAGATTTTTCATTTCTTGGTATTCAGGACAAACATCTTTTAATGTTGCAAATTCATTTCCAGTTTGGTGAATAAAACTTTTAGCAAATGAATTTGCCCTCTCTATGACCTTTTTACTGAACCCTACATTGGTAGCTTCGGTTTGCCCTAACATTCTATTAAAATATCCTGATGCCATTTCGGTGAACTCTTTATCATTGTTCATCGCCCCAATCAGGTAAGCGTGTAACACGTGCTGCCATTCATCAGACATATTGTTTACATCTGTTTTATCAAGCAATGTTATGTACCAATTTCGTGCAGCCTCAAGCCTTCCGAATCTTAGGTTAACCAGCATAAAGAAAATGCAGGATTTATAACAATCCATAGTCATAGATCTATTCATAGCTCTATACGCTGCTTCTTTTTCATCGTTTGCCCAAAGCATTACAGCAGTTATTGCATATGATAGCCAATAATCCGTATTGGCCAAATATGATTTTTCTACCTTTTTTCTAAGTGATTCGCTTGATACGACATACGAGTCAAGCCCTATAACATAACCAAGGGTAATTCTACGCAGTTCATTGTAAAATTTAAATTTTGTATAATACTCATCATTGTACTGAGTAAGTTTTTTAGACGCTTCTGAAAGATTCTTAAACAAGAAATAGTGTTCTGTTACATCTATCAAACACTTATGAAGCTTATCAACAACTTCATGCGCATTGCTTACTTCACCGGCAACATATTGAACATTGCTAGTTACAACTTCTCCTACAGAGGTTATATTGTTTGCTACAACATAGCAGTTTTCAATACCAAGTTCTATTTCTGCGGCAAGATTATTGTTTTCAGCAACTAATCTTTTATATCTGTTTAACAATCGGTTATATTCGTTTATTTCTTCTTGAGTCACTTAAAAACCCCCTTATTCATTATTAAAGTTTTGCGAAATTATTTAAAATCTATAGAATGCTCCATGCAGGATTTTAAATTCAAATCACTATAGTATGTATAAACAAAATTATATGAAAAGCATTTCACATCAATAATATTCAAATAAATGCTCACCGTTTTTATATCTACAAGCATCTCTTGGAAAATTATTTCGCTTTACTGATGCATATATATTCCGTGCTACACAATAACATAAATTCTAATCCAATGTTAATGGCACTTTCGTTTTTATAAAACACCTTAACCGCTTCGCTTTACCACTATTTCAGCTACAGCATCCGGCTTTCTACACACAATCGTCTTGTTTAGTTATCTAAACTGTTCTTTTGAGTGTGTATATATTTTTTAAATTTCATTCGCGAGCCCGCTACGTCAATTTCTGTATTAACATCTGCGGAATTACCAAGTAATACAGATAATATAGAAACTGCAACCTCTTCGTTTTCTTGTGCCGCAAGTATATATCCTTGGATTATATTGCACACAATTGTCCTCCCATTATGATTAACACTACAACTCATATTTGAAGCATTGTTATAACATAACGAGCTCATCTTCAAAACATTGGCTACCTTTGCTGCATCCAAATCTCTAAGAGCCAAAACATACCTTACAAAACTCTTCTCTGTAATTGAATTGATCCCCTTAATTAACTCTGCAAAAATACTCGGCTCAAATTTTGCAATATTAACATTTGATAGATAATTATTTGCAATCTCATCTGTGCTTATGCCATTGTTTTTTAGCAGTTTTAAAAGGTAAATCCTCTCATCTGCAGTCAGCGAATCTTGATAAAGCAGTTCCAAAACTGCATCTATTGAAATATTAAGCCCCGCAGAGATGAGAATATATATCACCTCTTTTTTTACATTAAAAGGATCGTTCGATGTTTTAACATAATTGCTCAAAGTGTTGTGAAAAAACGTGCGAGTGATTTTCATACCAAAAATCATTTTCACAACTTCACTTTTCATATCTTTGTCCAAACTACACTTGAACAGATACTTTTCAATGCTATTAGTAGATAACACTTCGATTAATGACAATAAGTAAGGTATAAGTATTCTTCTGTTTTCTATCGAATCGTCTACGTCACACAAATATGAAGATATAAAGGTTTCCTTTGTTTTCTCAGAAACATTAAACTTCAATCCCGCATCAATAAGCTGTTTTTTTTCTTCTGCAGCACTGTTTCGTAGTAATATCGCATTGAAATATTTATATGAAAACTCTATAAATTGCTTTGTTTCATAAAATTTGTTCAAAATATATTTGCACGCATTATCTGAACATTTCAAAACCGCAAAATCCAAAACTGTATATATTTCTACATCAAGCAGTGATTTTTTCATTATAACATCGAATATTTGTGCAATATCCTTTTCTTCTGTAAGATTGGCTATTACATTTTCCATAAGGCATTCAATCGAAGGCCTTGCCGGGGTGTTGGAGAGCGCTTTGGCTATGCTGCATTTTGTTTCAATGCTATCATTAGATTTCTCTAAATACTCTTCTGCCATTTTTACGTCATCTTCAGAAACAGAACCTTCTATTTCAGCTAACATAACAGCATTTGCTCTTTTTTGATCTCCATCAGGATATTTAATGAGGATGGTACTCAACACAGCTTTTTTGTCAATGTTGTCAACATTCGAAACAATCTTATCAAACATCTCATAGTTTTGATTCTTAAGAGAATAATTGATTAAATCGGTATTTAATTCTAGGCAGTAAATTTCTGAAGCATTGAAATATTTATATATAAAATCTCTACGTTTGGTTGCGTTCAGTGAATCATACACCAAAATAAGAAGCCCAATAATTTCTGATGAGTCAAAAAACTCATATAAAGCAATTTCTTCATCTGTTGGAACTTCGCTTATTGAATTTAAAGACAAATAGTTCTTTTTCAACAAAGAAAACATATTTCGTTGCTCATTTTGAGAAATATTACCGTGAATAATCATATTCATCTCATAAGCAATTTTCGCTATAATTGTACCAATATAACGTGAATCGATTTTCTCGCATTCTACAAGATTTTTTTGTGCACTATCCATTCGAGTGTAAGCAACATCTAATAAGGCTTGTCTTACAACATTTTTAATAGTGAACATAGTGTCTACTTGCTCGTGCCTTTCGATCAACGTGCCACAATATAAGCAACGCCATGCATTAAGTTCCTTTAAATATTCAAGCTTTGTTCCCGCACACGAATTGCATTTTTGTGTAACGTAATTAACCGCCATTGTTAAGCCACCCGTTCATTGCGTTATTTCAACAAAATCAGCTTTTGATTTCTCTCTGATATATAAGCACTAAGCTGATAACAAAGTTGCAACGCTTCGTTTTTGTTATTATTATTACAATGATATTTAAGTTCCGAAACCTTGCCACTGATTATATTATCCAAATCGGCAAGAGCCTCATTTGTCATAGGATCTGAATATCGAATTGCTTCTGCCACCTTGTGCAATTCAGCTTTCAACTCTTTATCCATGCACTGCTCTTCAAGAAGCTTCACATCTACACTCAGCAACTTAATAGTTCTAACCTTTGTTTCTACATCTTTGGTTATACCTTCAACTGTGTTTTTACTTAGAAGCGCAACGGCAGCAAAAATAACAAAAATCAACAAAAATATAACCTGTATGGCCACTGTTAATTTTATACCTACAACACCTCTGAATAACATAAACACGAAACTTGCAAACAATTCTCCGAAGAAATAAAAAATAGAAAATGAGAGCAAGGGAATACCCATAAAAACTGCTTCAACATCTAATGATTTAAAAGAGAACACTGTAACAGAAATATTTGCAATGAATGCCGCGCACATAAATGCATAGCTTGTCCAAAATATTGCATTTTTATCATCAAATAAAAGCATTACAATAATGTTATATATAGCAAAAATTGCAGCATACAGAATTGATACAGTTAAATATTGCTTAACGTTTAATTTCTTTTCCATTTCAAAAACCTCCTCCAGTTTAATTACACTTTTGTTCCGCATTCATTACAGAACTTGGAATTTGGCTCAAGTTGCTTTCCACAATTAGAACAGAATACCGCTGTTAATAATTTACATCCGCATTCATTACAGAATTTGGAACCTGCTTGCACAACATTTCCACATTCAGGGCACTCAATGCCGTTGCTTGAATTCGGAGTTGGCTGAACCGGCTGTGGTTGTTCAGCGTTTGTTGCATCTGAATTGTTCAAAAACCCTTTAACATTAAAGCCTGGTGTTGTTACTCCCCCCATAGGCTTTGATGTAACCGTTGTGTCTTTAGGTGGCTTGCCGCTTGGAATTCTATCCTGATCTAAAGCAGATTTAGCGATATCAACAATGGAACCGCCTAAAGCTCCACCCATCATAAATCCACCAACAGCACCACCAACGCTACCCATAGTTCCTTCATTACCTGCAAATTTTTCGGCAATCATCATCTGGCGTTCTTCTTGCCATGTGTAGCCTTCAATTATTCTTCCTGAACGGCGTTCCTTGGCGCGAGTTACTGCATCATAATCTTCTTTTGGAACTTCAATTGTTTCAATATTAAAGTATTCAATCCTAATTCCATACTCTTCAAAAATTCCGTCTAATCTTTCTTTTACGGTTTCACTAATTTCAAAGAGGTTTGCATTTATCATAAAATAACTAAGCATACCATTTATCATTATTTTAGAAATGCAATCCTTAACGTGTGAAGAAATGATTCCTTTGAAATGGTTAACCATTTCGCTTGCAGTAAACCTCTCTCTAAATCCGGCAAACTTCACCAAAAATTTTCTTGAATCAGAAATTGAGAAAGTCATACTTCCGTGAAGCATTACGTGCAAGAATATATCGTATAACGGATCATCTAATGTAATTGGGCCTCTTGTTCCCCAAAGCATATCCATTTGGTGAACTTGGCTGATGTAAAACACTTTGCACGGAAACGGGCTGGTGCCGCCGGTAGGTATGTTTATAATCTTTTTTGCTATCGGAATATTCGGAACCGACAAAGTGTGCCTTCCCGGCCCAAATAAATCTGCCGCTTGCCCATTCACAACCAAAATAGCTTGATGTGTTTCATCAACAATTAATTGAGAAGTGGCATTAAATTCTTCACCTTTATTATATTTCCAAACCACAATATCCGGTGAACCTTCAAATTCATGTCTTATAACTTCTGATATTGCCATAACGTTCACTCCTTGTTTGTATTTTCTTTCGTTTTCACTATGGTTGCACAAATAGTTTTGCTTATAAGCGCGAAGTTAATATTTACCCCATAAACTTTTACTGCCCTGTTGCTAATATTTTTCGCATCAAAGCACAACCACTATTTATTCTTATTTTCACGTTTCTTTTTAAAGAAGCCAACTTTTTCGGGTTTTTGATGTTGTGGAGGCGTTGCTGTATAATTCATTATTGGCGGTGGACCAAACATCGGATCTATATCACTGTATGGAATATTAACCACCGGTAACTCTTCGCTCTTTTTTTCATCAACTACTTTGTTTTTTAAGGAAGTATCGTTTTCTCCTAAAGCTTCCACATTGGTATTGGCTACCTCTTTGCCAGATGTCTGCTCTTGCAGAACAACCTCGCTTTCAGGTTCAGCTGTTTCTTCGGGTTCGGCTGAACTGCTCATTAATTCTGAGAAATTATTGTAAGAAATAGTTTCTTGCGGTTCATATATATTTGCTTCTGTTGTTTGCGGTTCTTCGATTAACTCTTCTACAACCTCGGCCGCTTCTTCGGCGTAAACCTGCTCTTGCAGAACAACCTCGCTTTCAGGTTCAGCTGTTTCTTCGGGTTCGACTGAACTGCTCATTAATTCTGCAAAATTATTATAAGAAACATTTTCTTGCGGTTCAGCGGCATTAGGAACCGGCTCATTGCATTCACAAACAGGAGCAATAATTTCTGCCACATTATTTCTCATTTGCATATCGTCGATAATTTCAACGCGCGCCTCGTCGTTGGTTG
>JAZNGF010000051.1:0-6804 GCA_045576295.1 Acutalibacteraceae bacterium | reverse complement strand
GGTGCGGTTACAACCGATGTATAATTGTGCCCTAAAGCGGTTATTTCTTGAACCGATTCGTAATCACAACGGCTGCATGTTGTAGTTACAGAGCCCGCTTCAAGTCGGATCGTAGCCATGTCGTTCTGTGAGCCAAGGAGTTGAGTTGCCAATTTGTCTTCCTAAGACCGCTTGGCCCCCGACTTGGTGCGGTTACAACCGATGTATAATTGTGCCCTAAAGCGGTTATTTCTTGAACCGATTCGTAATCACAACGGCTGCATGTTGTAGTTACAGAGCCCGCTTCTGTGCAAGTGGCATTTACAGCAGTTTCCACATAATCGTGGCCAAGTGCCGCCGTTTCGTTACCTGTGTATGTATCGCCGCAATTCGAGCAGGTGTAGGTAGTGTACCCCGATTTTTCACAAGTTGAAACAGTTACAACCTCTGTGTAGTTGTGGGCACAACCCGATTCTGCCGGGAACCTGCTTATCATAGCTGCACAATATTTTGCAACTAATACCGAATCGCCAACGTTAACCGAACCATCAGCATTAACATCCGATGCTGCCTTTCCATCTTCTCCTAACATTAGAAGTCCTGAAGCAAACCTTGCAATAATTATGGAATCAAGAACCGTAACTGTACCGTTGCAATCAGCATCGCCGTAAATAATGTTCTCTCTGCCACTATAAAGCTCAGTTTCAGCCGCATAGTTTGGAGCAGTTACAAGTGATGCTGCCAAAAAAGAAACGGCAAGGAATAAAATTAATACCTTCTTCATAACGCATTCTCCTATGTTTAAACTCTGGTTATATCTTTGATATATTAATTAAATTCCTGCCGTTTTTATTGCATATAATATTTAAATTTTTATCTCAACATTCGCATCTAAAGCTTAATCCCAATGCTCGAAACCACCACCTTGAGGTGGTTGATAATAACGATCATCATCTTTACCTGTGTCAGGACGCCTATCATCAACATTGCCTTGGTTTGAAAAACCATGGTTTAAATCACCTTGCTCTTGGTTAACGTTATTATCAGGATAATCATTTGAAGATTGTTGTCCTTTATCATTATTCAATCCGCCGCTATGAGCCCCAGCTGAATTTGGCAAACTGCCATTATTAGACTGGTGATTTTCAGTTTGTGAGCCCGGTTTATCTGCAGGCGGTTTATCATCTCTACCCTCTTGAGCATTACTTGAACCACCTGAGCCGCCACTATGATCCCCAGCTGTGGCACCTGGCGGTTTATCAACAACACTACCATTTTGGCAATCAACCTTAAAGTCTTGCGGGGCATTATCGCCCTTCAACTGAAATGATACGTCATAAACAAGCCTGCGTTCGTCGCCATCAATTTGAAAGCTTGGCGTTATAGTGTGCCATTCAACCTCAGATTGATCGATATTCAAATCACCAAATAACAGCCCAACAGCATCATCCTTCTCAACAAAGCCTCTGGCATAACCTACCGATATATCCTTGGCGAATAATTTGTTTGCTCCCCTTTCGGGTATCACTGAATATATAAAATTAAGTTCATTTATTGACAGTTTAGATAATTCTTTAGCATCATCGTTGTTAAAACTATCAAGCCCTGCAACCATTTTTTCAACAAGGTGCATCTTACCAACAGAAACGCCGTTTTCCTTTGCCCTTTGCTTTAATTCATCACTTGCTTCAACCTCTTGTGCGATTATTGAACACTCAATTCCCGCATTTTCAAGAACTGAATTTATCTTCTTAGTGATTTTTAATAACATATCACTGATTTTGCTTTTGTCGGTAACATCAACGCTTACTAATATTGAATCGGTATCACCCGAAAGGTATCCGTTAACCTGTAATAACTCTAAAACATCATATATGGCTTCATTAATTTCGGCACCCTTAAAATTGCTACCTTTAAGAATACTTTTTGCATCATCATTGCCTGCAACGCATTTGATAACAGTGCCATCACCGCTAACTTGCAGTTCAATGCTTGGGTTAACATCAATATAAATAAAGGTTTCGGATGTTTGTGAAACTGACGGCTTGTTACCTGAATTGGTTAAACAGAAAACCGACACGCCTGTTATGGCTATTAAAACGCAGGCCATGCAAATAACCGCACGCCTAATAAAACTTTGCTTGTAAACCGGCCTCTTTGCGGCAAAGCTGTTTTGTGGTATTTGCTCATTCGGTGTTATTTGTTCTTGCCCCTCACAAGACTCCATTATTTCAGAAAGCAGGTTATTATTTAGTTTATATGCATCTTTAATTTTATGCTTAATATCACGCGTTTTCACTATTTATTCCCCTTTCTGTTTAATTTGCAACCGCAGTTTTTTTAATGCACGGTTATATTTCGAAAGCACTGTTGAAAGCGGCTTTTGAATTAAATTTGCTATTTCTCTGTGTTTAAGCCCGGAAACCACGTGCAGAATTATAATTTCGCGTTCTTCTTCGCTTAAAACCGCCATAACTTGGCTTATAAACTCGCTGTTTTCAACATTTTGTGAAAAATCAGTTTGGCTTTTTTCTTCCCTAACACATTCGTCAAGCGGCCTAAACCTTTTATTAGTATCATACATTCTTCTGATACGGTTAAGCTCAATAGTAAAAACCCATGCAAGAGGCTTACCCATAGCTTGATACAGCTTTGCGTTCTTCCAAATCTGAACAAAAGTATCTTGCGTAATATCTTCAGCCTCGGTAACGTTGGCAGTCTTTGAAAGAGCGTATGCATAAACATCGTTTTTAGCAAGTTCGTAAAATTCGCCCATAGCATTCACATCACCGTTTGCCATTTGCAAAATAAGTTCTTCTAAGCAATGGTTTTTACTTTTTAATTTTTCTTCGGTTAGTGTGTATACTATAAGCACTTTTTCTACCTCCTTTCGATAAATTTTTACAATCATTTAAATTTTATCATAGTTGGAGATAAAAAGTCAACTTTTGCAAACCTGATTTAGTGCTACGAAACTGCTCTTAAAGCTCAGCTTGTTGAGTTTCCTGCGTTGAAACGGTTATTTCAAGGTTACCGTTTCTAACGCGAAGGCTGTCGATAAATTCTTTTTCCTTAAGCTTATCTCGAAGTGTTATGTTATATGTAAGCCTAAACATACTTCCCATATTAGTAGTTTTAACCCTAACAAGCTCGTTTTCTGTAGTGTAGGTTTCAAAAATATCTTCAAAAATGCAGGTGTAGTCAAGGTCTTCTGGAATTGTTATCCTAACCGTTTTATATAAGCAGTCGCGCCTTTTTGTGCCGAAATTAATTTTATTATATAAAATAAATATCGCGCACATAATTAAGGTGAAAAGCGCGGCGTATGCTAAATATCCCATTCCCGCAATTAAACCTGCGCCCATTGCCAAAAACAACGTTACTATTTCTTTAGCAGTTCCCGGTGCCGAACGAAAACGCACAAGACTAAATGCACCCGCAACAGCAACGCCTGCGCCTATATTTCCATTCACCATCATAATAACAACGCACACAACCGCAGGAAGCAGCGCCAGCGTTACAACAAAACTTTTAGTGTGTTTTGTTTTATACATATAGGCAAATGACATTACAAGCCCCAACACTATTGACACAAGAAGGCATATTAAAAAATCCCCAACTGATATTACTGATGTTAACTGGCTATCGAAAAGCCCCTTGAAAATATTATTAAGCATAAATTAAAGTCTCCTTCTTGTTTTTACTGATTTCTTGATTTATTCCCGGGAAAATTAGTGTTTGGTAAGCAACACCATATTTAGAAAAAGAGGTTTTATAAATACCCTCTCTCGACAGCACTTCAGTCATCCATAGCGGTATTCCGCCCGAGCATTTAATTTCCATAATAACTTTTCCCTTTTCAAGAATTGATTTCCCGCCCGGTTCTTTTGTTAGTGATAAATCGTTTTGCCTACATATAATGTTTTCATCAAAGGTAACCCTAAAACTACCACCGCTCTTTTCGAAATACGCTTCCCTTTCATACGAAAGAAACACCTTTGGCGAAAGGTTACCGTAATACCTGCGAAAATAATCAATTTCTCTTGATATTTGTGTATCACACGGGCAGTTTGATTCACCATTTAACCATTTCGTTGCTTGCGCGTCGGTCATGGCAATTCTTCGTTTGTACACAATACCGTTACACTTCTTTTTAAGTTCAACAAACACGGTTGAATCTACCGTCGCTTGAGCATAGCTTCTAACTCTCAACTTCTCTTTATAGGTTGGCTTTTCGATTGAGCGCCTTATAAGCCTGTAATTGTCGGTATCGAAATAAATATTTCTTATGGTGGTTCTGCCGTACTTGTCGATTTCCATATATGGCTGCATTGCTTTAAGGATGGTTTCTTTCTGTTTTAAACTAATGCAGTATTTAATTTCATACCTTTTAAAAATAGTTTGAAAAACCAAAAAACCACCCCCAAAGCTTTGCAGAATCACGTCTTTATAATAGTAACTATTAACACAAGCATTTTATTGCAGGCAATTATTAATTATTTGTAAACAAAAACACCTTTGGCAAAATACCAAAGGTGCATAAACTATAATTTAATTATCCAAGCAGAACATCGGTTGCAAGCATAACGCAAAAACCAACCAGCAACGCATAGGTTGCTCCCCTTTCACTGCCGTGAGCATGGGTTTCGGGTATCATTTCGTCGCTTATTACATAAAGCATTGTTCCGCCTGCGAAGGCCAATGAAAACGGCAGTATTGCCGAAGCCACACTAACTGAAGCATAACCCAAAAGGGTTCCAACAACCTCAATAAGCCCCGTAAACATTGCGCAAATAAAGGTTTTTTTAGGTGAAACCCCAGCTGCCAGCATTGGCCCTATAATAACCATTCCTTCGGGAACATTTTGAAGCGCTATGCCCCCTGCAATAATAAGAGCCTGCGAAGTGTTGCCCGAACCAAACCCAACACCTGCCGCAATGCCTTCGGGCAGATTGTGAATAGCGATTGCTGTAACAAACAGCAAAACTTTACTTAAATTAGTGTTTTTGTGCGGTTCAATATCGTTTCCAACAAGCTTGTGAAGGTGAGGAACGAGTTTATCAATAATATTAAGGCAGGCAGCACCAGTAAAAATCCCGGCAACCGTAACCAAAAGGCCGAATTTGCCACCATATTCAAGCGATGGCAAAACAAGCCCCAAAACCGCAGCCGCAAGCATAACACCCGCCGCGAACGATAAAATAATATCTGAAAATTTATGGGGTATTTTTTTGAACAGAAAACCGATTAGCGAACCTAAAATAGTTGCCCCACCAACGCCCACAGCGGTTAGCAAAACAAGCTCCAAAATTATCACTCCCCCTGCATTATATTTAACAAAAAGCCCCGTTTACATCGGGGCTTTTAAACTAAGCGTATAACCAATTACAGAACAAGTGAAGGTGCGCTATAAACCCTTGCAGCAAGCTCTTGGTTAAGCATATATAAACTCTTCGGGTCAGAACCGAAAAGTTCCATTTTTGAAATCAAATCGTTTGCGTTGGTTTCTTCTTCACCCTGCTCTTTAACGAACCAATCAAGGAACTGCATTGTGCGAAAATCTCTAACGTCGTATGCTGCGCCGTAAATATCGTTAATAAGTGATGTAACATATTCTTCGTGCTCTAACCCTGCCTTTAAAACATCCATATTGCAGCTAAACACCTTATCGGGTTTTGCAATGGCATCAAGTGTTACTGTCTGGTTTTCGTTTTGTAAATAGGTGTAGAAAAGCATTGCATGGTCGCGTTCTTCCTGCGCCTGAATCATATACCAGTTAGCAAAACCATCAAGCCCGTTTGCTTTAAAATAGTTTGAAAAATCAAGGTAAAGGTAGGCTGAGTAAAGTTCTTTATTAATTTGTGCGTTTAATAATTCATGTACTTTTTTATCCATAATTATCTCCATTCTGCCGTTTGAAATCGGCCAATAATATTTGAAACAATTGTATCACAAAACCTGCCGATTGTCTACAAATTTATTATTAGTTACACCTAAATTCTGCCCAAAATATCAAGTATTTCTCCCTTGACTTTTTCGTAAAATTAGTTTATATTGTTATTAAATTAATAGTTTAAAAACTGCCACCGGGTAGTGAAATGCATTAGCATTCGCCTGCACATCGTTAGGTCTTAGAAGATGTGTTTGCGAATGTTTTTTTGTTGAGGGGTATTTATGAAAAGACTAAAAAGCATTATATCTTATTTTACATTGCAAGAAATAGTTTTGTGGGCTTCTTCGGTTATATTTATAGTGTTATCATATTTAATATTCGCTTCAAACGGAAGCCTAACCCTAATTGCATCGCTTATAGGTGTAACGTCATTAATTTTCTGCGCCAAAGGTAACCCCATAGGCCAAGTGCTAATGATTATTTTCAGCAGTATTTACGGCTATATATCCTACGGCTTTTCGTATTACGGCGAAATGTTAACCTACTTATGTATGACTTTGCCAATGGCTGTGATTGCGTTAATATCCTGGCTTAAAAACCCCTATAAAGGTAAAAAAAGCGAAGTTACTGTTAATAAAATAAGCAAAAAAGAAATACCCTTTATGATAATTTTAGCCGGCGTTGTAACCGTTGTATTTTAT
The DNA here is from genome assembly GCA_045576295.1 of Acutalibacteraceae bacterium. Taxonomy (GTDB): domain Bacteria; phylum Bacillota; class Clostridia; order Oscillospirales; family Acutalibacteraceae; genus CAVALG01. The sequence continues at coordinate 231 of JAZNGF010000051.1, read as the reverse complement.
TTTATTTTGTCATATTTCGGCACTGCCAACATAATCCCCAGCACGGTTTCGGTTGCAACAAGTTTTGTAGCGGTTTATTTATCATTCAGGAGAAGCCCATACTTTGCCGTAGCTTATGCAGCTAATGACATTGTTTTAATTGTTTTATGGATGCTTGCAAGCCTTAAAGATATTTCTTATATTTCGGTTGTTGTATGTTTTGCGGTGTTTTTATTTAATGATATTTACGGT
>JAZNGF010000050.1:0-7928 GCA_045576295.1 Acutalibacteraceae bacterium | reverse complement strand
CTTAAGGGAACAAGGGTTGGCGGCGCCGAGGTTAGCTGCAAGCATGCAGGCTTTGTTGTGAACGTTGGCGGTGCTACAAGCCGCGATGTTAAAGAACTTATAAAAATTATTCAAGATAAGGTTTTTGAAGAAAAGGGCATTATGCTAGAGCCAGAGGTTATTTTTGTTGATTAATAGGTGAAAGAGATGGAGTTTTTAATTATTTCGGGTATGTCGGGCGCGGGGAAATCAAACGCCGCTAACGCACTTGAGGATATTGGGTTTTATTGCATTGACAATATTCCGCCGGCACTGATTTATGATTTTGCAAAGCTTTTAAAAAGCGGTAAAAGCGAGGTTTCGCGCGTTGCCATTGTAACTGATATTAGGGGTGGCAGCGTTATTACCGAAATTGATGATGTGCTTGCAAAGCTCGATAGAGATAATATACCTTACAAAATATTATTTCTTGACGCTAACGATGAATGCCTTATGCGCCGATATAAGGAAACCCGAAGGGCACACCCGCTTGGCGGAAAATTATCTATAAGCGATGCCATTACAAACGAACGCAAAATTATGGCGGGAGTTCGAAACCGAGCCGACTATATGGTTGACACATCTTACATTAAAACAGCGGCATTAAAGCAGCAAATAACCTCACTTTTTTTAGAAGATATTAATAACGGTATGACGGTTAAGTGCATGTCGTTTGGTTTTAAATACGGCACCCCAATGGAAGCCGATTTGATTTTTGATGCACGTTGCCTGCCTAACCCGTTTTATATTAAGGATTTAACGCATTTAACGGGGGAAGACCAAAAAATTGTTGATTATGTTATGGAGTCTGAGCATTCAAAGGAATTTGTTAAGCGAATGTTAGATTTTATAAGCTTCGCGGTTCCTATGTACCGCGACGAGGGCAAGAGCAACCTGGTTATTGCGGTTGGTTGCACAGGAGGAAAGCATAGGTCGGTAGCTTTAACCGAAATGATATATAAAAATGTTACGGCTTTAGGCTTTAATGCAGGAATTAACCATAGAGATATTACAAAAGATAAGTAAAGCTATAAGGTGGGGTATCCCCACCTTATAATGTTAAAACGGTGAATATATGTCATACACACAAGAGATTAAAACCGAACTATGCAAAATAAAACCGCCCGGATGCTGCGCCTTTGCTGAATGCTATGGTATGCTGCTTTTTGGGCGCAGTTTCACAAGTGATAATATTTTGTTTGTAACAACGAGCGAGCCTGCCGCACAGTTGTTTTCAAGCCTTGTTGGCAGTTGTTTTCAAACGGCGGTTGCAATAAGTTTAAGTGGAACAAAGCGAATTATGTACCACTGCACGGTTAAAAGCAAAACTGCCTGTAAAAAAATTGTAAACCACTATTTAAACCCTGAAAGTGTGGGCTCACTTCGTGATATAGCTAAAAAAGAATGTTGTTGCGGCGCATTTCTAAGAGGTGCGTTTATATCGGCAGGAGTGATAAGCAACCCTAACAGCAGATATAATTTAGAGTTCACAGCGGCGAACGCCGCCACCGGCGATTATTTGGAAGAGTTTTTTAAAGGAATTCACCTGAACCCCAAAAGAACAATTCGAAGGGGAATTGATATAATCTATTTTAGAAGCAGTGCCGATATTGAGGCATGCCTTACTAAAATGAATGCGCCGAAATACGCCCTTAACTTTATGGAGGTTGAGGTGTATAAAGATGTTAGAACCCGCATTAACCGCCGCAATAATTGCGAAACAGCTAACATTTCAAAAACGGTTAATGCTTCATTAAATCAGCGAAAGAAGATAGAATATCTTAAAAGCATAGGTGCGCTTCAGTGCCTGCCCGCAGAGCTTGTAACGGTTGGGGAACTGAGGATAAACAATCCCGAAATGTCGCTTAATGAACTATGTGAAATATGCCCCGAAAAGATAACACGTTCGGGAATGTATCACAGGCTTCAAAAGTTGGCAGATATAGCAGATAAGCATTTGAAGAAAAACTAAGGAAGTTTAATGAAGGAAGTGATTTTTTTGACCGATTTTGTGCATCTTCACGTTCACACTGAATACAGCCTTTTAGATGGCGCCTGCAGAATTCGTGAGCTTGTTAAACGAGCAAAGGAACTCGGCCAAAAATCACTTGCAATAACCGACCATGGCGCTATGTTCGGTGTTATTGACTTTTACAAGTCGGCAAAGGATGAGGGTATTAAACCTATAATTGGGTGCGAGGTTTATGTTGCACCGAGAAGCAGGTTTGATAAAACCCGCGAGCTCGACAGCACTTATAACCACCTTGTTTTGCTGTGTAAAAACAGCGAGGGTTATGCAAACCTTATAAAATTAGTGTCGGCGGGGTATACCGAGGGCTTTTATTCAAAACCGCGTGTTGATTTAGAGCTGCTTTCAAAACATTCGGGCGGGCTTATAGCGCTTTCAGCCTGCCTTGCAGGGGAAATACCGCGCGGTCTTACAAAGGGCGATTATGAGGGTGCTAAAAGCACAGCACTGCAAATGCAAAGTATTTTCGGGAAGGGTAACTTCTATTTAGAAATGCAAGACCACAGACTGCCTGAGCAGCAACGCGTGAATTTAGGCATTCAGCGCCTATCTCGCGAAACGGGCATCCCGCTTGTTGCAACTAATGATGTTCATTATATAAGCAAATCAGACGCACGAATTCAAAATATTCTTGTGTGCATTCAAACGGGGAAAACGGTTTTAGAAGAAAACCCACTTGCCTTTGAAACCGAGGAGTTTTACCTTAAAAGCGGCGATGAGATGGCCGAGCTTTTCCCACACGACGCCTTGGCAAACACCACGCGAATTGCTGATGAATGCAATTTAGAGTTTGAGTTTGGTAAAGTGAAACTGCCCGTTTTTGATATTGGAAATAAAAATCACGCCGAATATCTGCGCGAACTGTGCAGAGTGGGAATGCGCGAAAAATACGGCGAATCGCCTGATAAAAAGGTTGTTGACCGACTTGAGTACGAGCTTTCGGTAATTGAAAATATGGGCTTTGTTGACTATTACCTTATAGTTGCCGATTATGTTAATTTTGCAAAATCAAAGGGTATACCGGTGGGCCCGGGAAGAGGCTCGGGTGCAGGAAGTTTGGCCGCTTATTTAATAGGAATTACCGAGGTTGACCCAATTAAGTACAACCTTCTTTTTGAGCGTTTTCTAAACCCCGAAAGGGTTTCTATGCCCGACTTTGATGTGGATTTTTGCTATGTTAGGCGCCAAGAGGTTATAGATTATGTTATAAGTAAATACGGAGCCGACCACGTTTCGCAGATTGTAACCTTTGGAACTATGGCGGCTCGCGCCGCAATAAGAGACGTTGGCCGCGCAATGGCGGTTCCATATAATGTTTGCGACCGTGTTGCAAAACTTATTCCACGACGAATTGATATTACTATTGCCGAGTCGCTTAAAAAGTCGCCTGAGCTTAAAGCGCTTTATGATGAAAACGCACAGATTGCAGATTTAATCAACACGGCTATGCGGCTTGAGGGAATGCCAAGGCACGCATCGAAGCACGCCGCAGGCGTTATAATAACAGATAAACGTGTTGATGAATACGTGCCCCTTGCTATGAGTGAAGATTCGGTTGTGGCGCAATATACTATGACTAATCTTGAACAGTTGGGGCTTTTGAAAATGGACTTTTTGGGCCTTCGTAACCTAACGGTTATTTCAGATACCGAAAAGAGCATACAAAAGTTCGCTCCTACGTTTAGTGTTAAAAACATCCCGCTCGATGATGCCGACACTATGAAGATGTTTTCGGCAGGGCACACCGAAGGTGTTTTTCAGTTTGAATCTGGCGGACTTAAAAATGAACTTCGAAAGATGAAGCCCAAAAGGCTTGAAGACCTTATTGCGCTCACATCTCTCTATAGGCCGGGGCCAATGGATTCTATCCCTGATTACATTAAACGTATGCACGACCCTTCGCTTATAAAATATGATTCGCCCCTTTTGGAAGATATTTTAGAAGAAACCTATGGTTGCATTGTTTATCAAGAGCAGGTTATGCAGGTGTTTAGAAGGCTTGCAGGGTATTCTCTTGGCAGGGCTGATATTGTGCGAAGGGCTATGTCGAAAAAGAAGCACGATGTTATGAAGCGCGAAAGAACCGCCTTCATTTTCGGTGAAGAGGGTGAAAATGGCTGTGAGGGCGCCCTTAAAAAGGGAGTGCCCAGGGAGGCCGCCGAAAAGATTTTTGATGAAATGGTGGCATTTAGCTCTTATGCCTTTAATAAATCTCACGCAACTGCTTATGCAAAGGTTGCCTACCAAACAGCATATTTAAAGCGGCATTACCCAAGGCAGTATCTTGCGGCGTTGCTTTCAAGCGTGATAGACAGCAAGTCTAAAATTATTCAGTATATTGCCGAATGCACCCGCCTGGGAATTCGCGTTTTACCGCCAAGCGTTAACTCAAGTTTTGATGTTTTCACAACCGAGAATGACAGCATAAGGTTTGGATTGCTTGCTGTTAAAAATTTAGGTTACGGGTTTATTAACCGCTTGGTTGAAGAAAGGGTATCGGGCGGCGAATTCTCTTCACTTTACGATTTTATCGACCGTATGTGGGGGAGGGACTTCAACAAAAGAGCGGCCGAAAGCCTTATTAAATCGGGCGCGATGGACTGCTTTGGCGCTAACAGGCGGCAGCTTTTGCAGTCGGTTGAGCCTATATTTGCTGTTATTGATTCCGAAAAGAAAAAATCCCTTTCGGGGCAGATGAACTTCTTTGAAGCGATAAACAGTGGAAAACCAAGTTTTACAATGCCCGAAGTTGAAGAAATGCCAAAGGAAGAACTGCTTGCATTCGAAAAGGAAACAACAGGGCTTTATATTTCGGGCCACCCAATGCAGGAATACGAGGCTTATGCCAAAGCGCATCGTTCATCAAGCCTTTTACCGTTTTGTAATCAAGAGGCGGTGGCATTTGATGGCAAGCGCGTAACATTAATTGCAATGGTAACCGAAACACGCAAAAAAGCGGCTAAAAGCGGCGCGGTTTTGGGCTTTGTTACGGTGGAAGATATTTATGGTGCCGTTACCTGTATTGTGTTCCCCAAGGTGTTCTCGCGCATTTCTGAAACACTTAAGGTGGGGCAGGTGTATAAAATATTGGGTAAGGTTTCGGTTGATGAAAACGATTCATGCGAAATAATTGCCGATAGTTTTGAAGCAGTGCCAATAGGTGCTGAGAATTACAAGCCCACCGTGCGCACCGGCCTTTATTTAAGGGTTAAAGGTTTAGAAGATCCAAATTTTTTAGAGGTTAAAGACATACTTCAAAAATCAAGTGGGCAATATAATGTTGTGGTTGCCTGCACCGATAGCGGCAAAAGGTTTAACGCTCCTAAAACTATGTGTTTTAGCGGAAGTGAAGATGAACTTGCCCTTATAACCCAAAAATTAGGCGAAAATAATGTTAAATTTATTAAATAAATGCTTCAAAATTGGCTTTTTTTAATTTATTTGCTTGACACTGAAATTTTTTGTTATATTATATAAAGAGTAGTATTTTTTTAGGTTAATTATTGCCGTGTTCACTAAAACCTTGTTGCCGCGCAGGGTGTTGATATGGGCCGGCTTTTAGCGGCAGAATGGAGATTACTATGAGCAAAGTTAAATGTATAGGTGTTCTTACAAGCGGCGGCGATGCACCGGGAATGAACGCTGCAATCAGGTCGGTTGTTAGAACAGCAATTTCAATGGGTATAAAGATTTACGGAATCAGAAGGGGCTATAGCGGCCTTATCGAAGGCGAAGTTTTCGAAATGGATGTTCGCTCTGTTTCTGATATTATTAACACAGGCGGAACCCTGCTTTACACTGCAAGATGCCCTGAATTCAAAACCGAAGAAGGTATTCAGAAGGGTATTGCAACCTGCAAAAAATATGGCATAGAAGGTATTGTTGTTATCGGGGGCGACGGCTCTTACAGGGGCGCACGCGATTTGTCTCTCCATGGCGTTCCCTGCGTTGGCATTCCTTGCACTATCGATAACGATATTTCTTCAACTGAATACACAATCGGTTTCAACACCGCTATGAATACCGCAATGGAAATGATTGATAAGCTTCGCGATACAGCACAGTCTCACGAGCGTTGCACTGTTGTTGAGGTTATGGGTAGGCGCGCAGGATGGATTGCGCTTCAAACAGGTCTTGCAGTTGGTGCAACCGCAATTTTAGTGCCCGAAGTTCCGGTTGATTTTAAAAAAGATATCATTGAACCAATGCGCGAAAGTATGGCAACAGGCAAAAAGCACTTCCTTGTTGTTGTTGCAGAGGGTGTTGGCGGTGTTGCTGAACTTGCTAAACGTATTCAAGAGGCCACCGGTGTTGAATCACGTGCAACCATTTTAGGTCACGTTCAAAGGGGCGGCAGCCCAACCGTGCGCGACCGCGAGGTTGCAAGCCGTATGGGTTACCATGCCGTTAAGCTTTTAAGCGAAGGCTTTGGCAATCGCGTTGTATCACTTCGCAATGATGTTGTTGTTAATGATGACATCTATGAAGCGCTTAACATGAAAAAAGAATTTGATTTGGAAACCTATAAGCTTGCTCAGGTTATTTCTATGTAATTTAGAGCCGCCGTGTGATTTATCATTCGGCGGTTTGCTTACATAATTTTTTATTTAGCACAAAAATTAATATTAAAATTTTGCAAAAATCGCTTGCAAAACATTGCGTGAGCGCGATTTTTGTGATATAATTTAACACAATTTTAGTATAGGGGGAATTTTAATGGATTCAAACAAACGCCCTGAATCAATGGAGCGTATAACCACAAAAGAATTAGCCGATAAATTCATTGCCGAGCAGGTTGAATTAGTGCGCAATCAGGTAGGCGACAAGAAGGTTCTTCTTGCGCTTTCAGGCGGAGTTGACAGTTCAGTTGTTGCCGCGCTTCTTATTAAGGCAATTGGCAAGCAGCTCGTTTGTGTTCATGTTAATCACGGCTTAATGCGCAAGGGTGAAAGCGAACAGGTTATCGAGGTTTTCGGCAAAGAATTAGATGCCAATTTAATATATGTCGACGCAACCGACCGCTTTTTAGACCTTTTGGCAGGTGTTGCAGAACCCGAGAAAAAGCGCAAAATCATTGGTGGCGAGTTCATTAAAGTTTTCGATGAAGAGGCTGGCAAGTTAGAGGGCATTGCCTTCTTAGCGCAGGGCACAATCTACCCCGATATTTTAGAAAGCGACGGTGTTAAGGCTCACCATAATGTTGGCGGTCTGCCTGAAGATATGCAGTTTGAGCTGGTTGAGCCTGTAAAGCTGCTTTATAAAGACGAGGTTCGCGTTGTAGGCGATGCTTTAGGCCTTCCGCACAATATGGTTTACCGCCAACCGTTCCCGGGCCCGGGGCTTGGTGTTCGTTGCCTTGGCGCTATTACGCGCGACCGTTTGCACGCTCTTCGCGAAGCTGACGCTATTTTGCGCGAAGAATTTGATAAAAACGGCCTTGCAGGCAAGGTGTGGCAGTATTTCATCGCCGTTCCCGATATGAAGAGTGTTGGCGTTCGTGATGATAAGCGTTACGAGGGTTGGCCAGCAATAATCCGCGCGGTTAATACATGCGACGCCATGACCGCAACTATTGAAGAAATCCCCTATAATATTCTTCACACAATCACCGACAGAATCACCCACGAGGTTGAAGGCATCAACCGCGTTCTTCTCGATCTCACACCAAAGCCGATAGGCACTATAGAGTGGGAATAATACCACCTGGCTTTTAAGTGGCTTGAAATCATTTGATTTCAAGCCGCCTTTTCTGCATCCAAGCTCAGGGCGATGCAACCGGTGACAACATTTTGGCAACAAAAAAGTTGCTCGGATGAATAACATCCGCAGCAGAGCCACAGAAATCGTAAATCACGATATAATTTACAACTAACCGAAGCAC
>JAZNGF010000049.1:0-126861 GCA_045576295.1 Acutalibacteraceae bacterium | reverse complement strand
ACAAGCCAGATGGTTAGAACCATTAAATACTTTGCTGAAATCTAAGCAAACTATAATTTAAAAACAGTGGGGCAGGTATATTTCGTGCCCCACTTTTTATTTGAATAAATATTTATTTAAAGAAATTGCAACTTTATAGGCTAAAAAGCTAAAAATGTGTTTACTACACTTGATTTTTGGTTCGTTTTGGTATAGAATAACCAAGATAAGTTAAATCAGCGGAGGTATAAAAATGTTAGTATCAGCAAAAGAAATGTTAACAAAAGCAAGAGAAGGCAAATACGCGGTTGGCCAGTTCAACATTAACAACCTTGAATGGACAAAGGCTATCCTTCTTACAGCTCAAGAGCTCAACTCACCCGTTATTTTAGGCGTATCTGAAGGCGCAGGTAAATATATGTGCGGCTTCAAAAGCGTTGGCGATATGGTTAAGGCAATGATTGAAGAATTGAACATCACAGTTCCCGTTGCATTACACCTTGATCACGGTTCATACGAAGGCGTTAAAAAGTGCATTGCTGCAGGTTTCTCTTCAGTAATGTTCGACGGTTCACATTACCCAATTGAAGAAAACATTGAAAAAACAAAAGAGCTTGTTGCAACCTGTAATGAACTCGGCCTTTCATTAGAGGCAGAGGTTGGTTCAATCGGCGGCGAGGAAGACGGCGTTGTTGGCGGAGGCGAAATTGCTGATCCTAACGAATGCAAAATGATTGCCGACCTTGGCGTTACAATGCTTGCAGCAGGTATCGGTAACATTCACGGCAAATACCCTGAAAACTGGGCAGGACTTTCATTCGATACTCTTGCAAAGATTCAGGAACTCACCGGTAAAATGCCCCTCGTTCTTCACGGCGGCACAGGCATCCCTGAAGAAATGATCAAAAAGGCTATTTCACTTGGCGTTTCAAAAATCAACGTTAACACTGAATGCCAGCTTGCATTTGCTGCTGCAACAAGAGAATATGTTGAAGCAGGCAAAGATTTAGCAGGCAAGGGCTTCGACCCGAGAAAGCTTTTAGCACCCGGCTTTGAAGCTATTAAGGCAACCGTTAAAGAAAAGATGGAACTCTTTGGTTCTGTAAACAAGGCGTAAATTCAATATATTACGATTTAAAAATCGGCTCACTTTATGGTGGGCCGGTTTTTTGTTTCATAAACACACCCCATGATGCATAACAATTAACTAAGGGGGACAAGGTGTGATGCTCCAAGGTGTTAAAAGATTTAATGAAATTATAGTGTGCTTGCCGCCTGCAATTGGGCAGTTGCTTGAAAATCTGCCACAGGAAGACAAGGCGAGGGTTACCGAAATAAGGCTGCGCTTAGGCGGCCCGGTGGTTATATATATTGGTGCCGATGGTTATTACATAAACACGGTGGGCGCGCTTACTAAAAACGCAAACGGCACGCTTATTTTAGGTAAAGAAGATATTGAGGCTGTTTTTGAACGGTTTTGCAGTTTTTCGGTTTACGCCCATCAAGATGAAATAAACAGTGGTTATATTTCGGTTAAAGGTGGGCATAGGGTTGGCGTGTGCGGACAGGCTGTTTATTCGGGTGGAGTGATAACATCGGTTAGAAATATATCTTCCCTTAATATAAGGCTTTCAAGGCAGGTTAAAGGAATTGCCGATAACTATGCCGAGTATTTAAAATTAGGAGCTATAATTGCAGGCCCACCGGCGAGCGGAAAAACAACAATGCTTCGTGATGCTGTTAGATGTTTGTCGAAGGGTGGCGTTCGAGTGGCGGTTATTGATTCAAGAGGGGAAATTGCGGCATCAAGCGGCGGCGCACCGCAGTATGATATGGGGTTTAATTGCGATGTTCTAACGGGTTACACAAAAACACACGGCATTGATGTTGCGGTTAGAACCCTAAACCCACAGGTTGTTGCGTTCGATGAGGTTTCAGCCATAAATGAGAGCGAGCAAATAATAAATGGATTTTTTTGCGGCGTTTCCTTTATTTGCACCGCCCATGCGGGAAGTGTGGCAGAACTTTATGAAAGAGATATAACTGAAAAGATACTTTCATCAGGCGCAGTTAAATACATATTATTTTTAAATAGTATTCATTCATCACCGCGGCTGATAACTGTAAATGCGAGCACAACGCTTAAGGAGGTGCAGTATGTTTAGATTATTAGGGTGCATTTGCGCCTCGGCCTCTGTTATGGGGTTAACGCTTGCAAAAATACATAATAAAAAACAAGGGTGCCTTTTATGGCTTAATCTTTCAAAGGTGTGTGAAGCGGTTATTCAAAACCTGCGCTACAAAAGGGCAGAATTGTTTGAGGTTTTTAAAAGTGTATCAAAAACAAACTATGCGGGTGATATTGCTTTTCTTGAAGAGATTATAAAGTTAGAGCAGTGCTTCACTAAAGGTAATATTCAAAGTGTGGTAGAAAAACATATTGCAGATTTTGATGTTTGCAGGGATGTCATTGGCTTTTTTTGCGGCCTTGGAAAGAGCGACACCGAGGGGCAGTTGCGGCACTGCGAAGCCTATAAAGAATTGTTTTTAAAGGAATATGAGGCGGCGAAGGAAAAATACAACACCGACAGGCGGGTTTGCCTTTCGGTTGGCGGGTATATCGCGGCGGCGGCATTTATTATGTTGATTTGAGCGAGGTAAGCAAATGGATGTTGATTTTATTTTTAGGGTTGCGGGTATTGGAATAATTGTTGCGGTTTTGAATCAGGTTTTGGTGCGCTCGGGGCGTGAAGACCAGGCGATGCTCACAACCCTTGCAGGGCTTGTTGTGGTGCTAATTATGGTGATAACGCAAATAGGTGAACTATTTTCGGCAGTAAAATCGGTGTTTGGGCTTTAGTATGAGTATTATAGGTGTTATAGGTATTGCGGTTGTAACAAGCGCGGTAATACTGATGCTTAATAAAACAAACGGTGAGCTTTCAATGCTCCTTTCGGTGTGCTCGGGGGCGTTTATTCTTTTGTTTATTCTTGTTAAAACTGTTCCTATTCTTGATAGTATTAAAGGTTTTTTTGAGGGCGCAGGCGTTGGCACCCAGTATTTCGAAATTGCATTCAAATCGCTTGGAATTTGCTACGTTTCACAGTTTGCGGCCGATGTTTGCAAAGATTTCGGGCAAAGCGCGTTATCGAAAAAGATTGAGCTTTCTTGCAAGGTTTTGGTTGTGGCGTTATCACTGCCGCTTATGAAAACCATAATTGAAACAGTTTTAAAACTAATGGTGTAAATATGAAAGGATTAAAAAAGATTTTAGTAACCGTTATTCTAATCGTTGGAGCACTTTTTTTCGCCACCATAGCTGTGCCGCATAGCATTTGCGCGGAAAGCATTTATATAGATGGATTTGGCGATGAAACCGAATATAACGCCGCCGAAATTTTAGAAGATGAATATAACAGTAAAACCAAAAAAATTGAAGAAAGCTTGCCCGATTATGCAAAAGAATTTTTAGATGACAGCGGAATATCAAACGGTTACAACTGGGCTGATAAGCTAAACTCGCAAAGCTTTTTAAAAGCGCTTAAAAGCATTATAACCGTTGACGTTAAAGGCGTTATAGCGGCGGTGTGCGGGGCGGTTGGGCTTTTATTAGCGCAGTCGGCCTTTTGCGGTATATCGCCCGAAGGCATGGCGCTTGGGCGCACTTCTTCGCTTGCTGTTTCGGTGAGTGCAGCGCTTTGCCTTGCAGTTCCTGCGTCATTAAGCGTTGTAAATGCTGTTTCGGTTATAAAAACTGCGGCCGTGGTTATAACTTCGTTTATTCCTATTATTTCAGGTGTGCTTGCGGCACTCGGTAAAACTGCAACAGCGGCAGGGGTGCCTGTGTTAGTTCTCGGTATGGCAGAGGTTGTTGGTATGGCTTCATCTGCGGTATTTTCGCCGCTTGTTTCGTCGCATTTAAGCCTTACAATATCATCGGTTATAAGTGGGGAACTAAAAACAGGAAAGATTGCCTCACTTATTAAAAGGGTAACAAACTGGGCGTTAACCCTATTAATGTCGGTTTTTGTGTTCGTTTTAAGTGCGCAAACAGCACTTCAAAGCGCGGCCGATTCGGTAACTATGAAAACGGCAAAGTTTATTGTGGGTTCAGGTGTTCCCGTGGTTGGTGGCGCGGTTAGTGAAGCAATGTCGACCGTTACGGCCTGCATTTCAATGCTCGGCACTTCGGTTTGGGGGTATACTGTTTTTGCTGTGGCGGCGGTTTTTTTGCCGGTTATTGCAGAACTTTTACTTTGGCGGTTGGCGCTGTTATCGGTGTCGGCCATTGCAGGGCTTTTATCAAACAGTGAATTAGAAGCCTTTGCCGAAGGGATTGATTCTTCGGTGGGGCTTGTTGTTGGAATGCTTTTATGCATTTTTTCGCTGTTTGTTATTTCACTTTCAATAGTTGTAAAGGCGGGGTTAGCAGTATGAATGGTGTAAAAACTGCGGTTGTTATTCTTTGCGTTTGCTCGGTTTGTTACAGCTTGATTCTGCGGCTCATAAACAATGATACTTACAAAGTTGTTTTAAAAACCGTTTTCGGAATGGCGCTGATTGTTGTAATAATAACAATGTTTTCTAATTTGAACTTTGAATTTGATTATTCGGCCTCGGAAATTGATGTTGGGGCTGAAGATATAGGTGCGTTTTCTTCCCAAATGACGTTGCGGCTTGCCGAGCAAGATTTGGAACTCAAGGCGCGTGAACTGCTTAAAAGCCATAACATTATTTTTGAAAGCGTTGAAATAACTATGGATAAAGCGGATGACGGCAGCATAGTAATAAATAAGGCGGAAATTGTTTTCGATGCCGACAGCATAAGTAATTGGGGAATAGCAACTGAAATTTTAAAAGGTGAGTTTAATATTGATTTTTCGGCAAGGGAAGTGTAGAAGTGCAGCAGTGGATAGAAAAAATAAAAAGTATGATAAGGGATAACCCTAAGAAACTGTTAATACCTTTATGCTTTATAGGGGTTTTACTGGCTGTGGCGCCGTCGGTTTTTAAAGGTGGGGGAGAAAGTAAAAACACGGTTAGTGTGAATGATGATGCCGAGTGCGAGCAATATGTAAAAAATATTGAAGAACGCCTTAAAAATATTGTTTTTCAAATAACGGGTGACAAGCAAGCAGAAGTTATGGTAACAATAGAGAACGGTGTTGAGTATATCTACGCGAGTGAAACAAAGCTGAACTCCGATTTATCGGAAGATAAAAGCGGGGAAGATTCACTTAAAACAAAGCAGAGTGATAAGGCGGAGGAAAGCTACATAGTTATAACTAATAAAGATGGCGAGGAACAGCCGCTTGTTATAACCAAGGTGATGCCCGATATTAAAGGTGTGATTATAGTAACGCAGGGCGGCGAGTCAGAGCTTGTTGCCGAAAGGCTTCGCAGTGCTGCGGTAACCGCGCTTGGCGTTAGTAAGTCGAATGTTTATATAACCGGCAGAACTGCCGATTAAAAATATAAAAACGAAAGGTGGAATATTAATGAGTGAAAAGAAAAGGGGAAAAGTATTAGGGAAAAGGCAGGTGCTTGTAAGTGTTATGGCGCTGGCATTAGGACTTGCGGTTTGGCTTAATATGAAATACGCATCTGACAGTTCGGGTTTTAAAACTGCTGCCAACAGCTCGGCGCTTGGTGAAGCGCAGTTTGTTAGCGAAGAGGGGAGCGCCATAGCAGTTGAAACTGCAGCGGGTGAGGATTACTTTGCAAAAACACGTTCAGAACGTGAAGATACAAGAAACGAAGCGATTGATACTTTAAAGGATACGGCCAAGTCTGCGAAGGGTGGGGAAGATGAAAAAACAGCTGCTACAGAGCAGTTGGCAATAATAACTAAACGCATGGAAGATGAAGCCGCCATTGAAACACTTGTTAAAGCAAAAGGATTTAAAGATGCGGTTGCAGTAATTGGGGATAACGGTATTTCAGTTATAGTTAAAAGCGACAAACTTTTGCAGAGTGAAACCTTGCAAATTCAAGACATAGTTACATCGCAAACGGGAGAAAATCTTGAAAAAATAAAAATTATAGCAGTTAAATAGTTGCCAAACTCAAGTTTTGTGGTATAATAAATGTAACCAATAAGATTTTTTGGGAAGATTAATTATAAAATTACCGCAAACGGAGGCTGATTGTAATGCAAAAAAACAGTACTTACGGTGTTTCTATCAATAGGGATGTTGTTGAGCAAATTGCAAAGCTTGCAACTTTAGAGGTTGAAGGTGTTGCCGGAATGACAGCAGGCACCCCGGTTGATATTAAACGCTTTATGAAAAAGGGCAACCCTAAAGGCTGCGTTGATGTAGCTATTGACAACGGCGCAATTGTTGTTGACACCTATATTGATATTAAAGAAGGTGCAAAACCTAAATCGGTTGCTGAAGCCGTTCAAGAAAACGTTAAAGATAAAGTTCAAAGTATGACAGGTAATGCTGTGTCTTCTGTAAATGTTCATATTTGCGGGGTTGAATTCGCTGAATAAGCATATATTAAATTTAGTTTCTTAAAGAAGGTTCATATATTTGAACCTTCTTTTTTATAGTATTTAGGGGTTGAAAAGGGGCGGCTTAAATGTTAAAATTACAAATGAAATCTAAATTAATATTTTGCCAAAATTAATGCCCTTTTAGGGCGTGAGAGGAATACTATGAGTTTGTTTTTTCCTGATAAAATTTTTCACAGAATAACCGATATTTCACCCGAATTTTTGCATGATCTTGGCATAAACGGGCTTATGCTTGATGTTGATAACACCCTTTCAACCCATGGTGGTCAAAAACCTCTTGAAGGGTTAGCTGAGTGGCTTTCAGGTATTCAAAAAAGCGGAATTAAACTTATAATTCTGTCGAATGCTAAAAAAAGGCGTGTTGAACCTTTTGCGGGGAAAATGGGACTTCCCTTTATACATTTAGGACTTAAACCCTTGCCGAGCGGCTATTTAAGGGCAGTGCGAGCTTTGGGGCTAAAACGCGGGAACACCGCTATAGTGGGCGACCAGATTTTTACCGACGTTTTAGGCGGCAGGCTTTCAGGTGTTAAAACCCTTCTTGTAAGGCCAATGCTGCTTGAAGATAAGTTTAGTTTTAAAGTTCGCCGAAAGCTTGAAAATAAAATCCTTTCAAAACACGGCTTTAAAGATTAATTTTTAGTTAACGGCCGCATCTATAACAAAAATGGCGGCAGAATGGAGAGTAATATGGGTGCAAGATTTGGCCCTGCGGGAAACTCGAAAAGCTTTTCTGCAATGGGGTATAAAACAAGTTTACATGTCCCTGAATATCTTGAAAAAATGGGGCTTAATGCATTCGAATATCAGTGCGGTAGGGGCGTTAATATCGGCTTTGAGAAAGCGGCAGAACTTGGCCGGCTTGCGGCCGAAAAAGACATTGTGCTGTCTCTTCACGCGCCGTATTACATCTCAATGTCGGGTATCGACCCTGAAAAGCGATTAAAATCGGTTGATTATATATTGCAAAGTGCAAAGGCTGTTAACGCAATGGGAGGTAACCGCATTGTGGTTCACACGGGCTCTTGCGGGAAAATAAGCAGGGAAGAGGCACTGTCACTCGCTATCGACACTATGAAAAAGGCGGTAGCCGCGCTTGATGAAGCAGGGCTTTCGAATATTCATATTTGCCCAGAAACTATGGGTAAGATAAACCAACTTGGCACACTCGATGAGGTTATGGAATTATGCCTTGTAGATGAAAGGCTTATCCCCTGCATTGATTTTGGGCACTTAAATGCCAGAACCCTTGGCGGCCTTGCAACTTTTGAAGATTTTAAAAATGTTTTCTACACCATTGAAAACAGGCTTGGAACCAATCGCTTGCGTTCCTTCCACTCGCATTTTTCTAAAATAGAATATACCGATGGCGGCGAAAAACGCCATTTAACCTTTGAAGATAATGTGTTCGGCCCAAATTTTGAACCGGTTATCGACCTTATAATTCAAAAGAATTGTTCGCCGATTATTATCTGCGAGTCTGACGGAACCCAGGCAGAGGATGCTTATACCATGAAAAAAGCCTATGAAATGGGTATAAAGGCGCAAAATTAATTAAATATTTATATATATTTGGAAATAATACTTGAAAAATTGTTTAGTTTATTATAGAATGAAAAAAGAAAGTTTTTGGAGGTAAAAATTATGGTTACAGCCGGTGATTTCAGAAACGGCATGACATTCGAAATGGATGGAAAGGTTTATCAGATTATCGAATTCCAGCACGTTAAACCTGGTAAAGGTGCCGCTTTTGTTCGTACAAAAATAAGAAACGTTATTGAAGGTTCCGTTGTTGAAAAAACCTTCAACCCAACCGAAAAATTCCCCACAGCATATGTTGAGCGTAAGGATATGGAATATTCTTATAGCGACGGTGGTTTATATTATTTTATGGACCAGGAAACCTACGAGCTTGTTCCTATCAACGAATCAGACCTTGGCGACAACTTTAAGTTCGTTAAAGAAAATATGCTTTGCAAGGTTCTTTCATACAAAGGCACTGTATTCGGTGTTGAGCCGCCAACATTCGTTGAGCTCACAGTTGCTCAAACCGACCCTGGCTTTGCCGGAAACACTGCAACAAACGCAACAAAGCCTGCAACACTTGAAACCGGTGCTGAAATTCGCGTTCCTTTATTTATTAACGAAGGCGAAATGATTAGAATTGACACAAGAACCGGCGAATATATGGAACGCGCATAAGCATAATATATTTGCATGCCGTGAATTGGCAATAAACTTTAATGTAACGGAGAAATTACTATGACTATTAATGAAAAGGTTCAGTTTATTAAAGGCCTTGCTGAAGGCTTGGATTTAGGCGATACTAAAGAAAGCAAGATCATTTTAAAAATGCTTGAAGTTTTAGAAGATATTGCTTTAGAAATTGAAGATATCGAAGATGCTTGCGCTGATATTTCAGAGCAGCTCGATGCAGTTGATGAGGATCTTGCTTCTGTTGAAGAAGACTTCTATGATGATTGCGATTGCGACTGCGATTGTGATTGCGACTGCGATGATTATGATGACGATGATTTCGAAGATGATTTCTGCTATGAGGTTGAATGCCCCAACTGCAACGACCTTATCTATCTTGATGAAGAAATGATTGAAGAAGGCGGAATCAACTGCCCCAACTGCGGAACCGAACTTGAATTCGATTTCGACTGCGATTGCGATTGCGACTGCGAAGACTGCAGCGATTGTGAATAATTAACCCGTTTTATGAAATGCAGTGCCCTTAATCGGGTGCTGCATTTTTAATAAACTTTTTCGGAGGCAAAGTTAATGGTTTCACCTAAAATTACGGCCATTATAACGGCCGGCGGTTCATCAACACGAATGGGCGGTAAGAATAAAATTTTCTCGCAATTAAATGGAAAGCTCTGCATTGCGTATTCACTTTTAGCATTTCAGAATAGCCCTTATGTTTCGGGAATTGTTGTTTCAGCGCGTGCGAGTGATATACCTCAAATTAAAGATGTTTGCAAAGCCGAGAACATAACAAAACTGTTGGCGGTTTGTAAGGGTGGTGCCTGCCGCGCCCAATCAGTTTATAATGCTGCTAAGTGCTGCCCTGATGACACCGATTTTGTTCTGGTTCACGATGCGGCGCGCCCGTTTGTAAATGATGATATTATAACTCGAGTTGTAGAAGCGCTGAGCCATAACTCTTGTGTCGCTTGCGGCGTTACCCCAAAAGATACGGTGGCTGAGATTTGTGAAACTCAGGTTACCAATGTGCCTAACAGGGCGAATTTGTTTAACATACAAACTCCGCAAGGGCTTAATTACAGGTTATACCTTAATGCGCTTAAAAGGTTTGAAGACGGTTTAGATAAATTTACTGACGACTGTTCGATTTTAAGGGCGGCAGGTGAAACAGAGGTTATTGTTGAGGGTGACTACCGCAATATTAAGATTACAACACCCGAAGACATTTTAATTGCCGAAGCTTTTTTGAGGGGTGATAGTATGTTGGGTATGCGTGTGGGGCACGGCTACGATGTGCACCGTTTAACCAAAAACCGAAAGCTAATACTCGGCGGAGTTGAAATTGAATATGAATTAGGCCTTTTAGGCCATTCCGATGCCGATGTTCTGCTTCACGCCGTTTGCGACAGTTTGCTTGGCGCGGCAGGGCTTGGTGATATTGGCAAGCTGTTCCCCGATACTGATGATAGCTTTAAAGATATTGACAGCCGAATTCTTTTAAGGCGCGTTGCCGAGATCTTGCGGGAAAAAGGCTTTAGAGTTTCAAACATAGATGCAACGGTTATTGCCCAAAGGCCAAAACTTGCGCCGTTTATTGAACAAATGGCCAAAAATATAGCAGACGACTGCGGCATTGCGCGAGAAAATGTTAACGTTAAAGCAACAACCGAAGAAGGCTTGGGATTTACAGGAAGTGGCGAAGGCATTGCTGCACACTGCGTTTCGGTTATACAAAATTGAGAATTTTTAACCGCCACCTAACATAAGGTTTTATTAGGTGGTGAGATTTATGTTTGTTTTTAAAAGCATTCGCATAACATGGAAAAAGATTTTGCTTTGCACTTTATGCCTAACGCTAACGCTACTGTTTGCCTTTGATTTTTCGGGCGGCTTTAGCAGGGCCGCCGCGGCCGATTTAGGTGAAGACGCTGCAGCGAGAGAAGAATATATTAAAAGCCTTGGCTGGGAGATTGAAGCGGATAGCCTTACCGAAAAGGAAATTATAATACCTTATGAATTTAATGAGGTTTATGAGAATTATAATGCCCTTCAAAAAGAGCAGGGGTTCGACCTTGCTGATTATCGCGGCAAGAAAGCGAAGGTATATACATATAATATAACTAACTACCCCGAAGAACCCGAAAATGTGGTTGTTAACCTAATTGTGCTTGATGGCAAGGTTATTGGAGGAGATGTTTGCAGCTTAAAACTCGATGGCTTTATGGTTGCGATGAAATAACCATAATAAAATGAGTACACAACCATGAACCCAACTGCGTAAATTCGCGGTTGGGTTTTAATATTCCGAAAAAATATTTGAAATATACACTTCATTGTGTTATAGTATAAAAGTATAATTGTATTTTTATAGTTATAATGGGGGCAAATAGTGAGTATAACACAGTATGAACGGGTAACAAGCCGCGATAACGCGCTTATCAAAACGGCTAAAAAAATTGTTTCTTCAGCTAAATACAGAAGGGAGCAGGGCCTTTTTGCCATTGAGGGATTGCGCCTTTGCAGCGAGGTTGTTAAAACTGCATTTAAGGTTAATTGCCTTATTGTTTCTGAAACCTTTCTTGCTCAAAAGCAGAAAGAAACCCAAGAAATTGCCGCGTTTGCTAAAAAGGCGGTTACCGTTCCCGATCATCTTTTTGAAAAAATATCCGACACAGCTTCACCCCAAGGGGTTTTGTGCCTTTGTGAAATGCCCCAAAGCGGAGCTGCGGAAATACGCCCCGACAGCGGGTGCTACATAGCGCTTGAAAATCTTTCCGACCCTGCAAACCTTGGCGCAATTGCGCGCACGGCCGAGGCATTTGGCGTAAACGGCATTATTGTTTCAGGGGATGGGTGTGACCCGTATTCCCCAAAATCGCAAAGGTCGGCAATGGGCGCGCTTTTAAGAATCCCCGTTATGGTTGAAAAGGATTTTTCGGCTGCGATGGGTGAGATTCAACAAAAGGGCTACACATTATATGGTGCGGTGGTTCACGGTGACACCGAACCGCTTAATAATGTGCAGTTTTCGAAAAAAAGCGTTATTTTAATAGGTAATGAGGCTAACGGCTTAACCAGCGGTATTATTGCGGCTTGCGACAGGCGCGTTACTATACCAATGCCGGGTAGAGCCGAATCGCTTAATGCTTCGGTTGCGGCGGCAATATTTATGTGGGAGGCACAAAAAAACAAAGATGCTGAATAACGATTTGTATTGGTTGTGGCTTCAAGGCGTTTTAGGATATGCCGATGTTAGAATACATACTGTTTTAGAAACCTACCGGTCGGCTGAAGCGTTTTATTATGCACCGCAGGCCGAAAGGATAAAGTGTTGCGGGCTTACCCCTTTGCAAATTACGCGCGCAAGCAAATTAAAATTATCTGATTTTGAGAGCATTTTAGAAGAATGTACTAATAGCGGCATAAAAATTATTAACATTTTAAACAGCCGCTACCCAAAAAGGCTTTTTAATATTCCAAACCCGCCAACAGTTATATATGTTAAAGGCGAACTCCCCTGCATAGATAACGAAGCGGCTATTACCATAGTTGGGCCAAGAGAAGAAAAAATAAGCAAGCTTGGCAAAAAATCGGCCTATGCATTGGGGCTAAGACTTACCCTTGCAGGTTGCCTTGTTATCAGCGGAGGGGCAACAGGTGCAGATAGATGCGCGCATATAGGCGCATTAAGGGCAGGCGGAAAAACCGTTGCTGTTCTTGGATGCGGAATTAATAATAATTATCTTAAGGTAAATGCCGATTTAAGAGAGGCAATTTCACAAAATGGTTGCCTTATAAGCGAATATCCACCAAGCATTTCGGCAACCAAGGCAACGTTCCCCGTTAGGAATAGAATTCTTGCGGCACTGTCGCTTGGAACGGTGGTTGTTGAAGCAGGCGAAAAAAGTGGCGCGCTGATTACCGCAACGCACGCGGCAGAACAAGGCAAAGAGGTGTTTGCGGTTCCAGGCTCTATTTCTGACAAGTGCTATATTGGAACTAACAAACTGATACAAGATGGTGCAAAGCCGCTTTTAACAGTTGCAGATATATTCGAGGAATATATTGCCCTTTACCCTGATAAAATAGATGTTAAGAAGGCATTCAGCACTCCAAAGGGTGCGGAAAAACTGCCTGATGATAAGATGCCTGAGAAAAAAGAGGTTGAGAAGCAGGCTGAGAGTAAGGCAAAACTGCAGGATGATGAGCCTAAAGAAATTGATGCTTCGGTTAAAAATCAGGTTGATTTGTCTATGCTGTCGGCCGATGCGGTAAAGGTGTTTGGCGCAATAAACAAATCGCCCTTTTTTGCCGATGAGGTTATTGCTTTATCGGGGGTTGAACCCTCGGGTGCGCTCGCCGCTATAACCGAGCTTGAAATTTACCGCATTATAACCGCTATTCCCGGTGGAAGATATAAAATAACATAAACAAAGGTTAATTAGGAGAATTAGCGTGAAAAGTCACGCTAATTCTAAAATAAAAAGCCGTGCCGATGGCGCTTGTGGCGACCACGACACATGGCTGAAAATCTCCACTTGCCGCTAAGGAGATTTTTATAACTATTTGTGCTGAAGCTTTAGCGGCAGAATGGAGATTTATATGTCGAAACTGGTTATTGTTGAGTCGCCTGCGAAGGCCAAAACAATTAAAAAATATTTAGGCAGCGGATATGACGTTGTGGCTTCAGTTGGTCACGTGAGGGATCTGCCTAAATCAAAATTAGGAATTGACGTTGAAGATAACTTTAAGGTTAAATACGTTAATATGGCCGATAAAAAGGATGTTATTAAAAAGCTTAAAAGCGCGGCTGAATCGGCAGATGCTGTATACCTCGCAACCGACCCTGATAGAGAGGGTGAGGCGATTTCGTGGCATTTGGCGCACATTTTAGGGCTTGATATTAACGGAGAAAACCGCGTTACATTTAATGAAATTACAAAAAGCGGTGTTAAGGCAGGAATGTCGGCGCCGCGTTCTATAGATTTAAACTTGGTTGATGCACAGCAGGCGCGCCGTGTGCTTGACAGGCTTGTTGGTTATAAGCTAAGCCCCTTCCTTTGGAAAAAGGTTAAAAGGGGGCTGTCGGCAGGGCGTGTTCAATCGGTTGCGCTTAAACTGATTGTTGACCGCGAAAAGGAAATTAGGAACTTTGTTCCCGAAGAATATTGGACCATTGATGCAAAGCTTGCCAAAAGCAGAAGTGTTTTTGCTTCGAAATTCTATGGCACACAAAGCGGCGATAAGCTTGAAATAAAAAGCGGTGAAGAAGCCGAAAAGATTTTGAACGCTGTTACTGATGCTGAATTTGTTGTGCAGAAGGTTAAAAAAGGCGTTAAAAACCGTAATCCTGCGCCGCCATTTAACACATCAACCTTGCAGCAGGATGCTTCGAGAAAAATTGGCTTTACCGGTAAAAAAACTATGAGTGTTGCCCAAACCCTTTACGAAGGTGTTGATGTTCAAGGCGTTGGAACCACCGGTCTTATAACCTATATGCGTACCGATTCGCTTAGAATATCTGATGAAGCAAGGGCTGCGGCCACCAATTTTATTAAAGATAAATACGGCGATGCTTACCTGCCTAAATCACCAAGGTATTATAAAACCAAGGCGGGCGCGCAGGACGCTCACGAGGCTATCAGGCCCACTGTTATTGATTTAACACCCGATAAGGTTAAAGGCTCACTCACTGCCGATCAATATAAGCTTTATAAGCTCATTTGGGAACGCTTTATGGCGTCGCTTATGGCGTCTTGCGTGCAAGATACTGTAACTGTTGATATTGTGGCAGCTGATTATATGTTCCGCTCAAGCGGATATTCGGTTAGGTTCGACGGATTTACTAAAATCTATGTTGAAGGTGTTGACGTTGAAGAAAGCGATAGCGGCAAGTTGCCTGAACTTATTGAGGGCGATGTTTTAAAATGCAGGTCGATTGAACCTAATCAGCACTTCACTCAACCACCTGCAAGGTATACCGAGCCCACGCTTATTAAAACGCTTGACGAAAACGGCGTTGGCAGACCGTCAACCTATGTTCCGATTATATCTAACATAACAACAAGGGAATATATCGAACGCGAGAAAAAATCTCTTAAACCCACCCAGCTTGGCGAAACGGTGTCGGACCTTATTATGGAATACTTTAATAAGATAATTAATGTTAAGTTCACCGCTAATATGGAAACCTCTTTCGATAAAATCGAGGGTGGCGAGCTTCAATGGGTTGATGCTATTAAAAAGTTCTATGGCGATTTTGACGTGCTTTTGCAAAAGGCTGAAAAATCACTTGAAGGGCAGAGAATTAAGGTTCCCGAAGAGGAAACCGATGTTATTTGCGAAAACTGCGGGCGTAATATGGTTATAAAATCGGGAAGGTTTGGGAAATTCTTGGCCTGCCCAGGGTACCCTGAGTGCAAGAATACAAAACCGATTGTAACCGAAATGCCTGGTTCTTGCCCCAAATGCGGCGGCAAGATTTTAGAGCGACGCTCTAAAAAGGGTTATAAATATTTTGGTTGTGAAAATGGTGCAAAATGCGGCTTTATGACATGGGATGTTCCGCAAAAGGATGTTTGCCCGAATTGCGGCAAAACCTTGTTTAAGCAAAAGGGGAACGTTTTGCACTGCCTTAATGAGGGCTGTGATTACAGCGTGCAAAAGGCTAAAAAATCGGCTAAAGGTGCAAAGTGATGAAGATTGCAGTTATTGGCGCTGGCTTTGCAGGGTGCGAAGCGGCAAACTACATTGCGGCTGCGGGGCATAAGGTTAAATTATATGAAATGAAGCCCAGCAAATTTTCGGCGGCGCACAAAAGCCCCGATTTTGCAGAGCTTGTTTGCTCAAACTCATTTAAGGCAGAAAGGCTTGAATCGGCCGCAGGGCTTTTAAAACACGAAATGGAGCTTTTGGGCTCACTATTAGTTCCAATAGCGAAAAAATGCCGCGTTCCTGCGGGTGGTGCACTGGCGGTTGACCGCGATATGTTTTCTAAAAGTGTAACCGAAGCAATATATGCTAATCCGAATATTGAGGTTATAAAGGGCGAGGTTGAAAAACTTCCCGAATGCGACTATTTGGTTATTGCATCAGGCCCTTTAACCGAGGGCGCATTGAGCGAAGAAATCAAAGCCTTATGCGGCGAAGAATACCTTAACTTTTTCGATGCAGCGGCACCTATTGTTATGGCCGACAGCATTGATTTAAGTGTGGCATTTCCTGCATCGCGCTATGGCCGCGGAGGAGAAAATGATTATATTAACTGCCCGTTTGATAAGGCCCAGTATGAAGAGTTTCACAAAGAGCTAATTAACGCCGAAGGTGCAACGGTTCACGGGTTCGATACTCCGCCTAAGGTTTATGAAGGTTGCATGCCCATTGAGGTTTTGGCAAAACGCGGTGAAAACGCGCCAAGGTTCGGGCCGATGAAACCTGTGGGGCTTGTTAACCCCAACACGGGGCACAGGCCTTGGGCTGCTGTTCAGCTGCGAAAAGAAAATGCCGCCGGCACAATGTACAACCTTGTTGGGTTTCAAACCAACCTAAAATTCGGTGAGCAAAAAAGGGTGTTTTCAATGATACCCGGCCTTAAAAATGCCGAATTTGTAAGGTATGGCGTTATGCACCGCAATTCCTTTATTAATTCTCCTGCGCTTTTAAATAGTGATTTTTCACTGCGGCGGCAGGATAACATATTCTTCGGTGGGCAAATAAGCGGCGTTGAGGGCTATATGGAATCGGCAATGTCGGGACTTATTTGCGGAATAAATATTGTTAGAAGAATTGAGGGCAAGGAGCCGCTAAAGCTCCCTAATTTTACAATGATTGGTGCGCTTTGCAATTACATAAGTGATACAACGGTTGAAAATTTTCAGCCAATGGGTGCGAATTTTGGCGTTTTGCCGCCACTTGAAGAAAAAATACGCGACCGAACTGAAAGGTATATGGCGCTGGCTGAACGCTCAATTGAATGGTTTAAAGAAAATTTGTGATTTTTTGAATTTATGGGGTGAATAATATGAGAATAGCATTAGATGCTTTTGGGGGCGACAATGCGCCGCTTTCTGTAATTAAGGGTGCGCAAATGGCGGTTGAGGAATTCGGCGCCGATATTGTTTTAACAGGCGATAAAGATGTGATTGCTAAATGCGCGGCTGATAACGGAATTTCGCTTGATGGAATTGAAATCAGGCACACAGATGAAGTTTTTTCAATGCACGATAAACCCACTGATATTGTTAAGGCTAAAAGAAAAACATCTATGGGGCTTGCGTTTGACCTTGTTGCAAGCGGCGAATGTGATGCTGTTGTTTCGGCCGGAAGCACTGGGGCAGTTGTTGTTGGCGGAACCTTAATTTTAAAACGAATTAAGGGTGTTAAGCGCCCGGCTCTTGGCTCGATTATACCTGCAAAAGATAAAAGCTTTTTGCTTATGGATGTTGGCGCTAATGCCGATTGCAGGCCCGAAATGCTGGCTCAGTTTGCTATAATGTCGTCGGTTTATATGAACAGGGTTCAGGGTGTTGAAAACCCAGAAGTTGGCCTTTTGAACATTGGAACTGAAGACACAAAGGGCGGAGAATTACAGCTTGCAGCATATAAAATGATGAGCGAGCTTCCTATAAATTTTGTTGGTAACATTGAATCGCGCGATTTACCTGTTGGCGTGTGCGATGCGGTTGTTACCGATGGTTTTACAGGCAACATTGCATTAAAGCTTTATGAAGGCGTTGCGTCAAATCTTCTTTCAATGATTAAGGATATAATGTATTCAAAATTGAAGTTCAAACTTGCAGGAGCCGTTTTAAAACCCGGGCTTCGTGTTATTAAAAGAAAAACCGATTCATCTGAAGTTGGCGGTGCACCCGTTTTAGGTGTTTCAAAACCGGTTATTAAAGCTCACGGAAGTTCAAATGCGTATGCTATAAAGAATGCGGTTAAGCAGGCTATTGAATTTTCAAATTGCGGAGCTATTGATGCAATTGCCAAGGGAATTGAAGATTTCAATAATAAACTAAAATAAACTTCGGAGTATAACAATGCAGGAATTGGAAAAGAACCTAAAGTATGAGTTTAAAAACATTTCGCTATTAAAAAATGCGCTAACACATTCTTCGTATGCTAATGAAGCACGAAGCGGTTTAAGTTCAAATGAAAGGCTTGAATTTTTGGGCGATTCGGTGCTTTCTATTGTTGTGTCGGATTATATTTATAAAAGATTTTCGAGCCTTCCCGAAGGTGAACTCACCAAAATTCGTGCATCACTTGTTTGCGAAAAATCGTTAGCACAGTTTTCAGCCGAGCTTCAAATTGGCAACTTTCTGCTTTTGGGCAAGGGTGAGCAAGCGAATGGCGGCGCTAAAAGGCCTTCAATTTTGGCCGACGCCTTTGAAGCGGTTTTGGCCGCAATGTACCTTGATGGCGGAATGGATGTTGCGCGCGAGCACGTTTTAAGGTTTATTACAAAAGAACTTGATAAAAACAACGAATATGAAACCTTTCACGATTATAAAACAATGCTTCAAGAGATTATTCAGCGCAACCCTGGCGAAAAACTTTCTTATATTTTAGTTGGGGAATCAGGCCCCGAGCATAATAAATCTTTCACCTTTGAGGTTAGAATTAATTCAAACCCAATAGGAACCGGAACAGGGCACAGCAAAAAAGAGGCTGAGCAGCTTGCCGCAAAGCAGGCGCTGATTCTAATGGGGCAGAAAGTTTAAGTTTTATGAAACATCACGCAAATATTTCAGTTTTTGTTCCGCATTTAGGGTGTTCACACCAGTGCAGTTTTTGTAATCAAAAGGGCATAACAGGGCAGGCGTTTATTCCACACGCGGCTGATATTGATAAGGCGGTTGAGACCGCGAAGGCTTCGAAGAATTTTGACCCGCTAAACACCGAACTTGCCTTTTTCGGCGGAAGCTTTACCGCGATTAACCGTGAATATATGTGCGAGCTGCTGTCTGCCGCGGCGCGTTATGTTAAAAGCGGAGATGTTAGCGGTATCAGGCTTTCAACAAGGCCCGATGCGATCGACAGCGAGGTTTTAACTCTTCTTAAAAACTCGGGCGTAACGGCAATTGAGCTTGGCGCTCAAAGCATGAACGATGATGTTTTGAGTTTAAACCGCAGGGGGCATAAA
This sequence comes from Acutalibacteraceae bacterium, assembly GCA_045576295.1. Lineage (GTDB taxonomy): Bacteria > Bacillota > Clostridia > Oscillospirales > Acutalibacteraceae > CAVALG01. The sequence goes on along the minus strand of JAZNGF010000049.1, from coordinate 108,000 downwards.
GCCGGGGATGTTGTTAATGCTTCGCGCCTTATAAAAGAATTTGGGTTTGAGCTTGGGCTTCAAATGATGACGGGGCTTTATGGCAGTGATGATAAGAGCGACCTTGAAACTGCCGATGAAATAATTAAACTTGCGCCACACACTGTTAGAATTTACCCAACCATAGTTATAAAAAACACCGAGCTTGAAAGGTTATACCTTCGCGGTGAATATAAGCCGCAAACTTTAGAAAATGCAGTTAGCCTATGTTCAAAACTTTTAAGTAGGTTTGAAAGCAACCATATTAAGGTTATAAGGCTTGGGCTTCACACGGTTGATGATAATAGCTTTGTTGCAGGGCCTTTGCACCCGGCGCTTCGCGAACTATGTGAAGGCGAGATGCTTTTAAATAAGGTTTTGGTAAAACTCGGCACACCCGGCAACTACATAATTTACGTGAGTCCGCGTTCGGTTTCAAAAATGATTGGGCAGAAAAAAAGAAATATTTCAGCACTGCTTCAAAAAGGGTTTAACTGCACAGTGGCACCTGATGATAGCATTAATGGTATGGATGTTGAAATTAAAAGGATGGATATTAGGTGATTTTAAAAACAATCGAAATTCAGGGGTTTAAATCATTTGCCGATAAAACCGTTATTCAGTTTGGCAAGGGTGTTACTGCCGTTGTTGGGCCTAACGGTAGCGGTAAAAGTAACATTTCCGATGCGGTTCGTTGGGTTTTGGGTGAGCAATCAACCAAAAATCTTCGCGGGCAGAGCATGGAAGATGTTATATTTAACGGCACAGGTGCTCGCCGCGCGCAGGGCTTTGCCGAGGTTACCCTTACTATTGACAATACCGACCGTTCCCTTAATTTCGATAGCGATACCGTTGCAATAACAAGAAGGTACTACCGTTCGCACGAAAGCGAATATTTAATAAATAAGGCCTCTGTCAGGCTTCGCGATGTTAACGAGCTGTTTATGGATACAGGCGTTGGCCGCGACGGTTACTCGATGATAGGGCAGGGCAAGATTGACAGTATTGTTAGCTCGCGCTCTGATGAACGCCGTGAAATTTTTGAAGAGGCATCGGGTATTTCAAAATATCGTTACCGCAAAACCGATGCCGAGCGCAAACTTTCGCAGGCCGATGACAACCTTGTTAGGCTTAACGACATTATGGCCGAGCTTGAATCAAGGGTTGGGCCTCTTAAAACACAAAGTGAAAAGGCCGAAAGATTTTTAAAACTTGCCGATGAAAAGAAAACACTCGATATCGGCATTTGGCTATATAATCTCGATAGGCATAACGAACTTATGCGCGAGCAGGAGCGCAAAATAATATTAGCCAAAAAGCAGTATGATGATTGCGAAAGCGAAATTTCAAGCATTGCAAGCAGCATTGAAAACAATTCTTCTTGCACACTTCGTTCAACCGAAGAAATTGAAGCTATGCGCTCAAAGCAGGCATCATATGAAGAGGATAACACAAGAATAAAGGGTGAAATTGCCCTTTTAGAAAACACTGCTAAGTTTAACAATGAATCGGCTGAAAGAATGGCTGATGAAATTGATAATATTAAAAATTCCGACATTAATGTTAAAGAAGAAATTGAGCGCCATAACGCACTGATTGAAGAAAAGCGTGTGACAGAAGAAGAGCTGAAACTCAAAATTTCACAGTATGAAGAAGATTTCAAAGAACTTCTTATAAATAGTGAAAACATATCGTCGGAAATTGAGAACGAGATGAACCGCTTGTCGGGCATAACTGCAAAAATATCTGACACTCAGGTTGAGCTTGTAACCTCAAGGTCATCGGTAAATGAAATAAACGAACGCAGGGTTTCGGTGAACGAGAGCCTGCTTGCGCGCCGCAAAGAAAGCGAGCGTTTAGCCGAAGAGATGGCGCTTTTGGAAGATGCGCTTAAAAAGGCTGAAGAAATAATCGAAGAATGCAGAAACTCGTTAGCGGGGCTTCAAAAACTTCACGGCATAAAGAATGATAAGCAGGCAGAGCTTTCTAAAAAGGCCGAGGAGTTAGGCCTTGATATTGAAGCTAAACGCAGGCGTGTTGCAATACTTCAAGACTTAGAACGCAATATGGAGGGCTTTAGCCATTCGGTAAAGGCGGTTATTAAAGATGCCGGCCGCGGCATAATTCGCGGCGTTATCGGAACTGTTAACTCGGTTATAAATGTTAAGCCTGAATATGCCAATGCTATTGAGGTGGCTCTTGGCAACGCATTGCAGGATATAGTTGTTGAAACCGAAGCCGATGCAAAGCGCGCCATTAATTACCTTAAAAAAGAAAACAAGGGCCGCGCAACATTTTTACCCGTTTCTTCAATTGTTGGAAGAACGCTTGAGGGCAAGAATATAGAAGAAAGCGCGGGCTATTTAGGCCTTGCTTGCGACCTTGTTGAGGCCGACGGCAAATACCGCGAAATAATCAAATCATTGCTTGGCAGAATTGCCGTTTGCGAAGACCTTGACGATGCTGTTTCTATGGCTAAAAAGAATAACTATAAATTTAAAATAGTAACGCTTGATGGCCAGATCGTGCACTCGGGCGGTTCACTCACCGGTGGTTCAATGATTAAAAACGGCGGCATTTTAAGCCGTTCGGGCGATATTGAAAAATTATCTAAAGAGATTTCGGCCGACACTGCAAGGTATGATGAACTTTGCAAAAACCGCGACGCTGTTAAGGCCGAGGTTCAAAAACTTGATGCTGATATCACCGCGGCCAACGCCGAGATTATTAATTCGCAGGAAGATAAAATCAGGGTGCTTGGTGAAATCAAGCGCGTTGGCGAGCAACAACAGTTTGCCGAAAAGGATTTTGAGGCGCTCAACCGCGAGCTTTTGGGATTCGATTCAAGGCTTGGCGAGTTAACTTCGTCTATCGAGCGTTGTGAAGAGGAGCTTTCAAAGCTTGCTGATAATGAATCGGCTGTAAGAGCTGAGCTTGACAAAATGTCGGCAGGGCGAAATGATGTTTTAGCTAAAAGAGAAGCCATTCAAAATGATTCAACTGCAATTAAACTGCAGCTTATTGAGGTTCAAAAAGATATTGAAGCGCATATATCTTTGGCCGAAAATCTTGAAAAATCAACGGCTGACAGAAACGAAAAAATTGCAGAGCTTGAGAATTCAATTGAAGAGCTTAAAGTTAAAAATACTGAACTTGCCGAACAAATTTCTGCAAAGGAAGCTGAAATTGAAAATAACAGCAACCTTATTGCGGGTGTTGCAAGCGGCATTGAAGAGCTTATTAAATCGCGCGAAAATTCCGAACATGAGTTACAAAAGTTAAGAAACGACGAGCGCGAAAAAACCGCCGAACGCGAAAGGCTAAACGGCGAGGTTATAAGGCTCGAGGAACGCAAGGAATCAATGCTTCGCGATTTTGATGAAATCATAAGGCGACTTTTCGATGAATATGAACTAACCCGCGCCGAAGCCGAAAACATAGCGGTTCGCGTTGAAAATATAACAGAAGCCAAGAGAAATCTTGCCGAGGTTAAAGGCAAAATCAAGGCGCTTGGCAATGTTAGTGTTTCGGCAATTGAAGAGTATAAAGAGGTTAACGAACGTTACCTGTTTATGAAAGAACAAATTTCAGATGTTGAAAGGTCGCGCGCGCAGCTTACCAAGCTTATAAACGAGCTTACCGAACAGATGAAAGAAAAGTTTATCAGCGGATTTGATAAAATAAACAGCAATTTCTCTAAAACCTTTTCGGAACTTTTCGGCGGCGGTAAAGCAGAGCTTACTTTAACCGACCCTGAAAATATTTTAGAGAGTGGAATTGACATTAATGTTAAGTTGCCGGGCAAAAACGTGCCAAGCATTGATGCGCTTTCAGGCGGTGAAAAGGCGCTTATTGCTATTTCAATCTATTTTGCAATTATGCGTGTATCACCCCCGCCGTTCTGTTTCCTTGATGAGGTTGACACCGCACTCGACGATATCAACGTTGACCGCTTTGCCGATTATATGCATCAATCGGAATTCGGCACGCAGTTCATTTGCGTTACCCACCGCAGGGGCACTATGGAGGCTGCTGATATGCTTTACGGTGTTACAATGCAGGAAAAGGGTGTTACAAAGCTTTTACAGCTTAATGTTGACGAGCTTGTGAAAACCTTGAAATTATCATAAAATCCTAATTGGAGGCGTAAAATGGGTTTATTCAGTAAAATATCACAAGGATTAAAAAAGACCCGTGAATCAATCACGGGCGCGGTTACCAGTTTTTTAAATAGTTTCACAAGAATTGATGAAGAATTATTTGAAGAGCTTGAAGAAATATTAATAACCTGCGATGTTGGCGTTGCAACTTCGCAGTATATTTGCAACCAGCTTCGCGCAAAGGTTAAAGAAAACGGCGTTAAAGACCCAATGGAGATAAAATCGATGTTAAGCGATATTATCTTCGAAATATTAGATGGTGATAACTCTTTAAAAACCGACACAAAACCAACTGTAATTTTGGTTATAGGTGTTAACGGTGTTGGTAAAACAACAACCATAGGCAAACTTGCTAACAACTTAAAAGCCGAGGGCAAAAAGGTAATACTCGGCGCGGCCGATACATTCAGGGCCGCCGCTATCGACCAACTTTGCGTTTGGGCCGAACGAGTTGGCACTGATATTATAAAGAACAAAGAAGGCTCCGACCCTGCTGCGGTAGTTTTTGATACCGTTTCGGCGGCAAAGGCTCGCGGAAGTGATGTTATCATTTGCGATACCGCAGGAAGGCTTCACAATAAGAAGAATTTAATGGACGAGCTTGGCAAAATTAACCGCGTTATTAAAAGGGAACTGCCAGAGTCAAGAATCGAAACACTTCTTGTGCTTGATTCAACCACAGGCCAAAATGCCGTTAACCAAACAAAGGAATTTATGAATGTTTGCGATATAACAGGTATAGTGCTCACCAAGCTCGACGGAACAGCGAGGGGCGGCATTGTTGTTGCAATTAAGCACGAGCTTGATGTTCCTGTAAAATATATTGGTGTTGGTGAAGGTATCGACGACCTGCAGGTGTTCGATGCTAAGGAGTTCACTGCATCATTGTTTGAAAACCAAGATTAAGGGGAAATATAATGTTAACAAGTAAACAACGCGCGCAACTTCGCGCAATGGCAAACAGCTATGAAACCATTTTTCAAATAGGCAAGGGCGGAATTAACGACCAGCTTATTAAACAAATCGACGAGGCGTTAGACCTTAGAGAGCTTATAAAAATCAGGCTTTTTGAAACAACCGGAATGAGCGTTCGCGAGGCGGCCGACCAAATTGCCAAGGCCACCGGAAGCGATGTTGTTCAGGTTATAGGCTGGCGCTTTATCCTTTACAGAAAAAGCAGAAAGAAGGATAACGTTAAGATTATCCTTGTTAAATAATTATGAAAAAAACCGTTATTTTCGGCGGCACGTTTAACCCTGTTCACATAGGGCACGAGGTTATGATGAAGGCGGCTGCCGAATATGAGAACACTAAAGAGATTATAATAATGCCCGATAACATCCCGCCGCACAAGCAGGTGGGAGGTGATTTTGCGGCAGCTGAACACAGGTTAAATATGTGCCGTTTGGCGGCCACTGGCATTAAAGGGGCTGCCGTTTCAGATTATGAAACAAGCAAACCCGGCAAAAGTTACACTGTTGATACTTTATCAGAACTTTGCTTGCTTTACCCCGAAAAAAGCTTTGCGTTTGTTATCGGCGGGGATATGCTAATGTCTTTTGATACGTGGTATAGATACGGGGATATTTTGAAAATGTGCTCGCTTTTGGTGTTCAGGCGAACTGAAAACGGCCAAGAGTTTGATAAAAAGGTTGAATTTTTGCAGGCTTTAGGCGCAGAAATTACCGTTTTAGAAGTGCAGGTGCCAAAAGTGTCTTCAACCGAAATAAGGCGCCGAATGTTAGAGGGTGCAAGCTGTGATGGCCTTGTAAGCCCAAAGGTTTTAGATTACATTTTACAAAACAATTTATATAAATGCGCAGGTGATAATTGATGGACATGCAGTGTTATATTAACCTTATTAAAGAACTTGAAAACCCAAAAAGGTTTAACCATTCACTCTGCGTTGCCAAAGAGGCTGAAAGCCTTGCACGCCGTTATGGAGGGTGCTCGCCCGAAAAGGCATATCTTGCAGGAATACTGCACGATATTATGAAAAACCAAAGTGACGACACGCTATTGCAAATGTTTGACAGGTTTGATATAATGTTAGACAGTGTTGAAAAAGGTGCGAAAAAGCTATGGCACGCGATAGCAGGGGCTGAGTATATTAAACATGAGCTAAAGATTGACGACAACGAGCTTATCGATGCCGTTAGATACCACACAACCGCAAAGGCCGATATGAGCGCGCTGTGTAAAATATTATACGTTGCCGACTTCACATCGAGCGACCGTGATTACCCCGGTGTCGATGAAGTTCGTGCGGCGGCAAAAGAGGATATTAACAAAGCCGTTCTGATAGGCCTGCAATTTACTGTTTGCGATTTAGGGGAAAGATTATTGCCAATTCATAACGACACACTTTCTGCCTACAATAAATATACAACTGAGCTACTATGCAGCACGGAGGGGAATTAATTTGAAAACTGAACTTGTTTTAAAGGTTTCGGTGAATGAACTTAACGATAAAAAGGCGCGCGATATTATGGCAATTAAGATTGATGAAGTAACCGAAATTGCCGATTATTTTGTTATTGCAACCGCCACATCTTCAACCCACGTTCGTTCGCTTTCTGATTATGTTGAAGAAAGGCTTACGGCCGAGGGCATTGAGCCTAACCATAAAGAAACAAAGGCAAACGATTGGATGCTTCTTGATTACGGTGATGTTGTAATCCACATATTCGACCAAAAGGCGCGCGAGTTTTACAGCCTTGAAAGAATGTGGGCAGGCGGCACAGTTGTTGACCTTGCAGACATTTTAGATAACCCCACGGAGGTAGAATGATGAAATACGATTTTAGTAAAACCGAACAAAAGTGGCAAAAAATCTGGGATGATAACGGCACATTCAATGCCAATGATAACAGCTCAAAACCTAAATTCTATGGCCTTGTTGAATTCCCGTATCCAAGCGGGGCCGGAATGCACGTTGGCCATATTAAGGCGTATTCTGGTCTTGAAGTTGTTTCAAGAAAAAGGCGCCTTGAGGGTTATAATGTTTTATTCCCGATAGGCTTTGATGCCTTCGGCCTTCCAACCGAAAACTATGCCATTAAAACAGGTATTCACCCAAGGCAGGTAACCGATAATAATATTGAAAAGTTCACAAGCCAGCTAAAGCGCGTTGGATTCTCGTTCGATTGGAACAGAACGGTTGACACAACCGATGAAGATTATTATAAATGGACACAGTGGATATTCCTTAAAATGTTTGAAGCAGGGCTTGTGTTCAGGGATAAAACCCTTGTTAACTACTGCCCGAGCTGTAAGGTTATCCTTTCAAATGAAGATTCGCAGGGCGGCAAGTGCGATATTTGCCATTCTGATATTGTTCAAAAATCAAAAGAAGTTTGGTATTTAAGAATTACCGAATATGCCGATAAGCTGCTTCAGGGGCTCCAAGAGGTTAATTACCTTGATAATATTCGCTTGCAGCAAGAAAACTGGATTGGCAAATCAACAGGCGCGTTTGTTAATTTTGCAATTAAAGACACAGACGATAGCTTAAAGGTTTACACAACAAGGCCTGATACACTTTTCGGCGTAACCTTTATGGTTGTAGCGCCCGAACACCCCTACATAGAAAAATATGCCGACAAAATAACCAATATGGATGCACTTTTGGCTTATAGGGAAGAGTGTTCTAAAAAATCAGAATTTGAAAGAACCCAGCTTGTTAAGGATAAAACAGGTGTTAAAATCGAGGGCATTTGCGCTATAAACCCCGTAAGCGGCGAAGAAGTTCCGCTTTATATTTCCGACTATGTTATGATGAGCTACGGCACAGGTGCTATTATGGCGGTGCCCGCGCATGATGACCGCGACTATGACTTTGCCAACAAGTTTGGCATTGAAATTAAACAGGTTATCAAGGGCGCTGACGGCGAATTGCCATACGCGGGCGACGGTGAAATGGTTAATTCCGGCTTCTTAAACGGTATCACCGAAAAGAGCACCGCTATTGATAAGATGATTGAATTCCTTAAAGAAAAGGGAATAGGCGAAAAGGGCGTTCAGTACAAAATGAAAGACTGGGCCTTCAACCGCCAAAGATATTGGGGTGAACCCATCCCGATTGTTCATTGCCCCGATTGCGGAATGGTTGCAGTGCCTTACGAAGAACTGCCATTGAGATTACCCAAGGTTGATAACTTTGAACCGGGGCAGGACGGCGAAAGCCCGCTTGCAAAAATCGAAGAATATGTTAACTGCAAGTGCCCGAAATGCGGAAAAGACGCAAAACGCGAGACCGATACAATGCCGCAGTGGGCAGGTTCTTCTTGGTATTATTTAAGATATATCGACCCTAATAACGAAACCTGCTTTGCCGATAGCGAAAAACTTAAATACTGGTTGCCGGTTGACTGGTATAACGGCGGTATGGAGCACGTTACCCGCCATATGATCTATTCAAGATTCTGGCATAAGTTCCTTTATGACATTGGCGAGGTTAACACCAGTGAACCGTATGCTAAAAGAACCGCGCAGGGCTTAATCTTAGGGCCCGACGGCGATAAAATGAGCAAATCAAAGGGAAATGTTGTTGACCCGAACGATGTTGTTGATGAATACGGCGCAGATGTTTTAAGAACCTATGTTATGTTCATGGGCGACTATGAAAAGGCATCCCCTTGGTCGAAAGACGGGGTTAAGGGCTGCAAGCGCTTTTTAGACCGCGTTTGGGGCTTAAACGATATGGTAGTAGAGGGTAGCGATTATTCTGCCGACCTTGAATCTGCCTTCCATAAAGCGGTTAAAAAGGTATCAAACGACTATGAAACCTTGAAGTTTAACACCGCTATTGCAGCACTTATGACACTGCTTAACAGCATTTATGCCAAAAACAGAATTACTAAAGGTGAGCTTAAAACATTTATAACCCTTTTAAACCCTGTGGCACCCCATATAACAGAAGAAATGTGGGAAACAAACGGCTTTGGTGGAATGTTAAATGAAGCATCGTGGCCAAGCTTCGACGAGGCTAAGTGTGCCGACAGCACTGTTGAAATCGTTGTTCAGATAAACGGCAAAATCAAGTGCAAACTTAACATTGATGCTAACATTAGCGCTGCCGACGCTATTGCTTTAGCCAAGTCTCAAGAGGTTATAGCAAAAGAGATTGAGGGCAAGCAAATTGTTAAAGAAATCTATGTTCCTAAAAAATTAGTTAATGTTGTTGCTAAATAGGGTTGACAAGAATATAATTTTGGTTTATAATAACTTGAAAATACCCCTGCAAAGCGGAGGGAGGGAATTTAAGTGAGCCAGGTAAAAGTTAAAGATAATGAATCGCTTGATAACGCGCTCAGACGTTTTAAGAGACAAACCGCGAAAGACGGTGTAATCCAAGAAGTACGTAAGAGAGAGCATTATGAAAAGCCTTCTGTAAAGCGTAAAAAGAAGTCAGAGGCTGCTCGCAAGCGCAAATTCCGCTAATTGCAATTCAAATTACATCCACCCGAAGAGGGTGGATGTTTTTTGCTTCTGTTGACAAAATTTGTATAAAATTGTATAATTATTATATGAATGTTTATGCGAGTAATGCTTTTACGCAAATTTACAGGGGGAGTTGTAGTGTATAATATGAAACGATATAGAATAGCTTCATGGCTAATGATAATACATGGTGCTTGTATGGAAATTGGTGGGGTTTTATGCATGGTTCCTATATTCATTTTTGGCACCGAAAAATTCGATATTAGTCAATATTTTTCTTTCAAACTTCCGTATTTCCAAGACAATCTTTATATGATTTTGTTTATGGGTGCAATTTTCGGAGTGCTGCGTGTTATTGGCGCTATAGGATTGAGAAAAAACAGAATGTGGGGCCTTACTCTTTCTTTAATAAACTGTATTGTCTCTATGATATTAATGATGTTTATGCTTCCGTTTGGTTTAATTGACGGCTTACTTGCTTGTGGTGCTTTGGTTTTGATTTTAACACAGTATTATGGTAAGAAAAAAATAAACGAATAGCACTATAAATAAGGTTGAAAACGTTCATAAATTATCGATAAGGTTGGAAATTACCGTTTAAAATTAGTTTTAAATACAAATCACAGCCCTTTTTATGGGGCTGTTTTTTGCTTTTTATGGGGCTGTTTTTTGCTTCTATTGACTTTTTTTGTTTTTGGTGATATTATTAATGAAGTTCAAAAACTTTGGAGGGATAATGATGAAAAAGATTATATCACTTGTTCTTGTTATGGTTATGTGCCTTAGCGTTTGCCTTATGGTTAGCGGCTGCGGCAAAAAAGAAGATGACAACAAACTCGTTATGGCAACCAATGCCGAATTCCCACCCTATGAATACATAGGTGATGACGGCGAATTTGCCGGTATCGACGTTGAAATTGCAGGCCTTATTGCTGAAAAATTAGGCTTAGAGCTTGAAATTGCCAATGTTGAGTTCGACTCTATCATTCCCGGCGTTCAAGAAGGCAAATACGACATGGGTATGGCCGGTATGACAGTAACCGACGAACGTTTACAGAAGGTTTCTTTCTCTGATAGCTACGCAAAAGGCGTTCAGGTTGTTATTGTTAAAGATGGTGGCGATATTGCTACTCTTGATGATGTTAACGGCAAAAAGGTTGGCGTTCAGCAGGGAACAACAGGCGACATCTATGCTTCAACTCCGGTTGAAGAAGGCGGCTACGGCGAAGAAAACGTTATCAAGTACGCAAACGGTGCTTTAGCTGTTGAAGCTTTAAAGGCAGGCAAGGTTGATTGCGTTATCATTGATAACGAACCTGCAAAGGCTTATGTTGCAGCTAACGAAGGCCTTAAGATTCTCGACACTGAATATGCAAATGAAGACTATGCTATCTGCTTTGCAAAGGACAACACAGACCTTCAAACCAAGGTAAATGATGCACTTAAAGAACTCATTGCTGACGGTACTGTTCAGAAGGTTATTGATAAATATATCAACGCTGATAAATAATCCTTGATGTTTTAAAGTTAAGGGCGGTTTCAAACCGCCCTTATTTCTGCATTTTGCGTTGTATTATTAGAACGGATGTGATTAAAATTTTTGATTGGCTTGAAAATTATTGGGGTGATGTTGTAACCTTCTGGAACAATTTTCTGAACTTGATTTCGGGTTGGTATAAAAGTGCTTTGGGTTATGTTGTAACCCAGTGGAACAACTTCACTAATGAGATAGATTTTGTATTCATTCAGGGCGACCGTTATAAGCAAATGCTCACCGGTATTGTAAACACTTTAAAAATCACAGCAGGTGCATTGGTTATAGGTGTGCTTATAGGTATTATTGTTGCGGCAATTCGCTCTTCTCACGATAAAGCCACAGCGGGGCGTGGTTTTGGTTTTGCTGTGCTTAAGGTTTTAAACGCTATTTGCAAGGTTTACCTTACTGTTATTCGTGGGACTCCTGTTGTTGTTCAGTTGATGATATGTTATTTCCTTGTTTTTGTATCAGCACGTGATGGTGTGCCGGTTGCTATTTTTGCTTTTGGTATAAACTCGGGCGCCTATGTTGCCGAAATTTTCCGCGGCGGTATTATGGCTGTTGATAACGGCCAGTTTGAAGCAGGCCGCTCTCTCGGTTTTAATTATTTCCAAACTATGATACATATTGTTATTCCCCAAATGTTTAAAGCGGTTCTCCCAACACTTTGCAACGAGTTTATTGCTCTTTTAAAGGAAACCTCGGTTGCAGGTTATGTTGGCGTTATGGATTTAACAAAAGCGGGTAACTCAATTGCAGGGCGCACCTATTCATATTTCTTGCCACTGCTTACCGTTGCGGCGATATATTTGGTTGTTGTTATGATACTAACCTGGCTTGTTGGCCGACTCGAAAGGAGGCTGCGTAAGAGTGAACGCTGATAATGTTATTATTAAGGTTGAAGGTTTGAAAAAATCTTTTGGCGATACGCAGGTTCTAAACGGTATTGAGGCCGAAATAAAAAAAGGTGATGTTTTGGCAATCGTTGGCCCTTCGGGTTCGGGTAAGTCAACATTTTTAAGGTGCCTTAACCTGCTTGAAATGCCAACAGGCGGAAACATATATTTTGAAGGTGTTAATATAACCGACCCAAAGGCTAACATAAACCTTCATCGCCAAAAAATGGGCATGGTTTTCCAGCAGTTTAACTTATTCCCGCATATGACGGTGCTTAAAAATATGACTATAGCACCTATGAAGCTGCTTCACAAATCAAAGGCAGAGGCCGAAGAAAAAGCACTTCAGCTTCTTGATAGGGTAGGCCTTAAAGACAGGGCCGATTCATACCCTTCACAGCTTTCGGGCGGGCAAAAGCAACGCGTTGCCATTGTACGTGCGCTCGCTATGGACCCTGATGTTATGCTTTTCGACGAACCCACCTCTGCGCTTGACCCTGAAATGGTTGGCGAAGTTTTAGAGGTTATGAAAAGCCTGGCCGATAGCGGAATGACAATGGTGGTTGTTACACACGAAATGGGCTTTGCCAAAGAGGTTGCTTCGAAGGTTGTGTTTATCGACGAAGGAATCATTATGGAAGAAGCAGAACCGCAAGAATTCTTCAGCAACCCCAAATCACCAAGGCTTAAAGATTTCCTTTCAAAGGTTTTGTAGTTTGCGTCTTGCAAACATTGTTTTTAGTGATATAATAAAATATGTAGTTTAAGTGCGTTTTGCACAAATAAAATAAAGGATGGATAAAGTTATGTCTAAAGAAGTATTAGTTGAAATTTCAGCCCGCCACGTTCATGTTTCAAAAGCCGACCTTGAGGTGCTTTTCGGTAAAGACTATAAGCTTACACCTAAAAAGGATTTATCACAGCCCGGCCAGTTTGCTTGCGAAGAAAGGGTTACAGTTGTTGGCCCTAAAAAGGAAATTGCAGGCGTTTCAATCTTAGGCCCTGAAAGAAGTGCTACACAGGTTGAACTTTCAGCTACCGATGCACGCTCTATTGGAATTAAAGCTCCTATTCGCGAATCAGGCTGCGTTGCAGGCAGCGGCGCTTGCAAATTAGTAGGACCGAACGGTGAAGTTGAACTTTCTGAAGGTGTTATCGTTGCTAAAAGGCACATTCATATGACACCTGAAGATGCTGAAAACTTCGGTGTTACCGATAGCCAGATTGTAAAGGTTGAAATTGGAACCGAAGAACGTTCGCTCACATTTGGTGATGTTGTTGTTCGTGTGTCACCCAGCTACAAGCTTGCAATGCACATCGATACCGATGAATCTAATGCTGCAGCAATACCCGGAAGCTGCATGGGTGTTGTAATTGCTGACTAATAAGCTCGGCCTTTACATACACATTCCGTTTTGCAAACAAAAATGCCATTATTGCGATTTTTATTCGTTTGGCGCTGATGCTGCCAAAAAAAGGGAATATGTTGCCGTTCTTCAAAACCGAATTGCCGATTTTGGGGAACGGCTTCAGGTTTCTGCCGACACGATTTATATCGGTGGCGGAACACCAACCGTGCTACCTGGTGAAGATTTAGCCTCTATTATAAAAACCGCCAAAAAGCACTTTAGTTTTAGTGGCGGCGAAATAACGGTTGAGGTGAACCCTGCCGATAATCTTAAAGAAACATTTATAGCGTTAAAAGCTGCAGGGGTTAACCGTATATCACTTGGTGTTCAATCGGCAAACAAGAACGAACTTAAAGCATTGGGTCGCAGGCACACAAATGCTGATGTTATGCGATGCGTGAAAGATGCAAGGGACTGCGGGATAGATAATATTTCGCTTGATTTAATGCTTGGTATACCGCACCAAACAAGCGAAAGTTTGCACAAAACCCTTAACTTTATGAATGAGCTTGAACCCCAGCATATTTCGGCCTATATTTTAAAGGTTGAACCCGGCACCCCGTTTGGCAAAATGGATTTGAAAGACTTAATGTTGCCGAAAGACGATAATGTTTCTGAGCTTTATTTGCAGGCTTGTGAATTTCTTAAGAATGCCGAATATGAACATTATGAAATTTCTAATTTTGCTAAAAAGGGCTGTCGCTCAAGGCATAATATGAAATATTGGTTGGGTGAACCATATTTGGGCATTGGCCCTGCGGCACATTCCTTTTTAGATGGAAAACGCTTTTTCTATGAGAGAGATATTAATTCATTTGTGAATGGCGCTGAACCTAAAAGCGATGGCACAGGCGGCGGAAAACAAGAGTTTATAATGTTACGGCTTCGCCTTTCAGATGGTTTGAATATTGCCGAATATGAGGAAAAATTCGGTGAAAAGCTGAACGTCAATCCGAACAAATTAAAAATGCTTGCTGATGCAGGTTATATTGTTTGTAAAGGCGGCACTGTTTGCCTTACCGAAAAGGGATTTTTAGTTTCCAATTTGATTTTGCAAGAGTTTATTTAAACAATTCTTTGTTTATAAATAATAAGAGGTGAGTTTATGAATAAGTCGCGCATATTTTCAAGAGCTTTAGCTTTGCTTTTGGCACTTGCAATGGCTTTTATGATAGCAGGCTGCAAAAAGCAAAAATCTAATAAACCGGATAAAGATGTAGCATCCTCTGAAACATCAAGCGAGGTTACTTCATCTGAAGCAGAAAATATTGAATTTGATTCTACACTGCCTGAAGATGTGATTTACGATGGGGAAACAGCTGTTGAATCATCGGGTGGTTCAAACAATGCTTCTTCAAATTCGCAAAGCGGTGGTGCTTCGAATTCAAGTTCGAGTTCGGGTAATGCTTCTTCCGGTAATTCGGCAGGTGAATCATCAAAGCCGCCGTCATCAAATGGGAACTCTTCATCAGAGAGCAGTTCATCTGGAATCAGTTCGACATTGCCCGATTTTGGAGGCCCGATTGTGTTGCCGGAGGTTCAATTTTAACTGTTAAATGATTGCAAACTGATTTTTATGCAAAAAATAATTATATTGCTATTAAAAAACAAAAATTTGCTTGACAAAGTTTGCAATAATTATTATAATAATTTGTGTTGTAATCTGAGGTGATAATATGGTTCTTGATTTAAGAAGAATTTTTGTTACTGAAAACGAGGTTCTTCCTATCGAGGTTGAGTTTGATTTTAGCGACACTGATCTTTACGGTACCTATCCACTCAAAAGGCCCGTTCAGGTTAAGGGTAGCATTTCGAACAGGGCCGGTATTGTAACCTTAGACATTAATTGTTCTGTCGAATACAGCGCAGGCTGTGACAGATGCGGTGAAGACACCGTAAAAATTTATGATCTGCAGATTGAAAGGGTTTTGGTGAACAAGCTCTACAACGGCGAAAACGATACAATGATTTTGCTTGAAGATTTCAAGCTTGATCTGCGTGAGCTTTGTTTTACCGAAGTTATTTTAGGTCTTCCTACGAAGCATCTTTGCAGTGAAGATTGTAAAGGTATTTGCCAAAAATGCGGCAAAAACCTGAATACAGGTAACTGCAATTGTACTCATAAGGAAATCGACCCAAGACTTGCGGTTTTAACCCAATTATTAGATCAATAACCAGCTTCATTTAAGGAGGTTTTAAAAAATGGCAGTTCCGAAGAGAAAAACATCAAAAGCAAGAAAGAACAAAAGGCGTTCAAACGTTTGGAAGCTTGAGGCTCCTACGATTGTTAAGTGCCCTCGTTGCGGTGAATACAAAAGGCCTCATAGGCTTTGTGCCGCTTGCGGTTACTACAACGGTCGCGAAGTAGTTAAGGTTGAAGACTAATTAAAAAAGGGTAGAGGGGGGCTTACCTCCTCTATTTTTTTACGATATTTGGGTGATGTGAGGTGAGGGTGTATGGTTGTTATATCAGGTGTTGTAAAAGGGTCGATTGCCGAAAAAAAGCGAATAAAGCCCGGTGAAAGCATTATTTCGATAGATGGCAACGATATTGTTGATGTTCTTGATTACAGGTTTTATCAAAATAACACTAAAATTACGGTTCGCATTTTGAAGGCTAACGGGAAACTTAAAGATATAAAGATCAAAAAGAATGAGTTTGACGATTTAGGGCTTGAATTTGAAACATACTTGATGGATAAACAGCGCTCTTGCAAAAATAAGTGCATTTTTTGCTTTATCGATCAGTTGCCAAAAGGAATGAGAGAATCGCTTTATTTTAAAGATGATGATTCGCGCCTTTCGTTTTTATTTGGTAATTACATCACCCTTACAAATATTACCGAGCACGAGGTTGAACGCATTATAAAAATGCATATAAGCCCAATAAACATCTCGGTTCATACAACCAACCCCGAGCTTAGGTGCAAAATGATGAATAACCGTTTTGCAGGCGAAAAGTTAGAGGTTTTAAAAAGGTTTGCCGATGCAGGCCTTAATATAAATTGCCAGTTGGTTTTGGTTCCCGGTGTGAACGACGGCGCTGAACTTGAGCGTTCTTTAAAAGATTTAACCGCTTATGAAAATATTATAAGCATCGCTTGTGTTCCAGTGGGGCTTACCCGCTTCAGGGAAGGGCTTGAGCCTATTGAACCGTTTAATAAGCAAACCGCGGCTGAAACTATTGATATAATTAATAAATACGGTGAAGAAACGCTTGAAAAATACGGCAGCCGCCGCTGTTTCCCTGCTGATGAATTCTTTTTACTGGCAGAAAGGAAAGTTCCCGAAACTGAATATTACGAAGATTTTCTGCAGCTTGAAAACGGCGTTGGTATGTGGGCGCTCACCCGAGAGGAAGCGCTTCGCGCGCTGGAAGAAGCATTGCCGCCGCAAGAAAGCAAGAGTTTCACCATTGTTACAGGTGAAGCAGCTTATCCATTAATAAAATTTATAGTTGATAAAGCCCGAGAAAAATGGCATAATTTAAATTGTAGGGTAGTTCCAATCATTAACAATTTTTTTGGTGGAAAAATTACAGTTACAGGGCTTGTAACAGGTTCTGATATTATTGCCCAGCTTAAAGGTTCTGATATTGGGGATGAACTGCTGATTCCCGACGTTATGTTGCGCCGTGAGGGCGATGTTTTCCTTGATGATGTTTCGATAGATGATATAAAACAAAATTTAGGCGCTGAAGTGTGCGTGATAAAAACGGGGGGCGAGGATTTGATTTTTGCCCTTTCGGGAGAAAATGTGTGATTAAAAGGTGGTGTAGTTTTGGCTAAACCTGTTGTTGCTGTTGTTGGCAGGCCTAATGTAGGCAAATCAACATTATTTAACAAGCTTATTGGTAAGCGGTTATCTATTGTAGATGATACCCCGGGCGTTACAAGAGACCGAATTTATGGCGATGCCGAATGGAAAAATAAAAAGGTAATGCTAATTGATACGGGCGGTATTGAACCTAAAACCGACGATATTATTCTTGAAAAGATGCGCGCTCAGGCAAACCTTGCTATTGACACTGCAAGTGTTATAGTTTTTGTAACCGATATTAAAAGCGGAGTTACCGCTGCCGATGAAGAAATTTCGGCTATGCTTCAAAAAAGCGGCAAGCCTGTTGTGCTGTGCGTTAATAAGTGCGATAAGGTGGGCGCAGTGCCTGTTGAACTTTACGAATTTTATAATTTAGGCCTTGGCGATCCTATTGCGGTTTCAAGCGTTCACGGGCATGGCACCGGTGATTTGCTTGATGCAGTGTTCGAGCATTTGGGCGATTTCGATGAGGCCGACAGCGATAAAGAAGTTATAAATATTGCGGTTATTGGCAAGCCTAATGCTGGTAAATCAAGCCTTATTAACCACATTTCGGGCGAAGAACGCTCGATCGTTTCTGATATTGCGGGCACCACACGTGACGCAATTGACACCTACACAGAGGTTAATGGTGTTGGCTACAACTTCATTGATACCGCGGGCCTTAGGCGTAAAAGCCGAGTTGACGATAACATTGAAAAGTATAGCGTTTTGCGCGCAAAAATGGCGGTTGAACGCAGCGATGTTTGTGTTATAATGATTGACGGAACCGAAGGCTATACAGAGCAGGATTCAAAGGTTGCAGGACTTGCGGTTGAAAATGGTAAGGCTGCAATTATTGCGGTTAATAAATGGGATATAGTTCAAAAAGACGGCAAAACAATGGATAGCTTCCGCAAAAAGCTTATGAACGATTTTTCGTTTATGCCTTATGCACCTATTATATTTATTTCTGCCAAAACAGGGCAGAGAATAGATAGGCTTATGGAGCTTATAAAATATGTACATGAGCAGAACAATATGCGCATTTCAACCGGTATGCTTAATAACATTTTAGCAGAGGCCACCGCGCGTGTTCAGCCACCTACCGATAAGGGTAAAAGGCTTAAAATTTTCTATATTACCCAGGCTTCAACCAAGCCGCCAACATTTGTTTGTTTTTGCAATAGTGCAGAGCTGTTCCATTTTTCGTATCAAAGATACCTCGAAAACCAAATTCGTTCTATATTTGGTCTTGAAGGAACGCCTGTTAGATTTATTATAAGGGAACGGGAAAGTAAAACTTAAACGGAGGTTTAAATTTAATGCCTATTTTTGTTTTAGTAGCATCGTGCATAGCTGCATACCTGCTTGGTAGTGTTAGCTTTGCTGTAATTATTTCAAAATTATTTATTAAAAAAGACGTTAGAGAGCTTGGAAGCGGTAACGCTGGTATGACTAATGTTATGCGAAATGCCGGTATTCTTCCGGGGCTCATAACCTTTGTTTTCGATTGCCTTAAAGGTGTGGCATCGGCGCTTTGCGGTAAACTTCTTGTTTTTCCGTATTTGTATGAGGCCACAGGCATAGAATTTTTCAGCAACGTAAACGGCGCATTGGTGTTGGGCTGTTTTTGCTTTATAGGCCATGTGTTTCCGGTGTTCTTCCAGTTCAGGGGCGGCAAAGGTGTGGCAACCATTGGCGGCGTTTCGCTGGCGGCGTGCCCTATCTGCTTCTGCATTGCTATTGCAATATTTTTGCTTGTAACTTTATTAACACGGATGGTTTCGGCAGGTTCAATTGTTGCAGGTGTATCTTTAATAATTTTAATATACTTTTTCGAAGCTTCTCCTTTCATCCCGTTATGGTCGGTTCTTTTTATGGCTATTATGTGTGTGTCTTCAATATTAAAGCACTCGCAAAACATTAAAAGAATTATTTCGGGCACAGAAAACAAAATAGGTAAAAAGAAATAAGCAATGCATATTCACTCTGCTTGAAACTTTGCGGGGAGGTTGTTATTATGAAAAAAATAGTTGTTTTAGGCGCAGGCGGCTGGGGATTGGCTTTGGCTTTAACTGCATATGATGCGGGCAACAGCGTTGCTGTTTGGTCGCCTTTTGAAGATGAGGTTAACGCGCTTGTTAGCAACCGCGAGCATAAAAAGCTATTGCCCGGAATCAGCATACCTGCAGGCATTGAAATTGTTAATGATATTAGCGTTGTAAACGGCGCTGATATTACAATTATTGCGGTTCCCTCTAATGTTGTTGGGCAAACTGCCGCACGCCTTAAGGGTTTAAACTGTGGTATAATTGTTAATGTTTCAAAGGGTATAGATAGCAGCAGCTTGCAACCATTGTCGCAAATAATTAAACAAGCTGCCGAAACCGATAATGTTGCGGTGCTTTCGGGCCCTTCTCATGCAGAAGAGGTTTCAAGAAAAATTCCAACCTCTGTTGTTGCTTCATCGCGCGTTGAGGGTGCTTCTGCTATGGTGCAGGATGCTCTGTCAACCGATTATTTTAGAATATATACTAACGACGATATGCTGGGTGTTGAACTCGGTGGTGCCATAAAGAATGTTATTGCGGTGGCCGCAGGAATAATAAACGGGCTTAATCTTGGCGATAACACAAAGGCGGCTTTAATCACACGCGGTGTTTGCGAAATTACAAGGCTTGGCGTTGCTATGGGTGCAAGTATCAACACCTTCTCGGGGCTTTCGGGGCTTGGTGATTTAATTGTGACTTGCACTTCGGAACATAGCCGTAACAACAGGTTTGGCCAAATGTTAGGCCGTGGCGAGGCTGCCGAAAAAGCAGTGGAGGCTGTTGGAACGGTTGAAGGCTATTATGCAGCAAAAGCTGTTATTGCTTTAGCAGAAAAATATAATGTTGAAATGCCTATATGCCGCGAATGTTATGAAGTGATTTATAACGGTAAAAAGGCGGAAGAAGCGCTTTGTTGCCTTATGTCGAGGCCTAAATGCGATGAGCATGAAACACTTTTAAACTAATTTTTTGTACGAAACGGGTGCTTTAGTTAAGCACCCGTTTTTAAATAAAAAGGGTTGACTTTAGCAAGGTAACGTGTTAATATACTAACATTGATTAAAAATACATAAAGGGAGATTTTTAAAATGAAAAAAATATTATCAGTTTTAATCGCACTTTTACTTTTAGTAACCTGTTTTGCAGGTTGCGGCGGTAAGGATAATGCAGGCAATACAACCGATGCAAAATCTGATGCTAAAACAATCGTTGTAGGTTACACAATTTACAAGCCTATGAACTATTTAGATGATGATAATAATCTTATTGGTTATGACACCGAGCTTGCTAAAGCTGTTTTTGAAAACCTTGGTTATGAGGTTATCTTTAAAGAGATTGAGTGGTCATCAAAATATACCGATTTAGCTTCAGGAACCATCGATTGCATTTGGAACGGCTTTACCTGCAACACATCTGACGACGACGGCGTTGCTCGTTCAGAAAAGGTTGATTTCTCTTACAACTATATGGAGAACAAGCAGGTTGTTGTTGCTAAAAAGGATGCGGGAATTACAAGTGCTGCAGATTTAAGCGGCAAGCTTGGTGTTGCTGAAAGCGGCTCGGCAGGCGAAACTTATTCAAAGAGCTTTGAAGGTTCTACCTTTAAAGGTTTCACAAAACAGACTGACTGCTTGTTTGAAGTAAATGCAGGTACTGCTGATTTTGCTGTGGTTGACGAACGCCTTGCAAAGAGCTATGCCGGACAGGGCGACTATGCAAACCTTGTTATAGTTGACGAACTTTCAAGTGAAGTTGAATACTATGCTATAGGTTTTGAAAAGGGTAGTGAACTTACTGCAAAGGTTAATGCCGAGCTTGAAAAGTTAGGTGCAGATGGCACTATCGAAGCTTTAGCTAAAAAGTACGAAGTTGAAAACACAGCTATTTACGATTTTTCTGAACAGAAAAAATAATTAATTTGGAGATTTAAAATGTCTTTTTTAGAAGTCACTATGTTTTTGCTTGACGGCTTCAAAATATCTCTACTAATCTTTGCGGTGACGCTGCTTTGCGGCGCACCGCTTGGTTTGCCTATAGCCTTTTGTTCGATGAGCCGTTTCAAGCCAATACAAGCCATATCGAAGGTAATTGTTTGGATAGTTCGAGGGATTCCCTTGATGCTTCAGATATTCATTATTTATTACATACCAGGGCTATTGTTCGATTTTCAGCTTTTCGGCCAGGTAGACCGATATATGTTTATAAACCATGGCATTGAAGATGCAGGTAGAATTCTTGCTGTTCTTATTGCTTTTACAATAAACTACGCCTGCTATTTTTCCGAAATATATCGCGGAGGAATAGAGAGTATTTCTAAAGGCCAGTATGAAGCGGGATATGTGTTAGGGCTTACAAAGTCGCAGATATTTAGGAAAATCGTGTTGGTTCAGGTGGTAAAAAGAATAGTACCACCCATGTCAAATGAAATAATAACCCTAATTAAAGATACCGCTCTGGCTAACTGTATAATGGTTTGCGAAATCATTAAGCAGGCTAAAGAATTGGCGGCAACAAAGGCTATGATATGGCCGCTTTTCTATACCGGTGTGTTCTACCTGTTGTTTGTTGGCTTGCTTACCATTTTATTAGGTAAGCTTGAAAAGAAGTTAAGCTATTTCAGGAGTTAAATTATGGCACTACTTGAAGTTAAAAACATATACAAAAGCTTTGGTAAAACCGAGGTTTTAAAAGGGCTGGATTTTTCACTTGAAAAAGGTGAAGTGTTATCTATAATAGGTTCTTCGGGAAGCGGTAAAACCACGCTTCTTCGATGCCTTAATTTCTTAGAATTTGCCGATGAAGGAACTATTTCTATTAATGGGAAACAGATTTTTGATGGTTCTTCGGTTAAAAAACTTACCGACAGTGAAATTAGAGAAAACCGCCTGCATTTCGGGTTGGTTTTTCAATCCTTTAATTTGTTTCCACAGTATAGTGTGCTTAAAAATATAACATTGGCACCAACACTTTTGAAAAAAGGAACTCCGGAAGAAATTGAGGGAAAAGCCAAAGCGCTTATTGAACGCGTTGGGCTTACCGATAAAACTGATTTTTACCCTTGCCAGTTATCGGGCGGCCAGCAACAGCGTGTTGCAATTGCCAGAGCGCTGGCTTTAGAGCCTGATATTCTTTGTTTTGATGAGCCTACTTCTGCTTTAGATCCTGAACTAACCGGTGAAGTTTTGCGCGTTATTCGCGACCTTAAAAGTGGCGACAGCACAATGATAGTTGTAACCCACGAAATGGAGTTTGCAGAAAGTGTTTCGGATAAAATTATGTTTATGGCAGACGGAGTTATTGTTGAATATGGAACGCCCGATGAAGTTATTAGAAACCCAAAGAATGAAAGAGTAAAACAATTCTTAAGCAAAATATCTGATTAAAGAAAAATGCCTTGCAGATGCTGCAAGGCGTTTTTAGTTTACTTTGAAAATAACAATGTTCGTTTCGGGAAGACTGTTTGGTGAAATTACAATTGCGGTTTTGGAGTTATTATAAAAAGCATAGGAAGAGCCCGCGGTTGCCGTGAACAGGGCACAGCCTGACAAATTAGCACACCCATCAGTGTTAATCATACTGTGTGATGATGAAGCAGATATAACCGCACTGCTTGGTGTTATTTGGTTAAATGAAATGTTTATAATGCTGTAGGAATCGCCCAAACTCTTTGCAGAAATGCACCAAACAACAAAATATTGACCTGAATCGTTAATCGTAATAACACCTGTTTTGGAATTGTAACTGATATTTTCACGAAGTTTGATACCTTGCGGAGCGAAGCGCCCTTTGCTATTTACGGTAGCACACGAAGAATCTGTTAAAAATACGGTATTCATTTTGGCTGTTAGCTTTTTGCCTCCTTTGAGCTAAGTTATCTTTATAGTATATTTTATGAGAAATTTTTGCTGTTTGTGTTAAAGTTAGAAAATTGATTTGCGATTGTTGTAAACATATTTTGTTTTTTGTAAAAATCAGGTTGAAAAGTTCGTGGTAATGTGGTATGCTTTAAAAGGTTAAGTGTAATTTCTATTTGTTTGAATGTGAGGGCTTGTTTTAATGGGCGATAAAACCGTTGTTTCTGTATCGATAGTTACATATAACGATCTTCCGCGTGTTAAAAAAACGCTTGAATCATTCAACAGATTCTCTTCAACGGTTGATTTGAAGGTTTTCGTTAGTGATAATGCTTCGCTTGACGGAACACTTGAAACAATCAAAAGTGAATTTCCTTTTGTTACTGCAATTCAAAATGGGGAGAATATCGGTTTTGGAAAGGCGCATAACAAGGTTATTCCTTTCCTTAATTCAAAATATCACGTTGTTTCAAACCCTGATATTGTTTTTTCAAGCGATGTGGTTTTTGAACTGTGTAAATATCTTGATGAAAACCCCGGTGCTGTTATGGTAACGCCAAAAGTAATGTTTGAAGACGGAACCGAGCAACATCTTCAAAAAAGAAAGCCAAAGTTTAAATACTTGTTGGCGGGTAGATTGCCGTTTTTGAAAAAACTTCGTGCTGAATACACAAGGGAGAATGAGGATCTATCATCTCCCACCGAAATTGAATTTTCAACTGGTTGCTTTTTTGTTATTAGAACCGATGTGTTAAAAAAACTTGAAGGCTTTGATGATAAGTATTTTATGTATTTTGAAGATGCCGACATTTCTGATAGGGCACGTGAGTTTGGGAAAATCATCTTTTACCCTGATGTTTCGGTTACCCATTTGTGGGAGCGCAGCAGTTCTAAAAGCATAAAATATCTGCTTATTCACATAAGCTCAATGTTTAAATACTTTTTTGGCAGAAGAAAAAAAGTTAACAAATAAATTTTATTATTGGTTTTTTGTTTGAGTGTTCAAACTAAAAATATTTAATGAAGCCTTTTCAGTCGGGTGAACCGATTGAATATTTGCGCTGATAAAAGCGCTTATTCGGCTTAATGAAAGGATGGAGTTAAACTTATGAAAACTTATCTTGTAACAGGCGGTGCCGGGTTTATAGGTTCTAATTTTATTATCTATATGCTCGGAAAATATGATGATGTAAAAATCATTAATGTTGATAAATTAACCTATGCCGGCAACCTTGAAAACTTAAGGTCGGTTGAAAACAACCCGAACTATTCATTTGTTCAGGCTGATATTTGCGATAACGATGCTATTGCAAAAATATTTGAAGAAAACATTGTTGACTATGTTGTTCATTTTGCGGCTGAAAGCCATGTTGACCGCAGCATAAGCGATCCTGATATATTTGTTAAAACCAACGTGCTTGGCACTGTTAACCTTCTTAACAATGCTAAAAAGGCATGGGCTATTGGTGATGATGAATACCGTGAGGGTGTTAAGTTCCATCATGTTTCAACCGATGAAGTTTATGGCACATTAGGACCTGATGGCTTCTTCACCGAAACCACCCCGCTTGATCCTCATTCACCTTATTCATCATCAAAGGCATCGTCTGACCTTCTTGTTAAGGCGTATCACGATACCTTTAAGCTTCCAATCAACATCACACGTTGCTCAAACAACTATGGCCCATATCAGTTCCCCGAAAAGCTTATCCCGCTTATTATGAACAACACCTTAGCTCATAAAGATTTACCTGTGTATGGCGATGGCTTGCAGATTAGAGACTGGCTCTATGTTGATGACCACTGTAAGGCTATTGATATGGTTATCCGCGATGGTAAAGATGGCGAGGTTTACAACGTTGGCGGACATAACGAGCGCACCAACATTTTTATTGTTAAATCTATCATTGAATATATTAAAGAAAATGTTGATGAAACTGTTGGCGAGCATATGATTAAGCACGTTACCGACCGTAAAGGCCACGACCGCCGTTATGGAATCGACCCACAGAAAATCAAGGATGACCTTGGTTGGTACCCTGAAACAACATTTGAGGTTGGCATTAAGAAGACTTTGAAGTGGTATTTGGATAACAAGGAATGGACTGATAACGTTACAAGCGGCAAGTACCAAGAGTATTACGAGAAAATGTATAGCGGAAAAGAGGAGCTTTAATTTTGGGTAATTTTAAATTTACTAAAACCGATATCGACGGTGTTATTATTGTTGAACCTAAAGTGTTTGGTGATGACCGTGGATATTTTATGGAAACCTACGTTGAACGCGATTTTGTTGAGGGTGGAATCACCGCTAAATTCGTTCAAGACAACCAATCAAAATCACGCAAAGGCGTGCTTAGAGGTCTTCATTTTCAGAAGAAGCATTCACAGGCAAAGCTTGTGCGCGTAATTTCGGGCGAGGTTTTCGACGTTGCAGTTGATTTAAGGCCCGGTAGCCCCACCTTCGGTAAATGGCAGGGAATATTACTTTCGGCCGAAAATAAGCGCCAGTTCTTTATTCCTAAAAACTTTGCTCATGGCTTTTTAGTGCTGTCAGACGAAGCTGAATTCTGCTATAAATGCGATGATTACTATCACCCTGAAGCAGAGGGTGGCCTTCTTTGGAACGACCCTGATGTTAACGTTGAGTGGCCGATTTCTGATGATATGGAAATCTTATTATCCGAAAAGGATAAGGTTAACCCATTGCTTCGCGATATAGATTTTGAATCGTTCGACAAATAAATACAGTATATTAAAACGCCCTCCCAAATTTCTTGGGAGGGCAAAATTTCAGGCGGTTCTTTCGAACCGCCTTCTTTGTTTGTGGTTACGCTAATTCTTTTGAGAAGAATTCGTTAATTTTATCAGCAATTTCAGATGCTTTTTCGCGTGTTTCAGCAACGGCTGAAATATACAGCTTGATTTTAGGCTCGGTGCCCGACGGGCGAATAATAACGCTGTTTCCGCCGCTAAGCTCGTAAGCTAAAACGTTTGATTTTGGCAGTTTGATTTCTTCGGCCGAGCCGGTGGCAAGGTTAATAGAAGTTGATTTTTTATAATCAAGCGCCTTGGTAACATCAAATTCGGCAACCTTGGTTGGTGTGCTTGCGCGGAATTTTTCCATAAGCTCTGCCATGTGGAGCATACCCTCTTGCCCTTCGAAAACGAAGCTCTTTTGAATGTTTAAGAAAACGCCAAACTCTTTTTCAATCAAGGCATACTTATCTAAAAGTGATAGGCCTTGCGCTTTATAGTAGCAAGCCATTTCACATATAAGCATTGAGCCGATAACTGCGTCTTTATCCCTAACAAACGGGCCTGAAAGGTAACCGTAGCTTTCTTCGAAGCCAAAGATAAAGCGGCCTTCTTCGCCTGTTTGTTCAAGAATTTTAACCTGTTCGCCAATGTATTTGAAACCTGTTAAAACGTTAATAAGGTTTGCACCGTATTTTTCGGCAATCTTGTTGCAAAGTGCGGTTGAAACAATGGTTTTAACTGCAACAGGGTTTTGGGGCAATGTGCCAAGCTCGGTTCTTCTTTCAAGGATGTAGTTAAGAAGAAGTGCACCAACCTCGTTTCCGCTCATAAGAACGTATTCTTCGCCGTTTTTAACTGCAATGCCAACGCGGTCGCAGTCTGGGTCGGTTGCGAGTAGAAGGTCGGGCTTTACTTTGTTTGCAAGTTCGAGCGAGCACTTGAACGCTTCGCGAATTTCGGGGTTGGGGAAGGGCGCTTCCGGGAAATTGCCATCAGGCAACTCTTGCGATGGCACAACTGTAACATTTTTTATGCCTATCTTATCAAGAATGGCGCGAACCGGTTTGTTGCCGGTTCCGTAAAGCGGTGAATAAACAACAGAAAGGTTGCCCTTTTCACAGTATTCGCCTGAAAGCGAGAGAGATTTAACCTTTTCAAGGTATTCATCAATTAAATCTTGGCCAATAAAGTTAATTTTGCCCTCTTTAACGGCTGTTTCAAAATCGGCTGTTTTAACTCCACTGAAATAATCAACCTTGTTAACAAAATCAAGAACGGTTTCGCTTGCTTCAACGCTTAATTGGCAGCCATCGGGCCCATAAGCCTTATATCCATTGTATTTCGAGGGATTATGGCTTGCAGTAACAACAATACCGGTATCGCATTTAAGCCTGCGAACAGCGAACGAGAGCATTGGAGTTGGCATAAGTTCGCTATACATATACACCTTTATTCCGTTAGCTGCAAGAACTGATGCTGCTTTTTTCGCAAAAACGTCTGATTTAATTCTGCTATCGTATGCAATGGCAGCGCTACCGTTTTCAGTTATTGAATTAACATAATCTGCAAGGCCTTGGGTTGCTCTGCCAACCGTGTAAACATTCATGCGGTTAGTTCCGGCACCAATTACGCCGCGAAGTCCTGCGGTTCCGAATTCAAGTTCTCTGTAAAAGCGGTCGTTAATTTCGTAGTCATCGCCGCTGATGGATGTTAATTCTTCGGTTAAATCAGGGTCTTCTGTTGCACGTGATTTCCAAATGTCGTATAGCTCGTTAACTTTCATAAAACACACCTCTAAAAGTTTTTTAATAGTTAGTATAATCTATATGTTTAAGAATATTAAAATTCTCACAATTGCACATATACATACTTTAACTTTAATATATTTTTCAAGATATGTCAACAAATAGGGCGTAAATTAATATTTTTTAGTATATATTTACAATTATTTGGAAATTTATTTGCTAATTTGATTACAAAACACTTGACAAAACGGTCGAATAGGGTTATTATAATTAAGGTTCAATGTATCCAAATGTAAAAACGGAGATTTAGATGATTTGTATGCAACGAGATATTAATAGTGATAATTATGATTTAATATCTTTTTTGCAGGAAAGTAAGTTTGAGCATTTAGCAGAGTTTTACGAAAGTTTCATACCTCTTATTAAGTCCCGTGTTATGCTGTATAGCGGTTCAACCACGGAGTTTGACGATTTGGTACAGGAAGCTTCCATTGGTTTTTTAGAGGCAGTTAAGTCTTACAAAATAGGCGAGTCGTCGTTTTACGGTTTTGCAAAGTTGTGTATTGATCGCAAATTGTTTGATTATTATAAGCATGCTTCAAGAAAGGGTGCAATCCCAAGGAGTAGTATGGTTTCGCTTGACGATAGCGCGGTAATAGTCGACAATACCGATACCGAAGCGCTTCTTATTGCACAAGATGAATACAATCGTTTGCTTAAGTTGTCGAAAAACGTGCTGTCAAGCCTTGAGTATGATGTTCTTTGTTTGTTTTGTAATGGGTTAAGCTACAAAGAAATTTCAAATAGGCTTAATATCCCTTCAAAATCTGTTGACAATGCCATGCAGAGAATCAGGGCGAAACTGAAAAAACTTGTTTAATTCGGTGCAAACCGTATTAATATAGCACCCTTACGGGGCTAACAATTTATTTTCATCAAGAGAGGTAAAAGAAATGTTCGAAGACAAGACTTTAGTATGCAAGGATTGCGGACAGGAATTTGTGTTCACAGCAGGTGAGCAGGAATTCTATCAAGAGAAAGGTTTCGTTAACGAGCCGCAGCGTTGCAAGGCATGCCGCGATGCTCGCAAAAACGCAAGCAGAGCTCCGAGAGAAATGCACGAAGCAACATGTGCTGCTTGTGGTGGCGTAGCAAAGGTTCCGTTTATGCCGCGCGATGATCGCCCTGTTTATTGTAGCGAATGCTTTGCAAAGATGAAGGAAGAAGCATAAGCTTTGACTTAAATCTAACCATCCGCTTTAGGAGTTTCCTAAAGCGGGTTTTTTCTTTATTT
The DNA here is from genome assembly GCA_045576295.1 of Acutalibacteraceae bacterium. Classification (GTDB taxonomy): domain Bacteria; phylum Bacillota; class Clostridia; order Oscillospirales; family Acutalibacteraceae; genus CAVALG01. The sequence continues at coordinate 79,033 of JAZNGF010000049.1, read as the reverse complement.
TTATAGACAACCGCTGGGTTGTGTGGTATAATTTATTAAATAGTGTTTTGCCGAGGTGATGGCGTGGCTGTTTACAATTTTGCTGATATAAATATTAAGGTTAACAACAAATATAACTATTTTAACCAACTTTGCAAGAAGTATTTAGTTGAATGCGAAACACCCGAGCTTACCGTTAATATATCTGACGAAGATATTAAAGAAGAAAAGCTTATTAACCCCATAACTAAAAATATAGGTTATGTGGAATCGGTTTGCGCTTATAGGAACATTGTAAAAAGCGTTGCACGGTTTGATGCATTTATGCTTCACGGTGCCGTTTTCACTGTGGGGGAGCGTTGCCTTGCTTTTTTGGCCCATAGCGGCACCGGCAAAACAACCCATTTAAAGTTGTGGATGCAGCTTTTAGGCGAAAAGATGACCGTTATAAACGGAGATAAACCTATTATACGTTTTTTCGGTGGCATTCCGTATGCCTATGGAACACCATTTAACGGTAAAGAAAATATAGGCACCAAAATGCGTGCCCCGCTAACCGATATTTGTTTTATTGAACGAGGCGAAACAAACTATGCCGAAGAAAAAACGCCTTTATATGCACTTGATTTAATTATGGACCAGATTATTATGCCCGACAACGCAGGCGATGTTTACAAGGTGTTGGGCCTTATAGATGAACTTATTAACCGTTGCAAAATTTGGCTTATAAAATGCAATATGGATATTGATGCCGCAAAAACTGCTTATGAAACAATCATAGTTAAAGGAGAAAGCGTTAATGAAGCTTAAATATACATTTGTTACAAGAAAGGTTGCAGGCAAGCTGGTTGCAATTGTTGTTGGCGCAGATGCAAAAAAATTCAACGGAATGGTTAAGCTTAACGATACCGCTGAATTTATCTTTAATATGTTAAAAACTAACGTTACCGAAGAAGAAATTATCAACGCGGTTGTTAAGGAATATGACATTAGCAGTGATGAAGCTGCAGCTCAGGTGCGTTCATTTTTAAATAAATTAACAGAAAGCGGACTGGTTGAGTAATGGCAAGCACATTTTCAACGATTGCCGATGAACTCCAAAAAAACGGCTGGGTTTTATCGCGGCCTGCAGGCATTAGTATGAAGCCGATGTTAAGGCCATATAAAGACCCAATTTATGTTGTGAAACCTTCAAAACCTTTTAAGGTGAATGATGTTGTGGTTTATTATAGGGGCGAAAACAAACAAATCGTTATGCACCGAATTGTTAAAATACGTGAAAACGATTATGTAATTCGAGGTGACAACTGCCTTTATAACGAATACGGCATAAGAAGCGACGACATTTTCGGAGTTCTTGAAGGCTTTTACAGGGGCGAACGTTATATTGATTGTGAAAAAAGTAAACTTTATAAGGTTTATGTTTTTTTAAATAGGTTCACATACTTTCCAAGGTGCATATTTAAAATTCCGGGGCACCTTTTTAAGTTTTTAATTAAAAAAATTCGATGAAGGGTAATAACAATGGTTGGAAAAATCGGCACCTACGCTTGGATATATAAAAACAGTAAAAGTTGTTTGGTTGGTGTTATAATCCGTTCTGTTATTGCGCTTTTAACATCGTTCGGTTCGGTTTTTACAGCACTTATTTCAAAAAACATTATCGACATTGCCACAGGCCATCAAAAAGGCAGCGTTATTCTTAACTGCATTAATATTGCGGTTATTGTTGTTGGTTTAATGCTTTTAAAAATGATTGATAATATATTACTAACTAAACTTCACAATAAACTTTTAAAGGTGTATCAAAAAGGGTTATTTTCATCCTTTGCTGATAAAAAGTATTTGGTGATATCGGAGTATCATTCCGGCGAAGTTGTTAACCGCCTAACAAGTGATGTTAACACAGTTATTGATGGCACGGTGAACCTTTTACCAAATGCAGTTTATGCTGTATCAAAAATAATTGTTGCCTTTATTGCAATAGCGCTGCTTGACATTTATATTGCCATAGCAGCTGCGGTTTTGGGCGTTTTAATGTTCTTTGGAAGCAGAATATATGGGAAGTTTTACAAAAAACTATATAAAAAGCAGCAAAAGGCCAGCGGCGTTGTTCAGTCGTTTTTACAGGAATGTATTGCTAACATTATTGTTGTGAAGACTTTTTCGCAAAAAGCTTCGGTTGAAAGAAAACTTGATTCAGTTATAACTGAAAGAAACAAACTTTCACTAAAAAAAACCTATGTGGCTTGCTTTGCGGTTGCCTTTTCGTTTTTGTTTTTAAGCCTTAGCTATTATGTTGTTTTAGGCTGGGGTGCATTGCAGATTGGTGTAAACAGCGCATTTACATACGGAACCTTAACCGCGCTGTTGCAGCTTTTTCAACAAATTAGGGTGCCGCTCAGCGATTTTTCGGGGCTGTTACCAAAATTGTTTGCAAGCACTGCTTCTGCCGAAAGGCTTATTGAAATTGAGTCGCTACCTAACGATTGTGATGGTAACTTAATTGGAAAGCCTTTAGATTTTGATTTTATTGAAGCCAAGGGGTTATCCTTTAAATATGCAGATGAAGATGAAATTATTTTAAGCGATGTTAATATTTCAATCAAAAAGGGAAGTATGACATTAATTTCAGGGGAATCCGGCGCAGGAAAAAGCACATTTTTTAAACTTTTGCTGTCGTTGTATGAATATGAAGGTGAACTCAATTTTAAGGTTGAAGGGAACACCGTTCCTGTTACCGCCCGCACAAGGCCAATGTTTGCTTATGTTCCACAGGGTAACCTTGTGTTATCGGGCACTATAAGAGAAAATGTTTGCTTTGGTTGTTCTGATACGGTTACCGATGAAAAAATTAACGATGCTCTTAAAACATCAGATATATTTGAATTTATAAACACTCTTCCTGAAGGATTAGATACAGTTGTGGGTGAGCGCGGGTTAGGTTTATCCGAAGGCCAGCTTCAACGCCTTGCTGTTGCAAGGGCTATACTTACCGATGCGCCTGTGTTACTTCTTGATGAATGCACCTCGGCGCTTGATGAACAAACCGAATTTAGGCTTCTTAATAATATTCGCGCACTTAAAACAAAAACCGTTATTTTAATTTCGCACAAATCTGCGGCACGCGAAGTGTGTGATGATGTTATTAAATTGCAAAACAAGCAATTTGCTGTTTATAGAGGTGAATAGTTTTGATTAATATGATAGTATCGGGTGATTTTAACATTCTTTCTGCTGTGGCTTATGTTATTTCAACCTGCTTTATTGTGTTTTTAACACTGCCTATTCATGAATTTGCTCATGCGTTTACTGCCAACGAATTGGGCGACCCAACCCCTAAATATACCGGTAGGTTAACTTTAAACCCGCTTGCGCACATTGATTACATTGGTGCATTACTCATATTATTATTCGGGTTTGGTTGGGCAAAGCCTGTTCGGGTTAATAGCCGATATTTTAAAAGCCCGAAACGTGATATGGCAATAACCGCTGCTGCAGGCCCTACTTCTAACCTTTTGTTAGCCTTTGTTTTTGCCTTCTTGTTTAATCTTTTGCTTTCGGTTAATGCTCTTGCAACAACCATTGGAACCTTTGCATTATATTTTACAGAGTATGTTATTTCAATTAATATATATCTGGCCATATTTAATCTGATACCTATTCCACCGCTCGATGGTTCAAGGATACTTTCGGCCGTTTTGCCTGATAGAATTTACTACGGCATAATGAGGTATGAAAGGCTGCTTATTATAGCTGTTTTGGCTTTATGTTACACAGGCCTGCTCACAGGGCCGCTTGGTGTGGCTTCAAACGCGATTGAAACACTGTTTTTGAAAATAACGGGTATGCCTTTTGGTTTATAATATTTTTTATTTTAGATAGGGGTGCCAAATTTGAATACATTGCAATATAAATTAAACGATTTCGAAGGCCCCCTTGATATGCTTTTGTTTTTAATATCAAAGAATAAACTTAACATTAACGATATTGAAATCACCCTGCTTGTTGACCAATATCTTGAGCAAATTAAAGACATTGAAGGCAGCGATATGGAAACGGCGAGTGACTTTTTGCAGATGGCTTCAAGGCTTATTTACCTTAAAACAGTTAGCCTTTTGCCAAAAAGCGAAGAGGCCGAGCAACTTCGCGAAGAACTGTCGGCTGAGCTTATGGAATATGAAAAGTGCAAACGTTTGGCTAAAGAACTTTCGAAAAATGGTACAGGCTTTAACAGATATGTTAAACCGGCTGAAGACATTGAGTTTGATAATACCTATGAAATAATTCATAAGCCTGATATTTTGTTAAAGGCTTATTATGAAGCTGTTGGCAGGGGGCAGAGAAGACTGCCGCCGCCGGCAACTGTTTTCACCAAAATTGTTGCTAAAAAGGTGGTTTCGGTTTCGTCGAGGGTTGTTCACGTTCTTAGAAATCTTTGGAAGGGTGGAAAAATCAAGGTTAAATCACTTTTTGCACAGTCGCAGTCGCGCTCGGAGCTTGTTGCAACATTCCTTGCGGTATTAGAGTTATGCAAGGCGAACCGTGTTACAATAGACGGTGACGGGCAAGACACCGAAATTTCAGTTGTTAAGGGCGAAGGGAGAAAAAAGAGCAATGAATAATATTTCAGAATTATCGGCTGCGCTTGAGGCAATCCTTTTCGCCAGCGGAGAACCGATTGAAGCCAAAAGAATATGCAGTGTTTTATTAATTGATGAAGCAAAGCTCGAAACCGTTGCACATTCACTTAAAGATAGGCTTGATTCCACCGGGAGTGGCATAGAGCTAATAAAACTGGCCGATTCATATCAGCTTTGCACAAGGGGCAAATTCCTTGATAATATACGTATGGTGCTTGATCTTCGAAAGAGGGTGCCTTTGTCGCAAGCGGCTATGGAGGTTCTTGCGGTAATTGCGTATAACCAACCGGTTACAAGGGCATATGTTGAACAGGTTAGAGGTGTTGATTGCTCGGGCGTTGTTTCAACACTTGTTGAAAAGGGGCTTATTGAAGAATGCGGAAGGCTTGAACTTCCGGGAAGGCCGCTTCTTTACGGAACAACCAACAACTTCCTTAGATGCTTTTCTATTGAAGGGTTAGAGGAATTACCTGTTTTAAGCGAAGAGGATGATGCCCAAATTAAAATAGCCGAAGATTAAGGCTTTTGGCTGTTCGGTGATTACAAAACGAAAAAATGCCAATATTAAATAAGATTTTAATATAAAATAATTTATTTGCCGGTGCTTTATAAGTGCTTAAACTGCAATAAGGCGATATGCTTATAAACTGCATCAGCGAAGGGAGAAAAATATGAGCGATAACAATAACATTAATAAAATAATGGATGTAACACTTGAAAAAATACGTTCTATGGTTGCGGCCGACACAATTGTGGGTGACCCAATTTATATGGATGACATAAAAATCATACCTGTTTCAAAGCTTAGTTTTGGAGTTGCAACCGGCGGAACAGATTATGCTGCAAAAACATCAGGGAAAGTTTTATTCGGTGGCGGCGGCGGTGCCGGCGTTTCAGTAACACCGGTTGCGTTTTTGGTTGTTAAAAACGGCGATGTTAAATTAATGCAGATTTACAGCGAAGCTTCAGATATTGAACGTTCAATAGCTATACTCCCTGAAGTTTTCGAAAAGATAAAACAGCTTTTCAGCAAGAAAGAATCAACTGAAAGCGCAGCCGAATAATAAAGAATTACTTTCAAACTGCTGCCATATATTAATCATATAGATTAATAAAGGGGGCGGCTTGTTTGAAAAGGTTTTTAGTTGTTTTGTTGGTGTTATTGTGCGCTTTCCCATACACAAAAGCGCAGGCTGAAATTTATGTTTCGGCAAAGGCGGCAGTTGCCATAAATGCCGCAACGGGGAATGTCCTGTTCCAGAAAAATGCTAATGAAAAGTTGCCTATGGCAAGCACAACTAAAATTATGACGGCGCTTATTTTGGCCGAGCAGCCTGATTTAAACAAAAATATTGTTACAACCGCCGAAATGGTAACGGTTGAGGGCTCATCAATGGGGCTTCTGCCGGGGGATACTGTTTCGCTTTATGGCCTTTTGTGTGGGTTGCTTTTGGCATCGGGTAATGATGCGGCTAACACTGCGGCAATTGTAATATCGGGCAGCACCGAAAAGTTTGCTGAGCTTATGAACAAAAGGGCAAAAGAAATTGGTATGAATAATACTAATTTTGTTACACCTTCAGGGCTCGATGCTGATAACCATTATTCAACCGCATATGATATGGCGCTTCTTGCAAGGTGTGCACTCAGAAACGAAAAGTTTGCTGAGGTTGCGGCATCTGCAACTAAAACGGTAAGTTATGGCAACCCGCCATATAAGAGAACACTAACTAACCATAACAAACTGCTCAAACTATATGATGGTGCAATTGGTGTTAAAACGGGGTTTACCAAAAAATCGGGGCGGTGCTTGGTATCGGCTGCTGAACGCGATGGCGGCAGGGTTATTGCTGTTACTTTAAACGCACCCGATGATTGGGACGACCACACAAAAATGTTGGATTTAAGTTTTTCGGTTCTAAAGCCTTTAAAAGGCGGCAAGGCCAGTTTAAGCGTTGTTGGCGGAACTGCAGATATTATTGATGTGTGTTATGATGCGCCAAAAGTTGCTTTAACCGAACAGGAATTTGCAGAGGTTGAAACTACGCTTTTTATGCCAAGGTTTGTTTACGGCAAGGTTGAAAAGGGCAGCATTGTTGGGCGGTATACAATTTGCTATGGCGGTAACGTGATTTATGAAGGTGAACTGAAAGCAATTGAAGGCTGCGAGATAAGGCAGTGTGATGCAGTTAGCCAGTATGGTTTTTTTAAGGTTTTTAAAAAACTTTTATCATTTAACAAAAATTATTAACGGTGATGAATTTGAAAGATAATAAAGTTAGGTTACAAAAATTTTTATCGCAGTGTTCGGTTGCTTCGCGCAGAAAGGCCGAAGAACTAATAATGCAGGGCAGGGTTAAGGTTAACGGAAGGCCTGCAACCCTTGGCGATAAAATCGACCCTAAGAGGGATAAGGTTGTGGTTGGAGGCAAACGTGTTATCGACACAACCGAAAAAATGTACATAATGCTTCACAAGCCGCGCGGCTTTGTTACTACTCTTAACGATGAAAAGGGCAGAAAGTGCGTTGCTGACTTGGTTGAAGATGCAGGCACAAGGTTATACCCTGTTGGAAGGCTCGATAGAAATTCCGAAGGGTTACTTTTAATGACTAACGATGGCGAGTTTGCTAACCTGCTAACGCACCCTTCAAGGCACGTTGCAAAGGTTTACCGCGTAACTGTTAAAGAAAAGGTTCGTGAAGAACAGATTATAAAGCTCGAAACCGGAATAATGCTCGACGGGCAGATGACATCACCTTGTGAAGCGGCTGTTATATTATCTGATGATAACCGCACAGTGCTTAGAATGGTTTTATACGAGGGAAGAAACCGCGAAATTCGCCGTATGTGCGAATCGGTTGGCCTTACTGTTGTTAGGCTCAAGCGCACCGAAATTGCAGGTGTTAAGCTTGGAATGCTCCCGCAGGGCAGTTGGCGCCCATTAAACGAAAAGGAACTTCACAGGCTTATGAATGTAAGCGTGTCGAACACGAATAAAAACTGATAAAATAAAAATTTTGGGGTTATAATATGATTAGTATTCTACCTGAACGAAACAGAGAAGTTGTTGAAGAACTTTACAAAAAGTGTGGCTTAACACCAAGCGAAAGCAGTGAGGCTGTTGTTGCAAAATCATGCGATGAAGTTTTGGGTTTTTGTTTAGCAGTGATTTTAGAAGATTCATACACCATTCAGTGTGTTGAACCGCGTGATGATTTATCACTTGCCGACGGTATCATTAGGTCGGCAATACACGTAGGTTTTGAAAACGGCAAACAAAAGTTTTATTGGGATAATGACGAAGATACTGCTATTTTTGAAAAATTAAGGTTTATTAAAAACCTTGAAACTAAAGTTTTAGATTCTGATAAACTGTTTGAAGCTTGCTGCGGTTGTTCAAAATAATTATTTCAGCAAAAAAACGGCATTAAAAGCAATGTTTCCCTTGAAATATTGCTTTTTTTGAATTATAATACATTTTGATTTATTTTATGATTTCAGGCTTTTACGGGAGGTATAACAATGAGCTCAGAAATGCAGAACGTTCAATCAAGCAAAGCGTATGATAGGCTTGCTAAATTGTTCGATGATGGTTCTTTCACAGAACTTGACAGGCTCAAAAAAGATAAAAATGGCGAACCTTGTACGGTTGTAACCGCATATGGCAATGTTTACGGTATGCCGGTTTATGCCTTTTCACAAGATTCAGATGTTAAATCGGGTGGGATGGACACAGCCCAGGCCGAAAAAATTGCAAGGGTTTACACCCTCGCGGCTGAAACAGGCGCACCTGTTATTGGAATTTACGATTCAAAGGGCGCTAACCTCAGCGAAGGCGTGAAGGTGCTGTCTGCTTACAGCAGGCTTATAAAGCTCAGCAACAATATTTCAGGCGTTGTTCCGCAAATATCGCTTGTTTTAGGTGTTTGCTCGGGTGCAGGTGCGGTTCTTGCCAACACTGCCGATTTAATTGTTATGTCGAACGATGCAGCTTGTTATGTTACACCGCAAAATGTTATAGGTAACAAAAACGTTGGAACTGCAGCTCTTGCCGCTTCAAACGGAACTGCGGCGCTTACAGGCAGTGAAGATGAAGCTGTAAACTATGTTAGAGATATTTTGTCATACCTTCCTGCAAATAATCTTTCGCTTCCTGCATTTGCCGATTATGTTGCACCTGAGGGTGAAAGCATAATTTCTTCACTTGTTGACGGCGGAAGTTTTGTAGAACTTTTTGCCGAATATGATAAAAACTTTAAGGTTGGCTTTGCACGAATTGCAGGCACATCGGTTGGTGTTGTTGATACAAACGGCGCTAACATTACCAAAACTGCGGCTTTAAAAACTGCTCGATTTGTTAGGCTGTGCGATGCGTATTCCATCCCTGTTGTTACGCTTCTTAACAGTAAGGGCATTTTAGGAACAGAAGATGCCGAAGCCGAAGGCGATATCAGAGCGGTATCACTCTTAACCCAAAGCTATAGCGAAGCCACAAATGCTAAAATCACCGTTATTACAGGCGATGCCTACGGCGCTGCTTTTACAGCAATGGCTTGCGGCAGCGGAAATGCTGATGTAGTTTACGCGTTAGACGGTGCAAAGATTGGTGCTTTAGCGCCCGAAACCGCTGTTCAATTTGCAAATCCCGAAGGCGTTGATGAAGCTAAGCGCGCACAGTTGATTGCAGAATATTCTGAAGAATGCTCAGCTGTTAATGCAGCAGCTGAAGGCTTGATCGATGATGTTATTTCGGCCGATGAAATGCAGAGCAAGGTTATTTCAGCGCTTGAACTCCTTTCTTCAAAGCGCGTGTCAACTCTTGATAAAAAGCATACAGTTTTACCTTTATAAAGTGATTCATTAAGGAGATTACGATTATGAAAAATTTAAGAATTACCGTTAACGGAAAAGCATACGATGTTCAGGTTGAAGAACTTGGCGCAACTTCTGCTGTAGCTCCTGTAGCAGCGGCTCCTGTGGCTGCACCTGCACCCGCAGCAGCTCCCGCCGCTCCGGCTCCCGCTGCCGCTCCTGCCGCAGGCGAAGGCAGCCCAATTGAATGCCCCATGACCGGCACTGTTCTTAAAATCCCGGTGGCTGCCGGCCAGCAGGTTAAAAAGGGCGATGTTTTGCTTATATTAGAAGCAATGAAAATGGAAAACGAAATTTTTGCCCCGAACGACGGTGTTGTGTCTTCTGTTAATGTAAGCACAGGCGAAACTGTTGATTCAGGCAAAGTATTAATGTATTTAAAGTAATTTATAAGTGAGGTTCCTTTAGATGGCTAAAGTTGGAATTACCGAAACATTACTGCGCGATGCGCATCAGTCGCTTATTGCCACCAGAATGACAACCGATGAAATGCTTCCTATTTTACCCGAGCTTGATAAAATCGGATTTCATTCACTTGAATGCTGGGGCGGCGCAACATTTGATTCTTGTTTAAGATTTTTAAATGAAGACCCATGGGACAGGCTTCGCACAATACGTAAGTTATGCCCTAACACTAAATTGCAGATGCTTTTCAGGGGCCAGAATATGTTAGGCTACAGGCATTATGCCGACGATGTTGTTGAATATTTTGTTCAAAAATCGGTTGCAAACGGTATTGACATTTTAAGAATATTCGATGCTCTTAACGATACCAGAAACCTTGAAACATCAATTAATGCCGCAAAGAAGGAAAAGGCGCACGTTCAGGCTGCATTTTCTTACACAACAGGCCCTGTATTCGATATTAAATATTACACCGATTACGCAAAGAAACTTGAAAATATGGGTGCTGATTCTATATGCATTAAGGATATGGCGGCACTTCTTACCCCATATGAAACCTATAACCTTGTTAAGGCTTTGAAAGAAACTATTAAAATCCCCGTTCAGGTTCACAGCCATTCAACTTCGGGCCTTGGTTCAATGGTTCTTTTAAAGGCTATTGAAGCCGGCGCTGATGTTGTTGACACCGCAATGGGGCCGATGGCTTTAGGCACATCGCACCCTGCAACCGAATCTATGGTTGCCGCTTTACAGGGAACCGAGTTCGACACCGGCCTTAACCTTGAAGCACTTAACGAAATTGCAAAATATGTTGACACATTAAGAGAGAAATACATTAAAGAAGGCCTTCTCGACCCGAAAATGTTAAAGGCTGATGCCAAAGCGCTTATCTATCAGGTTCCCGGCGGAATGCTTTCGAACCTTGTTTCGCAGCTTAAACAGGCAGGCAAGCAAGACAAGCTTTCTGAGGTTCTTGCCGAAGTTCCGCGCGTGCGTAAAGATTGTGGATACCCGCCGCTTGTAACACCATCGTCACAAATCGTTGGCACACAGGCCGTGTTTAATGTAATTGGCGGCGAGCGCTACAAAATGGTTACTAAAGAATTTAAGGGTGTTGTTCGCGGTGAATACGGCAAAACCCCCGTTGATATCGACCCTGATTTCAGAAAATCAATCATAGGTGATGAAGAACCTATCGATTGCCGCCCTGCTGATTTATTAAAGCCCGAGCTTGAAACATTAAAGCAGGAATGTGCAAAGTGGGCTGAGCAGGAAGAGGATGTTCTGTCATACGCGCAGTTTGGCAATGTTGCTGAAAAATTCTTCAAAAACCGTGCCGATAAAAAGCACGGTGTTGATTCAGTAAATTCAAGCTTTAAGGATAATGTGCACACTGTTTAAAAAAATGCTTGCAATATGTGATAATATGTGTTATCATATCTTGGTAGATTGATTACTTTGGAGGAAACATACGTGAACGCTTGGGAAATTATTATTGGTATAGTTATTTTACTTGTTTCAATAGCAATAATTGCCGTTGTAATTCTTCAGCAGGGTCGCCGTAGCGGTATTCAAGGCGCTATTTCAGGCGGTGCTGATACATTTTTATCAAAGAACAAGGCAAGAACAGTTGATTCTTTCTTAGCAAAGTTTACAAAGTATTTTGCTTTAGTATTCTTTATTCTTGTTATTGTTGCAAACGTTATAGCTTTAAACAAGTAATAACAAAACAAAAATTTAGTTAGCCTAATAGGCGGTTGCAATCAGCAGCCGCCTATTTTGTATCATATAAAGGCAGAGGGATCGAATAATGACTGATTTACACAATAGATTTATAAAGGCCAGAAAGAGCATAATAAGAGATTATTTTTCGCGCCTTAATGATATGCAGTTTAAGGCTGTAACCGCTGTGAACGGCCCTGTAATGGTGCTTGCAGGTGCTGGAAGCGGCAAAACCACCGTGCTTGTTAACCGAATTTTAAATTTAATAAAATTTGGCGATGCATATAATTCAGATGCAGTTCCTGCTTTTGTTGATGATGCAGTTTTGGCAACTGCCGAAGCCTATGCCGAGGGCAGGGAAGCGGTGGCAGATTTTGATGTTTTAGCTGTAAGCCCCACAAAGCCTTGGCAAATACTTGCCATAACCTTCACCAATAAAGCGGCAAACGAGCTAAAAGAAAGAATATCGCGCGCAGTGAGCGACGGCGACGCTGTGCACGCAGGTACATTTCACTCAATATGCGCGAAAATTTTGCGTTTTGATGGCAGTAATATAGGTTTTACATCTGACTTTACTATATACGATACCGACGATCAAAAGCGCCTTGTTAAGCAGATTATGAAAGAGCAGTATATTGAAGAAAAGATTATACCTGTCCGCTCGGTAATATCGGAAATCAGTTCGGCTAAAAACCAGCTTATTGGCCCCGAAGAGTATTCACTGCAAAGCTCAAGCGATATAAGGCTTAGCAAAATTTCGGGTGTGTACACCGCATATCAAAAGGCGTTAAAAGCCGCAAATGCAATGGATTTTGACGATTTAATAGGCAATACCGTTAAACTGTTTGAAGATTGCCCCGAGGTTTTAGAAAAGTATCAGAACAAATTCAAATACATAATGGTTGATGAGTATCAAGATACTAACCATGCGCAGTATGTTCTTGTGAACCTTCTTGCAAGAAAAAATTCTAATATATGCGTTGTTGGTGATGACGACCAGAGCATCTACCGTTTTAGGGGAGCCACAATTGAAAACATTTTGAACTTTGAAGATGATTACCCGGGCGCTACTGTAATACGCCTTGAACAAAACTACCGTTCAACCCAGAATATCCTTTCGGCCGCTAACGCAGTTATTTCTAATAACACCGCGCGCAAGGGCAAAAATTTATGGACCGACAAGGGCGTCGGAGATAAAATACTGATTAATACAGTAAATGATGAGCAGGCCGAGGCAAGATTTGTGGCCGATGAAATACTAAAATATGTTCGCGAGGGCGGAAAATTTGCCGATAATGCCGTTTTATATCGCACTAATGCGCAGTCGATGAATATGGAAAATGTATTCTCACGTTCGGGCATTTCGTATAAAATCGTTGGCGGGCACAGGTTCTTTGAGCGCAAGGAAATTAAAGATATTGTTTCGTATTTAAGCGTTATTAATAACCATAACGACAGCGTTAGGTTAAGAAGAATTGTTAATGAGCCCAAAAGGGGAATTGGCGACGCAACCATTTCACGTGCGGCTGAAATTTCAGAACAATTAGGTGTGCCGCTTTTTGAAGTGTTTGAAACAGCTTCTGATTATCCGGTTTTATCCCGCAGTGCCAGCAAACTTATGGAATTCGCTAAAATGATAAATGATTTAAGCGAATCTGCCGAAACTTTATCGCTTCACGAGTTGCTTGATATAACCTTAGATGTTTCGGGCTATATTTCGGCGTTAAGGGCGGCAGGGGAAGAAGAGCAGGCAAGAATTGAAAATATTGAAGAATTGCGCACAAGCATAATTCAGTATGAAAATGAAGAGGAAGCCCCCTCGCTTTTAGGATTTTTAGAAAACGTTGCCCTTATTAGCGATATTGACAGCTATAACGAAGAAGACGACAGCGTTATTCTTATGACAATTCACTCAGCAAAAGGGCTTGAGTTTGATAATGTGTTCCTTATTGGCATGGAAGAAGGGATTTTCCCGGGGAATCAATCAATATACGGCGGCGAGGCTGAAATTGAAGAAGAACGCCGCTTAGCCTATGTTTGCATTACAAGGGCAAGAAAAAGGCTTACCATTTCAAATGCATTTTCAAGAATGCTTTACGGCCAAACAAACCGCAACTTGCCTTCGCGCTTTTTAGAGGAAATCCCAAAAGAACTTTGCGAAATAAAAACAAGCCGCGCGCAGATGATGGGCGGCGGCGAGCATAAGTTTTCAGGGTTTGGCGGTTCTAATCAAGGGTTTGGCGGCGGTATGCCAGCGTACCGCAGAGAAAACAAACCATTTACATCGTTTAAAGATATGGCGGCGCAGAGTGTTACAAAAACCAAGGGGCAATCAAGCGGTACCTTTAAATCAGGCGACCGCGTGCGCCATAAAACCTTTGGCGATGGTATGATTTTATCGGCAGTTCCCATGGGGAATGACACACTTTTAGAAATCGCCTTTGAAGAAAAGGGAACAAAGAAAATAATGCAGAACTTTGCAAAGCTTGAAATGCTTTAAGGCAGAGCTTTAAAAGTGTGGTGTTCCGCGGCCGAAAATTCGGCCGCGGCTCCTTGCTTTTTAAGGAACACAGCGCGGCAGATGCTGCCTGACCCAAATCGGTTCCTGATATTGTCAATAGAAGTTTCAATTTTTTCAAGCTTTTTCTGCTTTTCAATGTTATCAAGCATTGATATTTGATAATCGTTCCCTGCGGTTAAGCCAAAAACGCGAATACCTGCCGAACGAAGCGGCTTTTTTATGCCGCCGTTTTCTTTTATAAGGTTTATTCCTGCCTGTTCTATAACCTGCGTTATGGCGGTTGAATGGGGCAGGGTGCACTGGTATGATGAATTTTCAAGGTCGAATGTGCGAAGGCTAACCTGCACTCCGTTTGCTGTGAACCCCCACTTTCGAAGGCGGGCGGTAACATCTTCTGATAATAATAACAAAAGCTCATGCAGTTCGGCAAAATCTTCAATATCGTGCGAACAGGTTACCGAGCGGCCTATGCTTTTTGGCGGCACAACAGTTTCGCTTGAAAGCACGGGCGAAACATCGTTGCCGTTTGCATAGTTCCAAAGCGATAAACCCGGTTTATATAACTTTGATGATAAAACATCGGGCGATGTACCTGCTATATCACCGATTGTGAATATGCCTAAGGAATTTAAGCGCTTTTCGGTGTTTGGGCCAACGCCCAGCATTGCGCAGGCAGGCAACCCCCAAAGCATATTTTTGAAATTTTCGCGGGTTATAACCGTTGTGGCATCGGGCTTTTTGTAATCAGACCCGATTTTTGCAAACACCTTATTAAAACTAACCCCAACCGACACGGTAAGCCCTAAATTTTCTTTGATTTTTTGCCTTAAAGTGTCGGCAATTTTTTTACCACTGCCAAAAAGCCTTGTGCTGCCCGTAACATCAAGCCAGCTTTCATCAATGCTAAAGGCTTCAACTCGATCGGTAAAATCGAGGAATATTTCTCGAGCGAGTTTTGAAAAATGCATATACCTATTAAAATCAGGTGCCACCGTTACCATATCGGGGCATTTAATTTTTGCTTGCCAAATGGCTTCGCCGGTTTTAACACCACAGCTTTTGGCCAATTCATTTTTAGCTAAAACTATGCCGTGCCGCTGTTCAGTGCTTCCGCATACGGCAACGGGCTTGCCCTTTAGGCTTTCATCGTCAAGGCAGGCAACCGACGCAAAGAAATTATTAAAATCGCAATGTAAAATTATTCTATCCAAAAAGCCAACCCCCAAAGAACAAATGTTCGATTATATTTTAGCACACCTAAATTTAATTGTAAAGTGAAAATTATGTATAAATGGTGTTGAATGAGGGGTGAAAATGTAATATAATTAATATATTAATGGTTAGGTTTAACCAAAGGTGGCATTATATGAAAACATTGAAGGAAAAGCGCGAAAAGGCTGCAAGGGCGACTGAGCTTTTCGAGGCAGAATACCCTGATGCTATATGCTCGCTAAATAGTGAAAACGCGCTTCAGCTATTAATTGCAACTCGCCTTTCGGCGCAGTGCACCGATGCAAGGGTTAATTTAGTAACCCCAAAGCTTTTTGAGCGTTTTCCAACTGCCGAAGCATTCGCTAAAGGCCCACTTGAAGACATTGAAGAACTTATAAAATCCTGCGGGTTATATAAAACCAAGGCAAGGGATCTTTTAGGCATCGGCAAAATGATAACCGAAGATTTCGGCGGCCAAATACCCGACACTATTGAGGAACTTACCAAACTGCCCGGTGTTGGAAGGAAAACTGCGAATTTAGTTTGCGGCGATGTTTACGGCAAGCCTGCCATTGTTACCGACACGCACTTTATAAGGCTATGCAACCGAATGGGTTTTGTAAAAACTAAAGATGCGTTTAAGGTTGAAACCGAAATGAGAAAAATCCTTCCGCCCGATAAATCTAATGACTTTTGCCACCGAACAGTGCTTCACGGCAGGGCAGTGTGCACCGCAAGAAAAGCCTACTGTGAAAAATGCTGTTTAAGCGAAGTGTGCGATAAAAAGATAGGCTAAATATTTTAACAAATAAACTTTAAATATAAGGAGATAAAATAATGTCTAAAACTTCCTATGTTTCACCTTTATCAACCCGTTATGCAAGCCCCGAAATGCAGGGCGTATTTTCGGCTGATTTCAAATTCCGCACCTGGAGAAGGCTGTGGATATCACTTGCCCGCGCCGAACAGAAGTTAGGGCTTAACATTACCGATGAGCAGATTGCCGAGCTTGAAGCAAACAAAGATAATGTTAACTATGATGTTGCTGAAGCGCGCGAAAAGCAGGTTAGGCACGATGTTATGAGCCATGTTTACGCCTATGGCGTTCAGTGCCCCAAGGCAGAGCCTATCATTCACTTAGGCGCAACAAGCTGCTATGTTGGCGATAACACCGATGTTATTATCCTTCGCGAGGCTTCAAAGATAGTTTTGAAAAAGGCGGTTAAGGTTATAAAAAACCTTTCGGATTTTGCCGAAAAATACAAGGCAATGCCCTGCCTTGCATACACCCATTTACAGCCTGCACAGTTAACAACTGTTGGAAAAAGAGCAACCCTTTGGATAAACGAGTTAGTTTCCGATGTTGAAAACATGGAATATCAGCTTTCTAAATTAAAGCTTTTGGGCTCAAAGGGAACAACCGGTACTCAGGCAAGCTTTATGGAGCTTTTCGGCGGCGATGAAGCCAAGGTTCGCGAACTTGAAGATTTAATCGCTAAAGATATGGGTTTTGAGGCCTGCGTTCCGGTTTCGGGCCAAACCTATTCAAGAAAGGTTGATTCTTACATTTTATCGGTGCTTTCGGGCTTTGCTCAAAGCGCATATAAATTCTCGAACGACCTGCGCATATTGCAGGCATTTGAAGAAATGGAAGAGCCATTTGAAAAATCGCAAATTGGTTCATCGGCAATGCCTTATAAGCGCAACCCGATGAGAAGCGAGCGCATTTCGGCCCTTGCAAGATATGTTATTTCTGATTCTATTAACCCTGCATTTACTGCTGCAACACAGTGGTTTGAAAGAACCCTCGACGACAGTGCAAACAAGCGCATTGCCGTTGCCGAGGCTTTCCTTGCGGTTGATGCAATTCTTAATATTTACATCAACGTAACATCAGGGCTTGTTGTTTATGAAAACGTTGTTAGAAGGCGCGTGCTTGAAAAGCTGCCCTTTATGGCAACCGAAAATATTATGATGGAATCGGTTAAACGCGGGGGAGACCGCCAGGAACTGCACGAGGTTATTCGCGTTCATTCCCACGCAGCAGCTGCTAAGGTTAAACTTGAGGGTGGAACAAACGATTTGATAGACAGAATTGCGGCTGATACCAACATTCCGCTAACCAAAGAAGAAATTGAAAGCGAGCTCGCACCCGAAAAATACATTGGCAGAAGCATATCGCAGGTTGATGAATTCATTGCCGAAATTGTAGCACCGGTGCTTAGCCGTTATGATGTTGAGGACGTTGAAGCGCAGTTAAAGGTTTAATTAAATAAAAAAGGTTTGGCAAACAATTACCAAACCTTTTTTTGCATAATAAATAAAGAAAATCGGCGGTGATAACACCGCCGATTTGCCTTTAAAATTAATTATTCAGAAATTGCATCAACAGGGCAACCTGAAGCGCAAGCACCGCATGAAATGCATGTATCAGCGTTGATTTCGAATTGAGTATCGCCTTCAACGATTGCATCAACAGGGCAGCCTGAAGCGCAAGCACCGCATGAAATGCAAGCATCACTGATCTTGTAAGCCATTACTTTCACCTCCATGGCCTTTACTCATTTAATAAGTATATCACAAACATTAAAAAATGCAAGTGAAATTAAAAAATTATTATGGTTTGAGTGTATAATTTTGGAGATTTTGCGGAATAATTAAGGTTTAGGTTATTCGTCTTTATTGTCCCAGTTTGTCCAAACTGCCTGAATATCGTCGTTATCTTCAAACATATCAAGCATTTTGGTCATCTTTTCGCACAGTTCAGGGTCATCAATTGCCGACATAGTTGCAGGAATGTAAGCAACTTCGTTGCTTAAGAATTCGTAACCCTTACTTTTGAGTGCGGCGCAAACAGCATCAAAATTGTTCGGGTCGGTTGAGATTTCAAACACTTCACCGTCGAACGAGAAGTCATCAGCGCCCGCTTCAAGAGCATCTTCCATAACAGTGTCTTCCGATAAACCTTCGCCTTCAATCGCGATAACACCCTTGCGTTCGAACATAAACATAACCGAACCGGGTTGGCCCATATTTCCGCCGAATTTATCAAAATAATGGCGAACATCGCCTGCTGTTCTATTGCGGTTGTCGGTAAAGGCTTCAACAACAACGGCAACTCCGCAAGGGCCGTAGCCTTCGTAGATTATTTCTTCATAGTTTGCGTTGTTTGAATCGCCAGCTGCCTTTTTAATAATTCTTTCAATGTTATCGTTCGGCACGTTGTTAGCCTTTGCTTTTGAGATAACATCGCGAAGTTTTGAGTTAACTGCAGGATCAGCTCCGCCGCCCGATTTAACGGCCATTGCAAGTTCGCGGCCTATACGTGTGAATATTTTGGCGCGTTTAGCGTCGGTTTTTTCCTTTTTTCTTTTAATGTTGTTCCACTTTGAATGTCCTGACATAAATATATCTCCTATCTGCCGTTAAGCTCAATTTTTAGCTGCGGCATAATATAAATTTGCTTTTAAAACACATAAAGAATAATATCACATTTTTCCTTGCTTTTCAAGGTGTACAAGTAAAACTGAAATATCTGCAGGGCTAACACCCGATATTCTTGATGCTTGGCCGATGCTTCGTGGCTTTATTTTCTTAAGCTTTTCGGCCGCTTCAAGGCGCAATCCATACACTTCGTCGTAATTGAAATCTTCGCTTATGAGTTTTGATTCAAGCCGCTTTGTTTCGGCAATTTGTGCAAGCTGCTTTTTTATGTAGCCGCTGTATTTAATCTCAATCTCAACCTTTTCGCTAACCATAGCCGAAAGCTCAGGCCTAACGCTGTCGAATGCGGCAAGGCAGTTGTAATCAATTTCGGGGCGGCGAATTAAATCGGCAAGGCGCGTTCCTGTTGTAACGCGGGTTGTTCCGCGCTCATCGAGTAGTGCGTTTAGTTCTTCACTCGGGGGGAGGAAGGTACTTTCAAGCCTTTTAATTTCGGCTTCCTTCTCTGCAACTCTTTTATTAAACTTATCCCAAGTTTCATCATCAATAAGCCCGTTTTCGCGCCCGTAGTGCATAAGGCGTTCATCGGCGTTATCTTGCCTGAAAACAAGGCGGTATTCACTGCGCGAGGTCATCATACGATAAGGGTCAGAGCAACCCTTTGTAACCAAATCGTCAATAAGAGTGCCTGTGTATGAGGTTGAACGGTCAAGTATCATTGGCTCTTTACCTAAAACTAACCTTGCGGCATTAACGCCTGCAACAAGGCCTTGGGCAGCCGCCTCTTCATAGCCCGATGACCCGTTAAATTGGCCTGCACCAAAAAGCCCAGGTATTTCTTTAAATTCGAGCGATGGTTTAAGCGCCGTTGGGTCAACACAATCATATTCAATAGCGTATGCCGTTCGCATTATTTGAACATTTTCGAGCCCCTTAATTGTTTTATAGAACTTAACCTGAACCTCTTCAGGCAGTGAGCTCGACATTCCTTGAAGGTACATTTCTTCGGTGTCTTCTCCGCAGGGTTCAATAAAGAGCTGGTGCCTTTGCTTATCGGGGAAGCGCACAATTTTATCTTCTAAACTGGGGCAGTACCTCGGTCCCACACCCTCAATAACGCCTGAATATAACGGCGACTTGCTAAGGTTTGCAAGAATAACCTCTTTAGTGTTATCGTTAGTGTAGGAAATATGGCAAACAACCTTGTTGCTTATTTCTTCGGGGTTGGTTGAATAGCTGAAGGGGAATATCTCGTCATCGCCTGGTTGCTCTTCAAGGCCCGAAAAATCAATACTGCTTTTTAAAACCCTTGCAGGGGTTCCTGTTTTAAATCTTCTAAGTGGGATGTTTAATTTTAGCAGCGCGCTTGATAATTTGGTTGCGGCAAAGGTGCCGTCGGGGCCGCCTTCATAGTTAACATCGCCAACGAAAATTCGCCCTTTTAAAAATGTGCCGCTTGCAATTATAACGGTTTTAGATGTGTATTCGGCTTTTAGCATAGTGCTTAAATGCCACAGCTCATCTTCGCCTTGCCATAAATCAACAACCTCTGCCTGGCGCAGGTGAAGGTTTTCTTGCAGTTCAAGGGTGTGCTTCATATAGGCACTGTAATTTCGCCTGTCAATCTGGGCGCGAAGCGAATGAACAGCAGGGCCTTTTCCGCGGTTGAGCATTCTGCTTTGCAGGGTGTTTTTATCGGCCGCTTTGCCCATTTCGCCGCCAAGCGCATCAATTTCGCGAACAAGGTGGCCTTTTGCAGTTCCGCCGATTGAGGGGTTGCAGGGCATATTGCCAACCCAGTCCATATTAATTGTGAAAATGGCGGTTTTGCAGCCCATTCTTGCAGAGGATAGGGCGGCTTCAATGCCTGCGTGCCCCGCGCCTATAACCACAACATCATAATTATCTGCTAAATATGTCATATCTTATGCTTACTTCCCAACACAAAAATTTTTAAACACTTCGTTTGCAACGGCTTCGGTAACGCGTTCACCCGTTAGTTCATAAAGTGCCGACAAGGCTTCGTCGATACAAACCGATGCCGCATCAATGGTAAAACCGGAATTTATAACATGCAAAGCTTCACTAACCGAATTCAGTGCGCGTTCGGCGCAATTTCTTTGCCGTTCTGACGAAAGCACAACGCTGTTTTCGGTTAAATTGTGGGTAATAACCGTTTCTTTAACGGCATCAATAAGTTCTTGCTTGCCGCAAGAATTCTTTGCAGAAATAACAACACAGCGAAGGCCGCGTGATTCAAAAAAGTCGGCAGTTGTTTCTTGCTTTAAATCGGATTTATTAAGCACAACTAAAGCCTTTTTATCTATAATTTCGTTAATAACGCTGTGGTCGTATTCATTAAGTGGTTTTGAAGAATCAAACACCGCCAAAATTAAATCGGCACTTTTAAGGCGCTGTAAAGAGCGGTCAACGCCGATTTTTTCAATTACATCATCGGTGTCGGTGATGCCTGCGGTATCGGATAAATGCAGCCGCACACCGCCTAAATTAACATCTTCTTCAATAACGTCGCGAGTGGTGCCCGATATATCGGTTACGATTGAGCGTTCATCGCCCACAAGCAGGTTCATAAGGGTTGATTTGCCAACGTTTGGCTTGCCCACAATAACGGTGTTAACCCCGGTTCTGAGTATTCGCCCGGTGTCGTAATCGTTAAGTAGTTCTACTAATTCGTTAGTAACACTTGTAAGCATGCTCGGCAGGCGGTCGATTCCGCTGAATTCGGGCTCTTCATCGGGGTAATCTGAAAAGGCTGCAACGCAAGCGGCGGCCGACAAAATTTCATCGCGAATAGATGAGATTTTTTTGGAAACAGCGCCGTCTTTTGCGTTTATAGCAGCCTTGAGCATTTGCTCGCCGCCCGCGCTAATAATTGCGTTAACACTTTCAGCCTGCGCTAAATCAAGTTTGCCGTTTAAGAATGCTCGTTTAGTGAATTCGCCGTTTTCTGCAGGGTATGCGCCGTTTTTTAAAACCTCGCGAACTAATTGGCGCTGTATGTATGCGCCGCCGTGAACCGAAAATTCAACAACATCTTCGCCTGTGTAGCTTTTAGGGGCTTTAAAGAGCAGTGCAACAGCTTCATCAAGAATGTTATCGCCTGAATACACGTGCCCGAAAAGGGCAGTGTAGCCCTTAATTTCAGATAGTTGTTTACCCGAAACAGATTTAAAAACACTGTCGGCAATTGCTATGGCTTCATCTCCGCTTATTCTGATAACACCAAGGCCCGCAGCACCTTCGGCTGTTGATATGGCTGTTATTGTTTTGCCTGCCATTTTTGTTCACTCCAAAATTATTTTCGCAATGTATTTTTATATTATATCACACACAGCCGCTTGGTTCAATATTTTTAGGAGTTTTAGTTGGACTTGCAAAACATAAATTTTTTCAGCATACCTTTTGTTAAGAAGGGGGCAAAACTTATGCTTGAAATGCTGTTTAACATAATATCAAACATTCTTTATTTTGCGCTTCACGTAACAAGCGCCGGTTCGTTCCCAAAGGCGTTGCCGCCAGAGGAGGAAGCGCACCTTATCACCTTAATGGAAAACGGAGATGATAAGGCAAGAAAAAAACTTATTGAACACAATTTGCGATTAGTGGCCCATGTTATAAAAAAGTATTACAACACTAATTCAAGCCAAGAGGACTTAATATCTATTGGGACAATAGGCTTAATAAAAGGGATATCATCATTTAGAAGCGAAAAGGGAATAAAGCTTGCAACATATGCTTCACGCTGCATTGAAAACGAGGTGCTTATGCACTTTAGAAACCTTAAGAAAACGGCTCAGGATGTTTATATAAGCGACCCAATAGACGTTGATAAAGAGGGGAATTCTTTAACGCTTCTTGATATTATTGCTGATAATCAAGATATTGAACACGATGTTGAAAATAAGGTTTACTATGAAAAATTAAGAGAACTACTTTTCACCTGCCTTGATGAACGCGAAAGGCTTATTATAAGCATGCGCTATGGCATTGAGGAGCATTCGGAATTGCCGCAACGCGAGGTTGCGCGGCTTCTTGGGATTTCGCGCTCTTATGTATCAAGAATTGAAAAGAAGGCATTAGGCAAACTGCGTGAACGTTTAGAAAACGGTGGCAGTTAAAAGATAAGTGTAAATAATTTAGTAAAAATAAAGCTAAAAATCCCGCACCCCGGGAAGGTGAGAACCCAGGCAAGCAGCATCTCTTTAACTACTTTTAGGTTTAATGTTGCAAAATTTGCGGCGGCACCTGCACCCATTATGGCGGCGGTTTTAGTGTGGGTTGTTGAAACAGGGAACCCCGATAAACTTGAAATAAGCAGGCAAACTGCAGCGCCAAGGTCGGCTGAGAAACCTTGGTGCTTTTCTATTTTAACCATATCACTACCTATTTTTTTAATTATTTTCCCGCCGCCAACTCCGGTTCCAAGTGCCATAACAGTGCTGCAAAGAAGCATTATCCACAACGGCGTTTCAGTAATATTAACGGTAGTTTGCCCTAAGGAAAGTGCTGAACTTAAAAAAAGCACTCCTATAAACTTTTGCCCATCTTGTGCGCCGTGCATAAAGCTCATAGCAGCCGCACCGAAAATTTGTGCTTTTGTGAAGAAGTCGTTGGCTTTGTTTTTATTTATAACAGATAAAATCTGGTTGGTTAATTTGCTTGTTATAAGCCCCAAAGCGAAACCGAGTGCAAGGCTTAAAATAAGCCCGTAAACCACCTTTAACCATTCGTTTAGATTTATGCAGGCGAAACTGTTTTTTATTGCGAGTGCAGCCCCTGCAAGCCCTGCAATAAGGCTGTGGCTTTCGCTTGTTGGGATTCCGAAATATGATGCAGTGCCACTGTAAACAACAGTTGCAAGCATTGCAGCACAAAGTGCCAAAAGTGAATTTTCGGTATTTCCTTCAAAATCGGCTATATTACTGATTGTTGCTGAAACAGAAGTGTTTATCTTTGCCATAACAAAAACGCCTAAAAAATTGAAAAATGCGCTCATAATTACCGCGCGGCGCATATTTAAGCAGCCTGTAGAAACGCTTGTTGCAATTGCGTTTGGCGCATCAGTCCAACCGTTAACAAAAACTACACAAAGCGTTAGCAAAACTGTTAACAGCATAATGGGGTTGTTTGCAGTGCCATTTAAAAAATATAAACCTGAATAATTCATTTAATCACCTATGCTAATCTTTTTATTAAATAATATTGCAAAGGCGGTTAATAAATTCTTTAAGAACGTGGTTGCAATATTATTCAAAATGTAGTTATCACATTGATTTATACTTTCAGGTTGTTGTTGAAATTGAACTTTTTAAATAAAAATTTTGCGCACTATTTTTAAACGGTGCGCAAAATTATACACGACCCCACCTGATTTTGGCAAGGTCGTGCACATAATAAGCATATATGTTTTAAAAAGGGTGAAAGTGTTTTTTGTTTGGGTTACTCTAAAACACTTATTATTACAATGCCGGCAATGATAAGGGCAACACCTAAAATTTTTCTAATATTAACCTTTTCTTTTAAGAATATAGCCCCCAAGGATGTTACCCATATATAACCGGTGGCTTCAAGCAATGGGCCGGTTGAAAGAGATACACCTTTATATGCTATTGTTGTTATAAGTGACGACGCGAAAAACATAAAGTACGCAACTATAACAACAGGGTTTAGGTATTCTTTAATTACATTATCACACTTTTTATCGGCACTCTTTTTAAGTAATATTTGTGATATCGACGATACGAGAACCGAGAATAAAAATATTGCTACATAAATCCAATTATTCATTTTTATCGGTCACCACCAATAACACGCCAATTATAATAATAATCGCACCAATAGCTTTCGGCAAGGTTATCATTTTTTCGTGAAATACTACTATACCCCATATAATTCCCCATATTATGGTAACCGCCTTGTTGGCGAAAGCCACAGTTAAAGGTAGTTTTTTTAGCACTTGTTGCCACAACACTGCGTAAAGTAGCATTATTACCAACATAATTCCGTAAAACATAAAAAACTGAGGTGAAAGGAATTCGTATTCAGAAGCTTTTTTTGAACATACCGCTGAAAGTGAGTACATAAATAGGATAGCGTGAAGCAGAAAATACGGTTTAAATTTAGAGAGTGTTTTCTTCATTTTTTACTATCTCCTTAATTACATATTGCGGAGAGTGGTTCATACAGATATATATTCTGCCGATATATTCGCCTATCATTCCCAAAACTAACAGAATGAGCCCACCGAGCATTAGCATAACAGCCATAATTGAACTCCAGCCAAGCAAAACATCAGGGTTTATTATTTTGTTAACAATGGTGTAAATTAAAAAAGCAAACCCGGCTATTGCAACCATTACACCGCCGAATGTTGCTATTCTGAGCGGTTTTACCGAAAAGGCTGTAAAGCCATTCACCCAAAGAGAAATTAACTTTTTAAATGTGTAGCCTGATTGGCCTGCCTCTCTCGATCTGTGATTCACATCAACGTTGGTTATGTTTTTTGTGGCGCGAAGCACAAGACCGATAACGTAGGGGAAGGGGTTATTGTATTCAAGCATTTTATCAACAATGAACCTTTTAACAGCAAAGTAACTTGAAATGAAAAGTTTTTTAGGCTTTGAAAGCATCTGCTCGGTCATAACCGAGTTTACCTTGCTGCCTAAATTTCTTAACATTGAATGTTTTTTGTTTCCATACCTTGCATAAACGGTGTCGTACCCTTCATCGAGTTTATCAAGAAGTTTGAACACCTCGTTTGCCGGGGTTTGACCATCGTCATCAAGGCATACTACTACCTCGCCCGAAGTTTGGCGCATTCCGGCCATAAGGGCAGCGTGCTGGCCAAAATTTTGCGAGAAGTTAATGCCGGTGATATTAGGGTTGTTTTGGCACAACTGTTTAATAACATCAAATGTGTTGTCAGGGGAACAGTCGTTAACCAAAACTATCTCGTAATCGAGCTTTCCTGTAACCGTTTCAACTATTTCGTTAATAACGGAAGGCAAGGTTTTCTCTGAACGATAGCAGGGTATAACAAAAGAAACTTTTTTCATGTTAATTTTCCTTTTCATTAATTATCGTCATAAAGACCATATCGTAATATTTGCCGTTAATTCTAACATCATCTTTAAAACAGCCTTCTTCGGCAAAGCCGGCATTTTTATAACTTTTAATTGCTCGCGTATTATGAGCAAATACTCTTAAAAACACCTTGTGAAGGCCAAGTTCTTCAAAGGCATATTTTATAATCATAGCGGCCGCTTCGCTCCCAAAACCTTTGCCAAGAGCCTCTTCTTCGCCAATGAAAATACCATACTCGGCTTTGTTGTTAACCTTATCGATATCTCTTAGGAAAACCGAGCCAACAGAATTTCCGTTTTCGGCAGATGATATGATAAACTGAACAACTTCACCCGTGTCAACCTTGGTTTTCATCCAGTTATCGTGAATTTCATTGGTGAAAAGTTCTTGAAAAACAAAATTGCTTCTAACAAAATCTTTGTTTCTCCAGCGAACTATATCATTAGTATCACTATACTGTATGGGTCGCAGTGTGATTTTTTGCCCTTTGATAACCGTCATCATTATTCATCCTTTATTTGTAAAAATCTTTTATCAGTGAAATAGTTTTGTCAATAGCATCATTTTCAAGGCCATAATACATCGGAAGCCTGAGCAAACGTTCAGATTCAGATGTTGTATATATGTCTTCACCGTGGAATCTTCCGAATTTTTTGCCTGCAGGAGCTGAATGAAGCGGAATGTAATGGAATACCGACATTATGCCGTTTTCTTTGAGGTGTTGTATAAGTTTACTGCGTTCTTCAATGTTTTTTGTTTTAATATAAAACATATGAGCATTATGTTCACAGTGCTCAGGGATGGTGGGAAGTTCAATGCAACCACTGTTTGCCAAGCATTTCAGCCCTTCGTAGTATCTGTTCCAGCTTGCAATACGGTTGCTGCAAATATCGTCAACCTTTTCAAGTTGCGCCCAAAGGTATGCAGCGTTCATATCGCTTGGAAGATATGAAGAACCAAAATCAACCCAGGTGTATTTATCTATCTGGCCGCGGAAAAACTTGCTGCGGTTGGTGCCCTTTTCACGAATGATTTCGGCTTGCTCGGCATCTGCTGCATTTTTAATTAACAGTGCTCCTCCTTCGCCCATGCTGAAGTTCTTGGTTTCGTGGAAGGAGTAACATCCATAATCGCCAATAGCGCCAAGTTGGCGGCCCTTGTAGGTTGAGGTTACACCTTGCGCCGCATCTTCAACAACTTTTAAGTTGTGCTTTTTAGCAATTTCAAGTATTGTGTCCATTTCGCATGCAACGCCTGCATAGTGCACCGGAACAATAACCTTGGTTTTATCGGTAATGGCTGCCTCAATTAACTGTTCGTTAATGTTAAGTGTGTCGGGGCGGATATCAACAAAAACTATCTTTGCGCCGCGGCTAACAAAAGCATCAGCCGTTGAAACAAAGGTGTATGAGGGCATTATAACCTCATCGCCTTCTTTAATATCGCAAAGAATTGCCGCCATTTCTAATGCGTGCGTGCAAGAGGTTGTTAATAGCGCTTTAGCTGTACCTGTTTTATCTTCAATCCATTTGTTGCAAAGCTTTGTGAACTCACCGTCACCGCAGATTTTTTTGTTATCAACCGCTTTTTTTACATATTCAAGCTCGGTGCCTACAAAGGGCGGAACATTAAAATTAATCATTATTATTACCCTCTATTCTTTTTGTTGTGGAATATTAATACAGCTGACCAAATTGCAAAAACAATTAAGCCAACAACCGATATAATGCACCCTTCTTTAAGTAAAGGAGTGTTATATTTAAACTCTACTGTGTGGGTTCCTTCTGAAACCCTTACGGCAGAAAAGGCTAAATCGGCCAAAACTATCTCGGTTTCTTTGCCATCAACATAGGCCTTCCAGCCATTTTCAAGCGGAATTGGTAAAAACACATATCCATCCTGTTTTGCATTAACACTTCCTGAAACGTGGCTGCTGTTTTTTGGCTTTTCAAATGATACGCTTGATTCTTTTGACGAGGTTTTTGCGGTGAGTGTTGGTTCATTAGTATTATCTAAAATAATAGTATCATCTAAAATTTTTAATTTTTCTTCATCACTTAAAGAAAGGTAACTTTCGTAATCAATAGAATTGGTGTAAAATCTGCCAATGTTAGTTACAGAATCGTTTTTGTAAAGGTGAACAGTTCCAAAGGTTTTAACATATGAGTATTCGGGTATGTTGGTTATAAGTTCGTGCGATAGTATATATTTAACACCAAGCAGAGAGCAAACACTAACATTATCATATATTTCTCTAAAATCGTAATAGGCGTTGGCGTGGAGAATTTTGAAATCCGGGCAGAAAGTATCAGCAAACTGAGGTATATTTTTATTTATAACCGAATTATATGTTGAAACACCGTAATACCCTTGCAGCAGGCTATCGTTTAAAAGCGCAATATCTTGGAAGGTTTTATCGGTTCGATAAAAGGATTTATCTGTTTCTTCAAGATATTGAAGAGCTTTAGCAACATCATCATTACCGCTTGTTAAATAAATCTTCGGGTTGGTGCTTGATACGGTTCTTCTGTTGGTTGTGAAGTTGCTTTCAACAACTACATTACTGATAATTAACAATGTTACGCAGGCAAGACAGAGCGCCCTTTTTGCAGCTGATGTTTTCTTCGAAATAATAACAATTGCAAGTGTTGCTAAAATTACAGTCATGAAAGCATACAAATATCCTAATGCCTTCACA
Source organism: Acutalibacteraceae bacterium (assembly GCA_045576295.1). Lineage (GTDB taxonomy): Bacteria > Bacillota > Clostridia > Oscillospirales > Acutalibacteraceae > CAVALG01. The sequence continues at coordinate 50,431 of JAZNGF010000049.1, read as the reverse complement.
AGATTGCTTGTATGGTTAGTTTTTAAAATTACTGACAGCATAACCAATAAAGATAATATGAAAGCAACGATTATCTGCGTTTTACCGTAGGTTAATTTTCTGTTTGCAATCTTATCTAACACTCCTGCAAAGCAAACGGCAAATAAGGGCATTATTAAATATGTGTATCTAAAGAAGTTGCATACAAAACCATTTAGAATAAACGATAAAAATGGATGAAAAGCAAGTAAAATTACTAAAGCAACCGATATAAGCTTTAATATTTTAATTTTAATTTTTTCTTGTTTGTTAAAGAAAATTTCTGAAATAAAAATTATGCTGAAAAATAAAATAAAGCTTGTGAAAAACCACTGAGGCATTTCGTAATAATTTAATGGGCCTGAATAATCAATAGAACCTGTTAAATTGTTTGAAAATAATCTTGCAAAAATGCCGTGAACGGTTTTACTGTCATAACTTGAAGAAGCAAATATCTTGATTCCTTCAATTAATGAGGTTGAACCAATGCGTGAGCTGGTTCCCATAATTATTGAAACAGCCGGTAAGAATAAAAATGCTGACATAGCTGCACCAACAAGAACAGCACATATTAAACCACCAATTTTTTTTGCAACGATGCCAAATTCCTTAAAAGAATATAGAGCCATAAGCCTAAAGAGTGCGTAAATTGCCGACACAAGCAATATCATATATGCCAGATAATACGAGTTTACCATGGCAGCAAAGGTTGCAAAAGCCATAAGCAAGTAACCGTTTTTATTAACAAATGATTTTTCAATTGCTAATAATGCAAGCACTATATATAAGCTTGCGTTTGCAAAAAAATAATGTTGACCCCACAAAATTGTAAAACCATTAAATGCAAAGGTATACGAAAAAACAACCTTTGATAACGTTGAGAACTTAAATGTATCAAGGTAAAAGTAGCATATATATCCTGAAAGTAATATTTTTATAATCTGTGTAATTACTAAAACATATTTAATTGCACCAGCACCAAATAGGCATGCGAACCAGGTGAAAATATTGCCAACGTCGGTTTGCCTTGTAATAATATTTGTTCCTAATCCGTATGTGAAATCCCACATGGAATAATCGCCAGTGGCTAATTTTCTTTGCAGAGAAATAAAAAAAGGATAATAAACGTTTTGTGTATCACTGCCTATATCTTGATATATGAATACCTGCTTTTGAAATAAAAATTGAAAAAAGACAATTATTGATGTTATAAGCATTAAAGAAGACAAAACGGTTAAAGGATGATTGCTAACAAAACTTGTGAATTTTGAAATTACAGGTTTTGATAAATCAGGAGAGATTGCAACGGTTGCTTTTTTGTTTCGGATTCGTGATAACATATAGCTGCATACCTTCTTAATTGTTTTATAAATACAATTTTTGTAATTATATCATATCGAACCCTTAAAATCAATAGAAAGCCCCGTATGTTTCAACTCATTATTTTGATAGTAAAAGTGATTTATAAAATAAAAACGCTCCTGATTTTCAATCGGGAGCGTTGTATGCTTTTCTGATGTGTTTTACGCTTCTTCGCTGAACATATCTTTGCCAACTGCGCATAAGGGGCATGCAAAGTCTTCAGGGAGATCTTCAAACTTTGTTCCGGGTGCTATGCCTTCATCGGGCAGTCCTGCTGCCTCATCGTAAACCCAGCCGCATACATCGCATACATATTTTTCCATTTTAAATACCTCCAAAATTTTTTGTTATAAATAAAGCATTAAAATGCCTATTTTATCTCTTCAAAGTCGGCCGCGCCGTGCTTGCAAAGGGGGCAAACAATATCATCGGGGAGTGTATCACCTTCGTATACCCAGCCGCATATTTTGCAAACAAAACCTTTTTTACCCTCGGTTTCCGGTTTCGGTTTAACATTCTCGTGGTAATAGGTGTAGGTCATGGTTTCCCTGTCGGATATAACCCTTGCCTCTGTTACCGAGCAGATGAACATTCCGTGAGTGTCAAGGTCGACATATTGTTCAACCTTTAGAGACATAAATGAATTAATATATCGGGGAAGGAAGACCAAACCGTTATCAGAACGAAGTGGCTCGCAGTTGGCAAACTTGTCAACATTACGGCCGCTAACGAAGCCGAAGTTTTCAAAAACCATAAAGGGTGCATCAACCGTTAAGCAGTTAATGTTCATTATGCCTGTTTGTTTAATAACGTGATGTGAATAGTTTTGTTTGTTTATGGTAACGGCAACCCTGTTTGGTGTGTCGGTAACCTGGGTTACGGTGTTAACAATAAGTCCATTATCCTTCTTTCCGTCGTTTGATGTTACAACATATAAGCCATAGCCTATATTGAAAAGCGCTGTCATATCGTTTTTGTTTGCAGTTGAATCCTGCTGCGCTAAATATTCCTTGCAAAGCTCATTTACAAGAGCGTTTAGCTGCTCGGTGCTATCGGCATTGAGTGCCGATAAAATCTTAACAGTAGTATCGGTGAAGGTTAAGTTTTTGCAGTTTTCAAGTTTTGTGCGCATAACCTTAGCGGCAAGCGGTGCCCAGCTTCCGTTTTCAATTAACGCAACGGTGCGATTGCTGAAATTGCGCTCAATCAAGTGGTTGATAAATTCGCGCATATGGGGGAATATTTCGGCGTTGTAGGTGGTTGTTGCAAGAACTAACTTGCTGTAACGGAAGGCATCACCAACGGCTTCAGCCATATCGCACCTTGCAAGGTCGTGAACAACAACACTTGGGCATCCGTTAGCCTTTAGCTTTTCGCTAAGCTGCATAACAGCTTTTTTTGTGTTGCCGTAAACCGATGTGTAGGCAATAACTATACCTTCGGTTTCGGGCTGATAGCTCGACCAGGTGTTGTAAAGGCCTAAATAGTAACCTAAATTTTCGGTTAATACGGGGCCGTGCAGAGGGCAGATTTTTTCAATGTCAAGCCCGGCAGCCTTTTTAAGAAGCGCCTGAACCTGCGCGCCGTATTTTCCAACAATGCCTATAAAATAGCGGCGAGCTTCATCGGCCCACGGCTCATCTCTGTCGAGTGCGCCGAATTTGCCGAAACCATCGGCCGAGAACAAAACCTTATCGGTGCTGTCGTAGGTTACGATAACTTCGGGCCAATGCACCATTGGTGCTGTAACAAAGGTTAGATTGTGTTTGCCAAGTGATAATGTGTCGCCTTCGCCAACAACTATTTGGCGTTCAGCAAAATCGGTTGCGAAGAAGTTGTTCATCATTGCAAAGGCCTTGGCAGATGATACAATCTTCACATCGGGGTAGGCGTTAACAAAATTCATAATGTTGGCTGAATGGTCGGGCTCCATGTGCTGAATGATTAAATAATCGGGGGTTCTGCCGCTGAGCACGTTTTGAAGGTTATCGAGCCATTCGTGGGTGAATTCGGCGTCAACGGTATCCATAACCGCGATTTTTTCGTCGATTATAGCATACGAGTTATACGAAATGCCGTTCGGAACGCGGTATTGCCCTTCGAAAAGGTCAACCTTATGGTCGTTCACACCAATATATTTTATGTCGTTAGTGATATACATATTTAGTTCCTCCTAAATATTTCTTGTTTTTATTATATAAATTATTATTGGTAATTACAATATTCGTTTAATCAAGAATTTTCCCATCGGTCGATATGGTAATAACCTGCCAAGGAATAAATTTTCCGCTTGCCATAAGGGCGCGGCGGGCAGCATTTTCAATGCCGCCGCAGCAGGGAACTTCCATTCTAACAACCTTAACGCTTTTAATGTTATTGTTTGCAATAATTTGGGTTAGCTTTTCGGCATAGTCGCCTTCATCAAGCTTTGGGCAACCGATGAGGGTGATATGGTTTCGAATAAATTCGTTATGGAAATTTCCGTATGCAAATGCGGTGCAATCGGCTGCTATGAGCAGGTGAGCATTTTCAAAATACGGCGCGTTTACGGGAACAAGTTTAATTTGGCAGGGCCACTGCGAAAGCTGGCTTGCTACAGCAGAAGGTTTAACAGGTGAAGCACTTACCTCTCTTTTAATAGTTTTAGAGAGCGTTCCGGGGCAGCCACAGGGAAGTTTAGTGCCTGGCTTTTTATTTTTTGCTTCCATAACCGCTTGCTCGTTATACGCAGGTGCTTCGCGTGTTTCAAAGGTTATGGCACCTGTGGGGCAAGAGGGGAGGCAGTCGCCCAAACCATCGCAATAGTCTTCGCGGGTTAACTTTGCTTTGCCGTTAATCATTTCAATAGCGCCTTCGTGGCAGGCGGCAGCGCAAGCGCCGCAACCGTTGCATTTATCTTCATCAATTTTTATAATTTTTCTAAGCAATAGTATCAACTCCTTGATTTTGTGGTTTTATTATAGTACAATAAAACAAACAATTCTGTTGAATTTTCAACAAAAAGGAGAAATATGAAAAAATATTTTGATGTTTTAAAAAAATGCAAACTTTTTGACAATATCCAAAAAGACGATTTAATTAAAATGCTTGGCTGCCTTGGTGCTTATGTTGAGTTTTTCGATAAGAAGTACACCATAATTTCCGAAGGTAACCCTGCAAAATATATTGGCGTTGTTCTTTCGGGCTCGGTGCAAATGGTTAGGTATGATTATTTTGGCAACCGAAGCATAGTTGGTGTTGCAAAGCCGGGGCAAACCTTTGCCGAGGCATTTGCCTGCGCCGGGGTTGAGTCGATCCCTGTAACCATTATTGCGAACGACCCAAGTGAGGTTATGCTAATCGACTGCAATCACATTCTTCACACCTGCAATAATAACTGCGGCTTTCACCAGAGGCTTATTTTCAATCTGATGAGGGAGCTTGCAACTAAAAATGTTATGTTCCACCAAAAAATTGAGATAACCTCAAAGCGTTCAACAAGGGATAAACTTATGACCTATTTGGCAATTCAGGCAAAAAGTAAAGACAGCAGCAGTTTTGAAATACCCTTTAACAGGCAAGAGCTTGCCGATTATCTCGAGGTTGAGCGCAGCGGCCTTTCGGCAGAAATTAGCAAACTTAAAAACGAGGGTATTATTGAAAGCCGCAAAAACCATTTTGAACTATTGTAAATTACTAAAATTAAAAAAAGCTATGACATTTTGGTGTCATAGCCTTTTTTGTACCATAAAAAGTATTAATTTGAACTGATGTTTGGCTTAATAATAAAGTATCACTTTGTCCACTCGCTTTTTCTGTAACATAAGCAAGGGACTGTTTCGTTCAATAAGAAAACAACATATAACTCTTCGCCAACTTCTGTTAAATTATAAAAATACTTACTCATAGGTTTACTGTTTATCAATATTAACAATGAATCGGAATGAAACGCGGCGGCAAGCAACCATATCAATTTCTCCGTTTGAATCATAAACCGGTTTACTGTTAGATAAACCAACGGCCTCAAGAGTAGATGATAATTTAGATGTTTCCACACCTGTGCCGGATGATAAGCAATAATTCTTAACATTATTTGCTCTCTCTTGTGAAAGCGGCAAGCCACTTTCGTAGGTGCTGCCTGCAATAGGTGCTGTGTGGCCTTCTACCATAGTTTTAGATATGAAGCCGTCATATTCTTCATTGTAGATAATAGATGTGTATGCTGAAAGGAACTTATTTAAAAGTGCTTTACCGTCTTCGGTAATTACAGCAGAGTCACCACCAAACAGAACAGAAGCATCCATTGCGATTTCTCCGGTGCTGCGGTTGATTGTAACATTTATTCCTTGCGCTTCAAATTCTTTATATAGATCATCAAACAAATCAGATTTTTTCTTAGCAATCTCTTCAATTTCTTCGTCGGTTAACGAGTCAACGTCGGCACCTTGGTCTGCTAAAGAACGTGCTTCTCTATCTGTTATATCATCGGTATAATAATAGGCTTTGCTACCATCAAGAAGAATTATATTAAAACTGTTTAAGAAGATGTTAGCGGAGCTTTGAATTATATAAGCATATTGGTTTATGAATTCATCGGTTTTTTTGCTTGATAAGTCTTTTTCAGCAAGGTAGGCAGTAAATCTTCCTGCATCATCCATTTTAAAAGCCGAGATATCATAATAACTGCCATCTCTCATAACGGCATAGTTAATTGCATCTGAGCTTGCAAAGTAATCCAAGTTATCAATTAAAGGTGAATCCGGCAGGGAATAACCATATAATGATAAAGCGTCTTTTGTGTTTTCGGTAAGGCAGTATGCTGTAAGTTTTAATGAATGCTTGCCTTTAGAAAATGTAATATACGGGCCTGAAAGCTTGAAATCGTAGCTAAACTCAACGCCTGTAAACTTATAGGTGAATGGTTCTTCATCACCGCTTGTTTGCTTAATCTGCTTAAAAGTAAGAGTGTTTCCGTTTATTTCATAAGTACAGGGTGTTTGGCCTATTTGGTCTTCACTGGCAAGCTCGAGAACAGCCACTTCATAATCGCTGATGTTCTCATATTCTGAATAATTATATTTAGTTTCAGAAGAGGAAATGTTTTCGGAACCGAAATATACAGCTATGGGAAGAACTGTTAATTCTGCAGAGCTATCTTCGAATTTTACCTCTTCGAAAGGAATCTCCTTTCTTACAGTTTTAAGGTCTTTTTCTTTGTTGTTAAGTGTATATACTCCGTGAAGCATTTCTTCTGTTAGTTCGATAGATGAGTAGATTTTTGAAGGATCAACTGTATCTTTAACATCTTCAAACAGTTCTTCAACATCAACATCACCGGCAAAAACATTATTTCCGCCTAAATACCAAACTTGTTTGCCGTTTTCGTTTTTTCCGTTGTTGCTGTTTTCCTTTCCGCATGAGCATAGAGTTAAGGCAAACGCGCAGATTAAAATTAAAGAAATAATTTGAGATAATCGTTTTTTCATTGTTTTCACTCCTATATAAAACAAATGGTGCTACAAAATGTACCTTTGGGCGATAAATTAAAATCGTGTTTTTAGGGTTGAAAGAACGTTCTGCTGAACCATACCAAGAATGTTTGCATCCTCTCCTTGACCGATATGATATCCAAGTGCTTTAAAAATAACAATTAAAGTATCGGTATCGGTTGAAGCGATGCTTGATTTAATTACCTGAGGGTCGCAAAGCATCATAGAGCCAACAAGATTTTCGGCTCCTGTGTATGTAGGAATGATTTTATTAAGCGCGCTATCCATCATGAATTTAGCTTCAGGAGTGCCTAAATTAACTGGTTCGTGATTTTGAGCCATAACATAGATATCGTTATCGGTTATGCTTTTTTGAACCGGTGCAGTGTTAGTAACTGTAGAGTTTACATACTCAGTAGCACCCTGCACTGATTTAGGACCGGGACCCCATTTGTTATCGCCGTCGCTGTTCTTGAAGAATTGAATCAAAAGAATGATAGCACCTGCAAACGGGATAAGCCCCATAAAGTAGAATGCACCAGATTTACCAATATCATGGAGTCTTCTCACTGAAAGAGAAATTTGCGGGATTGTTAACGCAATAGAGCAAAGGCCACCGAGCGGGGGAACCGCATATGAGAGGAAATAAACAAAAACAGAGGCGATAGTATTAAATAGGAATGCCCACCAATATTCGCTTTTTGAAGCTCTTCCTTTGAAGTTGAAATAGTTTTTGAACAATAAAGCAATTGCTTTAAAAAAGCTGACTTTGCCGTTATGAACATTGCCCGAATTTTCATTATAGGTGTTGTTTGGTTGAATCGGTGCCTGATAAGCAGGTTGTGTATGAACTTGATAAGCAGGCTGCTGAACGGGAGCTGCAACGGGTTGCTCTGCAGAAACTGCAGGCTGCACAGGTTGTGAAACTGGAACTTCAGAGAAGATGCCAACAGTTTTTTCAGGGTCTGCGAAGTTTTGAGCAGGTACCGGGGCTACAGGCTGCTGAACGGGAGCTGCAACGGGTTGCTCTGCAGAAACTGCAGGCTGCACAGGTTGTGAAACTGGAACTTCAGAGAAGATGCCAACAGTTTTTTCAGGGTCTGCGAAGTTTTGAGCAGGTGCCGGGGCTACAGGCTGCTGAGCGGGAGCTGCAACGGGTTGCTCTGCAGAAACTGCAGGCTGCACAGGTTGTGAAACTGGAACTTCAGAGAAGATGCCAACAGTTTTTTCGGGGTCTGCGAAGTTTTGAGCAGGTGCCGGGGCAACAGGAGCTACAGGTTGCATAGGTTGTTGAACGGGAATTTCATTTCCTGTTTGTTTTGCGCCACAGTTTGTGCAAAAAACTGCACCTTCTTTAAGTTGGCTTCCGCATTGGTTACAAAACATAATAAATACCTCCAATAATTATATTAATAAATTAATTTTGTTGATAGAAAATTTTAAGCGGCTAATTGTTAACACGCAGCATAGCGATATAATTAAACACACTAAATCGATAGCAGTTTTTTCTTAATTTGGTGTTCCGCATTTAGGGCAAAAACGGTCGTTTTCATCTAAGTGTGTTCCACATGATGCACAAATTTTTTGCTGGGGCTGTTGAACCGGAGCAGATTGTTCGCTAAAGGGGATGTTATACCCAATAGTGCGAAGCTGTTCTAAATATTCAGGGTTCTGTATGCGTAGCAAGGATTGCTGCTTTTCGGCTTCGATTTCTTTTCTCTTTTTTTCTAATTGTTTTGGGCTAACGTTTTTAATTGAACGGCTACCGCTAATTATAAAAGAAACTCCAAAGATGGGAAGGGGGAATATCATCCAACCTGTGAACAAGATGATGATAAACAGCGCATTCATTCCAATTCCAATCCAGATCCATTTCCAACCGGATTTTCGCTGAGCTTTCATGTCGGCTTCGGTTGGATTTATATCTTCCTGACGTATTCCTTCTATAGCAATTTCGTGATAACGGTTATCAACATAAGTGTTTTTGCATTTGCTGCATACTCTAAAAGGGCTACCATATAAATACGCGTTATCTTCTTCTTTTAAGCTGTTGCCGCAGTGTGGGCATTTTATGATTATTTTTTTCATAACTATTCACCTATCCTATCTTTTATCTTTGTCGACAAATTTTAAAAAGATTGTTCCTACAGCACCATATAAGGCGCTATAAAGAATTAATATAAGCCATGTTTTGGTTACATTTTGAACAGAACCGTCATAATCCATATCATACTTTTGGGTTAAATTCAAATCTTTCCAGCTTGTTAATTTTTCATCAGATTTCGCTGCTTTTTCAAACTTTTTTAAAGTGTCCTTTGTTGGGATTTCGTTTAAGTCGGCAGAACTGCATATCGCACACATTCCCCATTTGCTTATTGTTATTTCCTTAATGGGTTGTGCTTTTTCTGGCAGAGTGAACATCATACCAGACATAACAAGTTGAATAATAAGAACAAAAGGCATTACGGTCATTGCGGCATTTTCGGTTTTCACAATACAAGAAACTAATATGCCGAGGGCGTCTGCACAAAAAATAATTAATGTAAATGAGATAAAGAACTCAAATGCAGTCCACCTGAACAGTACGCCTGTTGATGGAAAAGCGTGAAAAATATCAAAAACTACCGTGAGCACAATGGCTTCGGCAATACATTGTATAAACTCAAAGAACATATGAGCTAAAATGTATGAAGAAATGTGTAATCCGGTTTTGTGCTCTCTTTTGATTATTGCTCGTTCTCTGCAAATGGATTGAATTGAGTTGAATATCCCTGTCCAGATGCAGCCGCAGATCATTGCGAAAACTCCGGTTTTGGTGCTTTCATTTACAATGAATGTGTTATCACCTATTACCCAGGCCAGAATAATCGAAATTATAAGTGTGCTTATGAGCGATTTCCAACCTTTTTCGTGAACAAACGAACGAAAACATTTGCCTATGTAAATTTTAATTTGGCCAACACGGCCAATTCTGGTATCACCCATAGCATTCTCCCTTACTGTATGTAGCGTATTTGTTAATATAGAAATCAGATAAACCGTTGCCATTTTCATCAGTGCGGTTAATCTTTTTAACAATTTCTCTGAAATTTGTTGCTTCAAAGAAATTGAATGCTTCGTTCACCGAACCGTAGAAAGCTAAATGGCCGCAATTGTCTTTTGTGCTTTTGGCAAGAACTATAACTTTATCGAAAAGGTCGACCGCACGTTCGGGGCTATGGGTTATAACCATTACTATTTTTCCTTGGTTGGCAATTGATCGAAGGTTTTCCATCAATCCGCGCCCCATTATATCATCAACTCCGGAATCGGGTTCATCTAAGAAAAACAAGCTTGGGTTAGCAATTAATTCAACAGCAATGTTCAATCGCTTTTTTTGGCCTCCGCTGAGCTTAGATACCAAAGTTTCTTTTTCTCGGCTTAAGCCGAGTTCTTCAAGCACATTGTTGATTTGCTCTTCACGGGCTTCGTAACTCATTTTTTTGGGGAGCTTCATTTCTGCTGCGTTAGAAATAGTGGCATACACGGTATCATTTTCGCGAAGCAGATCTTGTTGCGGAACAAATCCAATTTCATATTTCATTTGTTCGTATTCGTCGTAAATGTCGGTACCTTTATATGTTATTTTACCTGAAGCCTTTTCATACCCCATTACAGCATTGATGAAGGTGGTTTTTCCGGCACCTGAGCCACCAAGAATAAGAACCATTTCACCATTAGACACACTAAGATTTATATTTTGAAGCAAGAGAAGTTTTTTAAAACGCTGAACAACACTGCGCTCGGTTATGTTTATTACAAGTTGGCCATTCGGGATTGCTGGCGGGGGAGAAGCTTCTCGCCTTAAAGAGGGTGGGGCCTTCGCTACTTCTTGTTGTATTGCGTTTTCTTTTTCAAGGTTTGCTATTCCATTCGAATAAAGAATATCTTCACCGGTGAAGATGAAGTATGTGTCGACAATTCTGATAGTGTCGTAAGGTTTCAGGTAACGTGGAATGGATATTTTTTTACCATTCAAGTAAACACCATTGGTGCTGTTGTGGTCAATAATTGCCCATCCGTTACTTGAGCAGAAAAATGAAGCGTGCTTTTCAGAAATTGTGGCATTTTCAATTTGTAATGCTGAATGTTGCGACCGACCTATACAAACTTCTGCTATGCTACTGTTTAATTCTAAACGGTTCCACTTGATGTTTGTATCACAGAAGGTTGTAAATAACGCGTATATACAATCGTCTCTACTGAGTTCACCGTTGCGAATGTCAAAGCAAAGAACGTCTCCTTCTTTTAGCTTTTCTGTTTGCTTGTTGGTAGTTGATTGCTTTCCTATAAGCACATTGTTTATGTAAGTGCCGTTAGTGCTGTTTAAATCGCGATAGTGATATTCACCGCCGAACTGCACTATTTCACCATGTAAGCGCGATACTATAGGCGAGTTTATTTCTATGTCGCAGTTGCTGCTTTTAGTGGTTCTGCCAATAGTGTTGTGAGCATCAAGTGCTTTTGAGCGAATAAAACCTTGCTTGTTAAACAGTATTAAGCCGGCACTTCCTGAGGTTTTTTTATCAAAAAACACTGTTTTAGCCATTTGCATCCTCCTCGGTTGTACCATCGACCTCAGCAAGATCACTGTTTTCTTCAACTTCCTCGTTGTTTTCAAAGCTGTCAATAAATGTGCTGAAACCATATTCGCGAAGCGGGCTTTCCTGCCTTGGGGGAACACCATAAACAATTACAATAAGATGTTCGTTTTCTGCGAGTGCTTCAAAATCGATTCCCTCGTTATAAGAGATGGTTAAAGTGGAAGTATCTAAAAAAGCGTTGTCGTATCCATTCAACACAAATGAAGCTAAACTGGTAATTGGGTTGTTGGCAACCTGCAAAATATATAACGCCGGTAATTCGCTTAAAGGCGCTATATCAGAAATTTGGTTATTGTTTAGTTTAAGCATCTCGAGTGCTACACAGTGCTGCAGTGGGGAAATGTCGGAAATATTGTTGTTCGAAAGATAAATGTGCGAAGTGTTTACGTAATTAGACAATACTGTTATATTAGAAATTCGGTTGTCTCTAAAATCAAGGGTGTTTCCACTTTCGATTAACTTTTTACAAGAAGCTAATGGGCTGATATCAATAATATTGTTCCCGCGCGCTTCCAATATTTCTAAATTATCAATGGTTTCCAAAGCGCTAATATCAGTAATATTGTTGAATGAAATATTCAGTGAATGAATCTTAAAACAATCTTTCAAACAACCAATATCAGTGATGCGGTTATTGCTAATATTTAAACTTATGATTTGATAATTATCAGCAAGGGCAGAAAGATCTGAGATTTGGTTGTATCCCAAATCTATAGAACTGATTTTAGAGCCTTTTAAACATGAAATATCACTAATAACATTTGTTGATAAGTCTAATTGGTATACGCTTTCAGTGTTAAGCGGTGATAAATCAGATATATTATTAGCAGATAAATTTATGTTGTTGAGTTTGTACTTTGAAAGTGGGGTTAAATCGCTGATATTATTGTTGGCAGCGTATATATTTGCAAGAGATTCAGAACCCAACACAAAATCAAGAGAAGTTATTTTGTTGTTGCTACAGTATAAAGTGTAAACAGTTGACGGCAGTGAAATGGTTGAAACATCAAGGCCATCTATTGAATCAATATAGAGTGTATCTAATTTTGTGAAATTGCTTAAAACGCTCAAGTTGCTTGCTTTAGTTTTGCTGATGTTAAGGGTTTCAAGCTTTACAAGTTTATCCAAACAAGAAATATCGGTTGTTTTGGTATTGCTTATGTCTAAGTGGGTAAGGTTTATAAGATTTTTTAGCGGTGAAACATTAGTAATATCTGTGTTATCGTCTAAGGTAAGTTCTTTTAGCTGAGTTAGTTCGCCGATTATTTTTACATCCTCATCATCTAAAAAACAACCTGTGATGTAAAGAGATTCAAGGTTTTTTAGTTCCTTGAGCTTGTGCATATCGTTGTTGTTAATTATATCAAACGAAAGTGACACTGAGGTTGCGTTGCGCTTAATCTTTTCGCTGCCTATTGTAACAGTGTTTAAACTAATAAGAATAATACCAACTACAAAAAGTATAACAGCGGCTGACGCAGTAATAGCAGATATTTTTTTGAGTAAAACTTTCTTTTTTCGCTCTAATCTTGGATAATAAAAATATCCGAAAAACACGGGGAAGACTGCAGAGAGTAATGTTAACGTTGCACCAAATGCTCCGGCGCCTTCTTCTGCCCAAACATCTGTAAAGTTTAGGTAGGTTACAAAAGCACAAAAAAGTGTAACCAAAGAAAATATTATACTTAGTATTAAACATAATGTATTTGGCTTTCTTTTTTTATTGTCAATACGGGGGAAATACATCCTGCCCAAGAAGAATGTTGCAGTTCCAAATATGATTGCAAGTATTATTAATATAATGGGTGTAACTTCTTCTATGATTTGCGATACGGTGGTAAGAATGAAATATAGGGTTAGTATTCCTGTAACAATCGACCCAATAAATGCGCCGATTTTTGGTTTTTTATTACCCTTTATTGAATTGTCTTTATTTGGTGCTTTTTCGGTATAATCCTGCTGTTTGATTTGTGGTGTATCCCAGGCGTTTATCCAACTGTTGTTTGTGATGGTAACATTAGAGTTTTGGTTTGATAAATCATTTGATAATGCTGCTTGGCATTCCAAACACAGTTTGTCGATGGTTTGATAACGGTCTGCTTGCTGTAACGCCATACCGTTTAAAATAACAGATTCTTGTTTTGGTGTGATGCTTGGGTTTAACTGTGAAATTTTCACAAGATCATCTGAAAAAACACGGTTCATTGCATCTAAAGGTGTTGCGCCTGTAATCATTTTATACATTGTTGCTGATAAAGCATAAACATCAGTCCATGGGCCTTGGTAACCTTTGGTGCGATATTGTTCTTCGGGGGCGAAACCGGGCTTTAATAATATCGAAAGACTTTTTTCATCACCGTTAAATTCACGGGCAGCACCGAAGTCAAGGAGTTTAACGGTGCCATCAGTTAGAATCATAATATTCGCAGGGCTAATATCTCTGTGGATTAGCCCCTGTGCGTGAATCCTTGAAAGAGACTTCATAACAGGGGTAAGCATTGTTATGGTTTGCTCGAAGGTCATTTTTCCGTTTTGTTCAATGTAATCCTTAAGGTTTGTTCCTTCAAGGTATTCCATAACAATATATGCTGTGTTGTTTTCAGAAAAAAAGTCTTGAACAGAAACAATACTTGATTCATTCGAAAATTTTGCTAATGTGCGAGCTTCTTCCAGAAAATTTCTTTTACCGTTTTCAAAAAAAGTTTGGGCTTCTCCGGTGTGAGAAAAAATCTCTGATGAAATTGTATTATTGCGGTTTACGGCTCCCGAAGGGAAGTATTCCTTTATTGCTACCTTCATATTTAAATTGGTTTCACGGCCAATATAGGTGATTCCAAAACCACCTTCGCCTAAAACCTCTCCAACCACATACTTGCCGCCAATAATTGTGCCCGGTTTTAAGTGATGCGGTGCCGGTTTGTATTCGTTTTTATTTCTTTTGCAGACTTCGCATATATATTCAGATGCCGGGTTCATACAATACGCGCAAAAGTTTTGTTCCATTGTACCCTCCTATAAAAACGTTATTTTTGTTTATTAATGCATAAGCTAATAATTGCTGATGCTATATTAAAAACATTTATAGTTAAGGCGCTTAATACCAACATAATGATGCTTAACAACTTATGTATAGGTTTAAGTTTACTTATTGACAAAAGCACCATAAGTGCTGCAACCAAAAGCGTAATAATTCCCACAAATGGCTGTATGTTAATAGAAACTATCAGCCAAACACCAACACCAACCCATCCTATAATTTTTGAAACGGTCTTCAACCCGCTTTTTTGATTTTCGGGATTATTGTTGCTTGGAACCATAGGTTGCGGTTGTAGCTGTTGTTGTACTTGTAGCTGTTGTTGTACTTGTGGTTGTTGTACTTGTGGTTGTTGTTGTACTTGTGGTTGTTGCTGCACCTGTGTGTGTTGCTGCATTTGTGGTTGTTCTGGATACAAATTGTTTTGGGGTTCACTATTCTCGCCAAAAACGAATACTTTACCGCTCACAGAAGTTGTGTCGGCGGTATAGTTCGGAACGCAGGGGTTATTGTGGTTGTTAGTGTTATTCGCCGTGTAAGAGTTGCTTGTTGTAAAGTGATTGCTTGGCTGATGTGTAGAATTAATGCTTTGACCGGTTGTGTAGGTGTTTGAAGCGGCAATGTGGCTTGACTGAAGTATTGGTGATGTATCCGTGTTAAACGAATCTTTAACCATTAATAAGTCGTTTTTCATTTGCGTGGGCGATTGATACCGCTCAAACGGATTGAAACTGATAGATTTGAGTATAATACGGCTAAGCGGTTCATTATTGTTAGATGGGGGAGGGATAACCTCGCCGCTGATTCTTCTAACCAAAGCATTGTTTTTATCACTGTATTTAATAAGTTCAGGGTGTGGAGGCAAAAACGGTTCACGGTTGTTGTTTAAAAGTTTGTACATAACAATTCCCAGTGAATACAGGTCAACGTTTGTGCCGTAAGATCCACCTTTATAAACTTCAGGTGCCATGTAAGTGTAAGTACCCTTTTTCGACAAGCCGGAAACAGTTTTTTCAATGGTTCTTGCAACTCCAAAATCGCCCAGCTTGAAATCACCGTTTTGAGAAACAAAGATATTATCAGGTTTAATATCTCTATGTATTATTTTTTGATCGTGGCAAAGTTCAAGCGCGCTGCAAACATCTGTAGCCAGTTTGATAACATCGTTAACAGTGAATGATCGATCTTTAATATATGCAGGTAACGCAGTAAGAAGTTCCATTCGGATAATAATATCCCAACCGATAGAATCTTTATGTTCAATTACTGCGTAATCTTCGTAACCTACAATGTTGATATTGCCTTTGAGTTTCGACATAAGCGCAATCTCTTGAACAAATTCTTCAACGAGCCCCCTGTAATATTCAGTAGTGCTGGCATCGTCCATTCCTTCGTTTCGCATACTTTGCAGTTCGGCAGGAGAGGAGGGTATAGAGATAACCTTTAGTGCACAATGCTCCTCAATTCCAAAATTATTACGCACTATCTCATAAACTTTACCAAAACTGCCTTCACCAATTAATCTGATTGCTTTCCAATCAGGCCATGTTTTTAAAATATCTAATTCTAACATTTTGCACCTCGAGTAGTTGTACTGCATTTGAATTTAAGTAAACGTGCGTTCAATTTATGTGAGTAAAACAAAATCACACGCATACTTTTATGTGGTTAATAACGTGTTAATTGATTTTATGTGTTTATTTTATGAATTAATATCTGAGTATATTTTTTTCATTGTTGGTGTGTAGATTTCGAAGATTTCTAACAATGAGTTGGTTTGTTTGTTTTGTGAAAAAACAAATAATAAAGATAAAAAAGTGGACCAGGTCATTTTGCGTTTGCGTGTTTCAATTGCCACCAATGTTTGCCTGCCAACACCTATTAATGTTGCCAGTTCCGCTTGGGAAAGATGAAGCATTGTTCTTAAGGTAAGCATGTTTTTTGTCATGTTTTCAATAGACTTCTCTTTAAGGGGTTCGTCTAGTTTGTGCAGCATATTATTACCTCGTTTCATACAGTATTTACTTGCAAATTAAAAAGAGTGCCATTGATTAATAAAACCAAAATTTAAAGCTAAAGTGAGTAGCTTAAAACTTTTATAATTATACCATATTGTGATATAGGTGTCAATAAAAATACGACATTTTGTCGCAATTGTTTCCGGGTGAAAATTCATCGTTATAAGTGTAAAAAGCACCCTAATTTGCAGCTTAATTGCCAATTGGGGTGCTTAACTATTCTTTGCATATCTAATGCGGATTTGTAATATATGAATGCTATGGTTTAAGTATATAAAAGTTATTTAGTATGTTTTAGTTCAATTAAAATAACTTCGGGCCTGTTATTAAAACGAAGCGGCACAACGCTGTTTCCAATGCCGCGGCTTACAATCATATTTGTTGTGTTTTCGGTGTATAATCCGCTATCATATTCGGGGAACCAGCCTTGATTAGGGGCTAATAAGCCGCCAACAAATGGTAGCCTAACCTGCCCGCCGTGTGCATGTCCTGTTAAAACCAAATCTAATTTATATTCAGTATAGGTATCAAATCTTTCAGGGCGGTGAGACAGAAGAACAGTGTATGAATTGTTGCCGTTCATAAGTTCTTTTAGTTTGCCTTCCATAATGGGCTTTGAACCGTTGTAGTAATTATCCGGGTCGAAAGTAGGGTCGTCAACTCCAATAAGCGTTATTTCCGCGTCGTGTTTTTTAAGCTTTACACTTTCGTCTTCAAGAACAGTTACACCTATTTCTTCTAATCCGTGCTTTAGGTCTTTATATTCTTTTATTCTTGATTCGTGGTTTCCTGTTACATAGTAGCAAGGGGCAATTTTTACGGCTTTTTCAGCAAATTGCAAGGCAACATCAATGTTAGTTCTGCGCGAGTCGATAATATCTCCTGTAATGGCGATAATATCCGGTTGCGCTTTATTTAGCATTGAAATAAGTTTTTTGTTTTCTTTGCCCATTTCCGAATTATGCAAATCTGAAATGTGCGCTATGCGATACCCTGAAAATTCTTTCGGTAATCTATCACTTGCTATTTCATACTTGTTAAGCTTAAGCGCTGTGTTGGCCCATAATGTCCATATAACCAGCGCCAAAAAAGCTGCAACCAAAACTAATATAACAATTTTTCTTTTCGATTTCATATAATAACAACCTCGGTTGGAATGATATTCTGTTAAGGAATATTGTTGTGCCCCCCGGCAATTTGGCTTAAATTAGTTTGTTAAAAAACCACGATACCCAATAACTTATTCTATTTCCATCTTCGAAATATTCTTGGCAGATTTCGCTGAACTCGGTGTTGCTTTCCATATATTCGAAGATGCTGTTATAGGCTTTTGCTTTAGGTATGCTAAAATGCTCAAAACCGTTGTCTTTTTGGTTTTGCTTAAACTCGTGTGCAGTAAAGTTTTCTATCTTATGAATATTTTCGAAATATTCATATAAGCAAGCATCTGCAAGGTATTCTTGCGCTTCGCTTGCAACAACCGTATCATCACAGGAAGCGAGCTTTACAATGTAGGGGATGCCCTCGTCGCCTAAGTCGTAAAGTGCCTGAACATCAATTGTTTCAAGCTTTCCTGCCATATAGCTTTCATAATTGTATTTTGCGCAAACAGAGTTTACATTAACTGTGCCGAGCACAAGTATTATGCATCCTGCCGAAATTAAAGCAGTTTTTACGATATTGATTTTTAATATATATATTCTCAAAATTACGCTTATGAAAACTATGCCTAAAAAGATCATAAAAGCGCTGGTTGTAAGGCGCAGTATTGTCATACCGTAGGCATCAATATAAAGTGCCATCTTTGAAATTGCAGTGGCAATTATTATTAAAGTGAAAACCGCAATAAATGTTGCAATTGCCTTTATGCTGTGGCACACCTTGCCGTTTCGTTTTTTAGAAAGAATTAATGCTAAAAATACAAGTATAAGATTTATAACAGCAATAACACACATCTCAAAAAATCCTTTGCGTGCATACTCAGCGTAGGTTATTTCACCGTTTGGTAAAAAGCCTTTGAAGGCACTGAAAAAGTATGCAAGCTGTGAAAACAAATAAAGCAAGTAACAAAGTGATATTGCTGATAAAAATGAAATAATATACACATTTTCAATGCCCGAAAAAGTTCCTTGCTTTATTTTTGCTATACGGCCTGTTTTGAGCGAAAAGCCGTATGAGATAACAAAAAGAGAAAGTGATAAGCCAAACACGAGCTTTAAAATGGTGGAAAATGTGTTGCTGAAAATATTATCCATCATTCCTCGGAATGCTTCATCAGATGATATAAGCAACGGTAGCACAATAGCAACCACAGGCAATGAACAAAGTAGTCCTAAAAGAGCTTTGCCGGTTCTTTTTCTTTCGCCATTGCTTTTATAAAACGGTGATCTTACGGCAATTCCTAAGTTCCCAACAGTTGATAATGCTGAATAAAACACTCCAAGTGTCTGGCGGTTACCGCGAGATGACCCGTTCACTAATCCGTCGAAGCAGACAAGCGATAAAAGCAAACTTATAATCACACTAAAAAATCGCACACTGCCATTGGTTGTGCATACAAACACAGCGGCGTTAGCTAAAGATAACAGTCCGCTTATTATAGGCAAAAAGCGTGCTTTACTCACCTTCGCAAAGTAAATAAAGAACATTGTTATCATTAAGGTGATAGATATTAAATACCCAAGAGCGAAACCGCCGAAAATACCGAACGCAGAAGTAAATATGCTTAAAATCAATGCGCATATCACAAAAGCGTTATCACCCTTTGAAAGGGAGAAAAGCGGTTTTCCTCTATATTGCGGAAAGGGTTGGGTCTGATTGTTCTGATTAGTGTATTCTTGCTGCGGTTTAAAAGAATTAATGTTTGCTGTATCCATAATCGCTACTCCTTATCATTATATTTGATTATATCTCCGGGTTGGCATTCCAGCGTTTTGCAGATGGCCTCAAGGGTTGAAAAACGTATTGCCTTTGCTTTGCCTGTTTTGAGTATAGAAAGATTTGCAGGTGTGATGCCAATTTTTTCAGCAAGCTCAAGCGAGGTCATTTTGCGTATTGCCAACATAACGTCTAAATCTATTTCAATCATCTTGCTTTCCTCACTTTAAATTGTAAGTTCGTTTTCTGATTTGATTTCAACAGCGTTTTGCATAACGTTTTTTACAACGCGAAGCATCAAGCCAACAAAAGCCGCGGCAATGGTTATGCAACTAAAGGGTATGTAGAAAATTCCGCCTATAAGGGTTATAAGCGCAACTGCAAAACAGCTCCACGAAATACAGCGAAGATACTTAACGTTTTGACTAATAAATATTTCTTCTTTTCTTATGTTAAACAGCAGCTTTAAAAGGCTGTAAAGTGTTATATAACCAAAGAGGGAAGAGGGATAAAAACACGCCTTGAAAATTGTTAGCATTTTTTGCAAAGCAAGGCTGTTTTCAGCCCAACCGCGATAGGCAACAAACCATGTTTTTACAGCCCAAGTTCCTAAAAACAAACCTGCTGTAAGTATTGCGGCGAAAATAAAGCAAGCCACTATTGATAAAGTTACCGACCTTTTTCTGTTCCACATAAAATCACCTCCAAAACCTGTTTCTAACATCATAATAACAGCAAAATTATCGTTTGTCAATAATTAAATTATTGAAAAACAATAATTTGTTATCATCAACAGAAAAACGGATAATAAAAAGCCCTGCTTAAAAGCAGGACTTTTGTGTGAGTTTGATTCTTTTTATTGCTAATTTTCTATAGGTTTCATCGTGGGGAAGAGGAGTACATCGCGGATTGAGGCAGAATCGGTTAAAAGCATTACAAGCCTGTCAATTCCGAATCCGAGGCCGCCTGTTGGCGGAAGACCGTATTCAAGCGCGGTTACATATTCATAGTCAACCTGTGCATTTGTTTCGGGTTCTTCGGCCTTTTTAGCTGCAACCTGGCTTTCGAATCTTTCGCGCTGGTCGATTGGGTCGTTAAGCTCTGAAAATGCGTTGCCGTATTCGGTTGCGTTAATGAAATACTCAAACCTTTCGGTGAACAGCGGGTCTTCCGGCTTGCGCTTTGCAAGCGGGCTGTTTTCAACCGGGTAATCGTAAATAATTGTGGGCTGAATAAGCTTTTCTTCAACAAATGCATCAAACAGTTCTGCTAAAACAATGCCCTTTGTTGCATTGCTTGGAACCTCAACGCCGTGCTCTTTAGCGCAGTTTCTTGCGTCTTCGTCGGTTGCCCAATCGTTATAATCGCAGCCCGAATACCTCTTAACAGCCTCAACCATTGTAAGGCGTTCAAAATGGCCTAAGTCGATTTCGGTGCCTTGGTAGTTAATAACGGTTGAACCGCAGATCTTGCGGGCGAGAAGCTCATAAAGCTCTTCAACTAAATCCATCATTCCGTGGTAATCGGTGAATGCCTGGTAAAGCTCAATTGTTGTGAATTCGGGGTTGTGCTTTGTGTCCATTCCTTCGTTTCTGAAGATTCGGCCAACCTCGTAAACGCGGTGAAGCCCACCAACAACAAGGCGCTTTAAGTAAAGCTCGGTTTCAATACGCAGGTACATATCCATATCAAGGGTGTTGTGATGCGTTTTGAAGGGGCGAGCAGATGCGCCAATCTCAAGCGGAACGAGGATAGGTGTGTCAACCTCTAAGAATCCCTTGCCGTCGAGATAGTTGCGGATCTCTTTTAAAATTTGTGAACGTTTTCTGAAAACATCCCTAACTTCGGGGTTAACGATAAGGTCAACGCACCTTTTGCGGTAGCGCTGGTCGGTATCTTTAAGGCCGTGGAATTTTTCAGGCAACGGTAAAAGCGATTTGCTTAAAAGTGTGATGCTTTGTGTGTGAACCGAGGGTTCGCCTGTTTTTGTTGTGAAAACAAAACCTTCAACACCAACAATGTCGCCAATATCGAACTTTTTGAAGGCGGCATAATTTTCTTCGCCAATATCATCGCGGCGTATGTATGCCTGCATTGTTGTTGTGCTGTCTTGAATGTGGAAAAAGCTTGCCTTTCCCATAATTCTGCGGCTTAAGATTCTGCCGGCAATTCTAACGGTTTTGCCTTCGTATGATGCGAAATCAGATTTAATTGTTTCGGCTAAATCGGTTACATCGTATTTAGTAAGCTTAAAAGGGTCGTTCCCTTCGTTTCTTAAAGCTGTAAGCTTGTCTCTTCTAACCTGCAGAATTTCTGCAAGATTTTCCTGCGGCTGTTCTGCCGGTGCTTGCTTGTTTTCAGACATTTTCACACTTCCTTCCGTGATGGGTTATCTGCGTATTTCAAGAATTTTAAAGCTCATGTGGCCGTTAGGTGTTTCAGCGGTAACTTCATCGCCTGTTTTTTTGTTCATAAGGGCAGCGCCAACGGGCGATTCATCGGAAATTTTGCCTTCAGACGGGTTAGCTTCTGCCGAGCCTACAATTTTGAATTCAAGCTCTTCATCATATTCCACATCGAGAACCTTAACTGTAACGCCAACGGTTACCTGTTCGTTGCTTATTTCGTCGTCGGCTATAACCTTAACGTTTTTAAGCATTGCTTCAATCTCGATAATGCGAGCTTCAACCTTAGCCTGCTCGTTCTTTGCTTCGTCGTATTCGCTGTTTTCGGAAAGATCGCCAAAACCACGTGCAACCTTAATTTTTTCTGCGATTTCGTTCCTTGTTACGGTTTTTAGTGTTTCAAGTTCCGTTTCAAGCGCTTTAAGACCTTCGCTGGTAACAACTATTACCTTTGACATATAAAACACTTCCTTTCAAGTGTAATACATATTGCCACCTTTAAAAAGACAGCATAATATTTATATTATATTAAAGTAGCATTTTTATGTCAAGAACTAAA
The DNA here is from genome assembly GCA_045576295.1 of Acutalibacteraceae bacterium. Classification (GTDB taxonomy): domain Bacteria; phylum Bacillota; class Clostridia; order Oscillospirales; family Acutalibacteraceae; genus CAVALG01. The sequence goes on along the minus strand of JAZNGF010000049.1, from coordinate 28,047 downwards.
TTCCAACTTTCTTAAACGGGTAAATGTTTAACAGCAAAATCAGTGAACGATTTTTTGGCGGTTTGCAGAATTAACACCAATGATTCCGCCAATTCCAGAGGCTAAAACGCAAATAGCAAGGCGAACTAAAAACACCGTGCCGATATTACTGTTTGCAATGGCTATTGCCGCTAAAACAATAATTATAAATGAAACAGCACCTGTTACAGCGCCTATTATTAATCCCATTTCTTTTAATAACTTTGCCGACACAAGCCCGCCAACAAAGCACCCAACCGCTAACGCTGCGGTTGAAATGTAATCGGTAAGGCCAATTCCGCTGCCGATTTTTGAAATTATTAATGCCGCAATCACAGAAATTATCAAAATTGTTGCTATGCTTGCCGCAACACCCCATATAACAGGTTTTATAAACTTTGCCAGCGCGGAATCTGCTTTTTTCTTATACATAAAAACACCCCTGCCTTTTTAATACATTAGTATAAAAAAGCAGGAGAGAATATTACTTTGATTTTTTAGCTTTTTCTTTTTTAGCAGTTTCTTTTTGAGGAGCTTCAACCTCGTGAACAGTGAGAACTGTTTGAACAGCATTTTTAAGAATTCTCATTTTTGAACGGTCAACGGTTGATTCAATAACATAGCTATCATCTTTAATAGCAACGATTCTTCCGTAGAAACCGCCGATTGTAACAATTTCATCGCCGATTTGAGTGTTCTCGCGCATTTTTTGTTCTTCTTTTTTCTTTTTGTTCTGCGGGCGAATGAGGAAGAAATACATTCCTGCGAAAATTGCTATATAAACTAAAATCATTACGGTTGTATTCATATTATACCTCCAAAATTTGCATTAGACTTAAATTATTGTACACACAGTTTTGCGAAAAATCAAGAACAATTTGTAAACTTATATTCGTTTGCCGTAAATTTCTTGTTTTTCACGTTTGAATTCATTAAATGTTCCGTTATCAAGGGCAGCGCGAATATCTTCCATTAACTTATTATAAAAGTAAAGGTTGTGCTGAACGCATAGGCGCTGACCCAGCATTTCGCCCGATTTTAAAAGGTGCCTTATATAAGCGCGTGAATGCGATTTGCAGGCGGGGCAGTTGCACTCGCTGTCGATAGGTTCAGGGTCGGTTTGGTATTTTTGGTTATTGATGTTTATAATGCCGCGGCTTGTGAAAAGGTGGCCGTGGCGCGCGTTGCGGCTTGGCATAACGCAGTCGAACAAGTCAACCCCGAGTGACACCGCCTCTAAAATATTGCAAGGGGTTCCAACGCCCATCAGGTAACGGATTTTATCTTTTGGCATTTCGGGCTCAACAACCGAAATAATTTTATACATAACTTCGGCAGGTTCTCCAACGGCAAGGCCGCCTATGGCATAACCGTCAAGATCAAGCTCGGCAATTTCTTTCATATTATTAACGCGCAGATCTTCAAAGGTTGCGCCCTGATTTATGCCGAACAAAAGCTGGTTGGGGTTAACGGCATTGCCAGATGCATTCAGCTCTGTCATTTTTGTTTTACAGCGTTTAAGCCACCTAACCGTGCGCTCGCACGACTGCTTTGCGTATTCATAGGTTGCAGGGTTTTCAACGCATTCGTCGAATGCCATTGCAATGGTTGAACCGAGGTTTGACTGAATTTGCATGCTCTCTTCAGGGCCCATAAAAATTCTTTTTCCGTCAACATGGGAATTAAAGGTTACGCCTTCTTCTTCAATCTTGCGTAAAGACGAAAGCGAGAACACCTGAAAGCCGCCGCTATCGGTTAAAATTGGGCCCTGCCAGCCTGTAAAGCCGTGAAGCCCGCCCATTTGTTTAACAATTTCATCGCCCGGGCGGATATGCAGGTGATAGGTGTTGCAAAGCATTACCTGGCAGTTAAGTTCCTTTAAATCGTTTGCCGAAACGCCGCCCTTAATTGCGGCGGCTGTTGCAACATTCATAAAAGCAGGGGTTTGCACCGTTCCGTGAACCGTTTTAAATTCACCGCGGCGCGCTCTGCCTTCGGTTTTAATTAGTTTATACATTTATATTCTCCTTAAACGTAGGGGTGATTCAAGAATCGCCCGCAGGTCTTGTGATTGACCTCTACAAAATCATCTATAAAATCAGCATTGCATCTCCGAAACTGAAAAAACGATATTTTTCATCAACCGCAACCTTATATGCGTTCATAACGTTTTCATACCCTGCAAAAGCAGACACCAACATAATAAGTGTGCTTTCGGGCAGGTGGAAGTTGGTTATAAGCCCGTCCATACATTTAAACTCGTAGCCCGGGTATATAAAAATATCGGTTGAGCCGCTGCATTCGGTTAATTCATTTCCCAATAGGTTTGCGGCGCTTTCAACTGTTCTGCAAGAGGTGGTTCCAACGCATATAACGCGGCCACCTGCCTTCTTTGTGTTGTTAATAAGCTCGGCTGTTTCTTTGGGGATATGGTAGCTTTCGCTGTGCATTTTGTGCTCGGTAATGTTATCAACCTTAACGGGCCTAAAGGTTCCAAGCCCAACGTGCAGTGTAACATAACCTATATTAACACCCATCTCCTTAATTTCATCAAGCATTTCTTTTGTAAAGTGAAGGCCTGCGGTTGGTGCCGCGGCTGAGCCCATTTCTTTTGAATAAACGGTTTGGTAACGTTCTTTATCATTTAGCTTTTCGGTTATATAGGGTGGCAGCGGCATTTGACCTATGCGGTCGATAATTTCATAAAAATTACCGTTATATTTAAATTCAACAATTCGGTTGCCTTCAGCTGTAACGTCGGCAATAACGGCCGAGAGTTCATCGCTGAAAGTAAACTTATCACCGGGTTTCGCTTTTCTTCCGGGGCCTGCAAGGCATTCCCAGCGGGTGGCATCAATGCATTTTAAGAGCACAAATTCAACTATAGCACCTGTGCTGCGTGTTCCAAACATACGCGCAGGCAGCACCCTTGTATCGTTAAGAATAAGCGTGTCGCCCTTTTTAAGGTGCTCGGTTAAATTATAAAAATGCTTGTGGCAAATATCACCTGTAGCTCTGCCAAGGGTTAGTAAACGCGAGTGATTTCGCGGCTCTACCGGCGTTTGGGCGATAAGTTCTTTTGGTAAATCATAATAAAAATCACTTTTTTTCATATAATGCTCCGAAAATACATAAATATCTAATAAAATTATTTGACAATCGACATTTGTAATGTTATCATTTTTAGAGATATATTGCAATGTTTTTTTGGAATAATCGGGCTTTGTTTTGCATTTTTGTGAAACAAACTCAAATTGAAAGGATAGTTGATTGTATGAAAAAGTATAACGTTGGTATTATCGGCGCAACCGGTATGGTTGGTCAAAGATTTGCAACATTACTCGAAAACCACCCTTGGTTTAATGTTACTGCATTAGCGGCAAGCGCAGGCAGTGCAGGCAAAACCTATAAAGATGCTGTTGGTTCTCGCTGGGCTATGAAAACACCTATGCCCGAAAAAATGAAGGATATGATTATCTTTGATGCTACTGCTGATATTGAAAAAATAGTTGAGCTTGTTGATTTTGTTTTCTGCGCAGTTAATATGAAAAAGGATGAAATTAAAGCGCTCGAAGAAATGTATGCAAAGGCTGAATGCCCTGTTATTTCAAACAACAGCGCTCATCGCCACACTGATGACGTTCCTATGGTTATCCCCGAACTTAACGCCGACCATATTAAGGTTATTGAATCGCAAAGGGAAAGGCTTGGCACAAAGCGCGGATTTATTGCGGTTAAATCTAACTGCTCACTCCAAAGCTATGTTCCTGCATTATATCCTCTTAATGATTATGGTATTGATAGTGCACTTGTTTGCACATATCAGGCAATTTCTGGCGCAGGCAAAACATTTGAAACCTTCCCTGAAATCGTTGATAACGTAATTCCGTTTATCGGCGGCGAAGAGGAAAAGTCGGAACAAGAACCCCTTAAAATTTGGGGTAAGGTTGAAGGCGGCAAAATTATTGACGCTTGCAAGCCGAGCTTCACTGCACAGTGCCTGCGTGTTCCTGTGTCAGATGGTCATATGGCGGCAGTTTTTGTAAAGTTTGATAAAAAACCTGCAAAAGAGGAAATACTAAATATATGGAAAGAATTTAAGGGTAGGGCACAGGAACTCGAATTGCCCAGCGCACCTAAGCAGTTCTTAAACTACTTTGCCGAAGATAACCTCCCGCAGTCGAAATTACAGCGCGACCTTGAGGGTGGTATGGCTATCTCAATTGGTAGGTTGCGTGAAGATACCCAATATGATTACAAATTTGTCTGTATGTCGCACAACACACTCAGGGGTGCTGCAGGTGGCGGCGTTCTTTTAGCTGAGCTTCTGTGTGCTGAGGGATATATGGATTAAAATATCTCTTTGGGGGCTGTTCTATGAAAAATCGAATATTTACGGGATGTGGCACTGCACTTATAACGCCTATGAAGGTAAACGGTGAAGTGGATTACGAGGCACTTAAACGCATTGTCCGCCAGCAAATCGAGGCAGAAATTGATGCACTTGTGGTTTGCGGAACAACGGGTGAGGCGCCAACGCTTAAAATTGAGGAACATCTTAAAGTAATCGAAAAGGTTATAGAATACGCTAAAGGGAAAACAAAAATAATAGCAGGAACGGGCAGTAACGATACCCTTCATTCGGTTGAAACCTGCCGTGCTGCTGCAAAACTCGGCGCTGATGCCGTGTTATCGGTAACGCCGTATTATAACAGACCTACGCAGGATGGGCTTATTAAGCATTACACATACATTGCAGATAATGCAGGTATTCCTGTAATACTTTATAATGTTCCTTCTCGCACGGGGACTAATATGTTTCCCGAAACCTATAAGGTTTTAGCCGAGCACCCGAACATTGCCGCCGTTAAAGAGGCAAACGGGGATATAGGTTCGGTTTTAAAAACACGCGCCCTTTGCGGTGATAAACTCGACATTTACACCGGGAACGATAACCAAATTGTTCCAACCCTTTCGCTTGGCGGAATAGGGGTTATTTCGGTTGTGTCGAATATACTGCCGCGCGAAACACGCGAAATGTGCTTGGCATTTTTTGAAGGAGACGCAAATAGGGCAGCAGAGCTTCAAATTAAATATGCCGAGCTGATTGAAGCGCTGTTTATTGAATCGAACCCCATAATGATTAAAGAAGCTATGAGCATTTTGGGGCTTTGCACCAATAAAATTAGGTTGCCGCTTGTGAACCCCACAGCGGCTCACCGCGAAATATTGGTTAACAGCATGAAAAAGGTCGGCTTAATTTAAAAGGTTTCAAGAATTTAAACGGAAGTGAAAATATGACTAACATTATTCTTTGCGGATGCAGCGGAAAAATGGGCAGAGCAATTACGAACTGCGTTGCAGATTTTGAAGAATGCCAAATTGTTGCAGGTGTTGATAAGGTTGCGGCCGAGTCTTCCTACCCTATATTTGAATCGTTCGATTCGGTTAATGTTAAGGGCGATGTGATTATCGATTTTTCTCACCCTTCACTATTGCCAAGCACACTCCGCTATGCAACCGAAAATTCTATACCTGCTGTTATTGCAACAACAGGACTTTCTGACAGTGATATTGAACTTATTCACAAAGCGTCTGAAAAGGTTGCGGTGTTTTTCACATTTAATATGTCGCTTGGTATTAACCTTTTGGTATCGCTTGCTAAAAAGGCAGCCTGCGTGCTTGGCGGGAACTTCGATATTGAAATTATCGAAAAGCATCATAACCAGAAAATTGATGCACCCAGCGGCACTGCAATAATGCTTGCTAACGAAATTAATAAAACACTTGATAATTCAATGACATACGAGTATGACCGCCATTCAAAAAGGGCAAAACGTTCACCTAACGAAATTGGCATGCATGCCGTTCGCGGTGGCACCATCGTTGGCGAACACGAGGTTATATTCGCGGGTAACGATGAGGTTGTTTCGCTTAAACACGCGGCATTTTCTAAAAATGTTTTCGCAGTTGGCGCAATTAACGCCGCAAGATTTATCGACGGCGCTAAACCCGGCCTTTACGATATGTCAAGCATAGTATAAAAATTGTTTAATTGTTTTGTTAAAGTCTTACCGTTTTTGTTCGGTAAGACTTTTATTTTTGTTGAAATTAGTTAAAATATTCAATATATGGAAATTAATTGGAAAGTTTGTTGACTTAATTTTATGTTTATTATATACTAATTTAGAAAATTATATCAATTAGTGTAAGTTTTAACAGGAGGATCCGATGAAAAGAATTATTAGTTTTGTTTTATTGTTTTGCATTTGCTTAAACCTTCTTTCGGTTGTTGAGTTTAATGCTTCGGCTGAAATCGCAGGGTATTATACATATTCCATTTTGCATGGCGAAGCGATAATAACCGATGTTGATGATTCTATCAGTGGTGATATAACAATCCCGTCAACGTTAGGTGGGAACCCTGTAATAAGAATAGGTGATAGTGCATTTTATAATTGTGCAGGGATTACAAGCGTTGAGATACCTAATGGTATAACAAGCATAGGTAATAGTACATTTTCTTGCTGTGGCAGGCTTAAGAGCCTTGAAATTCCTAATAGTGTAGAAAGTATAGGAAATAGTGCATTTGAATATTGCATTGCTCTTAAAAATGTAAATATTCCCAACGGTGTTGCAAATATTGGTGAGTATGCTTTTAGAGGATGTACAGGTCTTACAAGTGTTATAATTCCTAAAAGTGTAACAAACATTGGTGATAATGCATTTAGTAAATGCGCTGCTCTTGCTGCGATAAATGTTGAAGAAGATAATGATGCTTATTGTTCGGTTAGCGGTGTTTTATTTAATAAAGAAATTTCAGAATTAATTATGTATCCTGAAGGAAAAACCAATTCGAATTATGCAATACCTTTAGGTGTAACAAGCATTGGTTGGTATGCCTTTGATGGCTGCACACAGCTTGCAAATTTAGTTGTTCCTAATAGTGTAAAAAGTATTGGCCACGCAGCATTCAGAGGATGTTCTGGCCTTAAAAGCATTGATATACCTAACAGTGTAACAAGTATCGGAAGCTACGCATTTTATAATTGCGTTGGTCTTGAAAGTGTTAGCATTCCTAACAGTGTAATAAGTATAGGGGCCTCTTTGTTTGAGGATTGCACTACGCTTACAAGTGTAAAAATACCAAACAGCGTAACAAGTATTGGTCGTTCTGCTTTTGAAGGATGCACACAGCTTGTCAGCGTTGAAATTCCTAAAAGCGTAATAAACATAGATGCTTATGCATTTGAATATTGCACAGATCTTAAAGAGGTGTGGTATATAGGGACTGTTAATGATAAAGAGTCTATAAATATATCAAACTTTAATGAAAATTTAATCTCTGCTACTTGGCATTATGTTGACAATGCTTGCGATACTAATTGTAATATATGTGAAAAAGAGCGGGATGCTTCTAATCACATTTACGACAACGCTTGCGATGATAGTTGCAATGAATGTGGTGATGTTAGAATTGTTCCAGATCACGTTTATGACAATGCCTGCGATATAAATTGTAACGAGTGCGGGAAAGAGAGAATTGTAGATGGACACATTTATGTGCTAAATAGCGGGCACACCTGCAGTATTTGCAAATATAGTAAAACTCCTCAAAAGCCAACAATTGACTGTAAATATTCAGGTACTGTTGCGCTTATCGCCACCGAAGGCTTTGAATACAGTGTTAACGGAACCGACTGGCAAGATAGCACAGTGTTTGTTAATTTAACACCAGCAACCGAATATACCTTCTATCAAAGGGTTAAGCAAGCAAGCAATTCAAATGTTAGCCAAACAAGCGAGGGTTTGAATGTTATTCTTAAGCTTAGTCAGGCAGTTGCATCGGCACCCAACATTTTAAGTTTTACCGATACATCGGTAAAACTATACCCCGTAGAAGGTTGTGAATATAGCGTTAACGGCACAGACTGGCAGAAAAGCAATGAATTTACAGGGCTTTCACCCGCAACTGAATATATCTTCTACCAAAGAAATGCAGAAACAGGTGTTCATGAAGCAGGTAAGAAGAGTTCGGGTACAAACATCACAACAGACAAATCGAAACAACTGCTAATACCTAACGCACCGGTGGTTGAAAACAGAACAAAAAGTAGTATAACCCTTGTTGCAACCGAAGGCTGTGAGTATTCAATGAACGGCACAGATTGGCAATCAAGCAACGTGTTTACAGGGCTTGCTCAAGCAACTGAATACACCTTTTACCAAAGGTATACAGAAACTTCTCAAGCCTATGCAGGAAAAGCAAGCGAAGGAACTGTTGCCTCAACCGAAAAAGGTGAGCAAATTGCACCCGAATCGCCAACTATTGTGAGCAAAACGCATGAAAGAGTTGAACTTGGCGCAATTGATGGTTATGAGTATTCGAAAGATGGCGTTAACTGGCAGGCAAGCCCAGTGTTTGATAACCTGCAACCCGAAACAAGCTATATCTTCTATCAACGCAAGGCAGGAACCGAGCAGCTTAATCCAAGCCCTGCAAGTTCATCGCTTATAGTTAGAACAAAAGAGCAGCCTCCTTTTGTTACAGTGGATAATGTAATGGAAACGGGTGTTTATACTCTTCGTGTTACCGAAAATAATTATGATGTATATGATTTAAATGATTCATCGGTAATAATAACTGATGAAATAGGTAATGTTATTGTGTATAACAAAAGGGTAAAAGGTTGGCCCTTACTAAGTGGTGAGGAATATAATATTTCTTTTATAGACCCTGAGGTTGACTATTTAAGTTCTAATTACTCTTGGAACTTGATTAAGAGGAAAGAAACAGTTTTTCCCGACACTTATGAGGATGGCTGGTATTATGATGCAGTTATTTACTCGGCAGGTAGAGGAATTGTTGTTGGATACGAAAACGGATACTTCGGCACAACTAACGGCATTCAGCGCCAAGACTTTTTGTTGATTTTAGCCCGTTTAGACGGCGCCGACCTTGATTCCTATGCAACTAAACACGGTCAGTTCCCGGATGTGGGCATTAACAGCTACTATGAGGCGGCAGTTAATTGGGGCTATAAAAATGGAATAGTTACTGGTTATAACAACGGCTTGTTCGGTGTTAGTGATATGATAACCCGCGAGCAGATGGTTACCTTCCTTTATAGGTATGCAATTTATAAAGGGTTAGATGTTAGTGTTTCTTACTCGACAAGGCAGAGAATTGCGAATCAATATGCTGATTATGGCAGTGTAACCGATTATGCAACGGAAGCTGTTATTTGGGCAATAGACAGAGGTATTATAGAAGGTAAGAACTATTACACTATTGCTCCACAAGGTACTGCACAACGCTGTGAAATAGCGCAGATGATGTATAACATTTATAAAAGAAAAGTTTTCTAACATAATAATTGCAATCATATTGTGTAGTTACGTTAAAATATCACTTTTAATTTAATTTTAAGCGGCAGGTGATCCTGCCGCTTTCATTTTGTGCCTTAACTCCTTGTTTTAGAGTGAATTGTGTGTTAAAATAATTAAAATAACATTTTGATAAATACTCTATGTAATAATTATTTTTGCAGGAGGTCAAATATGAAAAGGCTTGTTTGTATTATGCTATCTTTTTGTGTTATTTTTAGTGTTTTTGCGGGTATAGGTTTTACCGCTTCGGCCGAAACCGAAGGGGTATATGCCTATAGCATAGAAGACGGTGGTGTGAAAATCACCGATGTTGACTCATCGGTTAGCGGTGATGTGGAAATTCCGTCAACCCTTGGCGGTTACCCTGTAACCGAGATTGGGTATAGAGCATTTGATAATTGCAAGGACAATATAACAAGTGTGACAATACCAAGCGGCATAACTAACATTGATTACGGCGCGTTTATGTATTGCTCAAAGCTTGTTTCAATTAATATAGACGAAAACAACCAAAACTATTTGTCTTTAGATGGTGTTTTGTTTAATAAACCTGCAACAGAATTAATCAAATACCCCCAAGCAAAGCAGGATTCAAGTTACATAGTTGCAAACGGGGTTGAAACCATTTGCGACGATGCTTTTCAAGATTGCACCGCACTTCAAACTGTTGTTATACCCAATAGTGTAACGATTATTGAAAGTGATGCGTTTGATGGTTGTACTTCGCTTTCAAATGTAACTCTTGGTAGTGGGTTAAAAGAAATAGGTGGTTGGGCATTTCGTGATTGCGTTTCGCTTGAGCAAATTAAATTGCCAAGCGGTTTAGAAAAAATCGGCTTTGCGTCATTTTCAGATTGCACAGCGTTACAGGTTATTGACGTTCCAAACAGCGTTACAACTATCGGTAGCTGCGCTTTTGAAGATTGCACAGCACTTGCGAGCATTAAGATTGGAAGCGGTGTTTCAAAGATTGATAATTTCGCCTTTCGCGGTTGCACAAGCCTTGTTTCGTTTAGTGTTGATGAAAGCAATGTTAGCTTTTGTTCAAAAAACGACGTTTTGTTTAACAAAGATATAACCGAATTAATTCATTACCCTGCAAGAAAATCGGGAACCGATTACACCGTTCCAAGCACGGTAACAACACTCGCAATGGCGGCATTTTACCGTTGCGCGGTGCTTGAAAATGTAATCTTGCCCGATAAAGTAACAGTTATTCCCGGTAATGCATTTACCGAAAGCCCATCAATTAAAAGAATAAAACTCGGGAACAATGTTACAACTATTGGTGATTGGGTGTTTTCAAATTGCACTGCCCTTAAAAGCATTGTTATACCCGACAGTGTAACAAGCGTTGGTCAAGCGGCTTTTTCAGGGTGCAAATCTCTTGAAAGTGCTGTAATCGGCAAAGGGTTAACAAGCGTTGGCTATTGGATGTTTAGAGAATGCCACTCTCTTAAAAATGTAACCATACCAAGTAGTGTAACAAGCATTGGTGCATCTGCGTTTGCAAATTGTTCTTCACTTGAAAATATTACTATACCAAACAGTGTAACAACCATTGCAGATAATGCGTTTATGGGCTGCGATTCGCTTAAAAGTATTATTATACCAAACAGTGTAACAAGTTTGGGTTCGTATGCGTTTGCTTATTGCGATTCACTTGCAAGCATAACATTAAGTGATGGTTTAACAATTATAGGCGATTACACTTTTAATGAATGTAACGCTCTTGAAAGCATTGTTATACCGAATAATATAACAAGCATAGGTGAAGGCGCTTTTAGTTACAGTATTGCTTTGGAAAGTGTAACAATAGGCAGTGGTGTAACTAGCATTGGCAATGAGGCGTTTTTTAATTGCCAAGCGCTCACTGAAATAAACGTTGCTAAAAATAATGAGCACTACTCTTCGCAAGATGGCGTTCTGTTTAATAAAGATGCTACAGAGCTGCTTCAATACCCAATGGCGAAAGAAGATACTTTTTATAACGTGCCGAACGGTGTTGAAAAAATAGCAGACAGAGCCTTTTATGCTTGTGAAAAACTTACAAGTGTAACACTCCCAAACACTGTAACAAGCATAGGTGAATGGGCGATTGCCTTTTGCTGGGAGCTTACAAGTATAAATATAGGCAATAATGTTGAAAGCATAGGTGACTTTGCATTTGCTTGCTGCAACAAGCTTGCTAACATAAAACTTCCCGAAAGTGTTACAAGTATAGGTGGCAGTGCATTTCATCAGTGTGATGATTTAACCTTTTATGTGTATGATGGCTCATATGCTCAAATGTATGCTTGGAACAATTACTTTTACTGCGTAACTTTGCGAAAGGCTGAAAGTGGCGGCGTTTCGGTTGAAATGCCTTTGGCCGTTTTAAGCCCTGACACAAACTTTTCGGTAACTGCAGTTAACCTCGAGAGCATTGAGGTTAAACTGCCCGAAGGTGCAGAGGTTTCTTCAGCGCTTATATATGATATATACTTTGAAAAAGACGGGGAAAAGGTTCAGCCAAACGGCGATGTAACGGTGTCTATCCCTGTTCCTGAAAGTATGAACGGCAAAAATTGCGTTGTTTATTTCATTGATGAAAACGGAAATTTAACCGACATGAATGCGGTTTTCGAGAATGGTTGCATGGTTTTCACAACCAACCATTTTAGTTTATATTCGGTAATGGAGCTTGAGCCTGAAGGCGTTTTGGGCGATGCGAACGGCGATGGCGTTACTAATATAAACGACGCAGTTGTTATTTCAAAAGTGGCCGCAAAGCTTGAAACACTTGATGAAAATGAAGCAAAATTTTCCGATGTTAACGGTGATGGATCTATTAATGTTGGGGATGCAGTTCTTATTGCGCGTTACAGCGCAAAGCTTTTAGATAAATTTCCTGCTGAACAGTAAATAGAAAAAAGTTGCAATAAATTAACAAGCGGCAAAACACCTTGCCGCTTGTGTTATTTAAATAAAAGACCTTTATAATTTGATATTGACTGAAAATTTTGTTTTGTGTATAATCAATTGGATAAATTTTTAAAATAGGGGTTTTTATAGGAGGTCAAAATGAAAAGAATCATTAGTGCTTTATTAACATTGTGTGTTGCGTTTAGTATATTTGCAGGTGTTGGTTTCACAGCTTCAGCCGCTACATATGATGTTTTTACCTATACTGTTAATAACGGTAAAGCAACTATTACTGATTGTAATGATGCCGCTTATGGTGCTGTAACCATACCTAACACAATTAATGGGTATACTGTAACTGCCATTGGTGATTATGCCTTTAAAAATTGCTTTAGTATTACAAATATAACCATTCCCGATAGTGTAACAACCATTGGTGAAGCCGCTTTTTCTTTTTGCACTAATCTTACAAGCATCAAAATCCCTAACGGTGTAACAAGTATAAGTGATTTTTTGCTTTTTGGATGTAGAAATCTTGTAAGTGTAACCTTACCCAACGGTGTAACAACCATTGGGAATTATGCATTTCATGCTTGCGACAAATTGTTGAGCTTTAAGTTGCCTAACAGTTTGAAAAGCATTGGGAATGACGCTTTTTCATGGAGTTTTAGCTTTACAAGTTTAACAATTCCCGACAATGTTACCAGTATAGGTGAAAGGGCTTTTGAGTATTGCTATGGTATTTCAAGCCTTTCGGTTAGTTCGGGTAATAAAACCTTTTATTCAAACGGGAACTGTATAATTGAACGCGCAACTAACAAACTTGTTTTAGGCTGTAAAAATAGTGTTATACCAAGCGGTGTAACAAGTATTGGGAAATGGGCTTTTTCAGGTTGTGAATATCTTCAAAGCCTAACTATACCCAATACCATAACAAAAATTGAAAGAAATGCATTTATTGATTGCAACCGCATTACAAACGTGGTTATTCCCAATAGTGTAACAACCATTGAACAAGAGGTGTTCAAAAGCTGCGGTAGCCTTGTAAGAGTAACTTTACCAAACAAATTAACCAGCATAGAATATGCCGTGTTTGATTGTTGTATAAAACTTACCGATGTAACCATACCAAACAGCGTAACAAAAATAGGAATTGACGCCTTTGCGAATTGTGATAGCCTTAAAAGTATATCTATACCGTCAAGTGTAACTACCATATCGGCGTGGGCTTTTGCATTTTGCCCGAATCTTTCGAAGATTGTTGTTCCAAGCAGTGTAACAACTATTGATGAAGATGCGTTCTTTAAAAGTGATGCTGTAGTAATCTATGGCGACGTAGGTTCAGCCGCTCATGTATATGCTGTTAATAATAACATACCCTTTTCTGTTGGTATTTTCCCCGATGTATTTGTTGGCACATGGTATTATGATGCTGTTAATTATGTTTATAGTTCTGGGATTATGACCGGCTACGCCAACGGTTATTTCGGCACGGCCGACGGTATTCAAAGGCAAGACTTTCTTGTAATGCTTGCCCGTTATGACGGTGCAAACCTTAATGAATATGCAAAGGCTAATGCTGAATTCCCCGATGTTTCGGCAAACAGTTATTATGAAGCTGCGGTTAATTGGGGGTATCAAAATGGCATTGTAACAGGCTACGAAAACGGCAACTTCGGCGTTGGCGATTTAATTAATCGTGAACAGCTTGTAACATTTCTTTACCGCTATTCGAAGTATAAAGAAATGAGTACTTTTGTTCCTCCGTTATCAGAAGAGGAGATAGTTGTTAAATATGCCGATTATAAAGATGTGTCGCCTTATGCTCAACCGGCTGTGCTTTGGGCAATTCATAGGGGTGTTATAAGCGGCAAAAACGGCAACGAAATTGCCCCCGTTGCAGGTGCACAACGCTGTGAGGTTGCACAGATTATGTATAACATTGATAAAAAAGGAATATTTGCATAAATAAGCAAAAGGTTTGGGTTATACACAGCGGTTTTTTTCATTCACTTAGTTGCATAACTTTTAAGTTTTGCGTAATTTAATGTTATTATAAAAATCGACCTTTATCCCGAAAGAGATAATAAGTATTTGCGGAAGGGAAGAAGACTTTGTTCGGCCAACTTAGCTGAGGTTGGAATTTGGTTTTTTAAAGAGAAAATAAAAATTAAATTTTTAATAATTTTTTGTTGAAAAAAAGGCGTTATGCGGTTATAATTAAACAGTCGTTATGGGCTTTTGTTTGTTAAAAACAGAACCTAAGATAGATTTGTAAAATACATAAACATAAAGGAGAGTTTCACACATGGCAAAGAAATTAGTTTACACCGGAAAAACAAAGGACGTTTATTCGCTTGACAATGGCAATTGCCTTTTAAAGTTCAAGGATGATTGCACCGGAAAAGACGGTGTGTTCGATCCGGGCGAGAATTCTGTTGGGCTTACCATTGATGGCGTTGGCGATGTTAACCTTCGTATGTCGATCTATTTCTTCGAAAAGATCAATGCGGCTGGTATTAGAACACACTATGTGAGTGCAAATCTTGAAGATACAACAATGGAAGTTCTTTCGGCTAAAGTGTTCGGCAAAGGCTTAGAGGTTATTTGCCGTTATAAAGCAGTTGGTTCTTTCTATCGCCGTTATTCTGATTACTGCACCGAAGGCCAGGATCTTCCGGCTTACGTTGAAACCACTTTTAAAAACGATGCAAAGGGCGACCCGCTTGTTACTAAAGACGGCCTTGTTGACCTCGGCGTTATGACTGCAGAGCAGTATGACTCACTTAAGGCTCAAACACAGGCTATCACCAAAATCGTTGCCGACGATTTAAAAGCAAAAGGTCTTGACCTTTATGATATTAAGTTCGAGTTCGGTTACGACGCTGATGGCAACGTAATGCTCATTGACGAGATTGCATCAGGCAATATGCGTGTATATAAGAACGGAGAGTATATCGATCCTATGACGCTCAACGAACTTTTCTTCGCATAATGGGCGGTTTTTTTGGTGCAGTTTCAAAAAGAGACTGCGTATTAGATATTTTCTTTGGAGTAGACTATCATTCCCACCTTGGAACAAGGCGTGGCGGTATGATTATTCATGATGAAACCGATGGATTCCAGCGTCAAATCCATTCGATTGAAAACACCCCGTTTCGCACCAAGTTCGAGAAAGATTTATCTACCTTCCACGGATGCAGCGGCATTGGCTGCATTAGCGACAGCGACCCTCAACCCCTGCTTGTGCGCTCGCACCTTGGCATTTATGCCATAACAACGGTTGGGTGCATTAACAACGCAGAGGAATTGGTTGAGAAATACTATTCCGATCACGGCCATCAGTTTATGGCGATGAGCTCGGGTAAGGTTAATTCCACCGAATTGGTTGCGGCCCTTATTAACCAAAAGGAAGATTTAGTTTCAGGTATTCTTCACGCACAGGATGAAATTGATGGTTCACTAACGCTTTTAATTCTTACATCTAATGGCGAAGTTATTGCGGCTCGCGATAAGGTAGGGCGCCTACCCGTTTTGATTGGAAAAAATGAAGACGGTCACTGCGTGTCGTTTGAATCGTTTGCATATACCAAACTTGGATATGAAGACGCTTATGAGCTTGGCCCGCGCGAAATTGTGAAACTGAAATCAGATGGAATTGAGGTTCTTTCACCTGCATGCGATAAAATGAAAATCTGCGCGTTTCTTTGGTCGTACTACGGTTATCCTAACTCGCGTTACGAAGGAAGAAACGTTGAAGTTATGAGGGTTTTAAACGGAAAAATTATGGCGCGAGATGAAATGGCGCGCGGTGAAATCCCCAAGGTTGATTTTGTTGCCGGTGTGCCTGATTCAGGTGTTCCTCATGCATTGGGCTACGCTTGCCAAAGCGGGGCCGAGTATGCTCGCCCCTTTGTTAAATACACCCCAACATGGCCGCGCTCGTTTATGCCTGCTAACCAGAATGTTAGAAATCAGGTTGCTAAAATGAAACAGATTCCTGTTCCGGAACTGATTGAGGGCAAAAAACTTTTATTTGTTGACGATTCTATTGTTAGAGGAACACAGCTTAGCGAAACGGTTGAATTCCTTTATAATGCAGGCGCTAAAGAGGTGCATATGCGCTCGGCGTGCCCGCCTATTATGTATGGGTGCAAATATCTTAGCTTTTCACGAAGCAACTCTGAGCATGAGCTTATTGCGCGTAGAGTGGTTGATGAGCTTGAAGGCGCAGAAGGCGCTAAGCATTTAGAAGAGTATTCCGATGCCACAACCGAAAGAGGCCAACGCCTTCTTAAACGTATCTGTGAGCAGCTGGGCTTTGATTCTTTAGGGTATCAGTCGCTTGATGGCTTGCTTGAAGCTATAGGTATTGATAAAGATAGGGTTTGCACATATTGCTGGACAGGCAAGGAATAAGCATAAGGCGCGATCCTTACAAGGCTGGATATATATTACAGGGTGCCTTTTAAAGGCGCCCTTTTATTATGCTGTTATAATCTGCCGCACTAATTGACACAGGGCATAAAACGGCTTATAATAAACAGGTTAGCCACTACCGTTTTGCAGAATGTGAGGAAAACAAAAATATGAAAAAGTTAATGAACCCGCGGCTTATGCTGATTGCATCAATGGCAATATTTGGCACACTCGGGCTTTTTGTGCGCAATATCGATGTTTCATCAGGTGAGCTTGCGCTGTATCGCGCAGTTTTGGCGGCTTTACTAATTGCTGTATTTTTATTAGTTACCAAGCAGAAATTTTCATTTGTTAATATTAAAAAAGAGGTTCCTTTGCTAATAATTTCAGGTGTCGCAATGGGGATAAACTGGATTTTGTTGTTTGAAGCATATAAATACACAACTGTTTCTGTGGCCACATTAAGCTATTATTTTGCGCCGGTTATTGTAACTTTGGCTTGCCCTGTTATTTTTAAAGAAAGGTTAACAGGCAGGCAAATTATTTGCTTTGTTATGTCAACTTTGGGGCTTGTTCTTATCACAGGCATTGGTGATGTGGGCGGTGGCACCGATCTTTTAGGCATACTGTTCGGCTTAGGTGCGGCCGTTTTCTATGCAACCGTTATTTTGCTTAATAAGTTTATTAAAAATGTTAAAGGCATTCACAGAACTTTCTTGCAGTTTGTTTCTGCCATTGTTGTGTTAATTCCGTACGTGCTGTTTACAAGCGGCATCACCCTTGGAGGACTCAACGGAATAGGCTGGGCGAATTTGCTTATTGTTGGCCTTGTGCACACGGGCGTTACATATTGTTTGTATTTCTCATCCCTTAAAGAGTTGCCGGGCCAAAAAGCGGCAATCCTTAGCTACATTGATCCTTTGGTTGCTGTGCTGATTTCGGTTACGGTTTTAGGGGAAAAAATGTCGCTGTGGCAGGTAATCGGCGGACTACTTATTTTAGGGTTTACCCTGTGGAACGAAATATCGCCGAAAGCAAACAATAAACAGAATTAAGTTGTAAAAAGATTTTGCTAAATGCAGAACACCCTCGTGTTTTTATAAATAACACGGGGGTGTTTTTGTGATTCATATATGCCTAATCCCATCAAGATTGATACAAGAAAGACTTTACCCTAAAAATGGAGTGTGAAGTCTTTCACGGGTATTCTGCGGGTTTCAAATATGTTGCAATTATTGTTGGTGTGTTCCTAATTTAGATGACCATAGAAAATGGGGGGAAAGTGCGGGGTTATGAAAAAATAAGAAAATTCCGTTACGAGAAATGAGGTTATATCACCTTTTCGCATTTCTGCGCCGCCTTTGCCATCCTTAGAATTGTATGAGTTTACTTTTTTCAAACACCTTGACAAGTATGCATCCGAGAACAAGTCCAGCAATTCCCTGAACGCCGTTTGCCGGGATATTCACAACAGATGGTCCGAAACCATATAGGAAGCCCTCAAACACAAAATAGCCAAGTATCATAACTGCCTCGGCAGTAATCCCCGTAATGATTCGGGAAGGCAGGTTGCCGAGCTTCTTATGTAACACCTTAAAGCCGTAGTATGCAACCAGTGCCATCAAGCCTTTGATAACAAAGGTTGCAGGTGCATACACAACGTATCCCGAAAACAAGTCTGCCAATGCAGAACCGAGTCCCGCCGCCAAAAATCCGTACACAGGAGACAGCATCCATCCTGCGAGCAAAACCACGCAGTCACCTAAATTTAAATAGCCCTTTAAGGGTGACGGGATTTTAATGATCATTGTTGCTACGCAGGTCAGTGCCGCAAGCAATGCTGCAATAACGATTTTTTGAGTTGCGTTTTTCTCTTTCATATTTCATCTTTCTCCTATTGATTAACTTACCACATTAGTATATAATAAATCTGATGATATTGAAATAGTCAGAAAAGGAGAATTTTATATCACCAGATGAAGTATGTAATTGATAATGCAACAGGCATTCCCGCTTATCTTCAACTCTACAAACAGGTGCGAGAGGATATAGTTAAGGGGATTTATCCCTCCGGCAGCAAGCTGCCATCCAAAAGAATAATTGCTGACGAGGTGGGTATCAGCACCGTGACGGTTGAGCACGCCTACGCCTTGCTTTGCGATGAAGGATATATAGAAGCTCGGGAACGTAGCGGCTATTTCGTTATTTTCCGTGCTGACGACGGTTTTGTAGCTTCTGCAAATGATAAAAAGTATCCGATACATCACACCAATCGTCACGAAAGCTCGACCTCTATTGAATTTCCGTTTTCTGTACTGGCAAAAACGATGCGCAGGGTGATAAGCGATTTGGGCGAAACGATTCTTGACCGTTCACTAAATACAGGCTCTGTAGAGCTTCGTGAGGCGATCAGCCGCTACCTTGCCAGAAGCAGAGGAATATATGCAGAGCCGGAACAAATAATCATCGGCTCCGGCTCGGAATATCTGTACAATCTAACCGTAGGTCTGCTGGGAAGAAACAAGGTGTATGCCATCGAAGCACCTTCTTATAAAAAAATAGAACAGGTATACATCTCCTCCGGTGTGCAGCTTAAAAAACTGCCTCTTGGCCACGACGGTATCGATTCGGGTGCACTCCAAAATTGCCACGCTGATGTGCTACATATTTCCCCCTATCGAAGCTATCCCAGCGGAGTTACAGCTTCTGCCTCCAAAAGACACGAATATTTACGTTGGGCAGGACAAAATGATAGGTTTATTGTGGAAGATGATTTCGAATCAGAATTTTCACTTTCTCAAAAACCGGAGGAAACACTATTTTCGCATACTTCCAATGACAACGTAATTTATATGAATACCTTTTCAATGACCGTATCTCCGTCCTTCCGTGTCGGATATATGGTGTTGCCAAAGCACCTTGTTTCGGAGTTTAAAGAGAGATTAGACTTCTATTCGTGCACAGTTCCGACTTACATTCAATTCGTATTAGCCGAACTTATCTCAAACGGTGACTTTGAACGGCATATCAACCGTGTCAGACGGTCAAAACGAAAGGAACTGAATAAATAGCAGAAAGGCGTCGCTTCACACAAAAGCGGCGCCTTTAAAATTTTTCAAAAAAATTCCATTTACCTATTGACAAGGTAGGTAAATGGTGTTATACTTATACCAACCTAAACGGTAGGTAATTCGTAAAGAAAGGAGATCATATTATGAAAAAGTTAGGGTTAGCCACTATTATTATGATGGAGATGTGCATGTGGACTTATAGCATGTGCATGACTTTTTGCGCTTTAATTTCCGATATGTTCTCCATCTCAGAGGTAAACACTCAGGCCGCATAATCAGGTGTGCCATATATTTGTTTAAGATCGGGAGACTTTATCGGAGTCTTCCGATTTATTTTTTAAAGGCAGGTAATCCCGTATGGAAAACTATTTTGAAAAGCTCGTCAGAGCCAATTTCCGTTTTGGTCGAATGTGTCGATGTATATAGCATCCTAAAAAGCATTACATTAAACATTCGATTATGAAAGGAAATAAGAATTATGTCAGAACTTAAATTTGAAACTTTACAACTTCACGTAGGTCAGGAAAATCCCGACCCTGCTACCGATGCTCGTGCGGTACCGATTTATGCAACTACCTCTTATGTATTTAAAAACTCCGCTCACGCAGCCGCCCGCTTCGGTCTTGCCGACGCTGGTAACATCTACGGCAGGCTTACCAACTCAACACAGGATGTTTTAGAACAGCGTGTTGCAGCCCTTGAAGGCGGTGTTGCGGCATTGGCTCTCGCTTCGGGTGCGGCGGCAATTACATATACCCTTGAAGCTCTCGGCGTGAGGGGCGGTCACTTCGTTGCTCAGAAGACCATTTACGGAGGTAGTTATAACCTACTCGCTCACACACTCCCGAACTTTGGTATTACTGCAACCTTCGTAAACATTCACGATTTAGCAGAGGTTGAGGCGGCTATTCAGGATAACACCAGAGCCATATATATCGAAACCCTCGGTAACCCCAACAGCGATATTCCGGATATTGATGCTTTGGCTTCACTGGCACATAAGCACGGTTTGCCACTCGTTGTTGATAACACCTTTGGTACTCCGTATCTTATCCGTCCCATCGAGCACGGCGCGGATATTGTAGTACATTCCGCTACTAAATTCCTCGGAGGTCACGGTACAACGCTTGGTGGTATCATCGTTGACTCAGGTAAATTCGATTGGGCGGCAAGTGGAAAATATCCCGCTATCGCCGATCCCAACCCAAGCTATCACGGTGTGTCCTTTGTTAAGGCAGTAGGCCCCGCAGCGTTTGTTACCTATATTCGTGCAATACTTCTTCGTGATACGGGTGCTACCATTTCTCCCTTTGCGGCGTTCTTGCTTTTGCAGGGCATTGAAACCCTGTCGCTTCGTTTGGAACGCCACGCAGAGAACACCAAAAAGGTGGTTGAATTCCTAAAGAATCATCCGCAGGTTGAAAAGGTCAATCATCCGTCCCTGCCCGACCATCCCGACAATGCTCTTTATAATAAATATTTTCCGGGTGGCGGCGGTTCGATTTTTACATTTGAAATCAAGGGCGGTCAGGCGGAGGCTCACAAGTTTATCGATAACCTTAAAATCTTCTCTCTGCTTGCCAATGTTGCCGATGCCAAGAGCCTTGTAATCCACCCGGCAACCACCACACATAGCCAGCTTAGCGAAGAAGAACTTGCCGATCAAGGCATTAAGCCAAACACCATCCGTCTTTCCATTGGAATCGAGCATATTGATGATATTATCGCCGACCTTAAGGGCGGTTTTAACGCAGTAAAGGAGTAATTATTATGTCTAACATTTATACATCAGCGGATCAACTCATTGGTAAAACCCCTCTTCTTGAACTCACACATATTGAAAAAGCCTTGGGACTTAAAGCGAAGATTGTCGCAAAGCTTGAATATTTTAATCCCGCAGGGTCTGTTAAAGACCGTATTGCCAAAGCAATCATTGACGATGCCGAAGCAAGCGGCAAGCTGAAACCTGATTCGGTTATTATTGAGCCAACAAGCGGCAACACAGGAATCGGTCTTGCATCGGTAGCGGTGGCGCGAGGCTACCGCATTATTCTCACAATGCCCGAAACGATGTCGGTAGAGCGCCGAAGCTTAATGAAAGCATATGGAGCCGAGCTTGTACTCACTGAAGGTGCTAAAGGTATGAAGGGTGCCATTGCAAAGGCGGAAGAACTCGCCGCCCAAACGCCTAACAGTTTTATCCCCGGTCAGTTTGTAAACCCTGCCAATCCAAAAGCGCACAGAGAAAATACCGGCCCTGAGATTTATGAAGATACCGACGGACAGGTGGATATCTTTGTTGCAGGCGTAGGCACAGGCGGTACGGTTACAGGTGTAGGCGAATATCTGAAATCTAAAAATCCTAACATCAAGGTCGTAGCGGTCGAGCCTGCCGCTTCTGCGGTGCTCTCCACAGGTGTTGCCGGTCCTCATAAGATTCAAGGCATCGGCGCAGGCTTCGTTCCCGATGTTCTTAACACGGGCATTTATGACGAGATTATTCCCGTTTCCAATGAAGATGCTTTTAGGGTGGGTAAGCTCATTGGTAAAAGCGAGGGCGTTCTCGTAGGGATTTCTTCGGGTGCCGCCACCTTTGCCGCAATTGAACTCGCAAAACGTCCCGAAAATGAAGGCAAGACCATAGTCGTTCTTCTGCCCGATACCGGCGACAGATATTTGTCTACTCCGCTATTTGCAGAATAAATAAAATTGCCTACGTCTGCTTTGTATGATGTCGGCATTAATTTATGTTCAAGTAGAAAACAACTTGATTTACCTACCTGTTTGGGTGTATAATATGTTATCAATGTTTTAAGAAGGTATTAGTGTTATGAAAATTATTGATATAATTGCTCAAAATAAATTATCACTTTCGTTTGAGGTTTTTCCGCCTAAAAGTGAGACAAGCTTTGAAAGTGTGAAAACCGCCACTGAGGAAATTGCAAAGCTTCATCCTGCCTTTATGAGTGTTACATACGGTGCAGGCGGCGGCACAAGTGAATACACGCTTGACATTGCTAAAAACATAAAAAAGCTTTACGGTGTGCCAACCTTGGAACACCTCACTTGTGTTTCATCAACAAAGGAAACCGTAAAGAAAAAGATCGAAGAAATTAAAGCGGCGGGAATCCAGAATGTTATGGCACTCAGAGGAGATATCCCCGTAGATCTTGAAAATGCTGACCGAAGCGGTTGGGACTATAAGCATGCTATAGACCTTATTTTAGAACTCAAAGTTGCCAACCCCGATTTTTGTATTGGTGGTGCTTGCTATCCCGAAATTCATCCCGAAAGTACAAATCAGAAAGAGGATATCAAATATCTTAAGGAAAAAGTGGATGCAGGCTGTGACTTTCTGACCACGCAGATGTTTTTTGATAATAATCTTTTATATAATTTCCTTTATAAGATTCGTGAGGCAGGCATTACTGTGCCGGTAATCCCCGGTATTATGCCTATCACAAATGCCAATCAGGTTGCCCGTGCTATCAAACTCTCAGGCTCGTTTATGCCTCAGCGTTTCAAAAGCCTTGTGGATAAATTCGGTAGTGACCCTGCCGCTATGAAACAGGCAGGTATTGCTTATGCTACCGACCAGATTATCGATTTATATGCTAACGGCATCACCAATGTGCATGTATACTCGATGAACAAGCCTGACGTGGCGGCAAAGATACAAAATAATCTTTCGGATATGTTAGAAAAATGAATTCTGTAATTTTAATTAAAACCTATAACGAGCCGCCTTTTTGTGAAAAGGAAATTTTACGGTATGCAGGCTGTAAAGAAGCGGACAGCGAAATAGCGGCACTTGTAAAGTCTTGTATTGACGAAATTAAGACTAAACTCACATATAAGGTGTGTTACCGTAAGTTTTTGGTAAAAATCTGTGATGATATATGTGACTTTGGTGCATTCACTTTGCGGTCGAAAAATTTAGCATTTAATTTAAAGGAAAGTGAAAGTGCCATACTGTTTGCCGCAACCGTCGGTGTTGAAATCGACCGTCTTATTGCAAAATACGGACGGATTTCCCCCTCAAAAGCGCTGATGTTTCAGGCTATTGGCGCTGAACGTATTGAGGCGCTTTGTGACACTTTTTGTGCCGATATATCAAAGGAATATAATATGGATACAAAGCCACGCTTCAGTCCTGGTTACGGGGATTTGCCGCTCACCTCACAAAAGGAGATTTTTGCAGTTCTTTCCCCCGAAAAGCAGATAGGGCTGACCCTCAATGACAGTCTGCTTATGTCGCCTTCAAAATCGGTTACAGCTATTGTAGGACTTGGCGACAAAAAAGAAAAAACAACAACTAACAAATGTGCTCTTTGCGATAAAAGCGACTGCGCATTCAGAGGTGCTTTATGAATTTCAAAGAATATTTAAAAAACAATATAGTTTATCTTGACGGTGGTATGGGAACGCTATTGCAAGCGCAGGGGCTTCGTCCCGGTGAGCATCCTGAACGCTGGAATTTGTCGCACTCGGACGTGATTACGAACATACACAAAGCCTACTTCGATGCAGGCAGTAACGTTGTTTGTACCAATACCTTTGGCGCAAATATACTTAAATTTGCTGAGGATGAGCTTGAAAATATCATAATGGCGGCTGTTTTTAATGCCAAAGCCGCAAGAGAACAGTCTGTATCTAAGAGTGAAAAATTTATTGCGCTTGATATCGGCCCTTCGGGAAAACTTTTAAAACCGCTCGGTGATCTTGATTTTGAGGATGCGGTAAGCCTATTTGCAAAAACCGTAAAGCTCGGCGTGAAATATGGCGTAGACCTTATTATCATTGAAACAATGAACGACTCTTACGAAACCAAAGCCGCTCTCCTTGCCGCTAAGGAAAACAGCAGCCTTCCCGTAATTGTTTCTAACGCTTACGGTGAAGACGGTAAGCTGATGACGGGTGCAACCCCCGCCGCAATGGTAGCGCTTCTCGAAGGTATGGGTGTTGATGCTTTAGGCGCAAACTGTTCTTTAGGTCCCCGTCAGCTTCGTGGTGTTGCAGAGGAACTGCTGCAAACAGCATCTGTTCCTGTAATACTCAAGCCCAATGCAGGACTTCCAAAATCGGTAGACGGAAAAACGGTTTTTGATGTAACTGCCGATGATTTTTCGGGTGAGGTAGCCGAACTTGTAAAGCAAGGTGTTCGTGTTGTAGGTGGTTGTTGCGGCACGACACCAGAATACATTGAAGCTTTATATTCGAAGACTTGTTCTTTCACACCGGTGCCTACCCAAAATAAGAATATAACAATGGTATCTTCTTATACTCATACTGTTGAGTTTGGCGAAAAGCCTATCCTTATCGGTGAGCGTATCAATCCTACGGGTAAAAAGCGTTTTAAGCAGGCGCTACTCGATAACGATATGGATTATATCCTTTCCGAAGGTGTTAATCAGCAGGAAAAGGGTGTTCACATACTTGATGTTAATGTAGGACTTCCCGATATTGATGAAACCAAGATGCTCAAAAATGCCATATGTGAATTGCAGGCTATTATCGACCTGCCTTTGCAAATAGATACCGCAGATGTTACCGCAATGGAAACGGCACTTCGCCGTTATAACGGAAAGGCAATGATAAATTCCGTAAACGGTAAAGTGACGAGCATGGAAACCGTATTCCCTCTGGTTAAAAAATACGGCGGAGTGGTGGTAGCTCTTACTTTAGATGAGAACGGTATTCCCGAAACGGCTGAAGGCAGAGTGAAAATTGCCGAAAAGATACTTGATACCGCCGCAAAATACGGTATCGAGAGGAAAGATATCATTTTCGATACATTGGCTATGACAATTAGTGCGGATAATCAAGCCGCCATAGCAACCCTTAACGCTCTTAAAACCATAAAGAATGAACTCGGTTGCCATACATCCCTGGGCGTTTCAAACATTTCATTTGGACTGCCGAACAGGGATGCAATAAACGGCACATTCTTTGCCTTAGCTCTTGAAAACGGGCTTTCGGCGGCTATTATGAATCCGTATTCGGCGGATATAATGAAGACCTATTACACATATAAGGCACTAAAGGGTCTTGACGAAAATTGTGCTGAATATATCGGTGCGGCAGATTTGTTTACCGTTACCGCACCTACTACAACTGCTGAAACCAAAAAGACCGCCGAAGAATTTTCATCCGAGCTTGGGCGTGCAGTTATAAAAGGCTTTAAAGATAAAGCCGCCGAGCTGACAAAGATGCTTCTTTTTAATATTGCTCCACTCGAAATTGTTAATAACGAAATCATCCCTGCACTCAATACCGTAGGTAAATGCTTTGAAGAAAAGACGGTTTATTTACCGCAGCTGCTTATGAGTGCCGAAGCCGCCAAAAGCGCTTTTGAAGTAATAAAAGGCTTTATGGCGGGCGGAGAAAAAGCCGCCGATAAGGGTACGTTTGTAATTGCCACCGTTCATGGCGATATTCACGATATTGGCAAAAATATAGTTAAGCTCTTGCTCGAGAACTACGGCTTTAACGTGGTAGATCTCGGTAAGGATGTGCCGCCCGAAGCAATTGTCCAAAAGGTCGTAGAGCTTCATGCACCGCTTGCAGGTCTTAGCGCTCTTATGACTACCACCGTTCCTGCTATGGAAGAAACTATCAAACAACTTAGAGCTCAAGCACCTTGGTGCAAGACCGTAGTCGGTGGCGCAGTGCTTACACAAGAATATGCCGACAAGATAGGCGCAGACAAATACGCAAAGGACGCAATGGAAGCCGTCCGCTACGCAGAGAATATTATTGGAGGTAAGGTATAATGTTGATTTCTACAAGAGGCAGATATGCTCTGCGCGTGATGCTCGACCTCGCCGATAATCGAAGCGACGGTTATATTGCCATGAAAAAGGTTGCAGAACGTCAGGGATTGTCGCTTAAATATATAGAAAGAATTATGCCGGTACTCTCGAAGAATAATTATGTCGAGGGTGTTCACGGCAAGGGCGGCGGCTACCGCCTTTCAAAAGAGCCTAAAGAGTACAGAGTGGGTGATATTTTAAGAGTCGCCGAAGGCGATTTAGCCCCCGTTACCTGTCTTAGCTGTAACGCCGAAAAATGCGACCGTGCAGATACCTGTCCGACACTTCCTATGTGGACAGAGTTTCACAATATGGTGAACAACTATTTTGATGGTATCACCCTCGCAGATTTAATGAAATAAGTAAAAACAAATCAGACAAGGAAATATATTCTCCCAAATCTTAATTATGAGGGCATCACTTCGGCGATGTCCTCAAATTTTTATATTTCGCTGGACTTGTGGAAAGTGTTGTGGTATGTATTTGTGTTGCAAAAAGGAGGTGCAACGCACATGACAACACTTGAAAATTTATACTATGGCAACATCAGTCCGCACGAAAGGTATATCAAGCGAGGGACGAAAGTGGATAAGCTCGTCAAGTTGATATGCAAAAACGAGGAAGAACTCAATGCCGGTCTTACGGAAAAGCAGAAGGAAACCTTTGAAAAGTTCAAGGATCTGTGCTTCGTAGACCGTTCCGTTCTCGCCGAAGCGGTGGGCAAACCATTCGGCTGTTTCCTGATTCAGTGACCAGGATAACGCTTTCACACTTTTAGCATTGTGAGGGGTTACCCCTCGGTAGACAGTCACCGTGTCGTCCAATGTCTTGAACTGGATATATTCGTCTTGCTCCATGAGGCAAGTGGGATCGGCTTGCTTGAACATCCGCAGTAGCTGGTTGACGGTGACGTTCACATCCTGGTGCGGTGCTTCAGACCTCGTCCATGCACTGGCGAGGATTTGAGACATATCTTCTCTTGAGAGATGGGGCATTGCGAATTTCAGAAAGGTCAGCGCGTAGGGCTTGGTGACCATCATATATATTGCGTAGGCACTATCTGCCTTATCGATCTGCCGTGCCATAGACTGTCGCCACCTGAGCTGTGCATCATCTTCTGTGAGATCGATCATCTCCACGCCACCTTTGCCATCGGGGATAGCACTTACTCCGGTGTCGGTGAAGGGGTGCTTGACGATCATCGGTGAGTACGGCGTTTCATTGGTCTCTGTGGATAGCAGAGCAAGGGCGGTTAGTTTGACCTCGGCCAAGTTCGTTTGCTTTCGCATGGCTTTTCCTCCTTTCTGTGGGAATAAAAAAGCGCATGGATTTGTTCTTATCCATGCGCTCGGTGGCTTGTATTCGGTTGTGCGAGAGTTCGGCTCACTACAGAAAGGGAAAAATACCTTTTTCACATCTACAAAATCGCTTGT